>DATDGB010000031.1:0-98867 GCA_036522305.1 Candidatus Acidiferrum sp. | reverse complement strand
GACTGATTTCATCGTTGCCCGGGACGGCCGGAT
The DNA here is from genome assembly GCA_036522305.1 of Candidatus Acidiferrum sp. Lineage (GTDB taxonomy): Bacteria > Acidobacteriota > Terriglobia > Acidiferrales > UBA7541 > Acidiferrum. Next base: position 98,834 of record DATDGB010000031.1, on the reverse strand, counting down.
TGCCGCCGTTTATCTCTTTTTCGACAAGCTACCCTGAGCTGCCGTTCACATCCGCGTCGAACTCTCAAGGCGTTTCTTGAGCTAGCCGTTTTCGACGCGCGCCTTTATGTCCGAGTTGTTGCCGGTGATTGTGCGAGAAGGATGGGAAGCAAGTAAGGGTAAACCTTGCTGCCTCTGAAATGCCCGGGCTTCGTTCTGACGGGCTAGCCGGAAACTGACCCAATGCCAAGATTTAAGGCTTGGGAGTCCGCCGGAGCGTGGGCGCATCAGGCGGACGGTTCTTGTCTTCCTGAACTTTTTCCACCGGCTCTTCCGGCGGCACCATCCATTCGAAACCATGGTGTTCGTCCATGGTGCCCAGAACAAAAGTTCCCCCGCCAGTGATCAGCGGCAGCACAGCGCGCATGAAATCGGCCGAATCAATAGCTGCTGCTTTTTGCGCCTGGCCTCGATAGAGATTATCCAGAACTTTGGCGAAGCGTGGTTCTCCAGAGGCGAGATGTGTAATGTGCGGGTCGTTGCCCTGAATCAGCTCTGTCAATGTGGGCCCTTTCGCATTTGGAGGGTAGCGGCTTTCCACAATGATACGAGGAGCATGTTTTTCCGGCGGATAGAGCTGCGTGAAGCGCGGCCTCTGAATACGCGTCTGCCAATAGTCGCCACGCGTGGCAATTTGCTCCTGTTCCATGCGATATTCCACGACCCAGACTTCAGGGCCGTAGTCATTGGGGGCATAGCCAATCATCACAATCTGAAAGATCGGTTCTTCGGGGGAGAAATCAAGTTTGTGGTGGAGTTGGCTAACGAGAGGGCGAAGTTTTTCCAGAAAAGCGATACCGATAGTCTCCAAGTCCGTTTCACCCTCTCCCGGAGCCGCCTGGTAACGGGGGTCGGCCCGGGCGACACGCTGAAAATCACGGTCTAGCCGAATGGGCTTGGGGTCGGCGGGAATGCGCCATTCCGAAGCGCCAAAGAGGACGCCGATGTGCGTTGCATCGAGATTCACCACGCGCGGTGGAATAGAGTTCCGCTCTACGGGCTGATCGATGGCTGCGAAGATGATGACATCCTTCGCGACGTGAACGATGGCTCGGCCGCCAGCGAGGTTGGCGACGATTTCGTCTTCGTGCTGTTCCTGGGCGAGGGTTTTAGACGGGGACATGGAGAAGAGGCTAAACAAAACTAAGAGCGCGTGTCTTCGCGAAAAGGTCATACGGTGGCATAGAGAGTTCTTCTGATTGTGCCCCGAAATGGGCATTCGAAACTCCGCCCGAAACGCGAGTTTTGCAACAAGCTTCGCGCCACACGACCAGTCCGGGTCCGGGCATCAGAGACTACTGGCCCCACACTATCACACCCGGGGAGGCTCGTATGAAAGTGCGCAGCTGGCAGCCGCCCGCAAATTCTCACTTGACGGCGCTATTTGCTTCGCGTAGCAATACAACATCTGGTGTTTCAACATTCCGCCCGCAAGACTTGGAGAAATCATGTCACTAAGTCCAGGAGGTATTCCCGCAAATACATCGGCGCCGTCTGCGGCGACGGATCCTAATGCTGCGATTATCCTGCGCATGCAGCGCGGCGCGGGATGGTTTCTGACCATCGGGCTGCTCTCCGGAGTAAATGCTGTCCTGCAAATTTTCGACGCCAAGATCCGCTTCATCTTTGGCCTGGGCATTACTCAAGTGGTGGATGCCGTAGCGCACAAGATGGGACAGGGTGGAACGATCGTAATGATCATCGTCGACGGCCTTTTTATTCTCATGCTGATCCTCTGCTCACGGTGGGCAAAGACGGGTTCGCAGGGAGCGTTCCTGGGAGGAATGATTGCCTACGCGCTCGATGGCGTGTTGCTTGTGCTTTTCAGCATGTGGCTGGATGCCGCTGTTCATGCGTACGCCTTGTGGATGATCTGGCAGGGCTACTCGGCATCACGCGAGTTCGCACAGATGCAACAAGCTGCGCAGCCTGGACTTTCACAGCCGAGGCTTCCGTAATCATGGCGACCAAGATCCGCGGTATCGAAGGGATGAAGCATGGCGAGCTGGACTTTGAAATCCAGCGCGGTGCGAAGTTTGTGCTGTTCCAGTATTGTATCTCTGTGGTGGTGCTCACGTTCCGGCGGCCTTCGGATATTTACTTTTTGCGGCAGGGTGAAAATGCCGTGGTAAAAGGCCTGCCGTTCACCTTGCTATCGCTGGTTGCCGGCTGGTGGGGAATCCCGTGGGGGCCGATTTATACCATTCAATCCGTTTACAATAATTCGCGCGGTGGCAAAGACGTCACGCAGGCGGTGGTCAATTCGCTGCGGGCGCAAGCCGCGCCGGCGCAGGCTGTTCCCCCGATGCCGCCCACGGTCTGACTTTGCAGTGTTCCGCGTGACCGCTACATCGAGTAAACTATGGCATGTTGTCTTCGATGGCGGACAGGATATGGGACTGAGAAAACCAAAAAGTATCAAGCACCATGGAAAATCGTTGGTGGAAATCCTGGAAGCGCACGAGCGCTTTTTCAGCGGCAAAGACGGAGGCACGCGAGCCGACCTGACCGGGGCGGACCTTTCGAACGCGGATCTGAGCGGAGAAAATTTGAGCGGGGCAATCCTCCGCAATGCCAGCTTCGAAGGATCGGACCTGAGAAAAGCGAAGCTTCCGGGCGCCGACCTTTCGGGTGCAAATTTGCACAAGGCCGATTTGAGAAATACTGACATGACGGAAGCGATACTTCCGGGTGCGGACTTGACGGAAGCGCAGGCCAGCGGGGTGGAATTTTTTCGTTGTGATCTTTCGAACGTGAATTTTCAGCGCGCCCGTTTGCGAAACGTAAATTTGCGGCTAGCCAACGTGAATGGCGCTAGATTTTCCGGAGCCGACATGGGCGTGGCTATTTTGAGAGAAACGGATTTGACGGGCGCGGATCTTTCCGGAGTCGACCTCTCGACCACGCTGATGCCGAAGGCCTTTTCGCAAGGGCAAGCCGCCAAGAAAAGCGCCTAGAGCCGGCATTCGAATGCTCCTGATGCCGAAAGGTTTTTCATCGGCGCAGGTTGCGAAGAAGAGCGCCTAGCAAGCGATTTTTGCGGCCGATTCGAATGGCTCGAAGATAGTAATCCGCGATTTGGCGTGGTAGCCTCTCGCGGCAGAAAACGAATTCCTTCGTGAGTCCTTTGGCAACACCCGCCGCCCAACTCGACCGTTCGAACGTGCGCGAACGCGTGCTGGAAATCATCCGCGGCTTGCTGGATGAACTGGGCAGCCAAGGCGCCTTGCCGATGCTCAATGCCAACTCGCAACTTGATCGCGAATTGGGACTTGGCAGCCTGGAGCGTGTGGAACTTCTGGCACGCCTGGAGACGGCATTCGAATTGCGCCTGCCGGATCGCGTGGCTTCGGAGGCCAACACGCCGGAAGATTTGACGCGCGCGATTTTGAGCGCCCCAGGAACGAATGGGCAAGTCGAGGAAGCCGCCTCGGCGTTACGGGCTTCGGTGACGGTGCAGAAGTTGCACCGCGCGGCCGCGGACGCGGGCGTTTTCGCAGCGGAGACGCTCATCGATGTGCTGCGGTATCGCGCGACACACGACGCTGAACGAAATCATCTTTTGATCACCGAGGAAAGTGACGCGGGTGAGCGCAGCTCAACACTCACCTTCGGCGAAGTGTACGTCGCCGGGAACCGGTGCGCGGCGGAGTTGGCTCGGCGTGGAGTGCCTGCAGGCGGGCGCGTGGCGCTGATGCTGCCGACTTCGCGGGCTTTCTTCGTGTCTTATGCGGGGATTCTGCTCGCGGGAGCGATTCCGGTTCCCATCTATCCGCCGTTTCGCGCGGACCGCATTGAGGAATACGCGGCGCGGCAATCGGCGATTCTGAACAACGCGGAAGTTTGCCTGCTGCTGACGTTTCGCCGCGCGGAAGCGGTGGCCAAATTGTTGCGGCCGCGCGTGCGCTCGCTTACAGGAGTCGTGGACGCGGAGAAGTTGATTGATGCGGCGGACAAAGCTCCGCCTCCATCGCCGGGCGCGTCCCCGCTGTGTGTCACTGGAAGCCGGGCGCGCCAGGGAAGTGACCTCGCGCTGCTACAGTACACATCTGGTTCGACGGGCGATCCCAAAGGCGTGATGCTGACGCATGCGAATCTGCTGGCCAACATGCGCGCGATTGGCGAGGCGGTGCAACTCGGGCCGGACGACGTCGGCATCAGCTGGCTGCCGCTGTATCACGATATGGGTTTGATTGGCGCTTGGCTTACGCTACTGCATTTTGGAACGCCCCTGGTGGTGATGTCGCCGCTGGCTTTCTTGACGCGGCCGGAGCGCTGGCTGCAGGCGTTTCATAAACATCGCGGGACGATTGCGGCGGCGCCGAATTTTGCTTACGAACTTTGCGTGCGCAAGATCGCGGACAAGGACATTCAGGGCGTGGACCTCAGCTCCTGGCGCGCGGCGCTGAATGGCGCAGAGCCGGTGAATCCAGAGACACTGGAGCGATTTGCGGAACGATTTGCAAGTTACGGATTCCGCCGCGAAGCGCAGCTTCCCGTTTACGGTCTGGCGGAAGCTGCTCTTGGAGTCACCATCCCGCCATTGAATCGCGGCCCCCTGGTTGATCGCGTCGAACGCGAGGCGTTTACGGCGCAGGGACGTGCGGTGCCCGCTGCTGTCAAGGACGAAACGGCAATCGCATTTGTTTCTTCCGGAGCAGCGCTGCCGCGGCATGAAGTTCGCATCGTGGATGAACGGGGCGACGAAGTTGCGGACCGCACGGAAGGATTCTTGTGGTTCCGCGGCCCCTCGGCCACTTCCGGGTATTACCAAAATCCCAACGCGACCGAAGCGCTGCTGCCGCGTGGCCCAGCCACGGCCCCGGACGAATACGCTTGGCTGAACTCCGGCGACCGCGCGTACCGCGCCGATGGCGAAATCTACGTTACGGGGCGCGTGAAGGACATCATCATCAAGGGCGGGCGCAATTTGTATCCGCACGAAGTCGAGGAACTTGCAGCGCGCGCCGAGGGAATTCGCAAAGGATGCATCGTCGCGTTCGGCTTGACGGACGAAGGCGCTGGCACGGAAAAATTGGTGGTGGTGGCGGAGACGCGCGAACGCGATGCGGCGCGGCGTGCGGCTCTGGCTTCGGCAGTCACCGAACTGGTGTCGCGGGGATTGGGGCTTCCGCCGGATCGTGTGGAGTTGATCCCGCCGGGGAGCATTCCGAAAACGTCCAGCGGAAAATTGCGGCGCGAAGAAACCAAGCAACTCTATTTAGCGGGCACTCTTTCCGCCCCCCGCGCTCCGGCCTGGCTGCAAATCGCGAGACTGGGAACGACCAGTATGTGGCGCAATGCCAGCCGCGAAATTCTTAGGGGGATCAAACGCGGCCTCGAGATTCTGTACGGCCTGTATTTCGGCGTGGTGTTTTTTCTTTGGATTGTTCCCACGTGGGTGATGGTGCAATTCATCAAGGATCACAAGAAAGCCGGACGTTTCACCTCCTCCGCGCTGAAGATCTTGTTCGCGGTGATCGGATGCAAGGTGCGCGTCGCCGGCAAGGAGTATATGGAAACGCCAGGCGCAAAGATTTACGCTTCGAATCACACGAGTTATTTCGACGTTTTGCCGCTGATGCTGGGGCTGGGCGTAACTTACCGTTTTGTTGCGAAAATGGAAGTCGGCAGGATGCCCTTCATCGGCACTTTCTTGAAGCAGATGGGGCACCTGAAATTTGACCGCACCGATCCGGAATCGCGTTTGCGCCAAGCGCAGGAGATGGAAGAATTTTTGCGCCATGGAGAGTCCGTGTTTGTTTTTCCGGAAGGCACCTTCACGCGAGAGGATGGCGTGCGCCCGTTCCAGCTTGGTGCATTTAAGGCTGCCGTCGCGACAGGCGTGCCAATCATTCCTGTGTCACTTGCGGGGACACGCCGGTTTTTGCGCGATGGGACATATTTGCCGCGCCCGACGGACGTGACCATCACGCTTCATCCGCCGATCTATCCGCAATTGACAGGCGACGGGAGCGAGCGTGCCGAATCTTCAGGCTGGCATGAACTGATTCGCTTGCGCGACGCCACGAGAGAATCTATCGTGCGTGACTCGGGCGAGCCGATCTTGTAAACGCAAGAGTCAACAACCCCACACGCAACCCCGCGTATGGGGCGCCCGCGAACCAGCCAGCCAGCCAGCCGTCCTGCCTCATCGCTCATCTGTGGCCCACCCGCCAACTCATTGAACATAAATAGGTTTAGCTCACTCGTAAGCATAATATGCTTGCACTAACACAGCACAGTTGACTTGTAATTACACAACACAATATACTTGTATTTATGCAGCATGGTTGACTTGTAAGCACGCAGCATCATATACTTGCATTTACCTACCATAATAAACTTGTAATGACCCGGATAGGAGGCTTCATGCCCTCGCCAAACGAAAAACTGGCTGAATCCCTCGCCGAGCTCGAGGCACTCCAGCAAGGCAACCAACGTGTGTTCCGGTCCGACGACCTGAGCCGGGTTCACCGCGAACGCCTGGTGGAGAACGGCTTCCTGCAAGAAGTCATGAAGGGTTGGCTGATCTCTTCAAGCCCCGACGCACAGGCCGGCGAGAGCACACCCTGGCATGCGACGTTCTGGGAATTCTGCGCACGCTACTGCGACGAGCGCTTTGGAGAACAATGGCATCTGTCGCCGGAGCAGTCCCTCTTATTGCACGGCGAGAGAACGGTGATCCCGGATCAACTGGTTGTGCACAGTCCTAAAGCGATGAATAACGATATCAAGCTTTTGTTCGGCACAACGCTTTACGATCTAAAAGTTGCAGAGATGCCCGCGACCGCGGCACTCATCGTGAGGGACGGATTGCGTCTGTTTTCGCCAGCGGCGGCGTTGGTAGGCGTGCCGGAATCATTTTTTCAGCTGTTTCCCGTCGAGGCGCAAGTGGTGATGGCGAGCCTTGCTGACGCCTCGGACCTGCTTCGGCTTCTCCTGAACGGCGGCCATTCCGCGAAAGCAGGTTATCTTGCCAAAGCCTTCCGCCAAACCGGGCGCGGCGACTTCGCGGACGAGATTGTCCGCGCAATGAAAGGCGCCGGATACGATGTGCGAGAGAGCAGTCCATTTGAAGCCGGACACATCTTCGGCAGGGCGCGCCGTCCGGCCGCCCCGATCGTGGCTCGCATTGAGATGCTTTGGGAATCGATGCGTGGCAAGGTCATCGCGGTGTTCCCCAAAGCGCCGGGACTTCCAACAAACAATGAAGAGTATCTTCGCGACGTCAACGAAATCTATCGGACCGATGCCTACCACTCGTTGTCCATTGAAGGGTACTCCGTCACGCCTGCCCTGGTTGAGAAAGTGCGGCAGGGCGGCTGGGACCCCGAGCATGACGCCGGCGATCGCAGAAATCGCGATGCCCTGGCGGCGCGGGGATACTGGCAAGCGTTCCAGTTGGTGAAGAAAGGAGTAGAGAAAGTGATCGCCGGTGAGAGCCCCGCCACGCTCTCACGCGCTGTGCACAATGACTGGTATCGCGAATTGTTCCAGCCCTCCGTCACAGCCGGCCTGCTCGAAGCGGGGACATTGGCCGGATACAGGAACACACCCGTGTATCTGCGCGGGTCCCGCTACGTTCCGCCGAGGTGGGAGGCGGTGCGCGACGCCATGCCGGCTTTCTTCGACCTTCTGGAAAAAGAACCCGAGGCTTCGGTGCGCGCGGTGGTGGGACACTGGCTTTTCGGCTATATCCACCCGTACTCGGATGGGAACGGCCGCATGGCGCGCTTTCTGATGAATGTCATGCTGGCTTCGGGCGGCTATCCTTGGACGGTGATTCGCATCAGGGATCGCAAGTCTTATCTGAGCGCCCTGGACCGCGCCAGCATCGAGATGGACATCCATCCGTTCACAACCTTTATCGTCCGCCGCGTGCAGTGGCACCTGGAGCGGCACGACCTGACATTTCCTGAGCCCAAAGAGAGTTTTGTCTTCGAGCGCGACATTGTTCTTTTCTACGGGCGAGATGGCGAAGCGTGGGTGCGGTGCGCCATCACCAGGGAAGCCCTGGACGATCACTTCCAGGGAGACGGTAAAGATAAACTCGAGGTGTTCAGAGCGAACCGCCAGGCCATCGAGCAGGAGGTACGGCGTCAATATAATGCTGGCGACACCGAAGTGGACGGGTCTATTCTCATCCACTCGGACGATCTACCTTAGCGACGATGCGCGGGTCTGAGACGGGAGTCGTCCCCACCAATAACTCGTATCAAGTCGCAAATTCTCTGCAAACGACTTTGGAGCTGGCCAAGAAGAACAACAATGACAATTAGGGTGACATCATCAAGAGTCAGCATCTGATTCATTTTGTAGATTGCGCGAATCCAGCAGAGTTGGAAGCCGAGTTTGGACGAATTGGTTTAGTTCCGCGGATCAACAAAATCCAATCCCAAATAGAGCAGCCTTGTGAATCACCGGCTGTCTTAGGTTACAAAACTACCCGCCTAATATTTCGCTGGATTTGCAACCTCGGGTTCCCGCGCAGCATCTGAATTCCAAACGAGAAAAAAGTGCGGAGTAGTGCCTACCTGCCTTGGGCATGCCGCCAAAACTCGGGGGTTGTATAGGTCGTTCCCTGGCCCACGAGCAAAATCTAATCAATGCGGAGGCTTTATATATGAAGCTGAGAATAGTGGTGTCTTTGCTTGTTCTTTCGGCGGTTTTTGGACTTGGACTGTCAACCAGGGCGCAGGAGCTGCCGAAGATTGATGTGTCCGCCAGCTACTCTTATTTTCGCGCCAATCCTGCCACTTCGGGATCGAGCGGTTTCAGTCTCAACGGTGGCAGCGCTACGGCGGCCTATAATTTTCGGGATTGGCTGAGTGCGGTCGCCGATTTCGGAGGCTATGACGTGGGCAGAGTGAACGGCGTGAACGTGGACAACCACATACTTACGTATATGTTTGGTCCGCAGATCAGCTACCGAAAATATCGCCGGATCACGCCCTTTGGGCATGTTTTGGTCGGTGGGACGCGCGCGGGTTCGGGCGTGTTTGCTACAACCAATTCTCACACGGCGCTAGCAACGGCTTTCGGCGGCGGCGTTGACTGGAACGTGCGGGATCGTTTCTCGATCCGGCCGTTGCAGTTCGACTATCTGTTGACGCATTTGCCGGAAGTCACCAACGGAAACACGCAAACGCAGAACAATCTGCGCGTTTCCGCCGGAATCGTTTTCCACTTCAAATAATTCTTCCGGCGGAAACACCCGCCACGGCGGGCAGGCTCAGTATCGGTTGCCCGGTGCAGGCAGAGGGGCCGCGTTCAAGGCAGACGCGGCCCCTTGCACCATCGGGCGTGAGTTTCAATGCTGCATGACGTAGACGACGGTGATGAACGTGTCAATCTCGACGGGCTTGCCGTTCAGTACGGTCGGCTTGTACAGCCATTGCTCGACTGCTTCTCTCGCCGAAATGTAGAAGAGCGGATCACCCGAGACGATCTGCAAAGATCGGATGGTGCCGTCGGTGCCGATAATGGCCCGTAACTCTACCCGGCCTTCCTTGTGAATCTGCTGCGCAAGCTTCGGATATACAGGCTCGACGCGGTGTTTTAGCATCGCGGGATCAATCGTCGTCATACGAATTACTGCTGGCCTTGAGGGAGTTTCAATCACAGGCTGGGGTGGACGCGGACCGGTTTCCCTCCCGCCAATGTCCACGCACCCCGGGCAGTCTGGACCGCCCTTCCGGCCATTCCCGTTCGGATCGAATTCCACTGTCGGTTCACCCGGGTCCGGATCCTCAATGTGATTGTGGTTTACGCTGTTTGTTGGCGGATGAAACGTAAATCGTGAATCCCGAATGCGTTGCCGGGAATTGGTGGTCCTCGCGTTGCCGTGCGGATGGTTACTGGGATGTCCGTACGGCACCATCGGAGTGACGATGGTGAGGCTGATGCGCTCGGCTTTGCTAAACAGCGGCACGAGGATGAGCACGGCAAGAACCGCGCTTTGCAAGAAAACGGAAATGGCCAGGGCGTGGCGCTTCACGCGGCGTTGACGATTGCGTTGTTCGGCATCGCCGTCCACCAGGCATCCACTTAACGATCCAAGACTTTCTTTGGGGCTTGCTTCAGAAACACTTCGGGGCTCGGGCGACATCTCACACCTCCAGATTTTTTTCTGCGAGTTTCTGCCGCTCTCTGATCGTGAAGAACGTAAGTTCAGAAAATTTTGCGGCGCCGATTTCCTGGGGGTTGCTCTAGATCTCCAGGAGACCGGCGCCGCGCTCGCAGGGATGTGAGGTTGCGCGCGTCCTCACTGCGTTGGACACCAAGGGTGCAGACAAGTTCCCGGGGGTTCACTCAATGGACGATTTCGGTGGGTGAAACAGGCACCCCTCGCTCCCAAACACGAAATAACGTATTTAGAATGAATAAATTACAGAGGCCGTATCCGGGAGCTCGTCTGGCGCATCTTATTTTCGGTGGACGTGGATCTGAGGAGGATGCCCCGATGGACCGGCACAATCTGGAAACAGTAGGTGTGCGCCGCACCGGCTGGGCTGCTCTGGACCGCGATCCGCAGCAGGACACGGTGGAATTCATCTGTCCGCACTGTGGAGCGCGCGACCAGAAAAATGCCCGGCGCGAACGCACTTTGTATCATTTCACGGATGGATTCCTGCAGGATTTGCAGGGAGAAGTGACGCAGTGCCATGCGTGCAAGCAATACTTGCGCGTGGTTCCGATCGTGATGCTGCACGATCAGGATGAAACTCGCCGCTTCGAAGCTGTATTTTCCGATGAGCAGCTGGTGAGTTCGCACTAAATTCATTCGCATTGCTAAAAAAAAGCGCCCCGAATGAATCGGGGCGCGTGGAAAAACACGTTCATGAATTAGTGGCGATCGTGGTCGTGGTCATCCCAATCGCGATCGGAATGCCAGCGGTGGCCGTCTTCGTCCCACCAACGATGGCGCTCATTCCAGCAGCGTTCCCGCGCCTCGTGCAAATCGTGGCGTGCACGTTCGGCTTGCCGGCTGTCCCAGCCGTGGTGCTCCACAGCTTCGTGCAGTCGGTGGTCTGCCTTGGCGATACGCCGCTGGCAAGCATCGTAGCTCTCGGCGGATGCCCGGGGTGCTCCGGCGAATGCCAGCATGCCGAGAATTGCCGCCGCCGTGAGTATCGTCCTTCTGAAAAAGTTCTTCTCTCCAAAATGAAACGTCATGTTTCCTCCATCCTCCCTAAGTATCCCCGACTGGGATGGGGGAGTGCTGTTTCATAGAACACGCTTGCGGAGAGAATGTAGCAAACGGCGGACCACTCCATAAACACATGTAAATGAATGGCTTAAGAGAGAGTCGCAGTTAGTAGGCCTGTAAAAACGGGTCGACATCCATGTGGTATTTCTCCAGCCCAGCGCGGATGTGGTCAAAGGCTTCGTCCACGGTATCGGCGAATTGGAGCATTTTGTATTCGGCCTCGTCGATAGTGCCCCAGCGCACCATGGCTTTCCAGTTCAGCACTTCATCCCAATACTTGCGGCCGTAAATCAGGATGATGTTCTGCTTGGCAAGCTTTCCAGTTTGCAGGAGCGTCAGCATTTCCCAAAGCTCGTCCATGGTGCCGAAGCCGCCGGGAAAAACGATCAGCGCTTTGGCGATTTGCGCGAACCACAATTTGCGCATGAAAAAGTATTTGAAATTGAAGCTCAGCTCGGGGCTGATGTAGGGATTTGCAAATTGTTCATGAGGAAGTTCGATCGAAAGGCCGACGGATTTGCCGCCGGCTTCATACGCTCCGCGATTGGCGGCTTCCATGATTCCCGGCCCGCCGCCGGAACAGACCACGAAGCGCCGCGGCCGGGGGCCCAGCGTGAGCGACCAGGTGGTCAGCTTGTGAGAAAGCTGTCGCGCTTCTTCGTAGTAGCGAGACATTTCCAGGAGGCTCTTCGCGTGACGCACGGCCGCGCGATGCTTGGTCAATTTGACCGCGGACATCTTTGAGGTCTTCTCTTTTTTCAGCCGCGTGACGCGCGCCTGCGCGGTCTCGTGCGATTCGATGCGCGCCGAGCCGAACATCACGATGGTGTCGACGATCCCTTCTCTCTTGAGCTGCACCAGCGGGTGGAGGTATTCGCCGAGGATGCGGATCGGCCGGGCCGGCGTGCTGTCCAGAAATTTTGGGTCTTCGTGAGGCGCTTTCGGTGCGTGCTGGGGTTTCAGTTTTTGGCCGTCAGGCATGGGTCTTCTCTCCACTCTAGTGAAACATTGATTGTAGGAATCGCAGGCGCTGGCGGCAACGTCTTCCGCTGGAGGTGCGTCGAATCAAGTACACTCAGGCGGTGGCACGGACCTCGTCCTGAGCTGTCAGGTGATCGAAATGGCGCGGATTGCAGGCAGATTTGTGAGTTTGGGGCTCTTGGCGGCGTTCATGGTCGTATTCGCCTGGGGACAGTCATCGTCAGGTCCGCTCCCTCCTAAACCCGGCGTGGAAATCCAGTTGCCCCCCAAAAACACGCAAGCCCAAGTTAAGGTGCGGGTCGCGCTGGTGAACACCCCGGTGACGGTGCGCAATTCCCGTGGCGACATGGTTCACGACCTGGAAGCCGTGAATTTTAAGGTTACGGATAACGGAGTTGTTCAGCAGATTTCGCACTTCGATCTGGGCGGCGATCCCATCTCCCTGGTGATTTTGATCGAGACGAGCTCGCGCATTGGGCCCCTCTTGCCGCAAATGCGCAAAACCGGGATTTTGTTCACGCAAACGGTGATGGGATCGACGGGCGAAGCCGCCGTGGTAGGCTTCAACGATGGGGTCGACAAGTTGCAGGATTTCACCACTAACGGAGACTCGATCGAAGGCACTATCGCGCATCTGGCAGAAGGGACGTCGGGATCAAGACTCTACGAGGCCATGGCCGTCGGCGTGGAAATGCTCTCCGGGCGCCCGCAGGCGACTGCCGATAACCCTGGGCGACGCCGCGTGCTGATGATTCTGGCCGAGGCCACCGATGTCGGAAGCGAAGCAAAGCTCGGGGAAGTGTTGCGGCAGGCGCAACTGGCCAACGTGACGATTTACAGCGTGGGACTCTCCACGACTCGCGCTGAGCTGCAGGCTCCGCCGAAGGACACGCGACCGAAAGTCACGCCACCGGGCACATTCCCACTTCCGCCGCTGCCTGGGACTGTACAGACACCCACCAGCGAGGAAAACCGCTACGGCAATATCGATTTGATGGCCGCGGCTGTCTGGGCCGTGCAGCACATTCACGATCAAGTGAAGGACCACGCGCTGGAAGTCGCCGCTACGGCTACCGGCGGCTCGCACCTTGCTACGTTCAAGGATCGCTCTATCGAAAAAGCTATCGATGAAATCGGCGGCGAGCTGCATTCGCAGTACACCATCAGCTACACGCCGACCGGCAGAGACGCTCCCGGCTATCATGAAATTAAAGTGAATGTGATGCGTAACGATGCAAAAAATCTCAAGGTCCGCGCGCGACCTGGATATTTTCTCGCCTCGCCAGAAAGCTAGAATTGCACACGAGCTTAAACGATTTGTTTCCAGAAGTAGGCTTCGCGAGAGGCGAGCAGCGAGTCTTTGCGCGCGTTCCAACGGAGAAAATGCGGGGAGTGTGTGTGCTCAGTGTGAGCCTCGCGAGTGGCCCAAACTTCGTGGAGGAGGAGCGCGCCGGGCGCGTCAACGGAACGGTGTAAATCGTAGCGAAGACAGCCGTTTTCCTTACGCGTGGGACTGACCAGAGCTCGCAGTTCCGCCTCCAGCAGAGTTTCCTGGCTTTCGCGGGCACGCAGGATGACGATGAGCGTGACGGCGTCCTTTGGGAGCTTCTCGTTCTTGCTGGAGCGTGTTTTGCGTGAGGCTCGCTTCTTGCCGGAGCGTCTGGGCGCGGACCGCTTTGCTTTGCGCTTGGCCATAATGGGCGGGATTGTACTCCAACTGGCCAAAACTGCCAGTGGGTTCATTTGCCGAACCCCGAACAAGAGCGGACCGCCTAAGAAGGCGGGCCCTACGAAGAGCCGCCGGCGGCCTCGACGCTTGCGAGAAATGCGAACTGGAGCAGCTGGCTATTTTTCGGCGAGCTTGCGGCCAGCGTCCAGGCTGTCGAAGTTGAGAATGGTGTTGAGCACCATGGAATAGGTGCCGCGCGTCTCACCGCGATAGACCGGATTGATGGAAAAGAGCACGATGTGACCTCTGCCGGAGGGCACATCCACTACGGCAGGATGCTGCGCGATTTCGTTCCCGCCCTCGACTAGACCCGAAATGAGCAAATCCTTCTGATCGGCGTAGCGGAAGATTACGCGCGCACGATTGGCCGGAGGGATTACACGGAAACCGTTGCGTCTTTGTTCGTCGGTGACCGGCAACGCTTCCCAGATTTCAGACGTCGGTTCTTCGGGAGCCTCGACGCCGGGGCGGCCAACGGTGAAATCCGGATCGTCAACGGTGCCTCGCCCGGTGGGGCGAGAATGCGATTCGTTGCCGAGGCGGCGGCGTCCGCGTGCGCCGGCGATGTTGCTGAGGGAAAAGATTGGTCCGTTGTCGCAATAGGCGGGAACTTTCTCGTCGTAACCATAAGCGATGGGGCTGGCGCCGTCCACCAATCTGGTGCCGACGACGGAGCCGACAATTTTCATGCGATCCGAGGCGTGTACGCTCACGCCGGTGACGAGCCCGGCCTCCATGGCGAAGCGGGAAGTGTCCGTGGCGGTCAGCAGCACACCGCCCTTCTGCACAAAGGATTGCAGTTTGGCGAGGCCGTCCCAGCCGAGGCCTGGACGCATGTCATCCGTCGAATCATTCTTTCCGACAAGGTTTGGGGTTTCCGGCGTGTTCTTCCACGGCAAAGGATTTCCCCAGGCCGTGGGCATGCCATTGATGATGGCGGTGGGACTGCTAAAAAAACCGACGGGCGGAAAGAGGATGACATCGTACTTGGCGTTGAGGTCGTCGATCTTTGCGATCGCCTGCGTACTGATGTAGTCGTAGGGAATTTTCAGGTCGTCGAGCGCCAGGCGCCACCAGCCTTCAGTCTGCGTGCTGAGCCAGGTGTGCACGAAGGCCACGCGCGCGGCGCGGGCGGGATGGGTCTTTACGCTCGGAGCGGTCGCCAACGCGACTGCCTGAAGGCCTAGAGCCGTCGCGGCGCGATCAAGGTCGGCGCGGCTTGCGTTTCGAATGATGAATGAACCACGGTTGAACTTCTTTCCGCCGCTTTCGAACGGCTCTTCGGCGGTTTCAACGCCCGCATCCTTCAAGTTGTAACGCAGCGTAGCAAGAGCTGGCTCGGCAGTGTTGTTGATCACGAAGACCGCGCCATCGCCTTTCACGCCGCCGGGCGCATGAATTTCCGTGACGCGTTCCATCGCCACATCAAGCACCTTCAAATCGGTAACGCGGGCAACTTGTACGCCGAAAAGTTCGCCAAACGTCCAGCCCGTGTCGTCGTAAGGAGTCTTCTGCGGATCATCCGGGCTCCAGTATTGATGATCGAGTAGCGCGTCGGCGATGCGCGCGTAGGGTTGGTCCATGCGGACAATGTAGCTGCCGGCGGGAAAATCTTTGGAAGTGGGCTCCGGCTTCTTTTCTTTATCCGTCTCTTTGCTGTCCTTCGCATCCTTCTTGGGTTTTTCTTTCTTGACGGGCAGCGCAACCGTGAACGCCGCCTTTGCCCGCGAGATCTCCACCGCTTGCTTCTGTAGGACACGCAGCAGTTCCGCTTGCAAACCGGGCCGCGATTCGTCGGCCGGCAATACGTAAGCGGCCGGGCCTTCGGCAGACGGTTTCATCACCGAACGCTTGGCCTTCAGATAAAAATTCTTGAGGAAAAGCCGCTTGTTTTCGTTGAAATAGTGGAGTGAGGTAAGAAGACCGGTCTGCTCGTAATTATTATTGTCGCGCTGCGACCACATTACTTTCGGGAGCGGCGGGTTCTGGCGCCACCAGGTGCGCGCATAGTCTTCGGGATCGAGCGTACGTTCCTGGGTGTCCGCGCCGCCGTTGCCGAACGTTTCATATAGGCGGCTGATGCCATTGTGCATCGCGGCGATGAACATCAAGTAGCCGGGAGACCAGGTGTCAAAATCACCGTGAGTAAATACGCCGGGCATGCCGAACTTGGTCATGTCCGCCACGTTGCGTGAGCCAATCATTTGCCATTCGTCGGTGAGTATCGGATCGACCCACGCGTTGTAGGGGCCGTCGCCAACGGTATTGTCATAGAGGTACGGAACGGACTCGTGGAGATCGTGGAGCACCTGGGCTTTCCAGTTGACGTAGGTATTCAGCACATTTTCGGTGAGTTTGAGCGTGACGCCCATGGCGTCGCGATTGTTGTCGTGCGCGACGTATTTGCCCCAGTAGATCAGCGGCGGATAGAAATCCTTCGGGTGAGAGAGATGCCATCGGTAGAGATCGACCATGCGGTCGCGGCCATCGACTTCGACCACGGGAGTAATCAGCGTGATCATGCCGTCGCGGATTTCGCGGGTGTACGGGCTCTCATCCACGGAGAGGCGATAGGCCAGTTCCATTAGCGCGGTGGGTGCGCCGGTTTCGGGGGAATGGATGGTTCCGGTGATGTAGTAAACGGGAACGGCTTGAGCGACGAGTTTGTCAGCTTCGGCATCATCCAGTTTGATGGTTCGGGGGTCGGCCAGCTTCGCGAGCCGCGCACGGTTTTCTTCGAGGCTTTTCAAATTTTCAGGCGAAGAGATGGCCACGGCGATCATCTCTCGTCCTTCTTCCGTGGTGCCGATGGAGAAGACTTTAACGCGCGGGCTGGCTTTCTCCAGCAAGCGCATGTACTTGTACACATCTTCGGCGTAGGGCAGCACTCCGGGCGCGCCAGCGACGTCGCCCAATACGGCTACGGGAGTCGGCACGTTCTTGGACGCCGGGAGATAATTGACGAGCGGCGACGTGAAGTACGGCGCCGTGGTGTACTTCTGAATTTTGGCGGTGTACGCCTCGTCCACAGCCTGCTTCGGATCGCGGGCCGGAGCTGTTTCGTCATTGGCCGCAGCTGTGCCCACTACGGAGAAAAAGACGAGCAGCAGGAAGCTCCCCATCACGAGTGCGCGCACTTTCCATGAATCCATCATTTGTCTCTCCCGAATTGCCATGAATGCGAAGGCGGATTGTAACGCAGCGAGCTACTCAGCGGCGACGAATGTTAAGTCCACGGGCGAAGGCACATCAACCACTTGCCCGGTTGGAGTAAGTCCACCCGTCGCAGCATCAATCTTGAAAACGACGATGTTGTTCGAAAACTGGTTTTCCGCCAGCAGGTACTTGCCGCCCGGGTCGATGGCGAAGTGCCGCGGCTCTTTGCCGCCGGTGGGCACGCGAGTGACAAACGTCAGTGTACCCTTCGTGGGATCGACGGAGAAAATGGCGATGGTGTCTTCGCCCCGGTTGGAAGTGTAAAGAAATTTTCCATTGGGATGCACAGCGATTTCCGCCGCATCGTTTCGGCCACTAAAGTCCTTCGGAAGCGCTGAAATCTGCTGCAGGCTCCGATACGTCTCTTGCCCCTCGTTCGCAAAAACGGTCACGGTGGATTTCAGTTCTCCGAGCACATACATGAAATTGCCGTCGGCGGAAAAGGACACATGCCGGGGGCCCATACCGGGAGCCAGCGTGGCGGAGAAAACATCGGGATTCTTGCTGATGTCCGCGGTGAGCGTGCCCTTGGCTGCATCCAACCTGTAAATCAGCACGCGATCAAGCCCAAGGTCCGCGACGTAGACGAAATGGTTGTGCGCCGTCGCCTGAATCCAGTGTGCGTGCGGCGCTTCCTGGCGCTCTTTGTTCGGCCCGGTCGTGCCCTGGTCTTTCACCACCGCAGTGTGTTCTCCCAGCTTCCCATCAGCCAGAATTGGGAAAACGGCGATCGTGCCCGAGCTGTAGTTGGCAACAAGCAAGTACTTGCCGGTTTTGTCGAACGACAAATAGCAGGGATCCTCTCCAAGCGCGGGCACCTGATTCAGCTGCGTGAGCTTTCCACTCTTCGCATCCACGGCAAAAGCGCTAACCGTGCTCGCTTTGCCCGCCTCATTCGCGGCGTACGCATATTTCCCGCTAGGGTGCACAGCTACCCACGACGGGTCCGGCGTTTCGGCCACAAGCCCGATCGAGCTGAGTTGTCCCGTCGCGGTATCGAAGCGAAAAGCGTAGATGCCCTTGCTGCTCGTCTTCGTGGTGTAAGTTCCGACGTACGCCAGGTATCGGCCCTTAGCCGCAGCCTTTCCGGAAACTTGCGCCGAAGAAAAAAGCAGCAGCGGCGCCGCCAGCACAATCAAGAACGCAATGCATCGTCGTGTGATCTTCATGAGGCGGAGAATTCTACCATCAACCCCGTTGCTGTGTATGGCAAGCGGAGTGGCGCGTCCGCTCAACGCGGGGCGCAAAACTGAATCGTTGGCGCGCTCAGAAGCGAACGCCAAAGCCAAAACTTACCATCGGAGTCACGCGTGTGCCGAGGGGGCCGAGCTGTGGCTGGAGTGGCGTCGACGGCGGACCGGGAGGAATTTTCGCGTTTCCATACGGCACGATGAGCTCGCTCAACCCGAAACGTACAATCACTGGGCCGTGATATCTCTCGAACGATCCGCCAAGGTCGAACGCCGGCACGGTATCTCGGGTGAGGAGTGATGCTCCATTGCCGTTACTGAAATGCAGGAAGCCTGCGCGGGCTTGCGCGAAAAACCCGTAATTTCCATCGCGCTGGCCGGCCCGGACGCCAAACAAGCCGCTGGTCTGCCCAACTACGGCAGTGTTAAGGGAGAGTCCGGAAAGGGTCGCGATGTCGTGCTGCCGGTAGGTGAGTTCGGAATCGAGCGCGAAGTGTTGGTCGAAATTGTAATGAAACCGCGCACCGATGCCGCCACCCCATTCTTCTACTCCGTCCAGATGATTGATATTGGCCTGCACACCTAGTTCGTATCGAGGCAGATCTGAGCTCTGCCGCATCTGGGCGTGAAGTGTTCGTGGAATCACGGCCATGGTAACCAGAAGAAACGCTGCCAAACGCATGAGCCACCCCTTTGGAACGGCGGACACGCGCGGGTATTGCAAGCCGGAGGCCCCGCTAACTTGCTGAGAGCAAAAAGGAAGCGTTTTCAGGGCGCGCAGAATTGCGCATGGAATTCACGACAGTTGATGCCATGCGCCGACGCTTAGGGGACAGCGGAGTTACTTCTTCTCTTCCTCGTTTTCTTCCTGGAGAACGGCGGCGGCGGCAACAGAGTCGTCATCATCAAGCCGCAGCAAGCGAACGCCCTGTGTCGAGCGGCCAGCTTCGCGGATTTCGTTCGCGTGCACGCGGATCACTTTGCCGTTATGCGTGATGATCATGACGTCGGATTCTTCGGTCACTTGCAAGGTGGCCACGACGTACCCATTGCGGTCCGTGGTCTTCATGTTGACCACGCCCTTGCCGCCGCGCGAAGTGATGCGGTATTCCGCGAGCGGGGTGCGCTTGCCGAAGCCCTTCTCGGCCACGGTGAGCATCAGCGTCACCAGCGAGTCTTTGATCTGCTCGTTCTCGAGTTCCTCGAGATTCTGCGTGGTGACATTGTGTTCCTTGGCGATGATCTCGAAGCCCGGCTGGACTGCGTCCATGCTCACCACGTAGTCGTCTTTGTCGAGATCCATCCCGTTCACGCCGCCGGCGTTGCGACCCATCGGCCGCACTTCCGTCTCGCGGAAAAGGATGGCTTGGCCTTCGTGGCTGGCCAGGAAAATCATTTTCTTGCCGTCAGTGAGCTTCGCGCCGATCAACTCGTCTTTGCCGTCGAGAGTGAGCGCAATGATGCCCGTCGAGCGCGGATTGGAAAATTCCGTCAGCGCGGATTTCTTCACGGTGCCGCTCTTCGTGGCCATGAAAACAAACTGGCCCGCTTCTTCCAGGTTGCGCGCCGCGACAAGCGCGGTGAGTTTTTCATCTTCCTGGAATTTCACCAGGCTGGAAATTGCCTTGCCGCGAGTCGCCGCGGCGGCTTCCGGCAGTTCATACACTTTCAGCCAGTAGACGCGGCCCTTCGACGTAAACAGCAAAATGTAGCTGTGCGCCGAAGCGATGAACAGATACTCGACGAAATCTTCTTCTTTCGTCCTGGCGCCGATGCGGCCCTTGCCGCCGCGCGACTGGTGCCGGTAGGTATCCGCCGCCGTGCGCTTGATGTAGCCCGCGTGGCTGACGGTAATCAGCATCTCGGTGTCGGCGATCAAGTCCTCAAGCTTGATTTCGTCGACCTTGTCGACAATCAGCGTGCGGCGATCGTCGCCATACGCTTTGTGCACTTCGCGCAGCTCGGCGGTGATGACTTGCTTGAGTTTTTTGTCGCTGGCCAGGATTTCGCGCAACTCGCCGATCAATTCTCGGATGGACTTCAATTCCTTCAGAATTTCGTCGATGGAGAGCTGCGTCAACCGGTGCAGTTGCAGTTCGAGGATGGCGTCGATCTGCGCATAGCTGAGGCCTAGCCCGGTTCCGCGGCCAGCGGCTTCGATTTCCGGCGCTCCCTGCGCGCGGTATTTGCGGCCGTCGAGTTTGATCCCGTCGATTTTTCTCGACTTCCCGTTTTCCGTGATGGTGACGTCCTGCTCACTGAAATACTTGAACAGATTTTCCTTGGCTTCCACGCGGCTGGTGGATCCGCGAATGATGCGGATCACGTTATCGAGGTGATCGAGCGCGATTTGATACCCGAGCAAAATGTGCTCGCGCTGCTCGGCCTTCTTCAATTCGAAAATCGTCCGGCGGCGGATGACATCGATGCGGTGCTCGATGAACAGCTTGATCATGGCGATCAAGCCCAGTTCGCGCGGCTGCCCGCCAACGATGGAGAGCAGGATCATGCCGAAAGATTCCTGCATCTGCGTGTGCTTGAACAGATTGTTCAGGATGAGCTGCGATTCTTCGCCGCGCTTCAGCTCGATGACGATGCGCATGCCTTCGCGCGAGGATTCATCGCGCACATCGGAAATGCCTTCGAGTTTCTTGGTTTGCACCAGTTCAGCGATGCGTTCGATCAGCCGCGCTTTGTTCACCTGATAGGGAATTTCCGTGATGATGATGCTTTCGCGGTCTTTGGTGGTTTCTTCGATCGCGGCTTTGGCGCGCATCGTGAAGCTGCCGCGGCCGGTTTTGTAGGCCGCTTCGATGCCCTCGCGGCCGGCGATGTATGCCCCGGTCGGGAAGTCCGGGCCGGGCACGATTTTCATGATTTCTTTGAGCGTGGTGTCGGGTTTTTCGATCAGCAAAATCGCCGCGTCCACAATCTCTCGCAAATTGTGCGGCGGGATGTTCGTGGCCATGCCGACGGCGATGCCGCTGGCTCCATTGACGAGCAGATTTGGAATGCGCGAAGGCAGGACCACGGGTTCTTCGCGCGTCTGATCGAAGTTCGGAATAAAATCGACGGTTTCTTTTTCCAGGTCGGCGAGAATGTCTTCCGAGATTTTTGCCAGCCGCGCTTCGGTGTACCGCATGGCCGCCGGGGGATCGCCGTCAACGGAGCCGAAGTTTCCCTGCCCGTCGACCAGCATGTATCGCAGGTTGAAGTCTTGCGCCATGCGCACCATCGCCGGGTAGATCACCGCTTCGCCGTGCGGGTGATAGTTGCCGGAAGTGTCGCCGCAAATCTTGGCGCATTTGCGGTAGCCGCGGTTGGAGGCCAGGCCGAGATCGTTCATGGCCACCAGGATGCGCCGCTGCACCGGCTTCAAGCCGTCGCGCACGTCGGGAAGCGCGCGCGCGATGATCACGCTCATCGCGTAATCGAGGTACGACTTCCTCATTTCTGCTTCGATATCGATCGGAAGCAGTACTGATGTGTTTGTCTCGTCCGCCATTTCCCCTCGCTGTTGCTGAAATTCTCTTCGTGGAGGCGCAGCATGCTGCGCCTCTACAGGCAATCCGTTAACCCTTCGCGGCGTGCTCGATCACGAACGCTTTCACGGTATCGAATGCGTCCGCCGAATTTGTGAACCGCCACGCCGCAAAATGCTCTTCCAGTTGCCGCAAAAGCACATTGCACTCTTCGTCGCCAGCAAGTTCAACCGCCACGCCACCATCGTTGTCAGGCGCAGTCGTCGGCGTCGCGCGAAATTCGCTGCAACTCAATCCTCGCAGCCCAGGCAGCGTCGTCCAGCCCAACTGGTAAATCATGGCTGGCTCTCGCGGCGCGGCCGCAAAACGAAAAAAATCACCAGACCGAAGGCCACCACAAGCAAAAGCCCGATCGAATCGGCGACCAAGAAAGTCCGCCAGCTCTCGGCCGCTGATGCGTCGCCCAGTCGCACAGCTCCGCGCCACGCGCGAAATTCATTCACCAACCGCGGCAGGCGGAATCCAAATGTGGCGACGGCCGCCAGGAGCAGGCCCCAACGAATCGCGCTGCGAACGGAGCCCGCGTCAGCTTTGGAATCGACCGGCACGTGCTAAATATCCAGATTCACGACTTCCAGGGCGTTATCTTCGATGAATTTGCGCCGCGCTTCGACGTTTTCACCCATCAACGTCGTAAAAATATCTTCTGCCGCAACGGCGTCCTCAAGCTTGACCTGGAGCAAGGTGCGGGTGTCTGCGTTCATGGTCGTATCCCACAGTTGCTCGGCGTTCATTTCACCCAGGCCTTTGAATCGCGTAATCGTGAAATCCTTCTTGGCGTCTTCGACCACGTAGTTGAGTACGTCGGTTACTTTTTCTTTCGTCACCTTGTCGCCATTGCGCGTCACGGTAAACGGCGGATGGTTGAACTCCTCGATTTGCTTGGCCAGCCCGCGCAGGCGCTTGTATTCCGCCGTCGACGCCACCGCCCAATTGATCTTTTGGCTGTGTGGCGGGCCGAACTGGATTTCATACAAGCTGTGTTCTTCGTCAAAAGTAACCTTGCCCTCGAGTTTCAGTTTCGTCTTTTCCAGTTGCTTTAAAAGCCTTTCAAGGGCTTTCTTGTCCTCGAAGTCCGTCTTTTTCTCGAGGCCGCTTTCCACGAGCAGTTCGACGAGAGCGGGTTCACGCAGCCTCCGCCCGAGCTTTGCCGCCGCCGCTTCGTACTCCTGCACGTTCAGCAGGAACGAGGTGAGCTTGGCGCCTTCTAGATTCACGCCTTCCTTGGCTTTCACGACGTGGTCTTCCGTGGCGCGCTTCATCAACTCACGCGCGAAGTCGCGATCATCGCGGATATATTTCTCTGTCTTGCCCCTCTTCACGCGATACAGCGGAGGCTGGGCGATATAAATGTGCCCGCGTTCGATCAATTCCTTCATGTGCCGGAAGAAAAAAGTTAGCAGCAGTGTTCGGATGTGGCTGCCGTCCACGTCCGCGTCGGTCATCAGAATAATTTTGTGGTAGCGCAGTTTCCCTGCGTCGAAATCGTCCTTGCCGATGCCGGTACCCAGCGCGGTGATGATGGCGCGAATTTCCTCGTGACCCAGCATCTTGTCGTATCGCGCTTTCTCGACGTTGAGAATTTTGCCCTTGAGCGGCAGGATCGCCTGATACTTGCGGTCGCGCCCCATCTTCGCCGAGCCGCCGGCCGATTCGCCCTCAACCACGAAGAGTTCGCAGCGCGCCGGATCGCGTTCCTGGCAATCGGCGAGTTTTCCCGGCAAGCCGCTGGAATCCATTGCGGACTTGCGCCGCGTCAATTCGCGCGCTTTGCGTGCGGCTTCGCGCGCGCGCGCCGCGTCGATGCACTTGGAAATAATTCGGCGCGCCACGGTCGAATGCTTGTCAAACCACTCGCCGAGCTTTTCATTCACTAATTGCTCGACGTCGCCCTTGATGTCACTGTTTAGCTTGCCTTTGGTCTGTCCTTCAAACTGCGGTTGCGGCAGCCGCACGCTGACCACGGCTACGAGGCCCTCACGAACGTCGTCGCCTGTGATGGTGACTTCGTCTTTTTGTTCCTTCAGCATGCCCGCCGACGACGCGAAATTGTTGATCGAGCGCGTCAGCGCAGAGCGAAAACCGGAAAGGTGTGTGCCGCCATCGACGGTATTGATGGTATTCGCGAAAGCAAAAACGTTTTCACCGTAGGTATCGTTGTACTGCAGCGCGATTTCGATCTCGACAGCGCCGCGCTTTCCTTCGATATACACCGGTGAATCGTGCAAGGTCTCTTTTCCGCGATTCAAGTGCTTGACGAACTCCGTGATCCCGCCGGTAAACTTAAATTCCGCGGTCTTTTCCGTACGCTCATCGGTGAGCGTGATCTTCAAGCCCTTATTCAAGAAGGCCAGCTCGCGCAGGCGCTGCGACAAGGTGTCAAAACTGTAGACCGTCTTTTCAAAGATGGATGGGTCGGGGTGAAAAGTAACCTTCGTTCCGGTTTTGCGCGTTTTCCCGGTCTGCTTCAGCTTGTTGGTGGGCTTGCCTTTTTCATAAGTCTGTTCCCACACCGCGCCATCGCGCGAAATTTCCAGTTCCAGCCAATCGGAAAGTGCATTGACGACCGAAACGCCTACACCGTGCAAACCACCGGAAACTTTGTAAGTGTCGCTATCGAACTTTCCGCCCGCGTGAAGAACCGTCAGCACGACTTCAGCTGCTGGACGCTTTTCCGTCGCATGCATGTCCACAGGAATGCCGCGGCCGTTGTCCACCACGGTGACCGACTCATCGGCGTGCACCGTGACGTTAATCTCATCCGCGTAGCCTGCCATCGCTTCGTCGACCGAATTGTCCACCACTTCCCAAACGAGATGGTGCAAGCCCATCTCGCCGGTCGAACCGATGTACATCGCTGGACGCAGGCGGACGGCTTCGAGGCCGCCGAGAACTTTGATCGACTTCGCATCGTATTTGTGGCCGCCTTGCGGCGTGCTGCCCACGTTTTCTTTGTCGCCCATTTTTTCTCCTGGCCCAGCAACTTCTCGCGTGTACCTGCGGCGTTGGACAGACTCCGCGTAATCCAGAGTGCGGGTCCGCGCTTAAAATTCGTTTTCTGTGAAGCAAGGAAGGCGTGCTTGCGGATGATCCGTACGTCGCCTCACCCTGTGATCCCGGTTTCGCCCAGCGAATCCGAAACTCGTAGGGTTCCTGCTCCATCCCATCTCGCGCAGCGAGACGTGGCGAAGACTCATGTTTCTCCAGGTCAGTACCCACGAGCTTCTGGCGCGAAGCCCAAATTCCTGGGTCCCATTTACCTGGCGGACGTGTCGATTATGAGGAATCTGGAAACGAATCGACAACGCATTCAGTATAACTGAATCAAGGGGGCATTCTCAAGGCCGGAGCGGGAAGAAACGTACTCTATAAGCTATTTATTTTGTGCTATTTAGAGCTGTCTTTGCGGATTTGGCGGCCCTCGAAGAACATTCGAGTCGGTCATGAAATCCGATCGGCTTTTTCGCGGGAATGGGTGTTTCCAGCATCCGTCGAATGGTGTCAAAAACGGCCTGAAATCTTGCATCGTAGCGCTTTTCCATCGCGTCAATTTTTCGGCGCAACTCTTCGTGAGTTCGTGAGCATTTCGCGAAGCCGGACAAAGGGTCGCATGATCGCGACGTTCACTTGCACGGCGCGCGCACTGTGCAGCACGCTGGAAAGCATGGCTATGCCGTGCTCCGTGAAAGCATACGGAGCGTAGCGGCGGCCGCCTTGCACGCCTTTTGAGGTTCCAGATTGGAACCTCAAAATCTGCCGTTCCTTGGATGAAAGTTGGAACATGAAGTCGAGAGGAAACCGGCTGCCGTTTCTCTTCACTGCTTTGTTCAGGTTTTTTGTCTCAACACCGTAGAGCCGGGCAAGATCAGCGTTCGACATGACCCGTGTGCCGCGCACGAAAAATATTTTATGACTGATAAAGGCACTGGGAATGATAGATTTTTGCGGAGGCATCTCCATTTCAGCACCCTCTTGAGGTTCCAATCTGGAACCTCAAAAACGGCACTTCGCAGCATATATCGCCACTTCAGTTAAATCAAGCAATATGTAATTGACTGATAAAAAACGATTGGATCGGGCTCTGTTTCTCGCGCACGGATTCAGATGCGCATGGGCATGATGATGTAGCGGTAGCGGTAAGACTCGTCGGCCAAGGGACGCATTTGCCCGGCGGATTGTTCGTCCTTCAATTCAATGCTGATCGGGCCATCGGCGGCGGCGCCCAGGAAATCCAGCATGTAGCTGGAATTGAAACCGATGGCGATCGGCTCGCCCTTGAATTCCTTCTCGATGATTTCCTTGGCTTCTCCGTATTCCGGGCTTGAAGCGGAAATTTCGATGCCTTCGCTCGAAACGGCGAGCTTTACGGCGTGGGAACGCTGGTCGGCAAGTTGAGAAACACGGCGGACCGCATCGCTCAATTCCGCCCGCTCGATCACCACGTTCTTGTTATTGTCCCGGGGCAGCACGGCTTCGTAGTTCGGGAACTGGCCAGTGAGAATGCGGGAAATCAACAGTCGATGGCCGACCTGGAAAAAGAGGTGGCTTTCGTCTTTTGCAAATTCGATTTGTGCGTCGGAGCCGGCGGCGCTGGACAGCTTTTCGACTTCGTCCATGGCCTTCTTCGGAATAAGCACTTTTACTTCGCCATTCAGGCCCGTAAGTTTGTGATCGGTTTCCGCGAGTGCCAGGCGGTGGCCGTCGGTCGCCACCATCGCAAGGGTGTCCGGCTTCAGGATCAGCAAGCCGCCATTCAACGTGTAGCGTGACTCTTCCATGGAGATCGCGAATTTCGTTTTCCCAATTAGGTTTTCAAGGATCGGGGCGGGAATCTTAACTAGTGTGTGTGGCATCACCGGCAGGGCCGGAAAATTTTCCTTCGCCATGCCCACCAGTTTGTATTTCTTCTTGTCGCTCACGATCTCGACCCAATGATTCTCGAGCAACTTGACCTTAATGTCGCCCTCGGGAAGCAAGCGCACAAGCTCCAAGAGCTTCTTTGCAGGGATGGTCCCGGCGCCTTCTTTCTTGATCTTAGCCTCGCAAGACGTGCGGATACTCAGCTCTAGGTCGGTCGCCGTGATGATTAACTGGCTGCCTTTGGCTTCGACCAGTAGATTCGAAAGAATGGGAATTGTGGTTTTGCGCTCGACGACGCCCTGCGTGGTCGAGAGTTCGTTCAACAGCGCGGACTTTGTGACGCTGAATTCCATCGATTGATGTTCCTCGCGTGCCGTTCCGGGTGCGGTCATTTTGAAGTTTACCCTCGATCAAGCCTGGGACAAGGCCTTTCCCTGCTTAATTCTACCGCTGCCGTACTGTACTCGCTTTTGCGAAAAGTATAAAGCCTGCAACGTGTTCCAAGGTTGTGGAATAGGTGGGAAACACAGCTTCCAACCTCTGTTCCCACCGACACAATTCAGTCTCAACAATCCACAACTACAATCGTCAAAGCAATATGTTTCAAGAATAATTCGAAACTATAAAGCTTGTTGTTGTGATGAGCGCTGTGAATCTGTGGAAAGCTTGGAAACTCCAATTACACACTCGATTTACAAGGTCTTGTTGTAAGTGGTTTTTTGTGAGAATTGCGGAAAACTATTCCTGCGCTGCCGGTTCATCCTCAATTTAGGAATTCTATCCTCTTACCATCAACATCTTTTCCGCATCTTTCGCAAACCTTCTCCACAGCGCGCTACTGAAAAAATGTACGGATATGGAATGGATCCCAACACACAGCAAGTGGCATTGCAGACAGTAAAAAGTGTGAGGGAAATGCCCAGCGAGCTACTGCAAAGCGTCCATCAAACGCGTAATCGTGCGGTTGAGATCTTTGTCGGACCGGCGCAACTCTTCGATCTTGTTGATCGAGTGCAAAACCGTGGTGTGATGCTTGCCGCCAAATTGCCGGCCAATCTCGGGCAGTGAAGCGGTAGTGAGCTGCTTGACGATGTACATCGCCACTTGGCGCGGAAAAGCAATCGCTCGGGTGTTGCTGCGGACCTTCAAGTCCTGTTCCCGCAGATTAAAATGCTCGCTCACCCGTTTCTGGATCAGATCGATCGTAACGCGCTTTTCCTGCGAAGCGATGATGTTTCGCAGCACCTGCTGCGCGGTCCCCAGCGAAATCGTCGCGCCCGTCAGCGATGCGTAGGCCATGAGCCGCGTCAAAGCGCCTTCCAGTTCGCGCACGTTGGACTTGATAGCCCGCGCGATGTATTCCGCCACGTCATCCGGCAGGCTGAAGCGGTCATTCTCCGCCTTTTTCTGCAGAATGGCGATCTTGGTCTCGAGGTCCGGCGGCTGGATATCCGCAATCAAGCCCCATTCGAACCGCGAGCGCAGTCGCTCTTCGATGGAGTTTATGTCCTTCGGCAGACAGTCCGAGGAAATCACGATTTGTTTCTGCTGCTCGTAAAGCGCGTTGAAGGTATGAAAAAATTCTTCCTGCGTCCGTTCTTTTCCCGCGATGAACTGAATGTCGTCGACCAGCAGTACATCCACGGTATGGAAGCGGTCCCGGAAACTGATCATGCGGTCAAACCGCAGCGAGTTGATCACTTCGATCGTGAATTTCTCGGCGCTGACGTAACTTAGCCGCATTGCCGGATTGCGCTTCTTGATGGTGTGACCGATGGCGTGCATCAAGTGCGTCTTGCCCATGCCCACGCCGCCATAGAGGAACAGCGGGTTGTACGCCTTCGACGGCTGCTCGGCCACGGCGCGCGAAGCGGCATGCGCGAACTCATTGGACTTGCCCACCACGAACGAATCAAACGTGTACCGAGTGTTGAGCTGGTGGTCGCTGCTCTCAAAATCCAGTTTTGCTTGTTTTACGCCAGAGACCACGGGCGCGGCCTGTACCGGCTCCTCTTCGGTGCACACGTACTGCACCTTCATGTTCGGCGTTCCAATCTCATGAAAAACCGCTTTGACGATGTCGCCGTAAGTCCGCGTCAGCACCTGCCGGAAGACGGCGCTGGGAATCTGGATATAGAGAGTGTCGCCTTCGGCCCGGTTCAGCCTGGTCGGCTGGAACCAGGTTGTAAAGGTGTTGATACTGACCCGGGACTTCACCCGTTCAAGGAATTTGTCCCAGGAATTCACAGTTTCGCGCTCGCGCCCCGTTTGAGTAGCTGTTGTCATCGGAAAAGAATAGAAAACCCTGCGCTATTTCCACAGTTGTGAAAAAGCTGTGGAAAGCAGCTCCATTCGTGTCCTTCTTCAGGCTTCGGGATTCTTGCCCGCGCCGGAACGCTCTGGCTTGCCCCTGTCGTTCCACGCGCGGTCCGTCTGGAATCGTCGGCCTACGAACCGCCGTTATGAGTCAGCGCGGGATTGTCTCTGATTGGCGCGTACGGAGCAAGAGAAAAATAGGACAAGGCATTCGCATCCTTTCACATGGCATGCACAGTTTTTCCACAAGCACAATTTTTGTGCAACCGCGCTGAATGACGCTGAATTTCGCGGCATTTGTGAACATATTTTAACGCACCGCGAAACATCTGCACAGACCCGCGTGCAGTTTTGCCTGAGGAAAACTCGCACTATTTCACAATTTTTTTATCTGGCCGCTCGAACTCAAAGATGCCCAGCGGGTCGTCCCCGATGATCAGATGGTCGTTCTCCACGAGAATGGTGTTGGCTTCGAGCCGCGCTCCTTGCGGCGTGTAGATTTTGTAGGTCGCGCGCCGGTTTCCTTCCTTGTCGAAGTGCAACAACGTGTTGTAAAGGGCAATCCACACCTCTCCGTTTGCCCGATCCACGCCCACCGCCGTAAGAATGCGCTTGAACGAAGGCTGCAAGCCTTTGCTCTCCTGGCGCAAGATTTCCTTGCGCGCGGCCTGCGCGGCGGGCATGGCATCCATTGCGGTGTACTGGATGTCTTGCCCCGCGTAGCCCAGGCGGTCATATTGCCGCACGGTCGGCTCCGGCACGTAAGCAAACGCATAGTAAAGATGCCCCTGTGCGTCCGTGGCAAGCTGTCCGATATTAAGATAGCGATTCAGCTCCGCGCGTTCCGCGAGCGGCTCCGGATCACCGAACTCGCGCACGTCCCTGCCGTTCTTGTCAAAAACGATCACTAGGTGCGGCTCTCGAAGCGTCCCCACGGCCACTTCGCCTTCTGGCAGCGCCGCAACCGAAGTTGGATTCTTCACGGGGATCGAACGAAGCGGCGTGCCTGCCGGAGAATAAACCTGAATGAGATTCGCGCCGCGGTCCGCCACATAGATCTTTCCGTCGGCAGCTCCGTCGCAATCTTCTCCGAACGTGATCAGAGGACGGCCTTGGCCCGTTCCACTCGACGCAACGCCAGCCTCGTTGATCGACAATACCTGCTTCCCTTGTGCGTCGAACACCAGCAATCCCGGCGATGGCGAAGCCAGAATGTATAGCCGCCCATCCGCGCCCCTCTTCACCGCCCGCAGTCCTGGGCCCACACCCGGGAAAACCCGCTGCTTGGCCAGCAGGTCGCCCTCATCCTGGGCAGCCGCACTCCAAGCGAAGCACGCCAGAAGACACATCAACGCAAGTACTTTCACGATGGAACCCACCCCTTGTCGCATGATTCTTCAGATTACTACGGACGTGCGCAGGTTGCCCCGCGTTGCAGCCCCGTGCCGTAAGGATTAGTCAATGCGGAAGCGGAGGCGCTCGATGGAGCGAGCGCGTAGCCGACCGGCGGCGTTGCGCGGGCCCTCGTCGTCGGTCTCGATCAGCACGCAGTTCATTTGGACGTCGCCGGAAGCCACCTCGAACCGCGCCGGCAGCCCGTTGAGAAATTTCGTGATGATGCCGTTGCGGTCCATTCCAATTACGCCCCCGTGCGGCCCGGTCATCCCCACGTCCGTGATGTAAGCCGTGCCCTGCGGAAAGACGTGTTCATCGGCGGTAGCCACGTGCGTGTGCGTGCCAACGACCGCGGTCACCCGGCCATCAAGATACCAGCCCATGGCAATCTTCTCGCTGGTCGTTTCCGCGTGCATGTCCACGAAAACGAATGCAACATCTCCTGGAATCTTCGCGAGCTCGGTGTCGGCCTTGCGGAAAGGATCATCAATCGGGGTCATGAACACGCGGCCCTGCAAATTGAGCACCGCGTATTTCACCCCATTCTTCGCGGTGCCGAGGTAGAGTCCGCTGCCAGGATTGCCCTCGGGAAAATTTGCAGGCCGCAGCAGCCGCGGCTCATGCGGCATAAACTCCCAGATCTCTTTCTTGTCCCAGCTGTGATTGCCCCCGCTGAGGACGGCGATGTCGGTTCTCAGCAGCTCTTCGGCGATCCGCGGCGTAATGCCAAAGCCCGCCGCGGAGTTTTCACCGTTGGCGATGACCAGGTCGATCTGTTTTTGCGCGACAATGTCCGCCAGGCGATCGTGAACGATCTGCCGTCCTGGCGAGCCGACAATGTCTCCTACAAAAAGTACGTGCATGGGCCCTTTCGCACAGCAAAACACAAAAATGGAGCGGACCGCTTGGCCGTGGAGAGCTAGGCCGTGAACCTCTGAAATAGTAGGGCGCCACGAGCCAGCCGTTAGGCTTTCCTGCCCCGCTCGCGTGTCTTGGTCCACATTTCTTCAAAAAGACCCGCCAGCGGGACAGGCCGTGCACACAGGCTGTCTATCCGCAGCACCTCAGAGATTCGTCATTGGTTCAAACAGCTTTCGCACCCTCACCTGCTTCGAAGTACCGCTCCACCTTCATTGTAGCCGCAGCGCCAAACCCGCGTCCAACCGTCACGGTACCCTGCTTCCAAAAGGTTTCGCTCCACCCGGCGCAATGACGGAGTTAGAATCACTGGCAGCAATCGGAGGAAACAGCATGCATCGTCAATGTCTGTCCACCTTAGCCTTGGGACTGCTCTTCTTCTTTCTCACTTTTCAACCTGCAGTTCTCCGAGCGGATGCCTTGTCTGCCGCTCCCCCAGATCAGCTTGGCAGAGTGAATTTCCCCACCAGTTGCACCGCAGAGGTGCAACCCACCATCGAAAAAGCCGTGGCGCTACTCCACTCGTTTCAATACACGGAATCGGAAAAGACCTTTGCCGACGCCTCGACGCGCGACCCGAAGTGCGCCATCGCCCACTGGGGAAAAGCCATGGCTCCTTTTTACCAGCTATGGGAATTCCCCAACGATAAGACTCTGAAAGCTGGCCGCAAAGAGATCGAGGCAGCCCAAAAGCTCCGTTCCGCAAGTCCCCGCGAACAAGGCTTCATCACCGCTGCCGCCGCATTCTTCCAGAAAAAATCAAAGATCACTCATGTCGACCGCCTCCAGGCCTACTCCGCAGTGTTGGAACGTCTTTATCGCGAGAATCCCGGCGACGTCGAATTCGGCTCCTTCTATGCTCTATCGCTCGTATCCCTGGCGGAGGAAGACCACGACAACGAGATGGCCGACCGGCAGAAAGCCATCGCCATCCTCGACCCGCTTCTCCAGCAGCATCCGGACCACCCAGGCGTCGCCCACTACATGATTCATGCCACTGATCGGCCCGAATTCGCGGCCCAGGGCCTAGATGCTGCCCGCCGCTACGCGGCCATCGCCCCTGACTCCGCCCACGCCCTCCACATGCCATCGCACATCTTTGTCCGCCTCGGCCTGTGGCAGGACTCCATCACCTCGAACACTGCCGCGAATACTTCCGGCGCTCACGCCGCGGAACTACATCTTGCGGAATACCACTACCAGACCCATGCCATGGATTTCTTGAGCTACTCCTATCTCCAGAGCGGCCAGGAAGCCAAAGCGCGCGAAGTGATTGAGCATACCAACCACGTTGTCGGTGCGAACGACGAAGACAAAGCCGATCACCGCGCTTATCTTGCTGCGCGTACTGCCCTTGAATTGCATCGTTGGAAAGAAGCCGCTGCCCTGTCGATTCCCGCAATCCGCAAGAATTGGCAAGACACGATCTTCTGGGCACGCGCCATTGGCGCAGCGCGTAGCGGTGACGTAGCCGGCGCGGAATCGGACGTCAAGGAACTCGCGCAACTCGTCGCCGACCGCGAGAAGCGCTCCAAGAAGAGCGGTTACACAGTCTCCGGAGAAAAAGCCACCGACCTGAGCGAGGCCGAAGCCTGGCTATCCTTTGCCAAGGGAAAATCAGACGAAGCTCTCGCAGAGCTGCGCGCTGCCGCCGACCATCAGGACAAAAATGGCGGCGAGTCTGTCAGCGTCCCGGCCCGCGAAATGCTCGCCGACATGCTCCTCGAACTTAGGCGTCCCTCCGAAGCCATCGCCGAATACAAAACCGTTTTGAAGAATTCCCCGAACCGCTTCGACGGAATCCTGGGCGCCGCGCGCTCCGCCCAAGCAACTGGCGACACGGGCGGCGCTCAATCGTATTACGCCCAACTGGCGAAAGTCTGTGGTGCGGGCGCCGATCGTCCCGAACTAGCCGAAGCGAAAACCTATCTCGCCCAGAAATAGGCAATCCCTCCATATTGCTATGCGCGCGCACTGACGAGTCAGACTCGCCTGTGCGTTTACATGCGCTCGGCTCATTGAATCTTGTTGTGTTGCGCGTTGCCTCCCCACGCATACCACCCATCGGCATCCTTGTTTCCCGTCTTCAGGCAAATCAGCCGCCCGTCGGAAGTCCCCACATACACGTTCCCCTTCGCCAATGTAGGTTGAAAGGCGATCGGTGCTTTCATCGCGTAGGAGAATCCGACGGCGCCATTGCTCTGCTGCACCGAAACCAGGTTGCCCACCGCTCCCGCTAGGTACAGATAATCGCGGCCCACTGCCGGCGGCGAAAAAACCTGTCCACCCGGCGCACCGAGTGAACCGACGACTTCCGCCTGCCACGATTGCCGTCCGTCCGACGCCCTTACGGAATTAATGTAATTCCCTTGAGCATTCAGGATCTGCCCCTTGCTTACCGCCGCGCGCGAACCCTGAAAGGCCCATGCGCCAACCACAGAGCTTACGCCGACCGCAGCGTTAGCCTGGGCCAGCTTCGCAGAAGGAGGAGCCGCGCTGAAGCCTACCGAAGAATCGAGTGACGTCATAGCCTGCGCGGATAGG
Organism: Candidatus Acidiferrum sp.; assembly: GCA_036522305.1. GTDB lineage: Bacteria > Acidobacteriota > Terriglobia > Acidiferrales > UBA7541 > Acidiferrum. The sequence goes on along the minus strand of DATDGB010000031.1, from coordinate 64,892 downwards.
GCCACGCCACCCCCATTCCCCTCCTTCAGATACTCGGCTTTACTCTTGGCGATCAATTCTTTATCGCGCGCGTTTCCCTGCTTGGCGTCCACGCGCGCCAGCCCTTCGACCGTTTCTTTCCCAGCCAGCATCTTGCGCGTCTCGTACAGCTGCCCATTGGCAATCACCGGCGCGCTGGTCGCCGCATTCTCCTTCACCCACAAAACCGAGCCATCCGTGGCATTCAGCGCATAAGAACTTCCGTTGAAAGTCGTGAAATAAACTGTCCCGTCGGAAATCACCGGTGCCGTGATCACGTCGCCGGAAATTTCCTGCTCCCAGATGTGCCGGCCCGTGCTGAGCTCTGCTGCGAGCAGCCGATGACTGCCGCCCGGCGACGCCGCCCGGGGATGATACGCCGCAGGCTTCGTAGCCCTGCCAGTTGCCGCCGGATGCGCCATGAACAGCACACCCTTATCAATCGCCGGTTGGCTCATCAGTGGATCGCCCAGCCATTCCTGCCAGATCACTCGCCCCCTTCTCTCATCCACCACCACCAGCGTGCAGCTCTCGGTGTTAAACGCCACCATCCCATCGGCCACCACTGCCGCGGTCGGACCATCATCCCCGGTTTGGATCTTCCAGATAATCTTCCCCGTCTCAGAGTCCACGGCATAAAACTCATGCGATCCGTAACCGCCGCCAACGAACAGCATCCCGTCCGCATAAGCCGGAGTAGCGATGGGCCGCCCGCCGGGAAGCCGCAGCACCCAGCCGGTCTTTCCGTCCGGAGTGCCGAACGAAGCAGCCTCCAGATCGCGGCTTGTCGCTGGCAAATTCACATTCATGGCCTTGCTCAAATCAATTCTCTGCGCGGCCAGCTTGGCAGGCGGGTCGGCGATCTTGCTCGTCGCCTGCGCGTCAAGTTTGGCCTGCTGGTGCGCCTCTGGCGGCGACAGCAGGGCAGAAACACCCATAAGCAAGCTAATGCTGGCGCAAAGCGAGAGCGTCAACGCATTTGAAGAAGACATCGGAACCTCCAGAGCGCAACGCGCCTATCGCCGGCAGTTGCGCTTGGAGTTATAACGGCAGTGGCAAAGAATCTTGCAGGCAAATTTTTAGTGCGGAAACCTTGGACGAGCCAGTCATTTCGCCGGCAATGGCCAGCCCGTCCATCGATCAGTTCTCGTTCTTAGAAGTGGAAGCCTAACTCGGCTGTGTACGCACGAGGCGTGACAAAATGCGTCCCGCTGAACGTGGAGAGGAAATTGTAGAGCGCGGTCTTGTTCGTCAGGTTGATGACCGTGAGGCGCAAGCTCCACTTGTAGTGATCGCCGTGAAGCAAATTGTCGTCCCCCACGCTCAGATCAAAGAGGTTGCGCGGTTTGACGCGCGAGGGATTGTGGTCTACGTCAAACGTGGGACCTGCGATGTTGAGCAGCTTTGCGCCAGTCATCGTGGGATTCGCGCCGCAGATTGTTTCTGCGCCCACCGCAAGAGCCTGCGACAGGGAAGCCGTGTGCATGACTCCACCAGCGTCCACGCAGAAAAGCCCGACGGTAGTCTGCTGAGCTGCATCTAGGAAACCCGACGCATCCTGGAAGGTGTCAAGGTTGGGATTGCTGGCCACCAGGCCGCTGTCGTAGCGCCAATTCATGGCAATCCATGGCAGAGTTTTCCATGGTTGGTATTGGAAATGTGTTGTCTGGTTGAAGGCCTGGTCGTGGTCGATGCGAAATACTTCTCCTCCCGTGATGCTGGAGCCCAGCCCGCCGATCTGCGGCGGGAAATAGCGCGCACGGACGTGAGCGAGCACGGCAAGTGCCGTAAAGCCATGAAAATTCGGCATGCTCACGCGCACGGAAGGCCCGTCAATCTTTGAGTTTTTCCATGCGATGGGAAAGAAGATCGGCGTGTTGCCGAACGTGCTGAAGTCATACGCATTGTGCGTGTACTTCCACAAGTAGTCGGCGTCCACTACCAAGTATTTTCCAAAAGCCTGCTGAAGACCGGCGTTGAACTGGTTGCGCTGACCCGAACGAATCGGTGCCTGTAAGCTTGCGCCGCCGATTACGTCCACGATGACCGGGTTAGCTGCGCCCAGGCTCGCGAGAATCAGGTTCTCATTGAACGGTGTCTCCAAAATGCGCGAGTAAGATACGCGCAGGACCGAGTTGGTCTTTTTGATGTTGTAAGCGAAGCCCACGCGAGGCTGCGGTTGACTATCGTGCACGATTCCGCGATAGAGATCCTCGCGGAATCCCAGATTGAAGGCCCAATTGCCCACGCTGATCGTGTCTTGCAGGTAGAGCGCGAGCTCCTTGACGTCCGCACGTCCACGGAAGGGAAACAGCGCCGTTTGCGCGCTGGCGCAAGCATCTTGCGTTTGCGCCGCCGTCGTCAGCACCGGTCGGGTGAGGTCAATGCAACCCAGCGCCGGGATAAAGGCGGGAACTGTAGCCCGAGCATCTGTGCCATCGTTTGGCTCAAGAGTTCCCGCGCAATTGCCTAAAAACGTCGGCGTGGAACCAGTGAACGGACTCGCGTCGGACGAATTAAGGCAGACCGCATTGAAGGCCGGATCCGTAACTCCAAAGTTGAAATTTTCTGTCAGGAAGGTGTGTTGAAACGTAGCACCCGCCTTGATGTTGTGCTTTCCCTTCACGTAGGACACGTCCGTGCGAAGTCCCGCGTTGGTCAGCTTTCTTTGCTGATTGAGCGTCGCCGAGGAACCACCAGGGATGAGTCCAGTCCCGTCCGCAAACACGTTTCCGCTCGGGTAGTAATTAAACCGGTCCTGGCGAACGAAACCGCCGAAGGTAAACAGCGTCGTGGTGCTGATCAAGCGTGTCCACACCGGGGCGATGTTGAAGGTCTTGATCTGCGCGCGCTGGTCCTGTGCCGGTAGAGGAGTGCCTGTGAGAGGGTCACTCACTCCGATGTTCAAGTTATCAATCGTATTTGGAGTCTGGAACCACGAACGCGTGTACTGAAAGTTCGTGTGGATCGAATCCGCGCTGGTTACGTTGTAATCGACGCGGTCAAATAGGTTTTCTTCATTGCCCTTATCGTGGATGGCGTGCAGTTCCGGTGGGTCGAGAAACCGGCTGCTGTTCAATCCGCTCGCAGCGATGAAGTTTCCCCACCTTTGGCCGCCGAAGGCCAGCTGGAAGCCCCCACTGACCGAGCCGAAGCTGCCGTAGGAAGAGTAAACTGTACCCTTTGGTTTGGTCACTCCGAGGGCCGATTGCGTCGTTACCTTAATGACCAGGCTGGTCTTGCCGCCGTATTCGGCAGGTGGCCCACCGGAGACTGCTTCCAGCGACTGAATGGAATCCAGCGGAATCTGGTTCGAGAAGACTTTGCTTTGCTGATCCGTAATCGGCTGGCCGTCAACGGAAAACGAATTTTCGGCGTGATCTCCAAGTCCGTGGAAAAGGCCATTCGAATCCGCTACCACCCCCGGGGTCGCTAGCGTCACCAACGAACTCACCGAAGACGATTGGCTTTCCAAAGGCATCCGGTCAGTCAACGCTGTGTCTACGTCCGTATGAAAGCTGGGGTCCTTCTCCACCAAGTCTCCGCCATTTGCTTCCACCGTTATGCTGGTTGCCGCCGTTCCGAGCTTTAGCCCGATTTGGATGCCGGTAGGTAAGCTGGAGCGAACATCCACATCCTGGGTATAGGGAGCGAACCCGGACGTCGTCACTACGAGGTGATACGTGTTGAAGGGTACATTCGTGAAACGGAAGCTTCCGTCGCTTCCCGTGGTCGTCTCACGCTGATAGCCGGTCACGGAGTAAGAGATTTCGACCTTTGCGCCTACGACCACCCCGCCGGAAGCATCTTTTACCACCCCTTCGATCGATCCAGCATTGCCCAACTGCGCTTTCGCTAGCCCAGCCATAAACGACAGAATAAATCCCAAAACAAATGCCGCGCAGATGCTCAAATTCTTAGACATTTTTTCTCCATCCCTTTCGAGGGTTATGTGTGCTTAATGTGGATAGAGTCCGCCTGGAAAAAAGGCGGTGGCGCTCGCCTCTGGCAAGGCCAACGCAGGGAAATACACTTCTAGCTAGGCCGTGGAACTAAGCGGTGGGAGGAGCGCGGCCGGCGCGATGCAGGGAAAACGAATCGCTTGGGCCGGCGTGCTGCGGCAGCGAAGAAAACCAGGTGATGATCTGCGGGGTACTACTGAAATGCAGCCGGGCCGCTGCCAGCGCAGGCATGTGAAGCGCCTGGCAGATATGGCAAGCGTTATCGGGCCCCTTTGTGTGTTGATGGAAGAGCGATCCGCCTGCCGCGAAATAGAGCAACGCAACGCAAGCCAGCAGCGCCAGCACGCGTCGTACAATCGTTCCCTCGAGTTTAGCTCCCTGCGGATTCATCAATCTACACTTTACCTTAGCACGTTAGGTGATCCATCCACCCAGTTGGTTGCTATCTATGTTCAAAAAGTGATCCGAGACACCCGATCCGCCCTTTTGCACTTCCAACGCGCCAGCCTCTTAACTATTTCAAGTAGGCCTTCACGATATCGATCAATTCCTCGGCGGCGGCGGCCTGAGGCGAATCCTTGCTGCGATTCGGGTCCAGCACATGGAACCAGATATGCCCCTCGACCAATTCGGCCATCAAACCGTTGAGCGCTCCCCTACATGCCGCGACCAATTGGAGTACTTCGCTGCACTCGTGCTCTCCAGCCAACGTACGTTCAATTGCCTCAACCTGCCCACGGATGCGACGAACCCGGACCAGTAGTTTGTCTTTATCTCGGGCGGTGTGCGCCATGAAACCCCGTTCCCATACTATCGTCTAGTATAGTATATGAGTCAAAGTAAAGTCAAGACTTACGCCCTTGACCCCGCAACCTTTCCAACCTAAGCTTCGTCTTAGTACTCACGTGCAGAACGCCACTCAGCGCATCCGCATTCTGGCACTGCTCCTCGGGGTCATCTTCCTGGGGGCGCAGTTCCATTTTTGCGCCGACTTGACGGCCACCCCGTCCGCGTCGCACATTTGCCCGGTCTGCTCGACCGCTGGCTCCGTCGTCGCCACCCAGTCGCCTGTTATCGCCATAGTGCCGGTCACGAACCGTCTTGAAGTTGCTCCAACGATTGTTTCGGTATCCTCAGCAGCTCCGCGCGCCCCTTCTCCGCGCGCGCCTCCCGTCCTCTAGCCAACTGCCGTTTCCCTGTTCCGTCCCTATCGACGTTGCCTATTGTCCCTTTTTTGGGACGCGCGAGGAGTCTCCACTTGAGTAAAGGATTTGTATCGGCCCTGGTTCTGCTGGCGATGCCCGCTTTTGGTGCGGCGCAACAGAACCCCGTGCCCCCGACGTCTCCACCGCCAAGGGCGGCCACGACTCAGCCCCCTGCGGCGCGCATTCCCATCGAGGAGGCCATTCGCCTGGCTTTGCAGCACAACCACGCTTTACAAGCCGCGCGCACCACCATTTTTCAATCCCAAGCACTGGAGACCACCGCCAATCTCCGTCCCAACCCTGTGCTTTCCTGGGACGCGCAGTTCCTCCCCATCTTCCAGCCCAACAAGTTCGACGCCGATTACATCAACACGCAAGCACAATTTGACATCGGCCTCGGCTATACCTTTGAACGCGGCAAGAAGCGTCAGCACCGCTTGCAAGCGGCGAAGGATGTCACCACTGTGACGCGTTCCACCGTCGCCGACAACGAGCGCCAGCTCGTTTTCAACGTTTCGCAGCAGTTCGTCTCCGCAGTTCTTGCCCAGTCCACCGTCGATTTCACCCAGCAGGATCTCGACAGCTTCCAGAAGACCGTGGATATCAGCGAGACGCGCTTCAAAGCCGGCGACATGAGCGAAGGCGACCTGCTCAAGATTAAGCTGCAAATGTTGCAATTCCAAAATGATTTTCTCGCCGCCAAGCTTGCCAAGGTGCAGGCACTTACTGGCCTTCGCCAATTCCTTGGGTTCGAGTCCGTTCCCGACAATTACGACGTCGAGGGCGAACTCGACTATCAAGCCGTACACGCCGGACTCGACGACCTCAAGGCACTAGCGCTTCGCACTCGTCCTGACTTGCAAGCCGCCCAGCGGAACGTCGTCGCCTCCCGCAGCGCTGAATTGCTCGCGGAAGCGAATCGCAAGCGCGATCTGGGCGCCAGCTTCAACTACTCCCACGTCGCCGCCACAAATACTGGTGCATTTTTCTTCAACATCCAGCTCCCCTTCTTCGACCGCAACCAGGGAGAAATCGCGCGCACCCGCTTCGTCATCACCCAGTCCGAGCAGCTCGCCGCAGGAACGTCTCAGCAGGTTCTGACCGATGTCGTTGACGCTTACTCCGCGCTTCGCACCAGCGAGCAAATCGTGCAGCTCTATCAAGGCGGCTACGTCGATCAAGCCAAAAAATCCCGCGACATCAGCGAGTACGCCTACAAGCGCGGCGCCGCCAGCCTTCTCGATTACCTCGATTCCGAGCGTACCTATCGCGCCAATCAACTCGCCTATCGCCAGGCGCTCGCCACTTACATGACCGCGCTGGAACAAATGCGCCAAGCCGTCGGAACAAGGACCCTGCCATGAGAAAAATATTCGTATCGGCTCCGGTCTTTTCTTTCGCTGCCCTCGCTGCCGGACTCGCATTGGCGGGTTGCGGCTCTGGGCCCAGTGAGTCCGAATCCAAGATGACCTCGTATTCGGGATCCGAAAGCAAAGCGGACACCGCCTCGCTCTTTACCGTTCCGCAGGACCAGATGGCTCATCTCCAGGTTGTGGGCGTCGAAAAAAACAAACTCCCGCGCCTCCTGCGCCTCACCGGCAATGTCGCCTACAACGCGTTCAAGACCACCCCGGTTTTCAGCGCTATCGGCGGGCCCGTTCACGAACTCCTCGTTGCACCAGGTCAAACTGTGAACAAGGGACAGCCGCTCCTCACCGTGAACAGCCCGGACTATTCGGCGGCGCGCTCCGCCTACATCAAAGCCCGCCAGGCGTCCGCACTCGCTGACAAGATTTACATTCGTGCGCAGGATCTCTTCGCTCATGGCGCCATCGCCGAGGCCGATCTTCAGCAGGCCGAATCCGCCCGTACTCAGGCAGAAGCGGACAAGCAATCCAGTGAAGATGCCTTGCGTGCCCTTGGCCTGAACGATCCCGAAGCTGTCGTGAAGAATCCCCCAAAGATGACCTCGCAAATTCCCGTCATCGCTCCCGTCGCTGGCGAAGTCGTCGAACGTCTCGTCGGCCCCGGCCAATTGCTCATGGGCGGCGCAACGCAAATTTTCACCATTTCAGACATGAGTACCGTCTGGGTTCTCGTCAACGTCTACCAGAGCGACATGGCTTTCGTGCATCCCGGCGATTCCGTGGACATCACCACCGATTCCTATCCCGATGTCTTTCACGGGAAAATTTCTTACATCGCTCCTGCGCTAGATCCCACTACGCGCACGCTGCAAGCGCGCATCGTCACCAACAACCCCAGCAACAAACTCAAGAAAGATATGTACGTCACTGCCGCCGTTCAGGCCGGCGCGATTCGCGATGCCCTTACCGTTCCCGATGCCGCCATTCTCCGCGACACCGAGAACCTGCCTTTCGTCTACGCACAGACAAAGGTCTCCAATCAATTTGAGCGCCGCTTGGTGAAAATTGGCGACAGCCAGTCCGGCCGCACACAGGTCATCGATGGCCTGAAGGAAGGTGAGCGCGTTGTGGCTGACGGCGCACTCTTCCTGCAATTCAGAAATTCCTTGCAGCACTAACGGGAAACGCGGCCGGAAAACTCAAGATGATTCATCGCATCGTCCAATTCGCCCTCCAGCAGCGCTTCCTGGTGATGATGGTCACCGTCCTCATCATCATCGCCGGCGCCGTTTCCTTCCAGCGCATGCCTGTCGATGCCTATCCCGATCTTTCTCCGCCCATGGTCGAGCTCATCACCCAGTGGCCCGGCCACGCCGCGGAAGAAGTCGAGCGCCTTACCACCCTGCCGCTCGAACTGGCCATGAACGGCACACCGCATCTGCACGTGATGCGCTCCATCTCTCTCTACGGACTTTCCGATTTGCGCCTTACCTTCGAGGAGAGTGTCGATCCCTACTTCGCCCGTCAGCTCATATTCCAGCGCATTGGCGACGCCTCGCTGCCCACCGGTGTCACGCCCAGCATGGCCCCGCTTTTCAGTCCCAGCGGTCTCGTCTATCGCTACGTTCTCGAGAGCCCCGATCGTTCTCCACAGGAATTGAAGACCTACAACAACTGGATCATTGCGCGCGCCTATCGCAGCGTTCCGGGCGTTGCCGACGATTCCGGTCTCGGCGGCCCCACCATGGAGTATCAGGTACTGCTAGACCCCGCACGCCTCTACAGCTATCACCTCCCTGTCGTGCAGGTGCTCAATGCCCTCACCGCCAATAATGCCAACACCGGCGGCGGCTTCTACTCTCAGGGCGGGCAGTTTTACTACGTCCGCGGCCTCGGCCTCCTCAAGAACACGGAAGACATCGGCGAAGTCGTCGTCGGCAGCAACAACGGTGTTCCCGTCCGCGTCAAGGACGTCGGTCACGTCGAAATCGGCCACGCCCCGCGCCTCGGTATCTTTGGTTTTCAGACCGCCACACAGAAAAACGATGACGCCGTGGAAGGCATCATCCTCATGCGCCGCGGGGAGCAACCGCAAACCGTTCTGCAAGGCGTTGAGAAAAAGACCGAAGAGCTTAATCGAAACGTCCTTCCCCCCGACGTGAAAATTCGTCCCTTCTACGACCGCAGCGACCTTGTCCGCGTCACCACTGATACCGTGGAATGGAATCTCATTCGCGGCATGGTTCTCGTCCTGCTAGTTCTCATCTTTTTCCTTGTTAGCGTGCGCGCCGCCGTGATCACCGCGCTCACCGTTCCACTGGCGCTGCTTTTCGCCTTCATCTTTCTTCACGCCACCGGCGAAGCCGCCAATCTCCTCTCCATCGGCGCCATCGACTTCGGCATCATCATTGACGGCACCATCGTCATGGTCGAAAACATCTATCGCGAGCTCAGCCTCCGCCACGGCCAGGACTACAAATTAAACGATGTCATTCTCGCTGCCGCCCGCGACGTCGATCGCCCCATCTTTTATTCCGTCGCCGTCATCATCGCCGGTTACCTCCCCATCTATGCGCTCACCGGCCCAGCGGGAAAACTTTTCCACCCCATGGCTGACACCATGGCCTTCGCGCTCGTCGGTGCCCTGGTCCTCACGCTTACCGTCGTTCCCGTCCTCGCCTCCTATTGGTTCAAGAAGGGCGTTCAGGAAAAACCAAATCGCATTTTCGATTGGGTCCGCGATGCTTACGCCACGCGCCTCGAATGGTGCCTCGATCATCCCAAACTGACGCTGCTCGTTGGCACGCTTATCTTTGCTGCCACCCTCCTCCTCATCCCCCTCATCGGCGGCGAATTTCTTCCGCACCTTGACGAGGGCGCTCTGTGGGTCCGCGCCACCATGCCTTACACCATCTCCTTTGAGGAATCGAGCAAGTTCGCCCCGAAAATCCGCGATCTGCTGGCCAAGTACCCGCAAGTCACCGTCGTGGGCTCCGAGCTCGGCCGCAACGATGACGGCACCGATCCCACGGGCTTCTTCAACTGCGAATTTTACGTCGGCCTGAAACCCTATGGGGATGGCGCTTGGAAAAAGGGCTCCATCCATTCCAAGGAAGAGCTCATCACCGACCTGCAGAAAAAACTCGATGCCTACCCCGGCGTCATTTTCAATTACACTCAGCCCGCCGAAGACGCCGTTGACGAAGCACTTACCGGCCTCAAGAGCGCACTCGCCGTCAAAATCTTCGGCCCCGACCTCGACGTCCTCGAGAAAAAAGCCGTCGAGATCAAAAACATTCTTGCCAAGACGGAAGGCTTTTCCGAGCTCACCGTCGTCCGCGAACTCGGCCAGCCCAGCCTGCTCGTTGAGGCCGACCGGCAGAAAATCGCGCGTTACGGCATCAACGTTGCCGATGTCGAAGCCGTCGTGCAAACCGCCGTCGGCGGCCAGGCCGCCACCCAGGTGATTCAGGGAGAAAAACTTTTCGATCTCGTCGTTCGCATGGAGCCACAGTTCCGTTCCAGCACCCGCGAAATTGGTAACATTCTCGTTCCTGCTCCCGCCGGCCAGCAAATCCCTCTCTCCGAGCTCGCCACCATCAAGGAAAGCACCGGCGCTTCCTTCATCTACCGCGAAAACAATTCGCGTTACATTGGCATTCAGTTTTCGATTGAGGGGCGCAACTTGAAGGGCGTTGTAAATGAGGGGCAGGCCGCCGTCGCCAAATCCGTGAAACTTCCCGAAGGCTACACTCTCGATTGGGGCGGTGAGTATAGCGAGCTGCTCGAAGCCGAATCGCAGTTCGTCATCATTGGCCCGCTCGCCCTTCTCCTCATCTTCATGATCCTTTTCGCTCTTTACGGCAATTTCAAATTCCCCATCACCATCGCGCTCGGCGTGGTGATGACCGAGCCCGTCGGCGCGCTCATCGCCTTGAAGCTTACCCACACGCCGTGGAGCGTCTCCAGCATCCTCGGCTTACTCGCGCTCCTCGGTGTCTCCGTGGAAACCGCCGTCATTCTCGTCAGCTATATCAACAAGCTCCGCCTCGAAGGCAAATCCGTCCGCGAAGCCACTCTCGGTGCCTCACTTCTCCGGCTTCGTCCCATCATGATGACAGCGCTCGTCGCCTGCCTCGGTCTTCTTCCCGCCGCCATGTCCACCGGGGTCGGCAGTGACACCCAGAAACCTTTCGCTATCGTCGTCGTCGCCGGCCTCATCTCCCGCCTCTTGCTCGGCTTCTTCGTCAACCCAGTCCTCTACGAAATCGTCGCCCGCGAAGGTGACGTCCTCCAGGTCTAGCACTCTACTCAATATTCTCTTGCAGTGGCGGGTCTTCAGCCCCGTGCGTTTAGTCGAGCCATTTTGCAGTCGATTTGCTTCTATTTCGCAGGCTGCGCCGTCGGCGGCAGAATCCCATTCAGCCGCAAATATATTGCCTCGGTTGCATAATGGTCAGTCCAACTGCCGCCCAAAGCCACCAGCGCCCCTCCGCGCGACATCGGCCGGTTCCCAAACATCATGAATTGTTCCCCCAGTTTCGAATCGTCCACCTTTTCCAGCGCCGCCGCGCAAAACGCAAACGAATCCTTCATCGCCGCCACCAGCTTGTCCTTCGGATCTGTCTCCGCTATTTTCACGTCCGTCGCCGCCTGCCCGGAAATCTTCGAGCAAAACGTATTGTTCGACTGCGCGATGTGTATCACCAGGTGACCGAACGAGTTCATCTCCGGCGAAGGCTTGAAGCTGTACTTCTCAGCTGGCATCGCTTCCGCAGCGGCCACCATATTTTTCTGGTATCGCGCCACTCCCGCTTTCACGAACCCGCTCACCGGATTCGCTACCGGCGTCATGTCCGGAGCCGCGCTCGCCGCTGGTGCCGCCTGCTGCGCGAACGCGCTGCTCGCCGCCATCAACACCGTCATCCCCGCTACCATCAGACTCAAACGTGTCTTCATTGCTTTCCTCCCCTTACTACCGAATTCGTTCGGAAGCATACGCCCCCGAGTACTGCCGAACAAGCGCCACTTCCGCCCCCCGCTTGACCTTCACCGCGCCCCTGTCTATTCCCATTTCTTTGGAAACATTCTCTATCCTGCCCCGTCTCTACCTATAGCTATCTATAGGAGCTTCATGCTCAAACCCAAAAATGACCTTCTCCAGGGCACCCTGGCCCTTCTGGTCCTCAAGACGCTTGCCCGTGGCCCCCTCCACGGCTACGGCATCACCCTTCATATCCAGATGGTTTCAAAGGACTTCCTCCGCGTTGAAGAAGGCTCCCTCTATCCCGCTCTCCACCGCATGGAGCAAGACGGCTGGGTCAGTGCCGAATGGGGCTTCTCCGACAACAATCGCCGCGCCCGCTACTATCGCTTGACCGCCGCGGGCAGGAAGCAACTTGCGGAAGAAGAAAAGAACTGGGAGCGACTCACCCAAGCTGTTGCCCACGTTCTCCAATTCGCCTAGGAGGAAGCTGCCGTGTCATTGCTAGCTCGCCTGCGAGGTATGTTACGTAGCAAACGGTTGGACATCGACCTCGACGAAGAATTGCGCTCCCATCTCGAAATGCGCGCTGCGGACAACACCGCCGCCGGAATGTCACCCGATCAAGCCCGCTACGATGCACAACGCCGCTTCGGCAATACCACGTTGATGAAAGAAGACATGCGGGCCATGGATATTGTCGGTTGGGTGGAGAGGCTGGGCCAGGATCTTCATTACGCGGGACGCATGTTGCTCCGAAGCCCGGGATTCACTGCCGTGGCGGTCCTGACATTAGCGCTGGGCATTGGCGGAAACATCGCGATCTTCACCGTGGTGCGCGCGGTGCTCCTCAGCCCGCTACCCTATCCGCATCCTCAGCAGTTAGTGCGCGTATACGACGATCTGTGTGGCCCCAATACGCATGGTGTTGGAATGTCCGTGCCAGAATTATGGGATCTGCGGGACAAGTCCGGCGTATTTCAGGATATTTCTGCGTTGGTGTCCGCCGATGCGAACTTAACCGGCGGCGATCAGCCCCAACGCATCGAGCTTTTGGGGACCAGTCCCGACTATTTCACTATGCTCGGAGTGCAGCCGCAACTCGGCCGCGTGTATACACCGCGGGATGCCCAGCCAGGCTTCACGTTAGGCGTGGTGATCAGCGATGGTTTCTGGCGGCGGACCTTCGGTGCCGACCCTCAAGTACTCGGCAAGAATATCCGCGTGGACAGCGACCTCTACTCCGTGATTGGCGTGATGCCGCCGGGCTTCCGGCACCCCGGCCGCACCCTGACGAATGAGGTGGATGTGTGGGGCGCCGCAGGTTTCATGGCGCCGCCATTTCCGGTTCCTGTGCTGCGGTCGGTCAGGCTGCTCCCGGGAGCCATGGGACGCCTGAAGCCCGGTCTCACGGTTTCCCAGGCGCAAGCGCTCCTCGATGCATTTTCCGCGCAACTGAGCCGCGAGTATCCCGCCGAATATCCAGCAGCGGCCGCCTGGGGCTTGCGCCTGGTTTCCGTGCGCGAAGATTTAGTCGGGAATGTGAGCACGGAACTACTCGTACTCTTCGGCGCGGTCGCTTTTGTCTTGTTAATCGCCTGCGTGAATCTTGCGAACCTGCTCCTGGCACGCTCGGCCAGCCGCCGGCGCGAAATCGCCATCCGGCTGGCGGTGGGCGCTGCAAGAGGACGCTTGATCGCACAGTTGCTGACCGAAAGTGTTCTGCTGGCCGCGATTTCCGGCGGCGTGGCGCTGCTCACCCTGGTCTGGATTAAGACTTGGCTGTTAAATTTGGCCCCCGCAGATCTGCCGAGGCTGCACGAAGTCAACATAAGCCCAAGCGTATTTTTGTTCGCCTTCGCGGTATCCATATTGACTGGCGTAATTTTCGGCCTTGCGCCGGCGCTGCAAACCTCGCGTTCCAGCCACATGGGGAATCTGAGAGAAGGCAGCCGCGGCTCGGGATCGAGCAAGCGCCAGATGAGGATTTCTCGGTTGCTGGTTGTCTCGGAAATCGCCCTGTCCTTGGTTCTGCTGATTGGTACGGGGCTGCTGCTGCGCAGCTTTTGGTATATCGTTGAAGTGCGTCCGGGATTCGACCCCCATCACGTACTTACCACAAAGATTTGGCTGCCCTTCCCCAACGATCCGTCCGAGGACGCCTATCATGATGTCGAAAAGCGCGCCGCGTTTTATCGCGAGGTTCTCCGCAGAGCAAGCGGGCTCCCGGGCGTCGAAGAAGCGTCCATCGGAGGTGCCAACAGTCTTCCGATGAACGCGTCGCGGTCTCAATTCCCCTTCATTATTGAAAATCGCGCCGCCGAATCGGAGCGAACTCCCGTGGCTGAGTTCGCTACTGCCAGTCCCAGCTACTTCCACGTGCTGAGGGCTCCGCTGATTAGCGGCCGCGCCTTCAGCGATTCCGACAATTCCAAAAGGCAGCAGGTCGCTCTGATTAATGAAACTCTGGCACGGCGTTATTGGCCTGATGCCGACCCCATCGGGCAGCACATCCGCTTCCCCGGCCGCGGAGGGCAACCTCCATCCCAGGCTCCGTGGACAACCATCGTCGGAGTGGTTGGCGACATCAAGTCCGACGGATTCGACGCGGCAACCGCCCCGCACATCTACATCCCCGTCTATCAGAGTCCCAGCTATGCCTCCGTGGTTTATCTCCACACGGGTGGCGATCCCGCTTCTCTCGGGGCAGCGATTCGCCGCGAAGTGCAAGCAGTGGATCCCACTATTCCCGTTTTTGGCGTGCAGACCATGGACGAGGTAGTTTCGAAATATTTGGGCGAACGGCGATTCGCCCTGGAGCTGCTTGGGCTTTTTGCCGGTGTGGCTGTCCTGCTGGCGTCCATCGGAATCTATGGCGTGATGGCCTATACCTTCAGCCAGCGCACCAACGAATTCGGAATCCGCATCGCCATGGGCGCGCAACGCCGCGACATTCTTAGGATCGCCGTGGGCGAAGGCCTGCTGGTCGTTGTTTTCGGAATCGTCTCCGGAATCATCGGCTCGGCGGTCTTCACGCGGTTTCTCCAGTCCATGCTCTTTGAAGTGAAATCCAGCGATCCCATGACCTATCTCGGGATCTCTGCGTTTTTGGCGGCAGTGACCTTTATCGCCTGTCTTGTTCCAGCGCGCAGGGCTACTCGTGTCGATCCCTTGACCGCGCTCCGGCAAGACTGACGGCTTTTGAGAGAGTGAAAAAGAGGGAGCAGCTCTAGCACCTTGTTACCCAAGTTCCTTGGTTCGCTGGAGAAGTAGGAAAGGAAGGTGCACCGTGTCCTTGATTTCTCGCCTGCGCGGCATGTTCAGAAGAAACCGCCTGGACCAGGATCTCGATGAAGAGTTGCGCTCGCACCTCGAAATGCGCGCCGCGGACAATCTTGCCGCCGGAATGGCGCCCGAACAAGCCCGCTACGAAGCCCAAAAACGCTTCGGCAATACCACCCTGCTCAAGCAGGACGCTCGCGAAGTAGACATCGTACGTTGGCTCGACGAAGCCGCACGCGATTTTCGTCATGCCCTCCGCATGCTTCAGCGCAGCCCGGGCTTCACCACCGTCGCCGTCCTCACTCTTGCTCTCGGCATCGGCGCCAACACCGCGATTTTCTCGGTGATAGATTCTGTCCTCCTGCGTCCTCTTCCGTATCATGAGCCGGACCAATTGGTGATGGTCTGGGAAAGCAATTCCCAGCATCCCAACCCGCACAACACTGTCTCTCCACCGAACTTTCTCGACTGGCAAAGCCGAAATACCATTTTCTCCAGCATGGCCTATATGTTTGACGGGCGCGATAACCTCACCGGCAACGGCGACCCTCAAGAAGTTGTCGTCCAGGACGTCTCCGCTAATTTCTTTTCCCTCCTCGGCGTCAATCTTCTCCTCGGCCCCGGCTTCACTCCCGAAAACGGCCAAGCCGGCCACGATAACGTCGTCATTCTTGGTTACGGCATTTGGAAAGAACGCTTCGCCGGCGATCCCGCCATCGTCGGAAAATCCATTGTGCTCAACGGCCATCCGCAAACTGTTGTCGGCGTCGCCCCTCAGAAATTTCAGTGGTTCATCAAGGATGGCTCGTTCACCGGTGCCAAGCCGCAAATGTGGTCGCCCTTTGTTTTTCCCCAATCGTGGAGCAGTCACAAAGACATGGGCCGGTTTATCACTGTTGTCGCGCGCATGAAACCCGGCGCCACCCATTCTCAAGCGCAGACCCAGATGACCGCCATCGCCTCCCAACTCGAGCACGAATATCCGGATGCCGACGGCCACTGGGGTGTCAACGTCGTCTCCCTCCGTGACCAAATCTCCGGCGAGCTGCGCCCCGCTTTACTCGTTCTCTTCGGTGCCGTCGCCTTCGTCCTGCTCATCGCCTGCGCCAATGTCTCCAGCCTACTTCTCGCCCGTGCCGCCAGTCGCGAGCGCGAGATGGCCATTCGAACCGCCATCGGCGCGAGCCGCTGGCGCATCGCCCGTCAATTGTTGATGGAAAGTTTGTTGCTCGCCTTGATTGGCGGCGGCATCGGCGTCGCACTCGCCGTTTGGGGCACCAACGCGCTCCTCGCCGCCAGCCCCAGAAATCTTCTCGACATGCACTCAGTCTCGATGGATCTGCCCGTTCTCTCTTTTGCTATCGCAGCAACTCTCCTCGCCGGCTTGCTCTTTGGTTTTCTCCCTTCCTACATCTCCGCGCATTCGCGCATCGCAGAAACTCTCAAAGAAGGTGGCCGCGGCTCCTCTGCAGCAAACCGCCGCGCCTTTGCGCGCAACGCTTTCGTCGTTGCCCAACTCGGTCTCGCCCTCGTACTGCTCACCGGCTCCGGCCTTCTCATCCGCAGTTTTGTTCGTTTGATTGGTGTTGATCCGGGATTTGATACCGGTCATCTCCTAACCTTTAAGGTCTCGCTTCCCCGCGCAAAATACGGAAAAGACCCTTTGTGCTTGGCTTTCTTCCAGCAACTGCTCACCAAACTGAGCACCATCCCTGGCGTGCGTTCCGCCACCATGGAGAGCTTTCCTCCTCTCGCCGGCCTGGGCGCCGCTACGGCGGTGCACCTTCTCAGCCAGCCGTCGCTCGCACTCTCCGATCTTCCCGTCACCAACGTTCAGGTCGTTGGCTCCAACTACTTCAACACCATGAATATTCCTCTGCGCGCCGGCCGTCTCTTCAATGCGCAAGAGCTCACCGAAGAGAGGCATGTAACCATCATCAATCAGGCTTTCGCCGACAAATACCTCCATGGCGTCAATCCCCTCGGCCAGAAGGCCGCCATCTATATGAAGAGTCTTTCGGAAACTGAGCTCCAGCCCTCGGAAATCATCGGCGTGGTCGGCGACGTCCACCAGCTCGGCCTCGATACCACCCCCGAACCCACCGTCTATTGGCCTCACCCAGAGCTGGTCATGTCAGGAATGACCATTCTCGTTCGAACCGCAAACGATCCGCTATCGATCGCATCCGCAGCGCGCACTGCGCTTCAGCAATTGGATCCAGAGCTTCCCCTGGCCGGCGTCGCCACCATGGACCAGCTTCTCGCCGACTCCCTTTCTCGCTCGCGTTTCACCATGCTTCTGCTCGGAATTTTCTCCGCAGTCGCTCTTCTCCTCGCTGCCGTGGGCATCTACGGTTTGATCGCCTACAGCGTCACCCAGCGCACGCAAGAGCTCGGCATTCGCATCGCCCTCGGTGCCCAGAATCGCGATGTCCTCCGCCTCGTCCTCGCACAAGGCACGCGTCTCACTTTTCTCGGCGTCGCCATCGGCCTTTTCTCCGCGCTAGCCCTTTCGCGCCTCTTGGCCACCCTGCTCTTCAACGTCAGTGCCACCGACCCGCTCACGTTCGCAGGCGTCGCCGCCTTGCTCGCGGCCGTAGCTCTGTTGGCGTGCTTCATCCCCGCCCGCCGCGCCACTCGCGTCGACCCCATCGTCGCTCTCCGCTACGAATAGTGCGTGCAGTTCAGGGAATGTGGAGGATCGAAATTGCAGCGAACTGAATATTTCCGGTCAGACCCGTCCCCGGACTCTCAGGAGAGATTCTTCAGCGTCTTCTCAATCAGCCCCGCCGTTCCCGCGTAGGGATCCCCCGGGCTGTCCCACTCCATCGAAAAATATCCTTTATAACCATGCTTTTTTGCGATCGCAAAAGTCTTCGCCAAATCCACATGTGCGATTTTGCCTTGCTCGCCCTCTTCTGTTTCCTTCACGTGCGAGATTCCATACGCGTGGGCAAACATCTCATCTACGCCCTTGTACGCGTAATCGTCGTCGTGCGCCGCCACTGAATTCCCAAAATCCGGCAGCGCGCGCAGCCACGGGCTGTTCACTCTTTCGATCACCTTCACAATGAAGA
This sequence comes from Candidatus Acidiferrum sp., assembly GCA_036522305.1. GTDB lineage: Bacteria > Acidobacteriota > Terriglobia > Acidiferrales > UBA7541 > Acidiferrum. The sequence goes on along the minus strand of DATDGB010000031.1, from coordinate 46,997 downwards.
ACGGATCCTCGCTGACCGCGTCATCGTTCTCCAGGTGCACCACCACATTCTTCGCCGCCCCGTACTCCGCCACGCGCTTCAAGCTTTCCGCCGTTCGCTCCACGTCCGGTTTCGAATCATTCGCCGCCGGAATGTGCGTGCGCACGCTCGGAGAACCGATCGTCACCGCCACGTCGATCCATTGCTTGCTGTCCGCGACCGCGCGCTCCCGCTCCGCGCTATCCATTGCATACGGGCTGTGTTCCCCGTCCACCGCCATGTTCACGATCGCTCCGCCCGCCTTCGCCACCCCCGCGCGCAGCTCCTCCAGGTACCCCTTGTCCAGCGAACGGAAATGCGGGCTCCACGGCTCGATCTTCTTGATATTGAATTTCGCGCTCACGTGCGCTGCGAACTCTTTCATTTCCATCTTCCCGCCGCCGCTTTTGTCTTCGCGACTCGCGATGAAATCCCGGAACGGATACGACGCAATCGCAATTCGCTCCCGCGCCGCCATCGGAAATCGAACGCTCGGCTCCGCATCCGCCGCCAGCGTCGTTCCCATTCCGGCAAACAGCCCCGGCCACTCTCCAGCGCACACAACAGCCCCCGCTGCAGAACTCGCCGCCTGCCCCAGAAATCGCCTTCGCGTTGTATGTCTCATAGCCGCGCCAGTCTATGGCCGATCCAATCTTTTGTCACTAGTTGCCGAGAATCTCCATCCGTGCGAAAGTCCCAACGGCATATTGCCTCTAAGCCATGCCCGTCTCTCTCGAAAACTCGCAGCTCATCTACCGCGCCCTCAAATCCTGCGGCATCCAGTTGCTCTCTGCCCTACCAGAGACCTGGCTCGTCCACCTCATTCAAATCGCTGAAGACGATCCGCAAATGACGCTCGTCCGCCTTGCCAAGGAAGAGGAGGGCGTCGGCCTCTCCGCCGGCGCGCACTTTGCCGGCGCCAAGTCCGCCATGCTCATGCAAAATCACGGCTTCCTCGCCGCCATCAATGGCATCGTCTCCTTCGCCCATCTCTACAAAATCCCGCTGCTGATGCTCATTTCCTATCGTGGCACCTTTGGCGAGCGCGACCCCTGGCAAACCCAAGGCGGCAACGTCACTGAGCCTCTCCTTCGCGCGCTAAACATTCCTTATTCTTTCCTCGACGCTCCCGAATCCGTCGAAAAACGCATCCGCCAGGCCCACACCCTCGCCGAAAGCAGTCTTCAGCCCGTCGCGCTTCTCCTCACGCGTGATCTGATGTGGGTGGAATAATGCTGCGCCTCGACTGCCTCCGCGCCATCTATCCCGACCTCGAGAAATCTCTCGTCGTAACCATCATGGGAGCTCTCCCCGCCGAACTCCAATCCCTCGGCCATCGTCCCAATTTTTTCTATTTGCAACACGCCATGGGGCTCGCCTCCTCCACCGGTCTCGGCCTCGCTCTCTCCTTGCCCCAGCAAAGAGTCGTCGTTCTCGATGGCGACGGCTCCCTCCTCATGAATCTCGGCAGCCTCAGCACCCTCGCGCGCTACAAACCGAAAAACCTCCTCCACATCGTCTTCGACAACGAGAGTCTCCTCTCCGTCGGCGGTTTCCCCACCGCCACCAGCACCGGCACCGATCTCGAAGCCATCGCCCGCGCCGCCGGCATCCCAAAAACTTGCACCGTCAGCACCGTCGAAGATTTCGCAACCGTAGTCCGCGAGGCCATCTCCGGTGAAGGCTTGCAAACTATCGTCGCCAAAGTCGAAGCCACCGGCCCCAAAGCCTTCGTCACCGACCTCGGCCTCCTCGAAAACCGTTTCCAGTTCCGCCGCTACATCCAATCTCTGGCCTCCAAGCCGCGCTAGCCTTCTCGCCACTCGTCACTTCTTCCTGCATACTCTCCCTTTCTCTCTCAGGAGGCTCTATGTCCGAAATCCTTCTTCAACTAGTCGAAGCGCTCCACGCCGGCCGCTTGCGCGTGATCGATCTCACCCTGCCGCTCAGTTCCACCACGCCCCTCCTCCCGCTCCCCACCCAATGGAACAACACTCCGCCCTTCACCCTCCGCGAACTCTCCCGCTACGACGCTCGCGGCCCCTTCTGGTATTGGAACGCCTTCGAAACCGGCGAGCACACCGGCACGCATTTCGATGCCCCCGTCCACTGGATCACCGGCAAGGACTTGCCGGACTCTTCCGTCGATCGCATCCCGCCGAAAAAATTCATCGGCCCCGCCTGCGTCATCGACGTAACCAAAGCCGTCGAGAAAAATCCCGATTTCCTCCTGACCTCCGCCCACATCAAGGAGTGGGAAGCCACGCACGGAAAAATCCCGCCCGCTTCCTGGGTTCTCCTCCGCTCCGGCTGGTCCAAGCGCACCGATCCCGCCCAATACATCAATCTCAGTGAAGACGGCCCGCACACCCCCGGCTGGGCCAAAGAATGCTCGCAATTTTTAGCGAATGATCGCGACGTACTCGGCGTGGGCGTCGAAACAGTAGGAACCGACGCAGGCCAAGCCGCCAAATTTGACCCGCCTTTCTCCAATCATTGCGTAATGCACGGCAGCGGCAAGTTCGGCCTCGCCAGCCTCTGCAATCTCGACCAACTACCCCCCACCGGCGCCGTCGTCATCGCCGCCCCCCTAAAAATCGTCAACGGCTCCGGCAGCCCCCTCCGCGTCCTAGCCATCACCCCGTAATTGCCTTTCGTAGCGGTGGCCTTCATTTTTTGTGCGTGATGAAATCTCTCTTCCTCTTTCTTCACTTCGCGGCTCTCTCTTCGTCCTGCTTTCATCCTGCCATCCCAGCCGTCACAGTAGAATGGGAGAAAGAGAGCCAGACCGGAGAGAAATCATGAGAAAACTGCTTTTTGCGTTCTTGTTGTCATTCGCCGCGCGTCCCATGCTCGCGCAAACCGCGCCAGAAGGAATCTGGCAAGGATATGACGGCGAATGGCGCCACGTCTCGGCCCAATTGCTCGCGCTCGCCGAAGCCACCCCCGAGGAAAAATTCTCTTGGCGTCCCACGCCCGGTGTGCGCTCCACCAGCGAAGTCTACATGCACATCGCCATCGCGAATTTTGGCTTGCTGGCCTTTACCGGCCCCAAAGTGCCCGCCGACTTGAAGGAAGGCCTGGAGAAGTCCGTCACCTCAAAAGCCGATGTAATCAATTGGCTCAAGCGCTCGCTCGATGCCGTCAAGCAAGCCCATTTGGCCGTCACGCCGCAAGACCTGCAGCGCAAGGTCCACATCTATGATCGTGACACCAATGTGGATGGCATGTACTTGCGCATCATCGTCCACGCCAACGAGCACATGGGCCAGCTCATCGCCTACGCTCGCATGTCCGGTGTCGTCCCTCCCTGGTCCAAAAAGGACTAAGGACTCTCGTTCTTCACTTCGTGCGGCCTCTCCTTAATCCGTCATTTCGAAAGGAGTAAACCGACGCTTTTTCTTCCGCTTTCACTCCTGCGAAAGCGGCGGCTTACGGAGAGAGAAATCTCTCTTCCTCTTCGTTTTTTCCGGACGTTCTAACGTTCAGACGTTCCGACCTTCAGACGTTCCAACGATCCCCTCACCTCTTCACAAACACCACGCAATAACTCCCCTCCGGCCAATCCTCCACAATCTTCTCCACCTGCAACCCCGCCGCCTTCAACTCCTCAATCACAACCTTCTCCGGAATCCCATGCCCGCCCCGGTTGCTCGGAACACCTTCCACCGGGTCCAGCCCCGCCCGCGCCGGAAAATCAATAATCGCCAGCCGCCCTCCGCTCTTCAACGACCGCACCAGCCCGGCATCAAACTCCGCCGGCTTCGTCAGGTGATGGTAAACGCGCCTCAAATAAATCGCGTCGCAACATCCCGCCGGCAAATTCGTCTCCGCCTCCTTGCTCTCCACTACCACCACGTTCCCCAGCTTCCTTTTCGCCACCTCCTCCCGCAGCTCCGCCAGCTTCTTCGCATCAATCTCCGTGGCGTACACTTTCCCTTGCCGCCCCACCCGTTCCACCGCCGCAAACGCATACGCGCCATCCCCCGCTCCAATATCCGCCACCACCGTCCCTGCCTTCCACCCCATCAACTCCGCCAGCCGCCCAACCTCCTCCCCCGCCGCGTCCCCGCGCACCCTCACCGCAAACACTGCGGCCACCGCGCACGCCAGCCCCAACAAAAGTAATTTTTTCTTTTTCATCGCAGCTTTGGCCCCCTTCAAGGAAGAGTAAGCCTCCCACGATGAATTCTGGAAGTGGTATCCTTATTTCGGTCCCAGAAGTGAGGCCCCAGTATGCAGCGCAATGGCGGCATAGAAGCCACGGCGCACGTTCCGAGGAAAGTCTTTCCCGGTGTGCTTCTCTTGTGCCTGGCCGTCTCTGGTTGCGGCACAACCTGCGTGAGTGGCGTCCTTTTGAACGGGAGTACAAGCAGCATCAAGGTCAGCAACTCGTCCTGCCCTCTCACCACAGCCATGGGCGCCGTGAGCGTGCAGATCAATGCGGTTTCTGCGCCTCCCACTGCCTCCGCCTCTTTCCCGCTGCCCATCGCATCGCCACATCCATTACCAGGCGCGTCGCCACGCGCATTGCCAGGCAATGTCCAGCACATTTTTGTCACGCTTCGCGGCATTGAGGCCCATTCAGACGCGGTGGCAGACGAGGATTCGCCTGCCTGGCAAGAACTTGCTCCTGACCTGTCGGCACACCCGCTACAGTTTGACCTGTTGGCCCCGTCAGCCCCGTTAACAACGACTGGCAATTCTGGAACGCTGAGTTTACGCGCTGGCGCAAACGGCCTAGCCACGGTTCCCGCCGACGAATACCTCCAATTGCGCCTCCGGCTCTTGCCTCGGAATCCATCCCCGGATGACCCTATCCCGGAGAGCAACGCGTGTGGCGATGCTGGCTGGAACTGCATCGTCTTCGCCGATCGCTCCACGCGGCCTTTGGAATTCCCCCATTCGGAATTCGCCGCTGCCTCGGTGCGCCAATTGGGATTCGGTCCCGCCCCGGAATTTCACATCCCTCTGGAACACGGCGCCGCGAGCCTTTTCCGCCTACTTCCTGGCGAGGCCATCCATCTTTCGATCGAGTTCGATGCCGCCTCTTCCGTCTATTTCGCTTCAGACGCCGCGGTCCGCCTCGTCCCTGTTTTCAGAGTCGTTTCTCGCCGTTCATCGCCCGCCCCCTGACCGCAAGCCGTCCCCGCAACCGATTCCAATCTGTGCATCGGTCAATCGCTAGATCCCCAGCCGGGCAGTTATTCTCGTGTAATTTGCCTTGGCAGTGACCCACTTCACTTTCGCTTTTTCTTCTGGCATGCTCACGGGCGAGGGGATGAAACTATTGCAAGACATCGACAAGGCGCTGGCGTTCTTGAAGGCGCGTGGTTACGAGATAGGTGATTCATTTGTGCCGCCAGACGGCTGGCTGCATGTGTGGGTCGCAGACCGCGCATGCACATTCGAACACATACGAATGCTTGTGGCACTGGAAAACATGAAATCAGCCGCAACGGCAATAGATAGCCCAGCCCTAACAGATTTGGTGGGTTTGTGCCGTCGGGTCTACGAAAGTAGCGCGGTCGATTCGCCCTCGGCCACTAAGGCTCGCGACTGGCAAGCCGAACAAAATCCTCGCTGCTAAGCTCTTTAGAATCAATACCAAGTTTGCACAATTTTGGCGCCACCTAAGTCCCTTTAGAATGAACACTTTTGAAAAACAGGGGAGGGGGACACCAGTTAATGTTAACCAGAAATGCCGAGATCGAAGATTCCGACCCTGTCGGAAAGCATTGCTATCCCGAATCCTCCGCATCGCAGGAGCCAAGGGATATCTTCGTCTACCCACTACTCACTCACCACCATCCACTTTCCTTTCCCCGTATAATGTGCCCTCCACTTCAGGAGAGCACACCATGCACTATCGCAAGTTCGGACGCACCTGGAACGTCAGTGAAATTGGTTACGGCATGTGGGGACTCGCTGGCTGGACCGGCTCCGACGACGCCGAATCGCTCGACGCCCTGCAGCGCGCCGTCGATCTCGGCTGCAATTTCTTCGACACCGCCTGGGCCTACGGCGCCGGCCGCAGCGAACAGATCCTCGGAAAAGTCCTCCGCGCCAACAAAAATAATTCCAGTGTCGGCGGGCCGGACAAAAGACTCTACGTCGCTACGAAAATTCCGCCCAAAAACGAAAAGTGGCCCAGCCGCCGCGATTTCACCCTCGACGATTGCTATCCGCCCGACCACATCGAAGAATACGTCAACAAGAGCCTCGCTAATCTCGGCGTCGAAAAACTCGACCTCATCCAGTTTCACACTTGGGAAGATCGCTGGCTCAACGACGAACGCCTCCCGCGCGCCGTGGAAAAGTTGCGCACCTGCGGCAAAGCCGAAGCTATCGGCGTCAGCGTCAATCGCTGGGAGCCGTGCAACGGCATTCGTGCCGTGCTCGAAGGCGTCGCCGACTCCGTCCAGGTCATCTACAACATCTTCGACCAGAATCCCGAAGACGCGCTCTTCCCCATCTGCCGCATGAAAAATGTCGCCGTAATCGCTCGCGTCCCCTTCGACGAAGGCACCCTTACCGGCACGCTGACCGTCGAGAGCACCTGGCCCCCGGGCGATTGGCGCAACACCTACTTCGTACCGGAAAATCTAAAGAACAGCGTCGCCCACGCTGAAGCCCTCCGCCCGCTCGTTCCCGCCGACAACTCTATGGCGCAGATGGCCCTGCGCTTCATCCTCAACAATCCCGACGTCAGCACCGTCATTCCCGGCATGCGCAAACGCCGCAACGTCGAAGCCAACATCGCCGCCAGCACCATGGGCCTCCTCCCCCCCGCCCTCCACAAACAACTCCGCCTCCACCGCTGGGACCGCAACCCCACCAGCTGGAGCCAATAAAATTGGTATGTTTAGGATGAAAAAAATTACGCAGTTTGCTTCAGCGCGCGTTCGACGAGCGTCAGGCAACGCTCGGCTTGTTCGCGCATTAACTGTTCATGATCGCCGCGATCGCGCTGCATGCTGTGGAGTTCGTCGGCAATCGCCAGCGCTGCGAGGACCGCGACTTTTTGAGTGTCCACGGTCTTCGTCACGTCGGCAATCTCGTGCATCTTGTCGTCCACGAACTTCGCGAGTTTCTGCACGTACTTCCCATCCAGTTCCCCCTGGATGGAATACGTCTGCCCGAAAATCTGCACTTTCACCGGCCCGCTCATCTCTCAGGATTGTAACGCAGGACAAACCGTTACGGAGTTTTTCTTCAACTGGCGCGGAGTTGCGCGCCTAGACTTTTTTCGAGGGTGGCAACAATCCTGCCGCTAAAGTCGCCGATCTGCTCATCGGTCAGCGTCGCTTCGCGGCTCTGAAAAGTGACGCGCACGAGCAGCGAGTATTTTCCAGCAGGAACATTTTTGCCGCGGAAGAGATCGGTCGCCTCGAGGGCAGAAATCTCCTTGATGCCGAGCGACTGAATCGTTTTCGTTACATCAGAGAACTTCGTCCCATCGGCAAGCAGCAAGGAAAAATCGCGCTCAACGCTCGGAAATCTCGGCAACGGTTCATACCGCCGCGCTTCCTTCGCGGCTTGCATCGCCGCGTAAACCGGATCGAGCCGCAACTCCGCGAGGAAAACGTCTTGCCGCAATTTCAGTTTTTCCGCGACGCGCCTCGCGAGCTGCCCTGCAACGCCAAGGGAAGAATTAATTTTCGCCTCGCCCGAGCTCTTGGTGTTCAGTTGAACTGAGGTTCGTCGCGCGGCGTGCAGCCATTCCGCGCCGCCATCTTCCCAGCGGAAGCCTCCACTGAGTTCACCGATGGAATCGAGATCGCCCTTGAGGTCCGCGAAAGAAAAATCGCGCGCGGCATCGTAAAGGCTTTTTTCGCGGGCTTCGCCGGTTGCGCCAATCGTAAGGACAGCCGTCTCGACAGATTCAGATCCATTCAAGCGGTAGTGGCGTGCGATTTCGAACAGGCGGACATTGCGCTGGCCGTGATTCAAATTCCATTCGAGGGCGCCAGCCATTGTGACAATCCCTGTGGAACGCAGTACATTGGCCTCTTCGGAGAGCGGATTCGAAAGCCGCGCGGGAGCAACACCTTCCGGGCGAAACAACGCGTCGCGTTCTTCGGCAACGTGAGGAATCGTAAGGATTTCGCGGTAGCCGAGGCCGATGAGGCGTTCGCGCAAACGAGTTTCGGCTTCGTAGTGCGGGAGGCGTGCGGCGCCTTGCCGGGCTGCCGGCAAACGCGGCGGAAATCTATCGAGGCCGTAAATGCGCGCGATCTCTTCGATCAAATCGATTTCGCGTTCGACTTCGGCGCGCCAGGAGGGCTGCGTGCATTCCCAGGCAGCGAGGAGCGAGCCTTCCGCGCCGCGGTTCTGGTCGATTCGAACGGGGGCGAAGCCGAGCGCGCTGAGGCTGGCCTCGACTTCCTTGTCCGGAACGTCCGCGCCTAGCACGCGAAGAATTTCGGCGCGCGTCACGCGGATTTTTTTGGCCGCCCGCTTGCTGGGATAGACGTCGACAACGCCCGCAAGCAACTCTCCGCCTGCGAGCTGAAGAATCAATTCCGCAGCACGACGGGAAGCGATCTCGGCCATTTCCGGGTCGGCGCCGCGGCCAAAACGCGTGGACGCTTCGGTGTGCAATTTCAGAAAGCGCGCGGCGCGGCGAATGGCCACTGGTTCGAACCAGGCGCATTCGATCAAGACATTTTTGGTGGAGAAAGAAATTTCAGTTTCCGCGCCGCCCATAATTCCGCCGATGCCGATAGGGCGCGAACCGTCGCCATCGCTGATCATGCACAGATTCGAATCGAATTGCCGCTCAATGCCGTCGAGGGTTCTCATCTTCTCTGGAGCCGCCTTGCCGGCGGCGTCGGCGGGCTTGGCGCGGCGGACGACAATTTTGTGGTCGCGAACTTTGTCGTAATCGAAGGTATGGAGCGGATGACCGAGCTCGAGCATCACGTAGTTCGAAACATCGACGACGTTGCTGATGGTGGCGACGCCAGAAGCTTCGAGACGATCTTTCAGCCATTGTGGAGAAGGCTGAATCTTCACGTTGCGAATGACGCGGGCGGTAAAACGGCCGCAGAGTTCCGGAGATTGAATCTCGACGTTTACAGCATCGCTGGCTTTCGCCGCGCTCTCCGCGGGCTTCGGCGAGTCGTGCTTCAGCGGCAGCTTGTAAATCGCGCCGACTTCGCGCGCGATACCGTAATGTGCGAGGCAATCAGGGCGATTCGAACTGACTTCGGCGTCGATCACCGCGCCGTGTGCGCCGTTCTCGATGCCGCCGATGTTTGTGCCGGATAGAGCCAGTCGCGAGGCGAGCTCCTGCGGCGGCACGTTGACGTCGACGAAGTCTTTCAGCCAACTATAGACAACCTTCATGCGTCAGTTCCCATCCCCTCGGAGTTGCCCAAAATAAACGCGCGTGAAGTATTCCATACGGACGCTGCCGTTTTGTTCATGCCTGCGATAGATTCGCTCCAACTCAGCCAGCATCGGAACGTAGTTCGGATGACCTTCCGTCGGAGCGAAAGAGCTGCTGCGCAAGCGCCCGCGGAGGCCGTTCCAATCCAAAACCTGTCCATTCGGGAGGTCGTGCGAGAAGAATTTGCCGTCGTTAAGGAAACTGCGGATGTGATGCAGTTCCGGGTAGGAGTCTTTCACACGCTTGTAGTCGATGCCGAAACGTTCGAGCAATTCCTCATATTCACGCGTGAGCCGCTGCTCTTCCATCCGCCGGTCATTGCACGCGATGACTACCCATCCATGGGGCTTCAAGATGCGCAAGAATTCGCGCCGTGCCGCTTGCGGTTCGAACCAGTGGAAGGCCTGGCCGGCGGTGACGAAGTCGACGCTGGAATCGCCGAGCGTTGTGGATTCGGCTGAGCCTTCGATGCTTGAAAAGCCGTCATAGGAGGCGAGATATTCTTCTCCGGCCTGGCGCATTTCCGTGTTGGGTTCGATGCCGTAAACGCGATTGCCGTTTTTTAAAAAGAGTTCGCTCAAGAAACCTGTACCGGAGCCAACGTCGGCGATGAGGTGGCCGGGACGCAAGCCACATTCCGCGCGCAAGAGATCGAGCACGGCCGCGGGATAGCCTGGGCGATAGCGAACATAGTCCGCTACGCGATTGGAGAAGCGTTGTTTGGCGTCGGCGAAAGTCATGACAGGTTTTCAGTTTATTAGTTCTAAGTTATAAGTAAGAGAAACGAGAATGAGTATTTTTTGATCGTTTCGTTTTGCCACCACCGCGTTTTGAATCATACGCACGATCACGGGAATTGCTTTAAGAAGCGCACGTCGTTCTGGAAAAAGACCTGGATGTCATCGATACCGTATTTGAGCATGGCCAGGCGGTCGATGCCGATGCCGAAGGCGAAGCCGCTGACTTTTTTGGCGTCGTAATTCACGAACCCGTAGACGGCGGGGTCGACCATGCCGGCGCCGAAGAGTTCGATCCAGGCGGCGCCTTTGCACTTCGAGCAGGTTCCGCCGCTGGCCGCCGTGCCGGTTCCGCCGCAGAAGGGGCAGGAGACGTCAAATTCGACGCTCGGCTCGGTGAACGGGAAATAGCTGGGGCGGAAGCGGGTTTTCACGCTGGGGCCGAAAAATTGTTTTACGAAATATTCGATGGTGCCCTTGAAATCGCAGAAGGTGATGTCCGTATCGACGGCGAGGCCTTCGATCTGGTGGAAGGCGAAGGAATGGGTGGCGTCGGGATTATCGCGTCGGTAGACTTTGCCGGGAACGATGACGCGCACGGGCGGCTTCTGCTTTTCCATGGTGCGAATTTGCATCGGCGAGGTGTGCGTGCGGAGAAGAAGCGGAGTGGGCGCGCCTTTTGGCAATTCCAGATAGAAGGTGTCCATATCATCGCGGACGGGATGGAATTCGGGAATGTTGAGGGCTTCGAAATTGTAGTAAGGCGTTTCGATTTCGGGGCCTTCGACGACGGAGAAGCCGATGGAAACGAAGATGTCTTCGATTTCCTGGAAGACCTGGCGGATCAAGTGATGCGAACCAATGGGGCGGTGGACACCAAGAAGAGAAAGGTCGATGCGTTCGCGGAGGAGAGCGGATTCTTCGGCGCCGGACTCGATGGCGATGCGCCGGGCCTCGATTTGCGACTCGACATGCGCACGCAGTTCGTTAAGAGCGGCGCCGACAGCGCGCTTCAATTCGATTTCGGCGGGTTTCAGCCAATTGTCCGTGATTTGCGTGAGCACGCCGGATTTGCGGCCGAGCCAGGCATCGCGGAATTGCTTCCAGGACGATTCGTCGTGCGCGCAGGCGCAATCGGTATCGAAACGTCCACGAAGGTCAGCGAAGAGCGCGGAGAGTTCCTCGGGCCGCGTGATGCCGAGATGGACGAGCGGTTTTGCCGTTTTGTTTTCGTGTTCCGTCATCGCGTTTGAAGGCGAACATCGCCGGACACCAGTCAAGATTTCCCTGCGAAAGAAGGTATCATGCGTCGTGGAAAGCCAAGACGCAATGAGCAGGCGGGGCAAGCCCCGCCCCTACAAAAAGAAACTCGCCGACAAGGCTGGGAAAAAGCCTCACCCCTAAAGGGGTGAGCTACAGCTAGGCCTTTTTCGCTTTGGCTGGCGGAGGAGCGGCGGCTTTTGCGGTCGCCACTAGCGACGTGAAGGCCGCGGCGTCCTTTACCGCGATGTCCGCCAGAACCTTGCGGTCCAGCGAAACGCCGGCAACTTTGAGGCCGTGAATCAACTGGCCGTAGGTAAGGCCGTTGTTGCGTGCGGCGGCGCCTACGCGCTGGATCCAGAGCTTGCGATATTCGCGCTTCTTTACGCGGCGGTCGCGTTTTGCGTAGCGATCGGCGCGATTGGCGGCTTCCTGCGCAGATTGGTAGAGCTTGCTCTTTGTGAGGAAAAAGCCTTTTGTCCTCTTGAGATACTTCTTGCGCCGAGCCCGGCGCTTGGTACCGCGTTTTACGCGTGCCATGGGTTTCTCCTTCGTCTTTTCTGAACCAAGGTTCAGAAGGCGGGAGTTTGTTTCGGGCGGGTCTAAAGACCCGCCACTACAAACCCAGCCTTCACGAGACTCGGCTAATTATTTTTGGGAGACAAACAAGGTGCAGGGACGCGCAAAAAAAGCGCGTGCCGCAACGGGTTTGTCTCCTGGTATGAACTGCTTGCCGCATTTCGTCATTGCCCTAAGGCGATGGTTTACTTCTGCGGCTTATCGGCCGGCAGGCACCCGTGAAGCGCTGCCTGGCACGATGTTGCGAAACTTCCGCATTTTCCTTGGAGAGCGCACCCGAAAGTGACCCTCTGAGAAATTCGGACTAGCCGTAGGGAAGCATCTGCTTGATGCTGGCCACGTCTGCTTTGTTGACCAGCGTCAGCTTCTTTAGCTTACGCATGCGTCCGGGGGCTTTAGTGCCCATCAAATGGCGCTTGCCGGAGTGACCGCGCTTGATCTTGCCGTTGGCGGTGATCTTGAAGCGCTTTCTGGCGCCGCGATGGGTCTTCAACTTCAACTTTGGTTTCGATGCGTTTCTCGGCATTGCTGGAAATCCTCTCGACAATATATTGTGCCGCTGTCTGCGGCGGACGGGGCAAGCCCCGCCCCTACAAATGCTTTTTATGCTTCTATTGCGACTGCTGGGCGCTGGACGATTGCTGCCCTGCGGGCTTGGCAACGCTTACGCCTTTTTTCGGCGCGAGCAACGCCACCAGGACGTTGCCTTCCATGCGCGGCATGGTTTCGATCTGGCCCTGGTCGCCAATTTCCATCAACAAGCGGTTCATCTTGGCGCGCCCGACTTCCTGGTGCGCCATTTCTCGCCCGCGATGAAAAATCATCGCGCGCACCTTGTGGCCTTCGCCGAGGAACCGCAGAATCTGGTTCTTGCGAACCTGATAGTCGTGTTCCGCGGTGGCGGGCCGAAACTTGACTTCCTTTAGCTGCGAGCCGCGGCTGCTCTTGCGCTGCTCGTGGGCTTTCTTGTTGGCCTGGTAAAGATACTTGCCGTAGTCGGTGATCTTGCAAACCGGCGGATCAGCCGTAGGCGAAATTTCCACCAGGTCGAGCCCTTTTTCCTTGGCCAACTTCAAAGCTTCAAACGGCTGCATGACGCCGAGCTGGCCGCCTTGATCGTCAATCACCCGGATTTCGCGAGCCCGGATTCGCTCGTTGACGCGAATACGGTCCGCTTGCCGGAAGCTACGTTCTGCGATAAATCCCCCTTAGACGCTTTGTCCCTCACGGGTGCGAAACGGCTGACCCGCACACCGCCGCAAAGCGTTGAACCCACCCCACCCCCACACAGCGCAAAGCAGCCCGGGGACGGACTTTAAAGTATAGCACGTGGCCAGAGCCGCACGGCAAGAGGCAAAACAGTTTGGCGCGGCTAGTCAGACGAAGGTTATGAATCGGCCCGAAAACCACAAAGAGCGAAACGCGAGGCTCAACTATTCAATTTGAGGTCGCCCTTTGGTCCGCTGATGACCGCTTGAAGTCGGGTTTTGTCGCTGCGCTGGACGGGGAAGTCGATGCCGATGCGTTTTAGGGTTGCGGCCAGTTCCTGCGGGTCGGCGCTCAGGATTTCAAAATAGTCCAAGGTGCACTTTGCGGGCGCATCCTTGGAAGGATGCACCGAGTCGGCGCTCCATTCGATGAAGAAGGGGAGGAGGCCGTGGCGGTCGTCGGCGAGGTTGATGGTTTTCCAGTTGAGCACGCGGCCATCCGGGCGTTTTCTGGAGCCATCGGAAGGGCCCGTGAATTCCACTTTATTTTCCTGGAGCTGCTTGGCTAGGGCGGCGATGTCAAGAGGATGCGCAGCCCAGCCGATGAGGCGCGGGTCAGTCATCGAGCGGATTTGCGGGAAGTGAACGATTTCTGTTTGCGCGGGATCGGGAGCGATGATTTCCAGATAGCGGCGCTCACCGAGCGAGAGGAGCGCATTGCGCGTGCCGCGGCCGGGATGGACTCCGCCAATGGCAGGGAGCACACCAGTTCCGTCGTGAACGAATTCAATGCCTTTATCGAGGTCGCTGCAGCCGAGAATAATGTGATCGAGCAGAGCGGGCACGTCATCGTCCCCTTCCGAGCCGGCGGCCAACGCAAACGATGGCACGGCAAGCGCGCCACCAGTCATCACAAGAAAAAGCCGGCGCGAAAGCGGTAGTGAGATGGCCATAAAGACGGCTCAGCTTATGGCGCGAGAATCGGATTCTTGACGAAGCGCATCGACGAGTTCGGCGAGCGGCTTGGGGCCGAGATCGCCTTTGCTGCGATGGCGGACGGAGACGGTGCCAGCTTCCGCTTCCTTGGGGCCGACGACGAGCATGTAGGGAATTTTCTGCATTTGTGCGTCGCGGATTTTTGCGGGCAGCTTTTCGTTGCGGTCGTCGAGATGGACGCGGAGGTTGTGGCGCTTCAGAGTTTCGGTGACGTGTTTGGAATAGTCGGCGACTTTTTCGCTGACCGGGCAGATTTCCACTTGCACGGGCGCGAGCCAGAGCGGGAAAGCGCCGGCGTAGTGCTCGATCAAAATGCCGAAGAAGCGTTCGACCGAGCCGAGCAGCGCGCGGTGGACCATCAGCGGCTGATGCTTGGCGCCGTCGTCGGCGACGTATTGCAGGCCGAAGCGAGCGGGGAGATTGAAATCGAACTGCACGGTGGTGAGTTGCCAGGAACGGCCGATGGCGTCGATGAGCTTGACGTCAATTTTCGGGCCGTAAAACGCGGCTTCGCCTTCCATCTTTTTGTACGGGATGTTCATGCGCTTCATGGTGTCGGCGAGAGCAGCGGTGGCGCGGTGCCAATCTTCAGGTTTGCCGGCGTAATTTTCCGGATGCGCGGGATCCCAATCGGAAAGCTCGACTTCGAATTTGTCGAAGCCGAAATTTTTCATCACGGAGAAGGCGAAGTCGACGCAGGCCTCGACTTCGGATTCGATTTGTGAGGGCATACAGAAAATGTGCGCGTCGTCCTGGGTGAAACCACGGACGCGCAGCAAACCGTGGAGCACGCCGCTGCGCTCGTAGCGATAGACGGTGCCGAGCTCGGCGAGGCGCACGGGAAGGTCGCGATAACTGTGCAGCTTCGACTTGTAAATCAAAATGTGGCCGGGACAATTCATGGGCTTGAGCTGGTAGTCGGCTTTCTCAACTTCCACTGGCCCGAACATGCTGTCCCTGTAAAACCCGGTATGGCCGCTGGTCTTCCAGAGGTCCAGACGCATGATGTGCGGAGTGTAAACGAGATCGTAGCCGCGCTTTTGCAATTCGTCGCGCAGCCAGGTCTCGATGATATTGCGAACGAGGCCGCCCTTGGGATGCCAGAAAATCAGGCCGGGGCCGGCTTCTTCCTGGATGCTGAAGAGGTCGAGTTCTGTGCCGAGCTTGCGGTGATCGCGGCGCTTCGCTTCTTCGATGCGGTGCAGATGCGCATCGAGCTCCTTCTGCGAGAAGAATGCTACGGCGTAAATGCGCTGCAGCTGCGGATTGCCTTCCTGGCCTTTCCAGTAGGCGCCGGCGACGTTCATCAGCTTGAACGCCTGGATGCGCTTGGTGGAAGGGATATGCGGACCGCGACAGAAGTCGATGAATTTTCCGGTGGTGTAGAAGGAGACCATCGGCTCGGTGGCTTTTTCTTCCACCAGTTCACATTTGAAAATCTGATTGGACTTTTTGTATAGGTCAAGAGCTTCGGGCTTGGGAATCAATTTGCGCTCGTTGGGCAAATCTTGCGCCGCCAGCTCGTGCATCTTTTTTTCGATCTTGGCGAGGTCTTCCTGCGTAAATGGCTCCTCGCGCAGGAATTCGTAGAAGAAACCGGTGTCGATCGGAGGACCGATGCCCAGCTTCACGTTGGGAAAAAGCTCGACCACTGCCGCCGCAAGCAAATGCGCCGCGGAATGGCGAAACACAAAGAGCGCGTCGGGATCCTTTTCCGTCAGGATTTGCAGCTTCACGTCCTGGTCCAGAGGTTTCCGTAGATCGACTAGCTCGCCCTCACCGTTGTTCGGTGCAGTTACGCGCGCTACTAGCGCCGCATCGGCGAGACGCGGAGAAATGCTGCGGGCAACATCCGCAGGCGTGGTGCCCTTGGGAACGTCCTTGACGCTGCCATCCGGCAACGTAATGTGAATCTGCTCCATGTGCGTGTTCACCTGGAAGGAGAAACATCTAGCTTATCGGCCGGTTTAAGCCGGGTCAAGGCGGAGTCCTCTGTGGGCAGAGGAAGCGGCTTACGACTCGAACGTCCAGCGGCCGCCGGCCATGGTGCGTTCGACGGGAATGGTGACGAGCGTCGAAGGACTTTCCTTGAAGGGATCGCGGCCGAGGACGACTAGATCGGCGAGCTTTCCGGCTTCGATCGACCCCTTCAGATTCTCTTCGTAGGAAGCATAAGCTCCGTTGATGGTGCCCACGCGAATGGCTTCCTCCACGGTGATTTTTTGCTTGGGTCCCCAGACGTTGCCTTTGGTGTCGGTGCGCGTCACTTCCGATTGCAGCGCCATCATGGGGATGAATTCTCCCGGCGGATAGTCGGAGGCTTGCGTGGGGCGAATGCCGGCATCGAGGAAGCTGCGCAGGGCGAACATGTGATTGAGGCGCTCCGCGCCGTAGTAGTGCATTTTTTCGCCGTGATAGTAGACGTACGTGGAGAAAGGCGTGGGGATGGCGCCCAGCGCTTTGATACGGGCGATCAAATCGTCATCAATGACAGTGCAGTGCTCGAGGCGGAAGCGCGGATCGTGGCGCGGATTTTCGCGCTGCAAGCGCTCGTAGACGCGCAGCGTGGTATCAATGCCGACATCACCGTTGGCGTGCGTGCCGATTTGCCAACCGGCGAGATGCGCTTTGCGGCCGTACGTGTATAGCTCCTCCTCGGTCATTACGAGAATGCCGTAGTCGTTGGGGCGGCCTTCGTAGGGGACAGAGAGCCGCGCGGTGCGCTCGGAAATCGAGCCGTCGCAGACCAACTTCATCGCGCCGACGCGAACCCACTCGTCGCCCAGCCCTGTTCGCACACCGGCCTCGATCATGGCATCGATGAACCGGTAGTTGATGAAGCAGTAGGCGCGATACAGCAAATCGCCGGAATCGCGCGCGTCCTGATAAGCGCGAAGATCGGTAGGATTGCCCTGCGCTTCGGTTGCGGAAGTGATTCCAGTCTTGGCGAGCATCTTGGAGATGAGCTTCACGCCCTCGCGATGATCGTCCCGCGTGAAATTGTGCGGAATAACCCTGTCGAAAAAGTCTTGGGCACTCTCCGCTACACGGCCACTCAGTTTTCCGGTGGCCGGGTCGTGATCGATTTTCCCGCCGGGAGGATCCGGCGTTTTGTCAGCGATCCCTGCTTTGCGGAGCCCAAGAGAGTTTGCATAGACCGTGTGGCCACCGCGATGCTCGATGTGAACTGGATGATCGGGAACGGCGGAATCCAGATCGGCGCTGCTGAGCGGCCGGCCATCTTCCGTTTTTGTATCGTCATACTTGAAGCCGAGAACCCATTCGCCAGCCGGCGTTTTTGCAGCGCGCTCGCGCAGCGCCGCTTGAATGGCGGTGATGGAACGCAAGTCGCAATCGACCATGCGCAGATGCGATAGACCGGCCTGCGCGGGGTGTGAGTGGGCGTCGATGAAGCCGGGCAACACGGTCTTGCCACCGAGATCTATCTTTCGAACGCCGGCCCCCGCAAGATTCATCACATCCGCATTTTTTCCAACTGCAAAGAGTCTTCCTCGCGATATGGCGACAGCCTCCGCGACCGGATCAGCCGCATTCATCGTCACGATGTGCCCGTTATGAAGAATCAACGCCGGTTTTTCCTGCTCCAAGGGGAAGAGTGAGAAGGCAGCAATCGAGCCTAAGAACTCACGACGCGTCGTTCCATCAGTCATTGGATTCCTTTGTTGGCAGTCGAGGATCGCAGCGGATGCTACGCTGCCACGGTGCGAACGTCAACGCGATGCTCGAGATGGCAACTAAAGAAGAAAGGAACTTTACAGCGCTAAAGAACCGTCACGCCGGGAAAGTGCGTGAAATGCGCGTCCGAAGTGATCGGCTGCGCGTGATGGGCTCGGTGCCGACAATCTAAAGCATTTTAATTCAACGAGTTTGCAGAATCTTTGACCCAAGGAGAGTCAGGGTTCAGGGTCAGTGCATGCTGGATAGCATCCCGGGCTTTAGGCTTGTCGCCATGCTTTTGGAAGGCTTTGGATAGCCAAACCCAAGTTTCGTCTTGTGAAGGGTCGATGGCCAGGGACTTCTGGAAACTCTCGATTGCCTTCGAAACGTCACCGCCGAACATCTTTGGGGCCATGAGGTATTGGCGACCGAGACTGGCCCAGACGCGCGGATTCATGTCGTCTAGCGCCATGGCCTTGGCATTTTCTTCTTTCACTTTCGGGCCGAACTTCGGACCCGCGAACATTCCGTTCCCCATCCCGATCTTTCTTCCGTAAAGATCGGCGAGCAAGCTGTGGGCGTCCGCCGATTTGTCATTGAGCTGGATTGATCGCTGGACCGCTTCAATCGCTTTGTCCACCGCTTCGGCCGCAGCTTTCTTGTCCTTCCGCATTTCATATACGTCCGCGAAATATCCCTGAACTCTTGCGAGATCAAGATAGAATCCCGCGTCGTTGGGATTCTGAGCGATCTTCTGTTCGAGCTGCGCCTTTACGGATTGCAATTGTTTCTCGTCGTGAGTTCTCCGGGCGCCGTCCACGGCCGCGGCGAGAGGATCATCCGCTAAGTCAACCGTTGCGAGCGCTCGTGGTGCACTGGACGATAGAACGACATACGTCACTGCGAGAAGGCTTGATGAAATATTTTTGTAAGAACGCATACGCTAGTCCTTGCCTTTTCCTACGCACGGAACATGGCAAAAGTGTCAGTGTTCGGCCGGCGATTCGAGGAGAGCACCGAATTCTGGGGAGCCACGGAGTTTCGCGAATGAAGGCTCTTCCTTGAGCCAATCCTTGAATTGCTCAGTTTCTTTGCTCTTGGATTTTGCCCGGTGCAAAGCCTCCAGTGCACCCTTACGGTCCCCATTCAACGCTTTGGATACCGCCAAATTGCTGAGCGCCCACGCTGAATCCGGATCGGCCTCGCAAGCCAACTCAAAATAGTCTCTCGCTTGCGCGGGGTCCTTTTGATCCAGGCGCTCAAGACCCGCTTCCATCGCCTGAACCATGACACCGGCGAGCGCCCGTTTCAAAACACGGACTCTTTCGGCGCGTTTTTCGTGCTCCGCGCGGTCGCGCAAATCGAAAATCCTCCGCCCTATATCCGTGCGAATTTCCGCGCGATTCGGCTGGTTTTCCCGCAACGCGGCGAGCCCTGAGGAAATATCGCGCGTCAGTTGATCCTGTTCATCGAATTCCTGCTTTTCACGTTTGACGCCTTCTCGAACAGCTTTGTCTTTCTCAAGCGCTTCGGCCTTCGCGCGCAGGTCCGCGTTATCCGCCAGGCCGGCAATGGCTTCCGCTGCTTGACGATATTCTTTCCAGGCCAGGTAAACATCGCCAGACTGTTCGAACGCATGGGCGTGCTCAGCTTCCTGCCTGGCAAACGCTGCAATAAAGGAATCGTCCTGGCCATCCCGGCTGCTCTTCATCGCCTGCATTCGAAACCAAGCCAGAGCCTCGGCCATCGCACTGGATGGCGCCCATTGATGCGGCCCGTCAAAAGCGCGCAGAAAATGTGCGTAGTACAGTTTCTCCAAGGCGTCGTCCATGCGAACGATTTCAGCATAATTGAAATCGTAGGTGCCCACGGCGGCGAAGACTGCGACGGCCCCGTCGGGCGCCCCCGATACCTCGGGCTGAAACCCTGCCCCATTCAGGAGCAAGCCCGCGGCGCACTTGCAGAGTTGCGCAAGCCGTGCGGCCACGCGCGCGCCACCAGAGAACCCCGCGAAATAAGCACGATGAACATCGATTGCCAGGCGTTCCTGCGTGTCCAGCAGCATGGCCTGCGCTGCCTCGGCCTCGATCTTCCAAGAACCATTTCTGGAATTGTTCGAACCCACCACGATATAGCCGTAGCGTTCGGCCGCGTCTTTCATCAACTGGACCGGCATCTTGCCGCGCGCGCCAGGATCGAAGGCATAGACAATAGGCCAGAGCTTTCCCTGCGAGTATTGCGAAGGGAGATACAGCGCATAGCTTTGCTCCGGCTTCGCGAGAGCCGCGATCTTCGGAACGATCGTCCCGACGGGAAAGTCCCGCGAGTTTTCGCCAGTGGCGGAAACCTGCTGAGCCGACGCAGGCCAGGCCAGGATGCAGAGAGCAACTATTTGGAAAAAAAGTTTGCGCACGCTCCTACTATAGACGGGCGAACCTGGAGTTGGGAGAGCCCTGGCGAGCCCCCGCAAACTAGGACGTAGAGATAGTTTTGTCCGGCTGAAGCCACAGGGTAGACTTTCTTATTTCGGCAATGTGCGTAGGGATGCTCCGGGGAAAATGGGATGAAAAAATCAGGCTTGAGATTCAGTTTGGCGGTCGCACTACTCGGGTTGGCAATGGGGAGCAGGGCGCAGGAACCGCAGGCATTTCCGATAGCGGACCAGCGCTACAAGACAGACATTCTGCTCGTGGTGGCGCATCCGGATGACGAAGGCGCGGCGACACCGTATCTCGCGCGAGCGCTGGACGAACACAAGCGCGTGGCCGTGGTCTTCGGCACGCGCGGCAGCAGCGGTGCGAATGAAGCCGGAGCGGAGCAAGCGGCGGCACTTGGCGCGGTCCGCGAGATTGAGGCGCGCAATGCGCTCACAACTTTGGGCATAACAAATGTCTGGTTTCTCGGCGGCAAGGATACGGCATCGCAAAACGTATTGCTGTCGCTGGCAAACTGGGATCATGGCGAATCACTGGAACAACTTGTGCGGCTGGTGCGGCTCACACGCCCAGAAGTGATCCTGACATTTCTTCCGGGAACATTTATTGGTGAAGATCACGGCGATCACCAGGCTTCCGGATTGCTGGCCACCGAAGCTTTCGATTTGGCAGGCGACCCGGTTGCGTTTCCGGAGCAGATTGCCGGGCCGACCAAGCGTTTGGAACCTTATCTGGAGAATTTGCGGCCCTGGCAGCCAAAAAAGATTTATTACTTCCCGGACGCGGACCGCGAAGATATTTTTCGCGAGAAAGGTCCGGACTATTCCGTGAAGGAGATTTCCAAATCGGGCAAGCTGCCCTACTGGCGCATGGCGCTCGATTCATTTCGTGCCCACCAGACACAAGCCAAGTCTTTTCTCGATAAGGTCGCTCAGATGGACGAAGCACAAATCGAAAAGATGGCCACCTCCGAGAGCTTCTGGACGGAAGCATTGCATTTCGTGCTTGGCAAATCGCTGGTCGGCGGAAGCGTAACCGGGGATATTTTTGAAGACATCCCGCCGGGCGCGATTCCATTCGCCCGGCCTGACGTTTCTCCGGAACCCACTCGTCCGGAATTATCAGTAGAGCTCGGTGGCCCGTATAGTTTCTACGCGGAGTTTCGGCGCGCCCATGGGCTCGCGCATCTTCCGCATTCCGAGCCGCCGGAAATCGCGCTGCAAGGTCATACCACCATGGTGATTCCACTATGGGTGCGGAACCGGACGGCAAAGACGCAGGAAATTTCGATCGCGGCCACGTTGCCGGGGGGATGGGCGGTGCAGAGCGGCACGGGAAAATTCACCGTGGCCGCAAAACAGACGGCAGCCGCACGGATAGAAATCATGTTGCCCGCGGTACCTGAAAACGAAACGAAGAAGCCAGAACCTCAAGAAGTAACTGTGCGAACGGATTCGAACGGGCAAAGCATCGGCGAGATCAAGCTTCGCGTCGAACTTCGGAAAAGGGCGTTGCCGCAGTAGGACGCTTCAGGATTTTTTGGCGCGCGCAGCTTCCATTTGTTCCCAAGCTGCTTCGGGCAACATCAGCAAATCATTGAACTCGCCGGCGCCTCGCAGCCATTGCGCGCCGTCAATCACCACACATTCGCCGTTAATATATTCGGCCATGTCGCTGATCAGAAACGCGGCGAGATTAGCCAATTCCTCGTGGCGGCCGAAGCGCTTCATGGGATGCTTGTCCTTGGCGTGATCTTCGAATGTTTTCGAAGGCATCAGCCGCGCCCACGCCCCCTCGGTGGGGAACGGCCCCGGCGCGATGGCGTTCAGCCGGATGTGATACTTCGCCCACTCCACAGCCAGCGAAGTGGTCATCGCCAAAACACCAGCTTTCGCGCAAGCCGAAGGCACCACGAATCCCGAGCCGCAGTTGGCGGCCGCGTAAGTGGTCACAATATTCAGGACGTTGCCGCCAAGTTTCTGGGAAATCCAGCGCTTGCCAAAAACCTGAATGCAGTGAAACGAACCATTCAGCACGATGCCGACGACAGCATTGAAGGCATTGGGAGTCAGTTTTTCGGTGCGGGCCATGAAATTTCCAGCGGCATTGTTAACCAGCGTGTTGATCTCGCCAAATTGTTCCTCGGCTTTTGCAGCCGCGAATTCGACAGCGCCATAATCACGCACGTCGCAAGTGGCGTAGGCGGCGGCACCGCCGGCCCTGTGAATCTCTTCGCACGTTTCCCGCAACGGATCTTCGCGCCGACCAACAATGAAGATCCGCGCGCCCAATTCCGCAAAGCGCAACGCCATGGACCTGCCGAGACCCGTGCCGCCACCGGTGAGGAACACTGCCCGGCCCTTCAACAATTCTTTTTGGAACACGTTTCACCGCCCCGAGCAGATGGTTAGCCGCGCAGCAACTTCGCGCAGCGCGATTCTAATCTATTCGAGTGATGGGAGACGACTTTTTGAACGGTCTCGGTTGCGAGAGGATGGAAAGGAACAAGCTCAGGGATGCATTTCAGCAGGAATGGGCCGGCCCATCGCTTTGGCGTACTCGGCGGCGTAGAGGGGGCTCTCCGGAAATTCCTCGCTCAACTCGCGAAACAGTTTCTGCGCCAGAGCGTTTTGCTTTTCCCGGCGGGCCGCCAATGCAAGCAAGATCTTGGCATACGGTTGCAAATACCGTCCGCCATCGATTGTTTTTCCAAGTTGTTGCATGCCAAGCTTTTTGTCGCCGTGGACTCCTCCAAACATGAGAAAGAATCGCGCGCCGCCAGAAAGGCTTCCGATGACGTAATTGGCAGTTCCGAGAGCGACATAGGCGTCGTTCGCGTCCGGCTGCTCTGCCAGCAGTTCCTTGGCGTATTCATTTCCTTCCTTCAGCCGCTTCAAGCTCTCAATATGCTGCTTCTTGAGCATCATGTCGGCGTTCGATTCCATCCCCGCCGTCATCGTCAAGGCAAAAAAAGCTTCGGGATCCCTGGCGTTCTTTGCGAGACGGCTTTTCGCCAGCTTGCGCGCTTGGTCCAGCGCTTCCTGGAGACTTTTCATCCGCGCGGGATCCGGCTTGCCTTCGATTCCGTGCAGGAATCTTTTCTCATTCAAGAAAAAATCGCTAGAAAGCACACCTTGACGGTAAAGTTCCTCGAAGAGGTAGCTGGCCGCAATGGCGACCTGTGCAAAAGGCTCGTCGGAATGTTGTGATCCCCAGGCAGCAAATTTCTCTCTCGCTTCGGTGAAATTTTGGAGATAGAGGGAGTGAAATCCTGAGGTAAGTTCCGGCACACTGGTGAACGCGGGACCATCAGCGCCAACGCGCGGCCGCGCACCGCATGCGGCTGTGGTCAACAAGATGAGGGACGCCGCGCTGTAGATTCGCCAAAGCATTCGACTGCAACTTTTCAGAAGAGTCCTGGCAGAAAGCGCGGCTTGCCAGACATCGCCGCGCGATAGTCGGGATTCGCGAGGAGCACGCGCTCCTCCGTGGAGAGGCGCTGCGCCAGGACGCCGATATGCGCGATACCTCCGGCAATCGCGGTGATCCATGCCGTGTGAATGAGCGGGAGCGCCAGCAACTCTGAAAAGACCGCCGCGTAGTTCGGATGGCGAACGTATCGAAATGGGCCAGAGGTCACCACGCCAAGGCGTGAGGAATCCACGACTTGAACGTTCCAGTGCGCCCCGAGTGAGCGAATGACCCACCAACGCAAGGCATTGGCCGCCAGGAAAATGGCGAACATCGGCGCAGCCAGCCAGGGGAGGAAAGGACGCTTCAGAAAAACGACTTCGAGCGCGGCGCCAATCAGAACTGCAGTGTGCAGCAGCACCATCCACCGAAATTTCGGTTCATCCACTCTCGCCGCGCCGCGCGTGGCCATTTCCTTCTGATGCTGCCTGGAGATGCGCATCTCGGCCAGCCGCAGCAAACCCACGGCGAGCAGCAAGCCCAGAAACAAATAAACGCTTACGTCCATTGCAGTAACAAAAACTCCGAGCTGAATCCCGGCCCGAATCCGGCGACGAGGCCGTAATCCCCCGGGTTCATCTGCTTCTTTGTCAGCCACTCCTGGAGGATAAACAGAATCGTGGCGCTGGAAATATTGCCGTATTCGCGAAGCACGTCCCAGGAAAACTTGGTGTGGCACCGCTGCAAGCCCAACTCTTCTTCGATGCAGACCAGCAACTTCTGGCCGCCGGGATGGAGAAGGTAGGCAGTCATCTCTTGAGGCGTTAGGTTGTGCCGTCCGAGGAAATTCTCCACCAACCCTTTGATTTGTTCGCGCACTAGCTGGGGGAGCTCTTTTGAGAGCACGATGTGGAATCCACTGTCGCGGAGATCGAAGCCGAGAGCATCCATCGATGCGGGGAGTGTGAAGGACTCGGAATCCAGTATCCTCGGTCCAGAGGAAGGCTGGTTCGTGAGGATCGCTGCGGCAGCGCCATCGCCAAAAATAACCGCTGAGATCAGATTGCCCTGCGAGAGATCCTTGCGCTGAAAGGTAAGCGAGGGCAGTTCAACGGCGACGATTAAGACCGTCTTGCCGGGAGCTCCGAGCAGGAAATCCCGCGCCCGGGAAAGCGCTATCGCGCCAGCGACACAGCCCAATTCGGTGATTGGCAGCCGCCGGATATTGTTGCGAAAGCCCATCAAGTTCAGCAGGTGCACGTCCAACGAGGGAATCATGTAGCCGGTGCACGAGACGGTGATGATGAGGTCCACATCGGCCGCAGCCATGCCGGCCTTTGCCAGGCACTCTTCTGCCGCGCGGCGCCCGAGTGCAATTGCGTGTTCCTGGTACTCTTCGTTGGTCTTGGAAAGCGGCCGTGGCTCAACCGTGTATTCAATGGGGAAAATGCTGTGGCGCTGGTGGACCTGAGCGTTGTCCACCACGGTCATCATGGCTTCGAGCTTGCGGTCGGGAATGTCGAACACGCGGCCCATGTAGTACTTCACGTCGTCGCGGGTGATTAGGTGTGGCGGCACCGCGGTGGCTGTCGCGGCGATAGTGGGATACGAGTCGGAGGCGGTCTCTACAGTTCCATTTCTCGCGGATTCCATCAGTCTCCTTGGCCCCAAGCTAGCGACGGCGGTTTCCGCCGCCGTGTAAACCTTTTGAATGCAGCGTTTTCGGAGCAGGCCGCAGCCGAACCTATGACTCTACATCAATTCTTGGCCGGGAGCGAACTAGTTTGCGGCAGGAAGCGGGGATGTCAAGGCGCGAGAATACCGTGATCGGAAACTTGCGCGAAGTCGCTGAGCGCCTCGCACCCGGTCGCGCCTGCATATCCGTTGTTTCCGACCACGGCATTGCAAAGACTGGAGCCCCCGCAAATTTATTCCTGGGGCAAGGTTGAAAATTTCATTGACCGGGCATGCTAAATTCTTAGCTCGTCGAGGTGACTTATGAGGGGACCTGCAGTTGGTTTGTTTGTGCTGGCAGCCGTGGTCCAACTATTTGGGGGCCTGCCAGCTCGCGGCCAGGCGGCTCCGTGGCCTGGGACAACGGAAGGCGACTATGTTGCCAAGAACTTCAAATTCCGGTCAGGCGAAACGCTGCCCGAATTGCGCTTGCACTACACGACGCTGGGCAAGCCGGTTCGCGATGCGCAGGGCCGCGTCACAAACGCCGTTCTGATTCTTCACGGCACCGGCGGCACCGGCCATCAATTTCTCCAGCAGCAATTTGCCGGAGAGCTTTTCGGTTCCGGCCAGCTTCTCGATTCGACGCGTTACTTCATCATCCTTCCCGACGGCGTCGGCCACGGCAAATCCTCGAAGCCCAGCGACGGTTTGCACGCCCATTTCCCACAATACGACTACGACGATATGGTCGCTGCGCATCACCAGCTACTGAGCGAGGGCCTCGGCGTGAATCACTTGCGCCTCATCCTCGGCACTTCGATGGGCTGTATGCATTCTTTTGTGTGGGGAGAAACCTATCCCGACTTTATGGATGCGCTGATGCCGCTGGCTTGCCAGCCGGTGCAGATTGCGGGACGCAACCGCGTCTGGCGCAAGATGGTGATGAACGCGATTCGCAACGATCCGGAATGGAAGGGAGGAGACTACTCGGCCGAACCGCAGCAGGCGCTGCGCACGGCGCTCGACTTACTGCTGATCGCCGGAAGCGCGCCGCTTTACATGCAGAAGACTTTGCCGACGCGCGACGCTGCCGACAAATATTTGGACGAATATTACAAGACGCGTCTTGCCGGGCTGGACGCCAATGACCTGATGTACGCGGTGAACTCTTCGCGCCATTACGATCCTTCATCGCAGTTAGAGAAAATCACCGCACCGGTCATGTACATCAATTCCGCCGACGATTTCATCAATCCGCCCGAGCTGGGCATGGCCGAACGCGAAATCAAACGGGTCAAGTACGCGCGATTCATCTTGATTCCCATCAGCGATGAAACGCGCGGCCACGGAACCCATACGAAGGCCGTCATGTGGAAGCAGTACCTGGCGGAACTTCTCGAAAAATCAGCACACTAAGGAGACGGATAAACTAGCTGGTAGTGGCCTGACTGGCGCGGATTTCCTGCCAGCGGCGCGGGCGCTTGTTGGCTTGCAAGACTTTCTTGCGCAGGCGGATGGACTTCGGCGTGATTTCCACGAACTCGTCGTCGGCAATAAATTCGATAGCTTGTTCGAGACTCAGTTCGCGATGAGGGATCAAGCGGATCGCTTCGTCGGCGCTGGACGAGCGCATGTTGGTCTGCTTCTTTTCCTTGGTGACGTTGACGTCCATGTCCTGTTCGCGCGAATTCTCTCCGACGATCATGCCTTCATAAACTTCGATGGCTGGTCCGATGAAGAGTTCGCCGCGCTCTTGAATATTCCACAACGCAAATGCCGTGGAGGGTCCGCCGCGGTCCGCCACCAACGCCCCGGTGGGACGCAGCGCCATCTCTCCGCCGTATTCCATCCAGCCTTCAAAGATCGAGTGAATCAGCGCCGTCCCGCGCGTGTCCGTGAGCAACTGGCTGCGCAGCCCGATCAATCCGCGTGAAGGAATTTTGAAATCCATGCGCACGCGGCCCGAGCCGTGATTGCTCATCTTGAGCATCTCGCCGCGCCGGCTGCCGATGGTTTCCATGATGATCCCGATGAAATTCTCGGGCACGTCGATCACCAGCCGCTCGAGCGGCTCGAGTTTCTTGCCGTTCTCGGTGCGCACGACAATTTCCGGCTTGCCCACCATGAGCTCAAAGCCTTCACGCCGCATCGTTTCAATCAGAATCGCCAGCTGCAATTCGCCGCGCCCCAACACGCGAAACGATTCCGGCGTTTCCGTGTCTTCCACGCGGATGGACACGTTGGTCAGAAGTTCCTTTTGCAAACGATCGCGGAGGTCGCGTGAAGTGAGAAACGAACCTTCTTTGCCGGAAAGCGGACTGCTATTGACGGTAAAAATCATCGCCAGCGTGGGCTCGTCGATCAGCAGCGGCTCCAGCGGCATGGGGTTCGTCAAATCGGTGATGCTTTCCCCGATGTTGATGCCCTCGACGCCAGCAATCGCCACGAGATCGCCTGCCGGGACGGCTTGTGCTTCATCGCGCTCCAGGCCGCGAAATGTATACAACTTCGTGATGCGCGTCGACACAAGCTTGCCGTCCAGCTTTACGATGCCCACATCCGTACCGCGCTTGAGCGTGCCGTTGAACACCCGCCCGATCGCGATGCGTCCCAGAAATTCGCTGTAGTCCAGGTTCATTACTTGAATTTGCAAAACGCCTTCGGGATCGCCCGGAGGCGCAGGGATATGTTTTACGATGGCCTCGAACAGCGGCAGCAAATCCTTCGAATCGTCACCCGGTGTGCGGTGCGCCACGCCATCGCGCGCATTCGTATAAATGACCGGAAAATCGAGCTGGTCTTCCGTGGCGTCCAGATCGATGAAGAGATCGTAGATTTCGTCCAAGACTTCCTTGGCACGCGCATCGGTGCGATCGATTTTGTTTAGCACGATCACCGGAGGCAGCTTCGCCGCCAGCGCCTTTTGCAAAACGTAGCGCGTCTGCGGCAGCGGCCCTTCGCTCGCATCAACAAGCACCACCACGCCGTCCACCATGCGCAGCGCGCGTTCTACTTCGCCGCCAAAGTCGCTGTGCCCCGGCGTATCGACGATATTGATTTTCGTGTCGTGAAAAAAGAGCGCTGTATTCTTCGCCAGAATGGTGATGCCGCGCTCGCGCTCCAGGTCATTGGAGTCCATTACACGTTCAATGACGGCTTCGTTGGCGCGGAAAATCCCGCTTTGCCTCAGCATGGCGTCCACCAGCGTAGTCTTGCCGTGGTCCACGTGCGCGATGATGGCGATGTTTCGAATATTTTCACTCATAATTCCTGCTTATCGTGCCCTGGCTCCGCCGGGCAAGTCCTCTAAAGACAAAAATAGCTGCTGAAACAACCAGCAGCCTTGATGAATGTACCTTAATGTAGGTCGACCGCCTGGCGGTCACACATCCTTAGGTGCGGTGCAGCAAGCTATAGTTTAGCAGACTAGCGCGCCCGCGGGCCAGCAAAGTAGGACAGACATTCCTGCCTGTCTTCTTGCAGTTGGCTCAGGCTTCGCATAGAACAACCGGTGGTTGCACGTGGCAATCATTCGTCCCAAAAATGGCTGCTGTCTTGAACGCGTTCCAATTCGAGACGTTCGTCTCTTGATGGTGCTGGGAAGTAGCTAGTGCACAGGCACACTTTCCGCTGAACGCCCTATCACCTTACATATCAACACATTATGTCCCCGCACCAAGGCCAGATTGAGAACGGCACATGGATAGCCTCGTGCAGGATCATCTCGAAAGGTTTAACGGCCGCGGAGCAGCGCCAAACGTGTCCACCGATTCATTTTGGGACGCGTGAAGCGGTGACCTCCGCCGGGTGATTTTTGCAGCTCCGTCAATCAAAAGTGTCGGTCCTCCGCGCTCGAAGAAATCGAAGGATCCGCGCGCGGACTTCCGGCGCATCGAACGGCGGGAATGGTGGCTGTGGACCGCTGCAGCCGTCATCACCCTGCTGCTCACCCTGGGGCTCGCCTCCTTCCTGCTTCCTGATTCGCACTCTCATCAAGACTTTTACACTCTAACTGTGCTGCCGCAGGCCATGCGAGGCCTGGTGGGTCCGCGGCTCCGAAACCATTCTTCTCGTGGAAGACTCGGAACCCTTGCGAAAGCTTGTTAAGACTTATCTTGACTCCGCCGGTTTTCGTGTCTTTTCTGCCGAGAGCGGCGAAGCCGCGCTGGAACTCTTCACGCGCATCGGCGTCACACTCGATCTCCTTCTCACCGATGTGGTTATGCCCGGAATGAACGGACGTGCCCTGGCGGAACACCTACTGTCCCGTCAGCCGGGAATGAAAGTGCTCTATATGTCCGGCCTTCATCGCGGGACACGGAGTTCTCGACCCCGGAATGCATCTCCTGCACAAGCCGTTTACGGAAGAGGTTTTTCTCCGCAAGGTTCGCGAAGTACTTGATGTTGGGAAGAGGCTCGTGCCCGCTTCCGACCCCGCCGGCGAACTTGTTGGTCAACGCGTACGTCCGGGCCGATAGGAGCTACCACTCGATGGAAAAGCTGTTGGTTATCGACGACGACGAGTCCATTCGCCGTCTCTGCGTCTCGAATTATCAGGTACATTTGAAATCTTCGACTCCGGCGAGCCCCAGGAAGGGTTAGCCCTCGCGCTCGAACACAAGCCCGATGCCATCTTGCTCGATCTTCGCATGCCCAATTATTCCGGCTATGAACTTCTTCAAACTTTCACTGCGTTCAGCCACACCCAAAAGACCCCCATCATCATCGTCAGTGGCGAGGCCGGTGGACAAACAAAAGAGCACTGCAAGCAGCTCGGCGCCTTTGCCTACTTCGAGAAACCCATCGACTTCGATGCGCTCCGCACTTGCCTTACACAACTCACCAAAGTTCGCCGCTTTACCCCCCGATCCGAAGTGCGAGTGCGCGTGCGCGTGCGCTTGCGCTTGCGGGTTCCCCTCAAGCTCTGCTACACGGACCCTCACGGAAATAAGCTTGAGCATGAAACGGCAACCGAAGACGTGAGTCTCAACGGTTTTCTGTGCATCTGCTCGGCGGAGATGTCTGTTGATTCCATTGTGGAAGTCTTTCCTACCTCGAACGGAACGCTCTACGTTGGCAAGGCCAAGATCGTCTATTCCGACACCAAGGCCGCTCCTCTTCGCCACTACGGATTCCGCTTTGCTGAGAAAGTTGGGCCCTGGGTGCTGAATTAGGATTCCGCTTGGACTCTTTCCATGGCCAATCCTGACGTCTGGATTCCTCGACAACACGAAACCATCGGGCATTCCATCGAATCACACCCCCGTCCCGTCATCCGCGTGCTCGCCGTCGACGACGAACCCGCCGCCTGTAAGCTCATCGCCATCTTGTTGCGTCCGCCCGCTTTCTACTGCACTACCGCTCCCAATGGCGAAGCAGCCATCGGGGCGCTGCAACTCGACCGATTCAATGCGGTAATTTCCGATCTCCAAATGCCTGGCATCAGCGGCCTCGAACTCCTCAACCATGTTCGCCGCTCCTATCCGAATGTGGCCCCACGGGCGTAGACGACGTGGATGTGGGCGTGCAGGCCATGCGCAGCGGCGCTGACGACTATCTCGTCAAACCTCTCAGGGAAACGGTCCTTTATGCCAGCCTCGAAAGCGCCCTTCATAAGCGGCATCTCGAACAACAAGTCGAAAACTACCGCCAGCACCTCGAAGAAATGGTTGCGGAGCGCACCGGCCAGCTGGGTGACGCCCTCCGGCAGATCGAGCGCGGTTACGAGGACACTCTGCAAGCGCTCGGCGCAGCCATTGATCTCCGCGACAATGAAACTGCTGGCCATTCCCATCGCGTCTGCCGGTACTCCCTCGAGATTGTCCGCGTCATGGGTTGGTCCGAGGCGCAGTCTGCGAGTCTTGCCAGGGGCGCCCATCTGCACGACATTGGGAAGCTCGGAATCCCCGACAGCATCCTTCTCAAGCCCGGACCGCTTACCGCGGACGAACCAACACTCATGCAGCGCCACGTGCAGATCGGCTTCGATCTTGTCAAGGACATCGCCTTTCTTTCAGACGCTTCTGAAATGGTGCTCACGCACCACGAACGCTACAACGGCGGTGGTTATCCGCGCGGCCTCCGCGGAGATGAAATCCTTCCTGGCGTACGCATTTTCGCGGTGGCGGATAGCTTTGACGCCATCACCTCCGACAGGCCCTATCGCCGTGCCTCCTCTTTCGAGGAGGGACGCGAGACCATTCGCCAACTATCCGGCAGCCTGTTCGATCCTCAAGTTGTAAGCATCTTCCTCGGCATCCCCGAAAAAACTTGGCAGGCCATCGCAAGGGATGAGCGTCAGGCTGCAGCACCATCAACGTGCCCACACGCCTAGCGCGGGCCCTCAGGGGGAATGAGCATTTTCAAACGCCTTGATGGTTCATACCGCAGAAGTGCTCGATTGACTCGTGCCGCTCTGGAGTCGGTCGCTGCCATGATGGCTCGCCCGCTATTCCACGCGGAGGGCGACGATCGGGTCCACACGGGCTGCGCGGCGTGCCGGAACGTAACACGCCACCAGCGCGGCAAAACCGAGCACGACCGCTACGCCAACGTAAGTCAGCGGATCGGTTGGCGTCACCTCAAAGAGCAGTTGCTGCAGGAGGCGCGCGAGCCAAAGCGCCCCGAACAAGCCAAGCGCCACGCCAATTAGCGCGAGCGCGAGACCTTGGCCTAGAATCATGCGCAGGATTTCCGCTGGACGCGCTCCGATGGCCATACGCACTCCGATTTCATGGCGCCGCTGGCCCACCGCCAAAGCCATCACTCCACCGATGCCCGTGGCCGCAATCGCCAGCGCCAGCAGAGCGAACAGGCCGAGCAGATTGGTGGTTAGTCGCGGCGCAGCGACGGATTCGGCACGCACCTGTTCGAGCGACCGCACCCGCGCGGCTGGCTGATTCGAATCGATGCCATGCAGCATCTCGATCACGCCGCGCGCGATACTCATCGGTTCTACTGCCGTCTTGATCACCAGACTGGCCTGCCCCATGGGGTTCTGCGCCATCGGCACATAAATCTCATCAACAACATCTTTATCCAGTCCGTACTGCTTGATGTCGCCGACCACCCCAACGATTTGGATCCAGGACTTTCCTCCATCCGCGGAGAAGCGCGTCCCGACGGAATTCTTCGCTCCCCAGAGGTGGGTCGCGGCGCTACGGTTCAGAACCGCCACATCCGGATTGCCCGGCCGGTCGGTTTGCAGGAACGCGCGCCCATTCAGAATGGGAATGTGCAGCGCTTCGAAATAGGACGGGCTCACAATCCGGAAATCGGCTTTTGGCATCGCCTGCCCCGGCTCTGGGGCCTGCCCTTCGATCTGAAAATCGCCTGTCATAGTCATACCAGACGTAAACGGAATCATCATCGAGGCGGCTGCCGATTTCACTCCACTTTGCATCTGGACCTTGTCCAGCAAGGCTTCAAAAAACGCGCGCTGCTTCTCGTTGGTGCTGTACTTAACAAAATCCAGCGAGATGTCCATCGTCAAAACGTTTTCCGGCTGAAAGCCGGGGTCCACATGCTGCAGCTTCACGAAGCTGCGCAGCATCAGCCCCGCGCCAATCAGCAGGAGGAAGGAAACCGCTACTTGCGCAACAATGAGCGCGCTCCTCATCCGGTGCTTCCCTCGCCCGATGGTGGACTGTGCGCCGCCCTCTTTCAGGCTGCCCACGACCGCCTCACGCGAGGCCAGTGCCGGTGCCGTGCCGGAAAGTAAGCTGGTCAGCACGGCCACGAGGAAAGTGAATCCCAGGACCCAGGCGTCCATCTGAATTTCACGCGCTCTCGGTGTGAAACGCGCCGCAAAACTTACCAGCAAACTCAGCGCGCCCCAGGAAAAGAGCAGGCCCAGGCCGCCGCCGATCACGGCCAGCAGGAAACTTTCCGTGAGCAATTGCCGGAACATGCGCACACGTCCCGCGCCCAGCGCGGCGCGCACCGCGAGTTCGCGCTCTCGCCGCACCATTCTCGAGAGATTTAGGTTCGCGACGTTCGCGCAAGCGATCAATAGAACGAAGCCAGCCGCCGCCAGCAGCACCAGCATCGTCGGCCGCGCGTTGTGCGTCAGCGCTTCCTCGAGCGCTGTTGCTCTTACGGAATAGTTTTTCCCTTCGGGATAATCTTTCGGATAGGCCTTTTGCAGGTTTGCCGCAACTCCGCTCAAATCCGCCTGTGCTTCGCTCACTTCCATCCCCGGCTTCATCCGCCCGAAAACCTGCACCATGCGCGCATGCCGGTTGGCGATGGTTGCAGGATTTGACCGGAATGGGCACGCGGTCGTGGGCATGTACACGTCATTCTCGTCGGGATATTGCGGAACCGGAGGCAGCACGCCGATTACCGTATGAATCTTGTCGTTCATCGTAAACGTCTTGTTCACCACCGTCGGGTCGCCGCCGAAACTCTTGATCCAATACTCGTAACTCAGCATCAATACAGCCGGTGCGCCTGGCTGTTCATCTTCCGGGCGAAATGCGCGCCCAAAGAGCGGTTTGATTCCGAAAACATCGAAGTAATTCCAGGAAACCACGCCTGTTTCCACGCGCTCCGGCTCGCTGCGGCCCAGCAAAATGAAATTCATGTTGTGGTATTCCACCAGCCCGTCCAGCGCCCGGCTTTGCGTGCGGTAGTCGCTGGTATCCAAGGCAGAGAAACCCTGATTTAAGGCTCCCATGCGATGCTGCAAGACAACCAGGCGCTCGCCGTGCTCGTACGGTAGCGGTTTGAGCAGGACCGCGTTTACGACGCTGAAGATTGCTGAATTGGCGCCGATTCCCAGGCCCAGTGTGAGGATCGCCGCCAGCGTGAACCCCGGGCTCTTGCGCATCATCCGCAGTGCGAATCCCGCGTCCTGGCGGAACATCGCCAAGTGCTCTCCCGGCGCCGTCCGGAAAATTCCCATTATCGTTTCCCACCACAGCCGCAGAACGCCCGTGGTTCCGTTGCGGCGCCCAGCTTCTTGGTGTTGTTCGTGGAAAACCGTTTCCATTTCGGAGCCGTAGTCGCTCCGAAAATCAAAGGGAAGTAACCGTAGAAGTGCGCGATACATGCGCGTTGCTTTGGAATCAGCCGCTGCCATGGTGTCCTCCTCCGGCGCCACCACAGCACCGATGTTCGGACCACTCGTTTTTCCGGAACCGGCTCGCCCGGCTCCTGCAATCTCGTTACGCCATCCGGGTTTTCTTCAACAAATTTCTCGACCGCGCAATGGACAGGATTTCATCCATCCGCTCCGCTTCCGCGGTGGCCACTTGCCGGCCTTGCGGCGTCAAGCGGTAGTAACGGCGGCGCTCGTCGTCATCGGATTCCGCGGGCCGCGAACGTAGCTCCTCGATCAGTCCATCGTTCAGCAGGCGCTTGATGATTCCATACAGCGTTCCGGTGCTCAGACGGACCTTGCCGCCGGTGCGCAGTTCCACTTCCTTGAGAATGGCGTAGCCGTGGAGATCGTCACCGGCCAGCGCCAGCAACACATGGAACATCGCCGGGGTCAGCGGCCCGAATGGTGCAGCGTTGTTTTGGGCAGCAGTCAAGGCTTCATCTCCGCAGGATTAGATATTCTGTCGTCATACGCTATATCGCCACACGCCATAGTGTCAAGAGGAATCTTTGTGTGGCATTCGGGACAAGGCTATGGCTTCGCTTTGTTTTTCTTTGCGGGCGTATCGGCTAGGTGCGCGACGCACGCGGCGGCCGTAAAGCGCACCAGATCCTTTTCGTCATTGAGCGCTGGTGCAATCTCACCCAAGAGAGAGGGATCATCCCGCTGCGCAATCGCTTCCAGCGCCGCCGCCCGTACCTGCCATTTCTTATCCGTAGTTGCCGCTACCAGTGCTTTCGCAGTGGCCGGATCGTGCGCGAGTTGTTTCGCCGCGGCCGCGCGTACCGGCGAGGAATCGTTCTTTGTCACCGTCTTGAATGCCTCGTAACCCATTCCCGCAAACGGGATGAATCCGATCCCTTCCGCGAATCCGAGTTTTGCCATTTGCTTCTTGTTTTTGAGGGTGTCCATTTGTCCCTTGATCATTCCTTTGTCGGCGCGCCTTTCGCCGGTCAACACCGCGAAGTAAATGTCATAGCCCAAGCTATCGTGGAGAAGAAGCAAAGAATTCGCCGCCGCCAGCACCACCGCCGGCTCCGAATCCTCGAGCGCACCTTCCAGCGCGAGCTTGGCGTGCTCCGCATGCATCGATCCGAGCGCTGCCGCCGCCGCCGACGCCGACCTGACGCTCGCATTCTTGTCTTCCAGCGCGGTTATCGCGGAATTTTCCGCCTCTACATCTCCAGTTAGCAGACCAAGCGCCCTCACCGCCAGTGCACGCTTGTCCACGCTCTTGTCCTTAATTCCCTCGCGCAGGATTCCCCAAGCTTTCTCGCCGGGAGTTGGCGAAGTCGCCGGCGTATTCGTCACTGCGGCTTTTGGCATCGGAGATTTCTCCCGAGCCGTCGGCGGTGTCTGCGCAGATACACTATTTCCTAGCGTGCATAGAAATCCGAAAACAGCCATCAGGCTCAATTTGCATAAGACTGCAGCGCCTTGTCGCTTGCTCATCGCCGTCATCTCCCTTTGACCGAGAAATGCGATGACTATACGCGAAGCGGCCTGTCCATTGGGAATCCCGATTCGGCTCGCTGAAGCCAACTGCTACTTTTTTCGGTTGTATGTGAAGTCGTACTCCGCGAACCAGGTCTTGCCGCCGTCATTCGAACCCTGGCTGAACTGCCGGACCTTGTCAGGTCCGAGCTTGATGAATTGCAGATGCCGTTCTAATTTCTTCCCGTCCAGCTGCGGAATTTCGTCGGTCCAGTAATCCATCACGCCGTCTTTCAATCCGCCATAAAAGAAAATGTTGCCCCCGGCGTTGTCCACCCAGTATTGTTCCCACCGCTTCACTGCCGCGTTGTAGATGTTGTAACTCTTTCCCGAATATCCGATGTTCCCCGCGCTCGTCCAGTTTTCCTGCACCACGCAATCCCCGAGGATCAATTCAATTCGGCTGTCTCCTGCAGGCGTCTCTCCCTGGCTGGTGACCACGTTCCATTCGCCCAGCCAGAAGTCAAATTGACGATTTTCCGCCGCGTAAGCACAGGGTTTTTGGTTATGCGTCACGATTTCCAGGATTTTTGAAAACCGCGGGTCGGACTTCAGTTCCGCCAGGTCGGGATCGGTTGACAATTGGTCGGGCTGGCTCAAGCCATTTTGCGCCGCCTTTTCCAGGTGTTCAAATGCTTTATCCTTGTCTTTTTTCGAGGCGAAGACGGCGGCGATGCCGTACTCGGCAAATTGCGGAGGCAGCCCCAACGCTCTGCCTTTTTCAAAGGCTTCGATGGCCTTATCCTTGTCTCCGGTCTTATTTAAGGACACGCCCAGCCGGTACCACGCTCGCGGATTCGGCGCCGTCTCCACGATCTGCTTATAGAGCCTGACGGCTTCGCCCCAATTCTTTGTATCGTAGGCTGAGGCCGCTTCCGTGGCGACTTGGGCAACGGAATTTGCCTGCTGCGAGCGCCCCAGCGGCGCCGCGGCTCCCGAAAACAGTAGCAAAACGAACGCCACATGAAACTTCATGAATCGCCGCATTTTTTGTCACCTCATGTGATGGATACTTCCAAATTGGCGCTTTAGACGTCCGGTGCCGGAGAAGGGCACTTCCCTGAATGGGCCGAATTCCGTTAATTCATATAACTCGCCTCTAAATTTAGACGTTTTCCTCCTGTAACCTACCGATTTACAGATTCCCTCTGATCTTCCCTCTAAAGCAGAGTTCGATCTGCACCCTCACCTTGGAAACTTATCGATGAAATCTTTCGTAAGAATAGAAAACGCTTGAGTGGTTATTGCGTCTATACAGGCATAAGGGTGAACGTCCATGTCACCGGAAGTGATCTCCATGCGAGAACCGGATGAAGCGACGACTTCGGAGAGGATAGTCCTTTCCTCCGGACGCTACGTCCATTTCGGGCCGTTCCGCATCGACCAGCAGCGGCAGGAAGTGACCCGGGATGGGTCCCGAGTAAAGCTCCAGGGTAAGGTTTATCAGGTTCTGATAACTCTCCTCGAAAAATCGGGAGAGGTCGTTACGCGTGAAGAGCTGCGCATCCGCCTCTGGCCCGCCGATACGCACGTCAACTACGACGCCAACGTGAATACGACCGTCAATAAGCTGCGCCAGGCGCTCGGCGATTCAACTGATAAGCCGCTCTATATTGAGACTATTCCTCGGAAAGGCTACTGCCTTTTGGTGCAGCCGGAAGTCTCCGATAAGCCACCCCATGCTCACTTTGCCCGGACTGAACCGCCTGCGGATTCCGGCCAGGAATCATCGCGCAGCTTGCGCGGCGCGGCTTTTACAAAATCGGATGTCTGGG
Organism: Candidatus Acidiferrum sp.; assembly: GCA_036522305.1. Taxonomy (GTDB): domain Bacteria; phylum Acidobacteriota; class Terriglobia; order Acidiferrales; family UBA7541; genus Acidiferrum. The sequence goes on along the minus strand of DATDGB010000031.1, from coordinate 9,232 downwards.
TTGTGCTCGGTGTAATCGGACTGATTCTTGCTGGGATGCTCCTCGGAGCCGGAATCACACGGTTCTGGATTTTTCATGCGGCGCCGATGGCGCCTAATCCCCTGATGTCGATCTTCTCGCACCCGTCCTCGACCGTATTTTTTTAAGAGTTTGCCTTACTCTTTGGCGGATTGACCAGACCGGAACTCCGTCCACGGGCCCGCCTTCATATCCCGCAGGTAAGGCTCCTCCCACGCAAACTCCGGGTGCGCCGCGAGAAACGGTTTGGCCAGAAAATCCCCACCGCAGGGATGACCCATGCGCGCCATGAAACGCATTTCCTTCGCCATAGAGGCATCGGTCGCTTTGCCTTGAACCGCTCCACCGGGATAGTACGCTTGCCAGGCCCATTCTTTTACGCCGCGCGCCGATCCATCCACGTGTCCACACAGAGTCCGCTCGTTGGTATCCTCCTTTTTCTCAACGCTGTCGGTGTGGTCGCCAAGCATTTTTTCCGCAAGCGCTACGTCGATCTTTCCTTTGTTTTCCTTCAGCAGTTCATCCCACCGGGCCCGCCGCGCGTTCGGTGAACTCTCATTATTGCCGGGATCAAATTCCGGCGCGTCCGCTTTTAACACTTTCGGGTCGCGTGCCCAGTTCGATCCAGCGAGCACCCCATCCTTCGTTCGCCACAATTTGTAGGCTTTCAACCCCAGCTCCAGTTGCGCGATTTCGCCGGTCTTACGGTCGCCGAGCAGCCAGTCGTTTGCATACCCTCCGTTGTTTCCGTCCAGCATGATCTTGGTGTATTCGTCGATCGAGCCCGCGTACTGCAGCGCTTTCCGTGCGCGCACAAATTCCGCCTTGCCCTTCGGGTCCCAGCCTTCGAATTGCGTGATCGTCGTTTCCGTCACCATCAGCCCGTCGCTGTTAATTCCAAAATCGTCGTCGCTTGCGATCACTCCGGGAAAACCATCCATCAACATCCGGTAACCATTTTTCGGCGCGATGTCGAACACGATTCGCCAGCGTTCCCCGTTCCGGTAGCTCGTCCAATTATTGTGCGCCATCACGATCTGTCCGTCTTTTGTCCAGCTTCCGGTAGCCACAAATGCGCTGCAATTCCCGGGGCTCTTCAGATTCGGCGCATTTGCCGCCATCTGCCGCTTGTTCAGCCACGGCACGTAATAGTCCGGCAGCTCCTCGAACGCATTGAACGCGACGATATCGTCCACGTCCAGCTTCGATCCGGTTCGTGCGCGCAGCCCCTCGACGATGCCTTGCAGCTCCTGCTGGTACTCCGAATCGATTTTCGGCCACAGCATCTCGTGCGCGGCCTTCCGGAAAAATTCCCAGTCGCGTTGTGTTGAGTGCGTCATCCCGGCGCTCACCGCCGCGAATCCATCCTCGATCTCTGGGGCCAAGAGATATCCGTGCTGATAGCCCACCGCACCCGGATCACCCTCGAGATGTACGTAGATCCAACCGCCCTCTTCGAAGCGCGAGGCGCCCTTCAATCGCGGATCGTTCGCCGCCGCGCGCTCGCGCGCCGCCGCGATCGTCGCTACCATGGCGTCATTTGCCGATGCGGAAGCCGGCGCTCCATTCCCCACCCACCACAACGCCGCCCCTCCCAGGACCAACAAGAGACTCGCCGCCGCGCGCCTCATCGAATCATTCATCGCACTTGCCTCCCGAACTTCCAATCGTGGCCTAGAGTCTATTCCGCCTCCCTGCTTCCTTCAACGTTTCCTTCCTTCTAATCGTTCTCGTGTAGACTCTCTCTCGAAATGCTCACTGCCATTACGCGCGCCGTCAGCCCGGCCATAGTCCATTGCGAACTCTCCTTCATCGATCGCAAGCCGATCGATCTTGCAAACGCGCAGAACCAACACCACGCTTACGAGAACCTGCTGGGCAAATTGGGCGCCCGCGTTATTTCTCTTCCTGCCGAGCCAGATCTGCCCGACTCCATGTTTGTCGAAGACCCCGCAATTGTTCTTGATGAATTGGCAGTGATCCTGCCGCTCGGAACGAATACGCGCCGCCGCGAGGCAGCGTCCCTCGCTCAGGCGCTTGGCAAGTATCGTAAGCTCGAATTCGTTTCGCTGCCCGGCACTCTCGAAGGTGGTGACGTCCTGCGGATTGACCGAAAAATCTTCGTAGGCCTTACCAAACGCAGCAACGCCGAAGGCATCCGCCAACTCGCAGGCATCCTCGCCCCGCACGGTTACGAAGTTATCGCCGTTCCCGTCACCGGCTGTCTTCATCTGAAATCCGCCGTTACCTATCTCGGCCGCAACACGCTGCTCGCGAATCGTGCCTGGTTTGATGCCACGCCGCTCCCCGGCCACGAATGGATCGACGTCGATCCCGCCGAGCCTCACGCCGCCAATGCTCTGGCACTCGCCGGAACGATTATTTTGCCTGCTTCGTTCCCGCGTACACGTGCCCGCATCGAAGCGCGCGGCTTCCACGTCACACCACTGGATATCTCCGAACTCCAAAAAGCCGAATCCGGCCTCACCTGCTCCAGTCTCCTTTTCGATGACGCGGCTTCGGCAGGTTCTTGAGGCGGCGGACAACCGCGAAGAGGTCTTGCAGGAAACCTTCGTAGTCCTCCCAGCAAAAGAAAGCGGCCACGCGGAACCGATCCTCATGGCCGTTTTTCGCTCGATTTGTATCCAACGACTATGGATGGAAATTGAATTCCAGTTGCGTCGTGGTTTCCCCGCTGGCGGGCGCATATTTCCAAGTCTTCAGCGTTTCATCGACCGCGTTCACAAGCACCGGGTGCCCGCCGATGAAGCTCTTTTCCTTGATTCGTCCGTCCGGCCCAATCACGATTTGCACCTTGACGGTGCCTACGAGATGCAGTCTCTTGGCGACATCCGGGTAGGTCGGCGCAGGATTGGAGAGTGCCTTGCGGCCGTCCTGTGCCTGCAAATTCCCTGCGCCCAGGCAAAGCGCCATTGCCAGCAATGCGCCCCCCAGGATACCTCCCTTGTTACGCTCCTTATTCATTTTGAACTCTTTCTTTTGGTCTCGCGTTCACCATTCTTCTGAACGCCCTTGGATTTATCGTGCTTGGGACATGCAGCCAACTTATCTGGAATCCTCCGCTTTCGCATCTTCCACGGGGAACAGGTGTTTCTCCCCTAAAACTGCTCCGAGGGGCTAGGGAAAAACCTGTAGAGAGTTCAGGTAGCTCGTTTCGCATTTCCGCTAATCTCTTCCAAAGCCAAGACTTAGCGGCAAAATAGAGTGGCCACGAACTCTCGACGAGTGGCCGTCATTCCTTCCACTCAGCTTTCTTTGCCAGACAGCATCAAATTGCGCAACTCTAACTCTTCCAGCACAACTCCACTTTCTCGATTTATCCTCTTTTCCCAAATACCCTCCTGTGTTATCTTGGGGGCGATATGTTCTCCTCGATCGCCAAGCGAATTACGTCCAAGTCGTCCATGTCGACTACCTCGACTACGACTAAGACGACTATTTTCGCTTCCGGCGCGTGGAGAAACAGCTAGCCAACTAGCAAAAAGTTTCCAACCCACCGCCAGAAGCGACCTGGCGGTGGGTTTCTTCTTTTAGCCCCCTCCAGAGACGCTCCAGCGGAACCGAACCAGGAGCGCACGTCATGAGTCTCGAGAATGTTCAGGAAGATGTCGCTGGCGAACACAACCCCGCCGCATTGCACCTTCGCGTGCATTGCGTCGGCGGGGAAGCCAAGCAAATCCGCAACGTCGTCGCTTTCAAGTTTGGCGGTACGTCGCTCCTCGGTGCGGACCGCATGCTCCATGCTGCGGGCCTCGTCCGCTCCGCCACGCAGACCTCCAGCGTCACCGTGGTCGTCTCCGCTATGAAGGGTGTCACCGATCATCTTCTGTCCATTGCTCGTGCCCTTGCTGGTGGCAAACTCGCGCACGCTCGCCGCGAAGCCGAGTTCGTCCTCGATCTTCACCTCGATGTGCTTCATGATTTGCGCCTCGGTGAAAGCGATGACCTTCGCGTCCGCCGTGAGTTGCAACTCTTGGGACGCGATCTTCTTCATGAAGTTCCCGTTCACGCGAGCGTCGCCGCCGGCGCCGATCTCTTCGATCGCCTTGCCTCCTTTGGCGAACGCTTCAGCGCCCGGCTCTTCGCCGCCGCGCTCGAAAAGTCCGGCGTCCCCGCCGTGCCCGTTACCTCCTCGGATTTCGTCCTGACCTGCGACACCTTCCGTGAAGCCCAGCCGCACCTCGAACAAACTAAACACCGCGGTCGCGACGTTCTTCTCCCTCTTCTCGACGCCGGCATCGTCCCTGTCGTTACCGGCTTCGTCGGCGCCACTCCCGATGGCCGCATCACCACTCTCGGCCGCAACAGTTCCGATTTCTCCGGCGCCATCATCGCGCACGTCGTGGACGCCGACGAACTCGTCATCTGGACCGACGTCGATGGCATCTACACCGCTAATCCCAACGAATCCGCCGAAGCCCGCCTGCTCCACGAACTCAGCTATGACGAAGCCCACGCCCTCGCCGCCAGCGGCGCGAAAGTTCTTCACGCGAAAGTGCTTCCTCTCGCCGCCGAAACCGAAATGGTCGTCTGGGTTCGCAATACTTTCAATCCGCAAGCCCGCGGCACCCGCATCGGCTCGCCGCGTTCACTCGCGCTTGCGCCGATAGCGTCACAGGAGTCTCTTCCGAATTTTTCGCTTTCATCTCAGCAAGACGGTGCGGTATGAATTCCCCATCTCAAAACAACGGAGACCAAAACATGCAGGCGAAACGTCCGGAGAAAAAGTGGAAAGCGGGAGTCCTAGGCGCCACAGGCGTCGTCGGCCAGCGCCTCGTTCAAATGCTCGGCAATCACCCGTGGTTCGACCTCACCGAAGTCGCCGCTTCCGAGCGTTCTTCTGGCAAGACTTACGCTGAAGCCGTCCGCTGGCATCTCGACGCACCAATCCCCGAATCCGCGCGCAATCTCGTCGTCAAGGGCCTCGATCCCTCACTCGACTGCGACTTCGTCCTCTCTGCCCTCGATTCTTGCGTCGCCGGAGAAGCCGAAGAGATTTTTGCGCGCGCCGGCTATCCCGTCGTCAGCAATTCCCGCAATCACCGCATGGATCCCGACGTCCCCCTGCTCATTCCTGAGGTGAACGCCGCGCACCTCGACGCCATCTCGCGTCAGCAAAAAAATCGCGGCTATGACATCGGCTTTATCGTCACCAACCCCAATTGCTCCACCGCCGGACTTGTCCTTGTCTTAAAGCCTCTCGCCGACGCCTTCGGCCTCGAGAAAATCTTCGTCGTCACCCTGCAAGCCATTTCCGGCGCAGGCTATCCCGGAGTTCCCGCAATGGACATCCAGGGCAACGTCGTCCCTTTCATCAGTGGTGAAGAAGAAAAAATGGAAGCCGAGCCGCAAAAGCTCCTCGGCAAATGGGATGGCTCGCGTTTCGTCGACGCTGGCCTCGGCATCAGCGCTCATTGCAATCGTGTCCCCGTCGTCGACGGCCACCTCGAATGCGTCTCCCTCGGCCTGAAAAAAATCGCCTCGCTCCATGAAGTCCGCGAAGCCCTGCGTAATTTCCAGGTTGACGCCGAACTCGCCGCGCTCCCCACAGCCCTCAAAAATCCGATTATCGTCCTCGACGAGGAAAATCGCCCGCAGTCGCGCCGCGACGCCAATGCCGGCCACGGCATGGCCGCCGTCGTCGGCCGCGTCCGCGAATGCCCGCTCCTCGACGTCAAGCTAACGCTCCTCTCGCACAATTTAGTCCGCGGCGCCGCCGGAGCCGCGCTGCTCAACGCCGAACTCCTAGCCACCCGCGGCTTCCTCAAGCACCGCGCCGCCCCGAGCGAGTCTCGCCTCGCCGAACCCGTCACCCGCTAACTTATATCGCACGTCTTTTGGAAATCTGTAGGGGCGCAGCATCGCTACGCCTTCTTGATGCACTAATTCAATCCATCCGTTTGAGGTTATAATGCGCGCCAAGCATCTGCCCCGGCCGCAGCGAATAAGGAGGCGTCCATGCCAGCCATCCCAAGAAGGGAATTTCTCAAATATTCCGCAGCCACCGCCGCCTCTGCCGGCCTTCTTTCACTTGGCGCCCGCGATCTGCGCGCCAATCCGCTCGGCCTGCCCATCGGCTGCCAGACCTGGCCCGTCCGCCAGCTCATCGCCAAAGACTTTCCCGGCACCATCAAGCAGCTCGCCGACGCCGGATTTCAATCCATCGAACTCTGCTCGCCCGTCGGTTACGCTGATTCCGGCTTCGCCGGCCTCGCCAAGTATTCCGGCGCCGAGCTCCGCAAAATCCTTGCCGACGCCGGCGTCACCTGCATCAGTTCGCACTTCGGCATCGACGAGCTCCGCAAAGATCAGCCCAGCCGCATCGCCTGGGCCAAAGAAGTCGGCCTCCAACAAATGATCGTCCCCAGCCTCAGCGGTCCCAAGAATCCCACCATGGACGACGTCAAGCGCGCCGCCGCCGAATACCACAAAATGGGCGAAATCGCCGCCAAATCCGGCATCCAGCAAGGCCTTCACAATGAGGACTTCGAGCTCTCCATCGTCGACGGCAAGCGCACCTACGATCTATTGCTAGGCCTTCTCGATCCCAAGTTCGTCCAGTTCCAGTTCCAGGTCTCCACCATCAGCCAGGGCTACGACGCCGCGGAATATTTCACCAAGTACCTGGGCCACTTCTTCTCCATGCACGTCCAAGGCTGGTCCGCGCAAACCAAAAAAATCATGCCCGTCGGCCAGGACACTCTCGACTGGAAAAAAATCTTCACCGCCGCCAAAACCGCCGGCATAAACAATTACTTCGTCGAAATGAACCTCGACATGATGAAAGCCAGCGTCCACTACCTTCGCGATCTCCAGGTCTGATGAACTTGCAATTGTAGCGGCCGCCTTCCGAGGCGGGCGCCTTGCCCTGCAGCGGCGACGGAATTTATCCCGGCCGGGTCGGAACGTCGCCATCTTGCCCTTGCCTGGTCAATGCCTCGTGGTTATACTCAAAGTATGAAAACGGCCGTGTCCATTCCCGATGACCTCTTCGAGGGCGCCGAACGCCTCGCGCGCCGCACCAATCGCTCCCGCAGCCGTCTCTTCAGCGACGCCCTCAAGGAATACCTGGCGCGCCACACTCCCGACAAGGTTACCGAAGCCATGAACCAGGCCCTCGTCCAAATCGGCGCCCCAGAAGCAGAAGAAAAAGACTCCTTCGCCTCTTCTGCCGCTCGCACCGTTCTCGAGCGCACCGAGTGGTAATCTCTCAAGGTGAAATCTGGTGGGCGGATCTGCCCCCGCCTACCGGCTCCGGTCCCGGTTTCCGCAGGCCAGTGGTCGTTGTTCAGGGTGACGCTCTGAATCGCAGCCGCATCGCCACTGTGATCTGTGTCCCCTTAACCACCAATCTCAAGTGGGCGGCGGCCCCCGGGAATGTACAGTTTTCGGCGCGGCTCACGGGTTTGCCCAAGGATTCCGTTGCCAACGTCTCTCAAATCGTCACCGTGGATAAGGCCTTCCTCACCTCGCGAGTCGGCAAGTTGCCGCGCCAGAAGCTCGCATTGCTCCTCGCCGGAATCGACATCATCCTCGGCAAGTAGTTCCCTTCTCTTTCTAGTTTCTACTTTCTAGTTTTCCCCTCCCTCCTTCCCCCTTTCTGCCTTCTACTTTCTGTGGGTGCCCCAGGTTCGCTGTTTGAACCTGGGCGTTTTTGACTTGTCCTTTCCCGCGTTTTTGCTTTTGGGTCCCGCAACCCTTCGGTTTTAAGGGTGCGGTTCTTGTCTTTTCCATCCTCTACTTTCCCGCTTTGCATGGAAACGCCCCCGCCAGCGCAATCGAAGCAATATACCGCGTCGGCCGGTGCGCCTTCCCAGGATTGTCCGCCAGGTATTTCTTAATTACGCGAACGATCTGAACCGTGGTCACCCCACGTGGCACGCAAGCGATTCGATCCTTCTTCGGAACACTGAGCAGCTCCCCATACACCAGGAACCCCTCCGCAAACCCTTGCACCCACCCGAGACAAGTAGCATCGCGCCCAATTCGAGCAGCGTCTCTGTCCCCTCCACTGTCTAGACCAGAACAAACTTGCAGAAAGTCGCTTCCAGATCGGCTGATATCCGCCTGCTCCGCCGCGCTCTTTGGCACAGCGCTGGTGCCCGCCGCAATTCCTTGTAGGGGCGCAGCATGCTGCGCCCTTTCTTCTGCCACGAATTGGGACAGAACGCTAGCAGGCGAACCAACAAAGAACAGTCCAAGCAGTCCAGCAACAAGAAGTAGACGCACGGCACCCTCCCATCACTGGCGCGATTCTACGTCTGATTTAGGATGCCGTCAGCACAACGGGCCCCCGCCGACCGGCGCCGTGCCCCGTCATTTCGAGCGTAGCAGGCCGATTTTTCTTCCGCTTTCGCTCTTGCGATCGCAGATTCCGATCCGGTCGGAAAAGTGTCGGCCTGCGCAGAGAGATCTCCGCCCCATCGCTGCGAATTTGGCAGCGATGAAATCTCTCTTCTCTTTTCCAATTTCTAGTTTCTGCTTTCTAGTTTCTAGTTTTCCCCGCTCACTCTGATTTTTTCAGTGCGATCCTTCGAAGAATGGTCTTGTCCGGAAGGGTGAACGTTCCTTCCAGCTTGTCGCCATCCGCTTTGAGCGTAATAACACCCCGGGGAAGCTCAACGCTCAGCGTGTGCTTGGTGCTGTCGTAGCGCCACTCCCCAGTCCCCATCACGATCTCTTTGCCGTCCACAACTTTGCCCCCGCTGACCATCAGATAACCGGGTTTGCCCGCGATGGCGGCGATGCGGTAGACCGCGATCTCGTCATGGCATGCCGTGCCCTTCTCCACGCAGAGAGAATCGCCCCGCCACGTGCCCGCGAGTTTTGATTCTTCGCCCGCGCTCGAACCGTTCGCGGCAGGGTTCTGCGGCATTGCGAAAACTCCGGGAGCGAGCGCGGCGGCCAGGGAGATGCCAAGTGCTGCAGCCTGTAAAAATCGAATTTTCATCGTTGCGTTGCCATTAAGGCCGTTCCATCCCATGAGACGCCCGGCAAACGCCTGCGTTAGCGGTACTTCCCTCCACTCCGAGAGCTAACCACCAAGAAATAACCACTTTCCTTACTTCGCTAGGAGCAGAGATGCCCTCCGCCGGTTTGGACAATCTGAAGCACATCGTCGTTTTGATGATGAGCGGCCGGTCGTTCGATCATATGCTTGGGGGCTTGAAGCAAGCGTACCCGCGCATTAACG
>DATDGB010000030.1:0-70378 GCA_036522305.1 Candidatus Acidiferrum sp. | reverse complement strand
GCGGGCTGTAGCGAGAGTTCATCTCGCCGGGTTTCCCCATTCGGAAATCCTCGGATCAAAGCCTGCTTGCGGCTCCCCGAGGCTTATCGCAGCTTGCCACGTCCTTCTTCGCCTTCTGGCGCCAAGGCATCCACTGTACGCCCTTAGTAGCTTAATCATAAAACTTACTCAACCCGTCTCCTGTTGACCAAATTGCTTCGGCTTGAAAATGGAAACGTCCCGATTCCCGCAGTTCCATACATCCTCGCATCAGCACTCCGCTCTCCCGGGCAGGGATTACGGATGTCCGGTGATCCGGCTTCCCAAATCACTAAGTATTCCGACGCAGGCTTTCGATCCTACCGTCCTCGGATGACCATGCTTGGCAATCCCCTTCCGGCTCCTCTTTCGAGTCACCAGTCACGAATCACCACTCACAGCCTTTGAATAAGCCGCCTTTTCTTCCACAGTTTTGCTCGACTCGAGCAAACTTGTAAGTAATCCACACCATGGCACCCCGCCCGACCGTAATCGGGACACAGGGTTATCGGCGTGGACTTGCCAGCCTTTCTGTTGTCAAAGAACGGTTATTCCGAGTCCATCGGAACGCCCCGCACTGCACATAGCAGTGCTTGCGAATGATCGCGTTGGGCTTGTCTGGTGGGACTTACTGATTCGCTTTGCGCGAACTCGCCTTCCAGCTCTGCTTACCTCAGCTTCCGCTGAGTTTTTGCTTCGTGTTTTAGTTGCCCTGCGACTTGCTTCGGAATTCCCTTGCGGAAATTCACCACTCGTCACTCGCCACTAATCACTGCCGCAAAATAAAAAACCCGGCGTCGAGCGCCGGGTACAGCCACCCACACCTGGGTGACTCCACGCGATGCTCGACTTCTTTCTAGCCCGTGTTCGTAAAGAACCTCACTATAGGATCTACTTCTTGCCTTCGCTTGATCTTACGCTGGGAAGACTTACTTCGACCCGACTGTGATGCCCCTAATCACGCCCGGTGATTCGTAGAACCCCCCGAGCCATTTGTAACTATACCAGCTTTTCTTTATTCGTCAAGCCCCTGTAACAATTATTTTTGCCCTTTTCCTCAGCCCTGTGGACGCTGTGCAAAAGCAATTTCAATCTGAGAATACTCGGCCCTATCGGATCGGTCTTACTCCACTCGTTGACATCCACATCGATGCGATCCAGAAGATTACTCCAATAGAAGCGGCTAGGCCAAAGGCTTTCATCCGCTCGATTCCGTCCACTTCCTCGAAGACCAGCATTAGCACCGCGATGCCCCCGACGCCAATAGCCACGCCGCCAACCACAGGCACTACGATCAGCCACCGATACAGCTGTCCAAGCAGATACGCTCGCATAATCTCCACGTAGCTCCCTTTGGCCTCGAACAACGCTTTCGCCAGGAGGTGCGATAATCCGATCTGCAGGACGATCCAAATCAGCGAACCAAACAGCGCCATTCCATAGCGCGAAATGACCAGCTCCCAGGGCACGGGGTAGCCCAGTTGCACGTCACGCAGCGTCAATGCCCCAAGGGGTAAAGCTGGTGCAATCGCGACAATCAGAAAACCATACAGTAACGAATTGTTGTCTTTCGACGCCCGTCTCACCGCCGCGTCGTCCCAAGACAGAATCTTGAAAGCCTCGTTGATGTAATGCACTGGCGCGAACCGCATTCGCGGTGGCGGCGCCGTTTCTTCCGCCGTCTGCAACGGAGCTATTCCCGTGCACGTGTGAGTCAGCCCACAGTCCTGCCCGCAGACCGCGCACTGCATTTCGATCCTCGCTTCCCGCAAAATGCGTTCCCAAGTCAGTTAGAGGGAAGGCATAGCTCCAAAAGGTTGGCAAAATGTATCACAACTTCCATGGCATGGGGATGCAACACGTCGGCGGAGCAACCCCTTTCCTTTTCCTCATCCTCTGTCCTTGACGGCAGGGGACTACGCTACAATCGCTGCCATGCCTGCTTACGCCTACGGCCTCCTCGCAACAGGATGGCTTATTTGGCTGACGCCATTCCTCCGGGCTAGGAAAACCGAGCAGCCTGCCAAGCAAGTGGACCGCCGCGCACGCTGGGGCATCCTTCTCGTCGGCGCCTCCTATTGTCTACTGTGGCAGGGCCGTTTCTGGGAACACTCTCCGCGGCCCTGGCAGATCGCGCTCTCCATTCTGTTCTTCGCCATCGCCAGCCTCCTTTCCTGGACCGGCGCACGTGCTCTTGGACGCCAGTGGCGAATCGACGCCGGTCTAAGCGACGATCACGAACTCATCACTTCGGGACCTTATCGCTTCGTGCGCCATCCCATTTACACGTCCATGCTCGGAGTTCTACTCGGCACCGGCTCGCTCATCACCCCGTGGTGGCTGCTTCTGCCTTCGCTCTTGCTCTTCGTCATCGGCACGGAGATCCGCGTGCGCATTGAGGACCATCTCCTGGCTTCAAGCTTCGGCGATCGCTTTGCGGAATACCGCCAGCGTGTCCCCGCCTACATCCCGTTCTTTAAATAAACAAGAGACTCGGCCGTACCACCTATCCTTCGCATTTATCCTGTGTTTAGAAACCGGAGAGTAAGTTTGCTTCAACGGGAGGAGATCTCCCGCGTTCAGGAGGGGAACATGAAAGTAAATCTATTCGTTGCTATGGCGGCCAGCGGATTACTGCTCGCGGGAACTTCATCCGCCCAGGAAAAGAAAATCAAGCGCTCGGAGCTTCCGGCGGCTGTCGAAAAGACAGTTGCAGCTGAGAGCACCGGAGCCACCATTAAAGGGTTTTCCGCCGAAAAAGAAAAAGGCGAAACCTTCTACGAAGCGGAAATGATGGTCGGCGGCCACAGCAAGGACGTTCTCATCGCCGCAGACGGCACCGTCGTCGAAGTCGAGGAGCAAGTCGTTCTTGATTCCCTTTCCGCGGACGTGAAAGCCGGCCTGCAGACCAAAGCCGGCAAGGGCAAAATCCTGAAAGTCGAGTCTCTCACTAAGAAAGGCAAGCTCGTTGCCTACGAGGCCAAGGTCGATACCAACGGGAAGAAATCTGAAGTCCAGGTGGGCCCAGACGGCAAACCACTGGATCACGAAGAGTAGAACCTCGAACAGGCGCCCGCTCGGTTTCGCTCCCGAACTCTGTTGCCTCCGACGCCACTACCACAGCGCAAATCGCTCATCACAAACGATTTACCATTTATTTGTTGACAAACAGTACCGATGTGCTATAATAGCGGAGTTACAGTAGGCATAGATCTTTCGTGCCTCCTCTTCACCATGCGCTCCCGCCGCGCCGTGCCCTTTCTCATTCCCACCATTGCCCTGTATCGAAGACAATTACTACTTTATGACCTTAGACCAGTTAGAACCCATTTAAAATCAACACTTTTAGAAGTGTTCATTCTAGAGAACTTAAAACCCTTTGCAATCAACACTTTCTAAAAACAGGGGAGGGGGTACCGCTTATGGTTAACCAAGTGTTATGAGAGAGTATCCTCCGCCACGGCTTCGCCGACACGCCCAAATTCTCTTTTTTCTGCTTAGTCTCCCCAGCCGACGAACTTCTTCCCTATTTTCCATTTCCACTTTTCCATTTTCCGTTCCTATCACTCCGGGAACGCTTTCGCATCGATTCCCGGCACCAGCTTCAGCGCATTCTTGTAGTACACCTTTTTCAGCACTTCGTCCGGCACCTGGAAACCGTAAATCCGCCAGAACGCATGCCGGTGGCGGTAATACTCGAAATATTCGTCCTTCGTTTCCAGCGCCCGGAAATACCATTTGTATTCGTTCACCTCGTAGATGTCTTTGCCCATCAGCACGCGGTCCTGGTATTTCACCAGAAAATCGTGCGCCGAATACGGCTGTCGCCCAAGTTCCGCCAGCACCGCGGCAATATCCACATACATATTCGGCAGCGAGTCGAGAGTTTTACCCAAACGCTCCAGGTCGTTGCCATGAAACGCCAGGTGCGCTGCGATGAAATTCGTTCTGGGGTGTTTCGCGAACAGGTGATAGCGCTCCGTCATCAGCGTTTCAAACGGCGGATATTTCGCCGGCGGCCGCGCGCGCCCCGGGAATTCCTTCAACTCCTCCCAACGTTCATTGTGGTAGTCCCACGGATCGAAAAACGCCGAAGGCTCCGCCACGTGGATCAGCACGGGAATCTTCATCTCCGCGCACTTCTCAAAAACGGCGTCGAACTCCGGATCGTCCACATGCACGCGCTGGCCGTTCGCGTACTTCAATTCCATTCCAAAGTCCTTGAAGATTTTCAGCCCTTGCGCGCCGTTCTTGACGTCCTCTTCCAGTCGTGCCGCCACGCGCTTCCCGAATCCCGGTGTGTTCAGGTCGTCGTAACTCATGTTCGCAAAGACCACGAACCGATCCGGATAGCGCCCTTTCATCGCTGCTACTGTGTTTTTCAGACGCTCTCCCGTTCCACCGCTCAAATTCACCATGACCCGCAGGTTAATCGTGTCCATCTCTTTGACGAGTTGGTCCACTTCCGCCGCTGTGGGATTCCAGTGATGGCTGTGAATATCGATGAACGGAAACTTCGCCCGCTCAATTTTGTGTTCTTTAATGACGAGCGTGGACTTTGGCTGGTACTCGTCGATCGTTGGCGTCGCCTGGCTCTTCTGCGAAGTCTGCTGCTGCGTCATCGCTGCGCGCGGCCAACCGATGATCGCAAGAGATGCAGCAACGATGAGGACAGAGAGCAATTTGATGGTTTGCCGGGAATTCATGGTGCCCCTTGGTTACGTGAACGCCGGACTTATTTTCCCACAGGGAGGAGGACGAGTGCCGCGGAATCCTCTGCTAGACTCTGCACTCATGCCGCAACGTGGGTTCCTCAGATTCTTGCTGCTTGCCGGACTAAGCGTGGCCGCTGGTTTTATCGCGCTGGCGATCGCCGTGCCCATCGAGCCACAAACGCTCGCGCCGGTGATCGCCCTGTTTTCACCTGGTTTGAAACTCGCCGAATTGCTCACCACGCCGGAAACCGGCAAATCCTTCGCCTGGACGTTCGGGTGGTTTCTGCGGATTGCGATCCTGGCAAACGCTGCCTATTATTTCGCGCTCTTCGCTCTTGCAAAATTCCTTGTGGATCGTCGCCGCGCCAAATAGCCGGAACCCGCGGTCAGTCCGCACGGGGAACAGGATTTGGAGGTGGGACAGCGGCGCTAAGTACGCCGCTGTGTTGCTGGCGGAGCTTGCGCTCCGAATACCTTTTTTTGAAACTGAGTTGGCTCGCGATAGCCGCTGGATACGGCGCTCTTCGCCCGGCGGTTCGCCTCCAGGTAGCGCCTCATCATCGGCAGCGATCGCCACATAAGAAATGCTGTCCGGCGTTGCTCCATTCGCTCTTCAAATCCCGGCAAGTATTTCCATGGCGTCCAGGCGAACGCCTCCTTGGGCGGGATGATATCGATGGCGTCGCGATGTTGCGCGCAATAGGGAACACCTGCAATCTGCGCCGCCGGATGCGGAGCCAAAACCGCACTGGCCACTGGCGTTAACACGCGCCGAGTCTGATAGCGCACTGCCTGCGCGGAGTCCAGCCGCACTGGCGGCGCGCCGCACTGCACGCAGCCGTTCGGCCATACGCCGTTTTCGTACAGCAGGGAACGAAAAATCGCCGTCGCGCTCACCACTTTTGCGTCATACGGGGAGAACTTTTCGTTAGCAAACTTCGAAATCTCCCCACACTGCTCGCACCGTACCGGCTCTTGCTTCAACCGGTTGTACTTCTGGATCAACCCGCCGCAGAAGGGGCAGCTGCCAACAGGCGCGTTTCTTGAGAAGAACAAAATCACGATGGCCAGACTGAAAAAAATCACAAATGCGATTGCCAGCCACGTGATTCCCAGGAGATAAAAGAAGCCCACAAAAATCGCTCCCATGAGGAACGACGAACCAATGGTAACCATCCTCTCCTTCACCACGCCCGGCGGTGGGGCACAAAGAGGATTGGAACGGTTTGGCACCGGAGGCGCTTGCACATCGGACAGGCCGTTTTGCGAGGGACTAGCTGCTGCTGGTCGGGGTGGCGGCGGGGGCGGCGCGCTAAGGTTCATTTGGTCGTCTCCTCGATGTTGAGACTCAACTTATGAGGAAATCCCGCGTTGCAGCAATAGTACGAGTAGCCGAAAGGTTATCGTGGCTCTATGGGAAGGCCCACTACGCGCCTTGGGCACGTGACTGGGAATGGCAGGAATTCGTATCGCAAGCGGGGGACTAGGCCGATTGGACGGACAGGCAGGGAGCACAACTCTCCCAAGAGTGCCCCCCACCTATCAATCACCAGCCAATGGGAACAAACAACCGCACGGCACAATGTCGTTGTCTTCAATGCGGCCGCTTGTTCCGATTGGGCTTGGCTATCCAGGTAGTGTCGCCCCCCGCCAAATCGTTTCATGCCGTGGCCGTTTTTTTTTGGTGGTTGGAATTGTCTTGGAATTCAGGCCGAGACAGCCGGCGCTGTCGCGTCGTCTAGTGAATTGGAGAGGCGTCGGCCGTCACAGCCAGGTCGTGCAGTTCCGGCCTTGCCGTTCCATCGAAGTAGTTTTGCGTTTTCGGCCAGACTTTGTCTGCAACCAGTCGCCCTAGCTGGCGCCCCGCCAGATCCGCTCGCGCAAAGTGGATCCCGCCGTAGCGCCGGGACATTCCTGCTTCGTTCGCCGCTTCTTCAAACGTTTCCCATTTCAGCGTGACCGGCTGCGCTGGGGTAACGCCTGGTTCAATCTTCGAGCTCCCGCGCGGCAGCGTCACTGACTCGCCAAAGCGCTCGCTGCCTGTCCAGAGCATCAGAATCCGCGCCGCCGCCGCGCTATACGTGCTGTGCCCAGAGACGTAATCTGGAAACGGTGGAGTAGGAAATGTCGCCGGTTGATAGGGAATCCATTGCGCCCCGTCCATTTCGATCGTGCCCTTGCCGGGCCCGCCCCAAGCGCGAATCTTTTTTCCTCGATACGGCAGCGAATTCGCTCCCAGACTTGCCAGACGCGTGCCAAGAAACCGTTCAGGGACGCAGCCGTCACCTCACCTCGCGGCTTGCAAGGTGCCCCGCCGGACCTTGGCATCGATTTCCGCGCGGCAGTGCCGAAGGACTTCAGCCGTGTTCTGCACCGACTTGCCGTCTTCGTTTTCAAAATCCAACGGGAGCAGATTGATCACGTGGCCGAATTCATGCAACAACGCCAGCGTTTGAGCGTTTAGACTGTCCCCAGGATATGGTCCGATGTTGATGAGCCGCGGACCGCCGTGTCTCCCCGGCCCCCCCTCTTTGGAAACCAGAAGCGTCGGCGCCTGGGGTTGGAAGAACGCGCCATCCACATTCAATGTGATGGTGGCGTAAGCTCCGGTCGCCTGCCCGACGGTGGCCACATACGGGTCACGATAGTTGTATTCAGACGCGGTATCTTTCGAAACATGGACCATTTCCTCCCCATGGCGATCCACCACGTAGTTGAGAGTTCGAAAGGTGGCAGCGGCATCCGCATCCGTTTTGCGCAGCCACTCGGAACAAGCATTTTCGGTCTGCAGTATTTCCAGCACCCTGTCGCGTGCTCTCAGAATTTTTTTACCGGTCTTCCCCATGGCCGCCAGATCGTTTGGCACCAAGTCTCGCGGCGCATCGCACCCCCATTGCCCCGGTTTAGCGGCCGCGCACGGATTTACCGATGGCGCGCTCACCGGCGTGGTCTCGCACGGCGCGCTTCCAGCGTCTCGCGTACAAGCGGCACCTCCAACGGGAATCTTGGCGTAGGGCAGAGGGTCAACAGCATCGTGGATGAATTTGGCGGCCTGTGGAAACGCCACCGTACCGGAAAGATTGCAGACAACAAAGAAAGCGACGGCCCGAATGCTCCTCGAGGCGGAGTACATTTCTTCTCCCACCCGGACCTGTAACTCACCACAGGCCGCCCTCGGAGCCGTGCTTCCCGATGGCCGTCAAGCCGGAAGCGCCCCGCGGAACGGTAAATCTCGATCCGGGACTACTGGAGAAGACGAAGTTCGAGGAGCAAAGCCACCTAAAACATTTCTGGAATGATTCTTAGCCGAGTTCAGAGTTCTGGATTCGGAACTTGCAGGATCTAAGCTGGGTTAATTCCGAAAGTAACATCGCTAAATTTAGAAGACATTTGGGGAGGAAACCGCGTTCGAGTGCCGGCTCATTTCCTCTTGGCCCGCGCCTGCACCAGCTCGGGACCACTCAGCGTTGGATTCGAATCCTCCAGGTACACAACCTACGGCACAAACACTCGCGCCAGGATATTGCCCTATTCCTTTTCATAGGTGGTAAGTCATTGCGAACCCGAGCGCCTCACGTCGCGGCCTGTTCCGAGATGTAGTAAGGAGAGTTGACGGTGTAAATACGCTGGTTGCCTCTTACCAAAAGTGTCCATTCGAGGAGCCGGGCGCGTTGATTATGCAGGAAATATTCGTACCAGTGATCCTCAACCAATTCGGGAATGACCACCACAATTCTGCGCTGGGGATTTTTTTCCGAAAGCTGGAGAACGAACTGAACGATGGGAACGACGATGAAGCGGTAGGGCGATGGCAGCGTGGTGAGCTTGGGCGGCTCGACGCCTGCGGCGCGGAAGGGTTGCTCCACGTAGCGTTCCCAATCCATGTGCAGAAATTCCGAATGATCGCCCGGCTCAACGTGGACAGCAATAATTTCTGGTGAAAGGCGCGAGGCAAATTCCAGCGCTTGCTTGGCGATTTGACTCCAGTGTTCGACGGGCACGACAACGATGGGATGCGCCGCTGTGTTGGCGGGAATCACAGGTCCCGGGCAGCTCGTTTGGAGGCTGACCCTGTGGTAGTGGCGGCGCACAACGCGGAAAAAGAAAATCAGGAACGGGATGAAGATGACGGTGATCCAGGCGCCTTCGGTGAATTTCGCGACGAGAACGACGATGACGGTCACGCCGGTGACGAATCCTCCAAGTCCATTTACGAACGCGCTCTTTAGCCAATGCGGGCCCCGTTTTTTCCGCCAGTGCACGACCATGCCGAATTGCGAAAGCGTGAATGCCAGGAAAGCTCCCACGGCGTAGAGCGGAATCAACCTATCAGTGACGCCGCCGAACACGACCAGCAGGAAGCAGGTGAGGAGCGCAAGAACCACAATGCCGTAGGTGTAGACCAAACGGCGGCCGCGGTAGCCGAAGGCGTGGGGCAGGTAATTGTTCTGGGAGATAGCGCGGCAAAGGCGGGGAAAATCGGCGAAAGCGGTGTTCGCGGAGAGAGATAAAACGAATAGAATCGCGGCAATGGTGACGTAATAGAAAGTTCCCTTGCCGAAAACCGCGGCGATCAGCATGGAAAGAAGGCTCTGATAGCCGGGTTGGCCAGGGTCGGTGGCCCCAATTCCGTAGATTTTGACGAGATAAGAAATTCCGGCCAGCAGGATCGCCAACAAGAAAATGATGACCGTCAGCGTGCGCTGCGCGTTTTTCACGGCAGGCTCGCGAAAGGCCTTTACACCGTTGCTGACGGCCTCCACACCGGTCAGCGCAGTACACCCGCTGGCGAAAACTTTCAAGAGAAGCCAGAACGTGACGGCTTCGGTGATGGCTGGCGGGGGCGGCAGCGGCGTGATCGGGATGGGATGCCCACCGGTGAGGGCCACGCGCACGAGCCCGCCGGCAATGGTAATCAGCAGCGTGGCGACGAAAAGATACGTCGGCACCATGAAAGCCACGCCGGCATCGCGGACGCCGCGCAAATTCAGAATGGTTATGACGACAAGAATCGCAATGCACAACGAAACCGTGTGCCTCTGCAAAGAAGGCACAGCGGAGACCAGTGCGCCGACGCCCGCGGAAATGCCCACGGCGGCCGTAAGGATGTAGTCCGTCAACAGAGCTGCGGCAGCGAGAAGGCCGGCGGAGGTGCCCAGGTTAAAGCGCGCGACGGTGTACGAGCCGCCGCCGCTGGGATAAGCGGCGATGGTTTGGCGATAGGAAAAGTAGACGATAACCAGCAGCGCAATGATGGCGGCGCTGATGGGGACGATATATTGGACGCCCAGCAAACCAAGCGGAATCAGCAAGCTGAGGGCAGCTTCCGGGCCGTACGCTGCGGAACTGAGCGCGTCCAGCCCGAAGATGGGAATGCCTTCCTGGATGCCGATCTGTTCGGCGCGTTCGTCGCTGGTCTTAATGGGTTTGCCGACGATGAGGTCGAGAATGTTCATGAGTGATCCGGTCTCGAGAAGTGCCTTGTTTCGGAAGGACCATTTGCGACGAGTTGAGGAATAAAGTCAACCGCGACGTTTTTGCCACATGAGGAGGGTTCGTGTTCCCATACGGGTCGCTAGCTTAGTTGGAGGCAAGACGCCTGGAACATATTGGTCGGCCCGGCGTATTATCTGGCAGGGGGTGGACCATGTATTGCGATCGATGTGGGACACAGCTCACGGCGGGGGCGCAATTCTGCACGAAGTGCGGGAAGGCGGTAGTGGGGGCTGGGGCCGCGGCTCCTGCGGGTCAAGGTATTGGGCAAACCGCTGCGTCTACTGGGGCTTACGGAGCAGCGGGGGCCTATGGTGTGCCAGTGGGAGCGACGGCGGGAGGCGATGGGCGGGTGCGGCGGCATGTGCGGACTTTGGCGATGCTCTGGGCAATCAACGGGGTTTTGCGGCTGGCGGAAGTCTGCGGGATGTTGATCTTTGGGACGATGTTTTTTCCGTTTATGCTGGGCTGGGGGCGCGGGGTGGTGTGGCCTTTTGGTGGCCGGTGGGGGATGGATATTCCGTTCCTGGGCGGTCTTTTTTCCATGGGCGTTTTTCTTGGGATCTTCGGGGTGTTGCACCTGGTTCTGGCTTGGGGACTTTTTGAGCGGGAACCCTGGGCGCGGATGCTGGGGCTGGTGATTGGGTTCCTGGCGCTGCTGCGTTTTCCTCTGGGGACCGCGCTGGGGATTTATACCCTGTGGGTGCTGCTGCCGGAAGAATCGGGCAGAGAGTACGACCGGCTGGCGCAGGGGGACGGACGGATGAATTCGGCGGCGGTTTCGTCGTGAGATAGAAATCGGAAAATCGAAAATAGAAATTGGGAAGTTGAGAGTTGACGGTTGAAGGTTGAAGGTTAAGAGAAAGAGGCCGGTCTCCCGACCGAGTCGGGATAAATTCCGGCCGCCGCTACGCAACGACGGAACTAAAGCGAAAACTTGACAGGTTGAGAGAGTCGGCCTACGCTCGCGCGGCTTGGAAATCGGCGCGATGGATAGTGGAGCGGAGGCGATCCCATGAACAAGATGAGAAGAGACGGACGCGGGGGATGGGTGCGCGTGGCTGGAGTTCGCGCGGCATTTGCGTGGATGGCGTTGTGCACGGCGATGGGCTTGCCTGTGCTCGCGGCTGCGGAAAACCACGAAGTTACGGTGGAGCGCAACGTGGCGGCGAAGATGCGCGATGGGGTGACGCTGCGCGCGGATGTTTACCGCCCGAAGGCGGAGGGGAAATTCCCCGTGCTGCTGGTGCGCACGCCGTACGACAGAAGGAACGAGACGAATTTTGGGTTGAAGGGGGCGGCGCGCGGGTACGTGGTGATCGCGCAGGACGTGCGCGGCCGGTTCGAATCGGAGGGGGAGTGGTACACGTTCAAGAACGAGTCGCAGGACGGATACGACACGGTGGAGTGGGCCGCGGCGCTGCCTTATTCGAATGGCAAAGTCGGAATGTTTGGCGGGTCGTACGTGGGCGCGACGCAATTCCTGGCGGCGCTGGCGAAACCGCCGCACCTGGCGGGGATTTGCCCGACGGTGACGGCGTCGAATTATCACGACGGGTGGACGTATCAAGGCGGAGCGTTCGAACAGTGGTTTAACGAGTCGTGGTCCAGCGGGCTGGCGGAAAACACGATGCGGCGGCGCGCGGAACAAAAGTACGATGCGCTTGGCGGGACGAAAGTGCTGCCGCTGATTTCATACCCCGTGCTGGAGCCACCTTCCGGGGAGGGGATCGCGCCATATTTCAAGGATTGGCTGGCGCATCCGAATTTCGATGAGTATTGGAGACAATGGTCAATCGAGGACCACTACGCGCAGATTGAAGTGCCAGTGCTGAATATCGCCGCGTGGTACGACATTTTTCTGGGCGGCTCACTGAAGAACTACGTGCGGCTGAAAACAGATGGCGGAACGGAAGCGGCCCGCAAAGGGCAGCGGCTGGTGGTTACGGTCGGTGGCCACGCCGGGCAATCCAGCACGGGGAAAGTGGGCGCGGTGGAGTTTGGCAGCAAATTGCCGATGGATACGGATGAGTTGACCCTGCGGTGGTACGACTGGCTGCTGAAGGGAGAAGCGAACGGTGTCGAGAAAGAAAAGCCGGTGAAAATTTTCGTGATGGGGAAAAATGAGTGGCGCGACGAAGACGACTGGCCCTTGGCGCGCGCAAAAAACACGAAATATTACCTGCATTCAGCGGGGGCGGCGAACGGAATCGCGGGCAACGGTGGTTTGAGTACAATCGCTCCTGCGGAGGAGAAGGCGGATCAATACGTTTACGACCCGAGCGATGCGGTACCGACGATTGGTGGACCCCTCTGTTGCGGGGCGCTGCCGACGGGGATTGGTCCCGAAGATCAACGGCCGGCAGAGGCGCGCAGCGACGTGCTGGTTTATTCAACGCCAGCGTTCGCGAAAGACACCGAGGTGACCGGGGCAGTTTCGCTGGACTTGTACGTGAGCAGTTCCGCGGTGGACACGGATTTTACGGGGATGCTGGTGGACGTTTGGCCGAACGGGTTTGCGCAGAACTTGACGAGCGGAATTTTGAGGATGCGTTACCGGAATTCGCAGGAGAAACCGGAGCTGGCGAATCCTGGCGAGACGTATCACATCACTGTGGACCTGTGGGCGACGAGCAACGTGTTTCTCGCGGGGCACAAGCTGCGGCTGGAAGTTTCCAGCAGCAATTTTCCACGCTTCGACCGCAACTTGAATGCCGGCGAAGAGCAATCGCGTGCAACGCGGATGGTGAAAGCAACGAACGTGATTTATCACGACAAAGCGCATCCTTCGGCGCTGACCGTGCCTTTAGTGCCATAACGGAGAGCGGGAACAGTATCGATTTGATTCGCGGAAACGGGCACCGACAGGAAACGGGCGTCACCGGGCGTCACCTTGACATGGATGTTTAGTCGGCCTACACTACGGAGTTTTTAGATGGTCCCGCAGAACACGCAGTGAGGCGGAGCCATGATGGAATTGAGCGGGAGGGCATGCGCACCGGTGCATGCCCAGGAAGACGAATATGGGCTCGGACAAGGTCAAGGCAGGCATGGACAAGAAAAGGCTGGAGTATTACAAGAAGAAATTGCTGACGCGGCGGGAAGAGCTGACGAAAACCATCGCGCGGACCCAGGAAGAGGGACGCACTGCGGACGATGATCCGACGGTCGATCTAGCGGACAAGGCAGCGAATTCCTACACCAAGGAGTTCCTCTTTGGGATGACCAATACGGACCGCACGGTGCTGAACATGATCGACGCGGCACTAAAGCGCATCCAGACAGACGACTACGGCGTGTGCGCGAATTGCCAGGAAGAATTGCAGCAGAAGCGGCTGGAGGCGGTGCCGTGGGCGAAGCATTGCATCGCTTGCCAGGAAAAGATGGAGCAGGGATTGTTGCAGTGATGGCGGGAAAAAAGGCTAAGAGCGCGGGTCTAAAGACCCGCACTACAGGTCAGTTCACAGGATTACTGCAGATTAAACTTATTCTTTAATTAAAGAACAGATAAGAGTAGATTGCTGTTGGCATGGCGGGCGGAAGCTCATCCACCAGGGCGGCAGAAGTCCGGCGGCAGGGTGTGCGCGGAATGCTCGCGGAGGTCAGCGACGCAATCGTCAGCCTGTTTTTTCCTGCCGGATGCCATATTTGCGAAGCACTGTTGACTAGCGCGCGACGGGTCCCGATTTGTGCCGAGTGCCTGGCGTCGTTCAGACGCGTGCCCGGCATCCTATGCGAGATTTGCGGGCGGCCTTTGCCTGGATTGACGAGAAAAGAGGGCGAGCAGTCGCTCTGCCCGGCCTGTCAGGATCGAACGTATGCGTTTGAGAAGGCGCGCAGCTTTGCAGTGTATGAAGGCGCGGTGGTGCGCGCGATTCTGTTGCTGAAATTCGAGCAGATCGAGCCGCTGGGGGCGTGGTTTGCGGAGCGGCTGGCGGAACTAGTGAACACAGAAGGCGACGCCCTGGCAGCAGATGTGGTTGTGCCGGTGCCGCTGCATCGCGAGCGGCAACGGGATCGCGGGTATAACCAGGCAGCGCTGCTCTCGAAGCCGCTGGCTAAAAAGCTGCGATTGCCGCATAGAGCGGTGCTTCTGATGCGCACGCGGGCGCGCCCGGACAAGCAAGTACTGAGTTTAGAGGAGCGCTGGGAGTCCGTTCGTGGCGCTTTTGCCACACGTCCAGGCAGCCAAGTTGACAATCTACGCGTCTTACTGCTAGATGATGTATTGACAACTGGAGCGACGCTGGATGCGCGATGCGGGAGCCAAGTCGGTAGTGGCGCTTAGCGTGGCGCGGGCCATCAGAAACCCCCTGCCAAGCTCAGTAGCGTGGTAAGATAGGTCGAAGAAGGCGCGATGGGCGCAAACCGGCACATGTCGGTGGATTCCCGGGGGCGCTATACCCCTGAAGCATCGGGCGAGGTCGTGCCCGGGTCCGAAGGTCCCACAGGCAGTAGATCCCACAACTTGCTTTCGACGCGGCGTGCATCACTGATGCAAGAGCCGGTGCTGGTGCTGAACGCGACGTACGAGCCGATTAACGTGACGGCGGTGCGGCGCGCGATGGTTTTGATGCTCAAGGGCGTAGCGCAGGCGGAAGAAATGCACAACACCGAGGTGCATTCCGCGGCGCACGCCCACAAAGTGCCCTCCGTGATTCGCTTGCTGGCGTACCGGCATATTCCGCAGCAGAGCCGGGCGCTTTCGCGGAAGAATATTCTTTTGCGGGACCGCAATACCTGCCAGTTCTGCGTACGGGTATTCCCCAGTTCGGAATTGACGCTGGACCACGTAGTGCCGCGGTCGCGCGGCGGGCGGTCCACGTGGGAAAACCTGGTGGCCTGCTGCTACCGCTGCAACAACAGTAAGGGCGACCGGACCCCGGAAGAGGCTGGATTCAAGCTGGCTCGGAGACCCCGGCCGTTTACCCTGCACACCTCCCGGCAGCTGATGCGGCTGATCGGGCACCGCGACGAACGGTGGCGTAAGTATTTGTTTTACTGATATTTACGCTGCTAAATCGATTTTTTGAAAAAATTTTGCAGCGAAGGAAACCTTTTTCGCTGGCAGCCATCTAATACAGTAATACCACTTCGAGGACACACCCCGGGAGGCGGTTAAGGCTTAGGCCTTAACCGCTTCTCTCCTTTTATAGGTGTTTTCACGGCAATTTGATTCTAGGCGGGATCTTTGCGCCCGGTTTCAGGAAAACTCTGCAGGGCTGCTTCTTCGCTCGGAAATTCCGGGAATACTTGATACAGCTGCGTAATCTTCAAAATTTCCTCCACTTTCGGCGAGAGCCCGATAACTTTCATCTGGCCACTCTCTTTCACTACTGAAACATATATGCGTGCGAGCTCCCCGATCCCGGAGCTGTCCAGATACAGCAAGCCGCTTAAATTCAGGACGATGTTTTTTCGCCCCTGCTTCAACAGCCGCGAAACGGATTCTCTCAAGCCGCCAATCTCAAAGGAAGTCAGACGTCCCGATACGTCGAGGATTGAAATCAGGCCTGACTGACGAATGGTGACGGCAAAGTTTGTAGGCTGCACGGTTCGGTCCCTATCTGCCGGGGGAGGATATTCTACCTGCGGGTCAGCGGTCGCGTGCAGAAAAGTTGTGAAAGAGAAGAAAAAATATGCGGTTAACGGGGCGATTACCGGTGCGGGGAGAAACCTCGCACGCAGTCACTGGCGCATAACCACGCGCAGTCCGCGGCGCCAACTCTCGGCGAGACCCACGCCCACCACCTCAATCTCCGGCGACAGGCAGTGCAAGAGATGGTCCGTTGTCGGATGGAATCGAAGCGCCGGCGCCACCAGATAGACTAGTGGCGCAGCCCGCTGCAAAGTGACCCCTGCAAAATAGCCGTAGCGGGCGATCTCTCCGCTTTGCAATTGCCTGCGAACGCGCAGCCAATAATCCGCCGCCTGCAGCGGCAAATGAATGTGCTCGCTGGCCTTCAGTTAAATGATCGCCAGCCGCCCAGAACGCGTCACGGTGAGTAGATCAAGAATGCCGTGTTCGCCTCCCGCATTGGCAAAAACCTGCGCGTAAACGAATCGCTGGTCGAGCATGGCATCCACGCGCGTTACGTCTTCGCGGACGATGGATTCCAGCCAGCGCTCCGGTTGAGCGCGGTAGAGCGAATGGCGCGTCGCCCTGGCCAGCGGGTAGCGGTAGGCCTCCAGTTCGTGCAAAAGATGCTTCAGAGCGGGGCGCGAAGCCGAAGTGAGTTCCTGCCGGGCCTCGGTGCTTCCAAAAAAAACGCGGCCACCATCCCAACGCGCGAACGGCAGGCCGCGAAAGCGGATCCAAACTTCCCGGGATTGCGCCGCGGGATGCAGCGTCACCGCCTGTGGCACCATGGCCACGATGGTATTTTACAGTTAGTAATAACTAGTCAGTAACTATTGCAGCTTCAACGGCCTACGACGAGCCGCTGGACCAGCGGCTCCGGAAGGCGGGCGCCGCGCATGCGCTCCTGAACCACGGAAATATCGTACGGCACGCGCCAAAACTCGATGACCTGGTGCTCCAGATCGGCAATCGCAAAACCGGCGCGCGGATCTCCGTCACGCGGTTGCCCGATCGAACCGGGATTCAGGAGATAGCGGCGAGGCAGCTCGATGCGCAGCGCGGCAAACGGTTCGCTCGGGCGGGGGCGAATCTGCAGGACCTCAAGCTGCGAATCCTGATACGAAAAGCCGCCCTGGTGATGGGTGTGCCCGAAGAACGTGACTTCCGCGGTAGAGTCGAGAAGCCCATCGAGAGCCTGCGCCGGAGTGAAAACGTATTCGTCTTCGTCCTGAAATGCGCCATGGATGAGCACGATGCCATCCGTCGCCAGCGGTCCCGGAGGCAAAGCCGATAACCATGCGAGGTGTTCGGGCTTGAGCTGCGCACGCGTCCAATCCACCGCAGCTTTCGCGACTGGATTGAAATCTTCGGTGGGCATCATTCCGGTGACTGCTTTGTCGTGATTTCCGCGAATGGTCTGCGTGCCCAGCTCGCGAAGGCGCGCCGTCACTTCATTGGGATCAGGGCCGTAGCCGACGACGTCGCCAAGGCAAACGGAAGTATCCCAGCGGTCTTTTGCGGCGTCGAGAACCGCATCGAGCGCAGTGGCGTTCGAGTGTAAATCGCTGAGAACGAGAATTCGCATTTTTAATATCCGAAAAGTGACCCTAAGTATAAATGAACACTCGCGCCGATGCACGACGGCACAGACAACGATGTGCGGATTGGCGCGACGCGACCGAAAAGGGCCGATTTGAAACAAAGTTGTATTTG
Source organism: Candidatus Acidiferrum sp. (assembly GCA_036522305.1). GTDB lineage: Bacteria > Acidobacteriota > Terriglobia > Acidiferrales > UBA7541 > Acidiferrum. The sequence goes on along the minus strand of DATDGB010000030.1, from coordinate 52,858 downwards.
TTTATGCATCATTTAGACAGGAACGATGCCGACTTCACAAGAAGTGGCAAAGTAGATGTCCATGGCCCTTTTTGTTTTGATTGGGGGCAAATTTTTATGACGAGATGACGAAACATTCGCCCCCAGTGGTTCGTCTATACGGGTGCAGCCGAATACAGGGCTGATTTTGGCGAGATTCAGAAAAACCCCGCGGTGGCAGCCGCGGGGTCATGACACGCAGTCTTTCCGGCCGTTAGTCCAGGAAGAGTAGGTGTCTTCACGGGCGAGAGTACTCGTCCGCCATTTGCGTGTCAACTCCCTCTGGCCAAAAACAGCCTGCTGTGCGGCTGACTCGATCCTGTTTGAAAGGAAATTGGCACGCATGAAAACGAATTCATTTGTCCGCAGCATGGCCTTGCTGGCCGCCATCGCAGTGGCAGTACCGGCATTTGCTAAGCCCTTTACCAAAACCATCAGCATTACGCAGTCCGCGAAAGTGGGCAAATCCGAATTGAAGGCCGGCGAATACCGCTTGGAGATCGACGGAAACAAGGCCACGGTGCAGAAAGGCAAGCAGGTTGTTGCTGAATCCGAAGGCCGGTGGGAAGACCGTAGTTCCAAATCAGAATACAATGCCGTGCTAATCGGCGAAAACGGGCAAGTCAGGGAAGTTCGCTTTGCCGGGCAGGCGCGTGTTTTCGTCTTCAGCGAATAAATTAGGGAACTTCGTGACTCTTTTCCAAAGGACGAGAGAGAGGCTGCGCTCTGGTGCGGCCTCTCTGCTTGTCGCTCTGGCAGCGCATAATGAAATTGAATAACCCAACGCCCCTTCCCGCTGACTAACGAACCAGAAGACAATCTCCGTAACTGTAGAAACGGTAGCCTGCTTCGACGGCATGCTCGTAGGCCGCCAGGACATGTTCGCGCCCAGCGAACGCGCACACCAGCGCAAGCAGCGTCGAGCACGGTAAGTGAAAATTTGTTAGCAGGCCTTCCACTACGCGGAACCGGAATCCGGGAACGATGAACAAGCGCGCGTCCGCTTTCCCCGGAAGCATGAGATTCGCGGAGCCTGATTCGGCCGCGCGCTGAGCCGCATCTTCCAGCGCGCGAACGACGGTTGTGCCAACCGCCAAAATGGGGCGTCCGGCATCACGTGCCGCTTGAATGCGTTCAGCGGTTCCTTCCGGAATCTCATATCCTTCAGCGTGCATTAGGTGGCCTTCGAGAGTTTCACTGTGGATCGGCTGAAACGTGCCGATACCTACATGCAATGTCAGTTCGCAAGTCTCTGCTCCACGCGCCCGAATTTTCTCCAGAATTTCATTTGAGAAGTGCAAGCCGGCGGTGGGAGCGGCAATCGCGCCAGGCCGTTTGGCAAAAACGGTTTGATAGCGCTCGCGATCGGAAGTTTCATCGGCGCGTTCGATGTACGGAGGAAGCGGCACATGTCCGAGGCGCTCGAAATGCTGGCCGATGGTGCATGGGTCATGAGAAACGAATCGTAGCGTTCTAATACCAAGTTGGCCCCGCGAGAGAACTTCTGCTTCCAATTCACCTTCCCCAAAGAGAACTCGCTCCCCAACTTGCAGCTTGCGGCCAGGTCGAACCAGCGCCTCCCAAGTTTCGCCGTCGAGTTCGCGCGTTAGGAAGATTTCGACTTTTCCTCTCAGATGCTCTGCCCTGGTTGCTCGCGAAGCTGGCTGGGAATGGACACCGGCACGCCTCCCGAACAAGCGCGCTGGGATAACACGCGCGTTGTTGAAGACCAGAAGTTCGTCGCCTCGCAATAAACTGGGGAATTCGGTGAACAAGCGGTCTTCGATAACCCCTGATGATCGATTCAGGAGCAGGAGCCGCGAGGCTTCGCGGCGGTCAAGGGGACGCTGGGCGATCTGCTCGCGCGGGAGACGATAGTCAAGTTCATCCAGACGCATGGGAACCGGCAGTCTACCAGGAAAGCGGCTAAGGCGAAAAAACAAACGAATTGGCCGTCAAGAGGCTGTTTTTGAGCGATTCCGAGCGAAGGTGAGAACGTTCTAGATTGCCGCACGCAAGCTCATAATATATTGACAATACATAGTTTATTGGAAACAGTGGAATTCCTGAATTTATACTTGACAATGTAGCGCTCATATTTTATTATGTCTTTGCAATCACCTTAGGAGGTGCGTTCAATATGAGAACACTTACTCGATGGGAGCCCTTCCGCGGGGCTACTTCCCTTCAGGATCAAGTCAATCGGTTGTTCAGCAATGTCCTGGAGCGCAAAGGCGAGGAATCCAGCCTCACCGCTTGGGCGCCGTCCGTGGACATCTACGAGACCGAACACGAATTGGTCGTCAAGGCCGATCTGCCGGATGTCGATCCCAAGGATCTGGACATCCGCGTGGAGAACAATATTCTGACGATTCGTGGTGAGCGCAAGTTCGAGAAGAATGTCAGCGAAGAGAACTATCTGCGCGTAGAGCGCGCCTACGGCTCCTTCGCCCGCAGCTTCGCGCTGGCGAATACCGTGAATTCGGAAGCGATCAAGGCTGATTACCAAAACGGCGTGCTGACGCTGACTATCCCGAAGCGCGAGGAAGCCAAGCCGAAGCAGATTAAGGTCAATGTGGGGACTCCCGCAGTGGCAGTGGCAGCAGCCGCCGCCGGCAAGTAATTCTGGCCGAGCGTCGCGGTAGAGGGTTAAATTGAGGGGCTGGCGAGAGTGTCAGCCTCTTTTCTACAGACACGGCAGGAAAACGGGGAAAGTATGTTGCGATTTGAAAAAATGACGGTCAAGGCGCAAGAGGCGGTGCAAGCCGCTCAAGAAGTTGCCGCGCGCCACGAAAACCAGCAGATTGAGCCCATTCATTTGCTTGCGGCGCTCGTTGCACAGACCGATGGCGTGGTGCCATCGCTTCTCACGCGACTAGGTGCTCGCAGCGAAACTCTGTCGCAGGAAATTGAGAAGGCAACTGGCCGCCTTCCAAAAGTCCAGGGATTTGGCCAGCAACACATGGGGAAACCGTTGAACGACGTGCTGGAGCGCGCGTTCAAAGAAGCGGACAGCTTTAAAGACGAGTACGTTTCGACGGAGCACCTCTTTCTCGCAATTGCGGCGCAGGACCGCGACCCTGCCGGTCAATTGCTGAAGCGCCAGGGCGCTTCTCACGAAGCGATCCTTCAGGCTTTGACGGGCCTGCGCGGAACACAGCGCGTGACTTCGCAGAATCCTGAGGCTACTTATGCATCTCTGGAAAAATATGCCCGCGACCTGACGGAACTAGCTCGCAAATCAAAACTCGACCCGGTGATCGGGCGCGATGAAGAGATTCGCCGCGTGATGCAGATTCTGGCGCGACGCACCAAAAATAACCCGGTGCTGATTGGCGAGCCAGGCGTAGGAAAAACCGCCATTGTGGAAGGCCTCGCGCAACGCATTATTTCCGGCGATGTGCCGGACGTTTTGAAAACCAAGCGCTTGGTCGCGCTGGACCTGGCGGCGCTGGTGGCAGGGGCGAAATTCCGCGGTGAATTTGAAGACCGCCTGAAAGCCGTACTCAAAGAAATCACCGAGGCCGAAGGGCAGATTATTCTGTTCATCGACGAACTGCACACACTGGTCGGAGCGGGCGCGGCGGAAGGCGCCATGGACGCGTCCAACATGCTCAAGCCAGCGCTCGCGCGTGGCGAGCTGCGCGCAATTGGCGCAACGACGCTAAACGAATACAAGAAATACATCGAGAAAGATCCCGCGTTGGAGCGCCGGTTTCAGCCGGTGTTGGTTAGCGAGCCGACCGTCGAAGATACGATTGCGATCTTGCGCGGATTGAAAGAACGCTATGAAGTGCACCACGGTGTACGCATCAAGGACGCGGCGATTCTCGCGGCGGCTACACTTTCTAATCGTTATATCTCGGACCGCTTCCTGCCGGACAAAGCCATCGATTTGATCGATGAAGCGGCGGCCAGCCTGCGTATGCAGATCGATTCCCTTCCCGTGGAGATTGACGAAATCGAACGGCGCATCATGCAGCTGGAAATCGAGCGCCAGGCATTGCTGAAAGAGAGCGACGCGCACTCCAAGGAGCGGCGCAAGCAGATCGAGAAAGAATTAGCGGTGCTGAAAGAAGATTCCAGCGGGCGCAAGGCGCGCTGGCAGGCGGAAAAGGAAGCCATCGGAACAATCCGCAAACTCAAGGAGCAGATTGAACAGCTCAAAGGGGAAGAACAGAAATACGAACGCGCCGGCGAACTGGCCAAGGTTGCCGAAATCCGCTACGGCAAAATTGCGTCCGCAGAGCGCGAACTGAAGCGGGCACAAGAACGATTCGCCGCGGTGCAAAAAGACGCGCCGATGTTGAAGGAAGAAGTCGATGAAGAAGACATCGCCAAGCTGGTGAGCAAGTGGACGGGGATCCCCACCGGCCGGCTGCTAGAAGGCGAAGCGCAAAAACTGGTGCACATGGAAGAGCGGCTGCGGCAACGCGTTGTCGGCCAGGATGACGCGTTGACACGCGTGTCGAATGCCGTGCGGCGCAGCAGAGCAGGACTCTCCGACACCAAGCGGCCGATCGGCTCGTTCATTTTCCTCGGCCCGACCGGCGTCGGAAAAACGGAACTGGCGCGCGCGCTGGCGGAATTTCTCTTCGACGACGAGAAATTGATGATCCGCATCGACATGAGCGAGTACATGGAGAAGCACAGTGTCTCGCGGCTCATCGGTGCGCCTCCCGGCTACGTTGGCTACGAAGAAGGCGGACAGCTCACCGAGCAGGTGCGGCGCCATCCGTATTCGGTGGTTTTGTTTGACGAAATCGAGAAAGCGCATCCGGATGTTTTCAACGTGCTGCTGCAGATTCTCGAGGACGGACGGCTTACCGACGGCAAAGGCCGCGCCGTGGACTTCCGCAATACCGTGATGGTGATGACCAGCAATGTTGGATCCACGGCGATTTTTGAATTGTCGAACAAAGATCCTGAACTCGCGCGAAAAGAGGCCATGGAGGCGTTGCGTGCTTCGTTCCGGCCAGAGTTCATTAACCGCATCGACGAAATCGTGATCTTCAACCCGCTGGGTAGAGAGCAACTGGCGAAAATCGTCGGCTTGCTGTTGAAGAGTGTGGAGAAGCTGCTGGAAGAACGGCAAATTACCCTGGAGCTGACGCCGGTGGCGCAAGAGTTGCTCCTGCGCGAAGGCCACGATCCCGCCTACGGAGCGCGGCCGCTGCGCCGAACTATTCAGCGGCTGATTCAGGACCCGCTGGCGATGCAAATCCTGCAAGGAACGGTGTTGCCCGGCGATCACATCCGCGTGGATCGCGACGGCCAGAAAGACGCGATGAAGTTTGAGCGCGCAAAGCCGAAACAACCTGCGGCTGCTGCAGGAATCTAACAAGCAATGACCCGGAGCATCCTCTGGATGTCTCCGTCGTTGAAAAAGTGCATAACTGATTTGCTCTCGAGTCACGATTAGGATGGAATAGACACAATGAGAATCATTCGCACAGCATTTTTACTGGTCGCACTCACCCTCGTACTCATGTTTGTGGGCCAGTTTTTTGGCGGGCGCAACGGGATGACGATTGGCCTGGGAATCGCTATCTGCACCAACGCGTTTGCGTATTTCTTCTCAGACAAGATCGCGCTGGCGTCCAGCGGCGCGCAGCGAGTTTCGCGTGAACAGGTGCCGCGACTTTATGATGTGATGGAGCGCCTTGCCGCGAAGACCGGTCTCCCCATGCCTCAGTTGTATGTGGTCCCGGAGCCTGCTCCGAACGCATTCGCGACCGGACGCAATCCGCAGCATGCGTCAGTGGCAGTCACCCAGGGTCTGCTGGAATTGATGAACGACGACGAACTCGAAGGTGTGATCGCCCACGAGCTCTCGCACGTTCGCAACTATGACATTCTCATCAGCTCGATTGCCGCAACTCTCGCTGGCGCTATCGTTTGGATTCCGAGGTTGGGATATTGGTTCGGTATCGGTGACCGCGACAGCGATGGGAATCGCGGAAGTGGCATTCTCGGACTTCTCTTGATCATTTTGGCGCCAATTGGCGCCATGTTTTTACAATTTGGGCTTTCACGCCAGCGCGAATATTCCGCCGACGAGACCGGCGCGCGAATGGTGGGCCAGCCGTACGGCTTGATCAGCGCCCTGCAAAAACTGGGCGCTTACAACCAGCGCATCCCGACAACTTCGGTTTCGCCATCGATCTCGGCGTTATGCATCGTAAAACCGTTGTTCGGAGGCGGCGGCCTGTCCTCCCTGTTCAGCACGCATCCGCCGCTTGAGAAACGCATTCAGGCCTTGCGACAGATGACGGTAACTCCACAGCGATAGAGCGAAGTGGCGGAGATTCTGCACACTTGGACCATTCCACGTGTAATCTTTTCAAAACTCACTGCACGCCTAAAGCATCTAAACATTGTAACCGCGGCTAAACCTCTGATTTATCAGCAGATAATATTTTCCACCGCTGAGTGATGTTTGGCGTAAGACTTGCACATTCATCGTTGGGCCGCATTATCGTTTTTGGGAACCTGGGGGACGGGGGAAATGAGCTGTAAAGACACCATCCATTTGATTTGCTGGTACTTAGAGGGTCGCCTTTCGACTTCCGTCGAAGGCGAGATCAAGCGCCATCTGGAAAACTGCTCCGATTGCCATTTGGTCCTCGATGCCGCAATCAACACTCTGGATCGATATTTCAGCACGGAGCGCATCGCCGGGGCCGAGGCTGGCACCCGCGCCGCCTAATCGTTCATCCGCTAACTCTTTGAAATATTTAACTTTATCAGTATTAGCAGCTACTCCCCCGGTTTTGACGCCCACTTGAATCCTTTGAATCCTTGAAAAGCGTGTTCCTAAAAGTAACGAAGGCAATTTATACGGTTTGCTTGCGGACCGCGTAAACTTTACTGGTACTGGTACCTATGGAACTAATTTTCCCCTTGCCACTGACCATCTTTAACCAGCTGATTATAGGTAATTTAGGGGGCCGGCACCGCACTGGATCCTTTTGGCGAAACGGGTGCTCCCTTCTTATGCACGGGGCCAAAACCCAAAAGGAGAAACGAAGTATATGAGCGATTTTCTAGATTCGGCCAACACGCACACGACCGGCACACCCCGGTGGGTAGGACTGGCAGTGGGGCTGTTGGGTGGCATCTCCCTTCTTAGCCTCGGTGTGGGCTGGAGCGCACTCAATCAGGCCAAGAGCATCGAACAGACCACGCAAGCTTCCGTGAAACAATCCAACGATTCGTTGGCTCAGCGGCTGGCAAAGGAAGACGAAATTAACCAGCAACTGCAGAGCGACGTGAAGGTCGTTACGGACAAGCTGAACGTCACGCACGCGGATCTCGTCAAGGCGCGCAATCAGAACAAGAACGCGACCACCGCCGTCGACCAGAAGGTGACCAGCCTGGCAACTTCCGTGAAAGCGGAATTGGCCACCAAAGCGAACTCCGACGACGTCAACAAGCTCAACGGCGACGTCAACGGCGTGAAGACTGACCTGGACGCCACCAAGAACAGCATTCAGATGGCTCGCAGCGAGATGGGCACGCTCATCGCGCGCAACCACGATGAAATCGATCAGCTCCGTCGCATGGGCCAGCGCGACTACTTCGAGTTCACGGTGCAGCGCAAGTCCGGTGCGACGAAGGTGGGCAGCATTCAGATCGAACTGAAGGACACCAACACCAAGAAGAACCGCTACACCATCAACGTCCTGGCAGACGACAACAGCTTCGAAAAGAAGGATCGCTCCGTGAACGAGCCGATCTTCTTCTACACCGGCGGGAACCGCTCGGCCCTCGAACTGGTGGTCAACAAAGTCACCAAGACAACTGCCACGGGCTACCTGAGCGTCACCAAGTCCGCGGGAGCGACCTCAGCCAGCACGGCAACGTCCGGGCAGTAAGCCAGTTCCCCGGAAGTCAGGCTTCAACTCCTTGTGAGCACAACAAGTTGGGGAGGATTCCAGAGAATCCTCCCTTTTTTGTTGCTGCTCATCCGGGAATAAGAACGCTCCGCAGTAAGTCCTAGATAGCGTCTGGACACCGGACCGCCGCTGTGCCAAGCTTATGGCGGCCCAGGGAATCAAAAAACCGCAGTGCATTTCTGGAGGGGGAAATCATGAAAATCCGATTCGCAGTAGCAATGGCAGCAACGCTGTTCGCGGGCGCGCTCACGATGGCGGCCGACGGCTCTTGGACCGGCTGGATTTCAGACAGCCAGTGCGGAGTGAAGGGCGCCAACGACAAGGCTGGCGAGTGCACCACCAAGTGCGTCAAGGAACACGGTGCCAAGTACGTGTTCGTGAACGACGCCGACAAGAAGGTGTACGTTATCGACGCGCAGGACAAAGTAGCCGCGCATGCCGGCCATCACGTGACCGTGAAGGGCTCGGTAGACGGTGAGAACCTCAAGCTGACCAGCATCGACATGGCCGCTGCAAAAACCATGTAAGATTCTGTTTGCGGTAGCATTTTTTCTGGCGGGCGTCCCGATCGGGGCGCCCGTTTTGTTTTGTGCCGCGATGTATTTCCGTTACGATGTTGTGCTGCCATGTCGACCTTACTCATTCACGCTAGCCGGGCGCTCACTCCGACGACGGAAATCCACGATGCAGGCATTTTGATTCGCGAAGGCACCATTGAGGCCATCGGGCCACGCTCGGGAATGACCTTGCCCGCGGGGGCGCAGGAAATCCGCGCCACCGGCCAGACCGCCATTCCCGGCTTTATCGACGTGCACATCCACGGGGCCGGCGGCCACGACGTCATGGAAGGAACGCGCGACGCGTTGCGCTCCATCACGCGCAAAGTCTCGGAATACGGCACTACCTCGATAGTCGCCACCACGGTCACTGCCAGCACGGATGCAACCCTCCGCGCGGTCGAAGGAATCGCCGGGTACATCACCAAGCAGCACGAAACGGATGAATCCCGGGCGGAAGTTCTGGGGATCCATTTCGAGGGGCCGTTCATCAGCAAAGAACGTCGGGGCGTGCATCCCGCCGAATGGATTCAGTTACCGTCGGCGGAAACACTCAGTCGTTTCTTAAAAGCAGCCGCGGGGAATGCCAGAATTCTGACGATCGCGCCGGAAGTCCTCGGGGCCGATCCGTGCATCGATGCCGCTCGGGAAGCGGGCTTGGTCGTCTCGATCGGACATACCGACGCCACCTACGAGCAAGCTCGTGCGGCCATGGCTCGAGGAGCGCACAGCGCCACGCACGTTTACAACGCGATGCGCCCGTTTTCCCATCGCGACCCCGGCGTCATCGGCGCCGTCCTCACCACGCCGGAGGTCAATGCAGAGTTAATCGCCGACGGCGTGCACGTCGAAGAAGCCGCCATGAAGCTGCTTCTTCTCGCCAAAGGAGCCAAGCACGTCACGCTGGTGAGCGATGGCCTTTCCGCGACGGGGATGCCGGACGGAAAGTACATGCTGGGCGGATTTGAAGTGACCGTGAGCGGAGGCGTCTGCCGCAATGCCGAAGGAACTCTAGCGGGCAGCACGCTGACACTGGATCGCGCGCTGCGAAATATTGTTGCCCTGGGCATCTCTTTGCCGGACGCTGTGAGAATGCTCACCTTAAATCCGGCTACCTTGCTCGGGATCGAATTCAAAAAAGGTTCACTGCGTGTGGGAGCCGATGCGGATATTCTGCTGCTCGATGAAGGGTTGCATCTTGCGGGAGTCTGGGCCCTCGGCGTCGCGCTGAACTAACTTGGACCGACACGCACTGTGAAATAAGGATGAACATATATAGAGCTATTGACGTTTGGAAGAGACTGGACGGAAGCACAGCCATCCGCTACCGCTGCTTTGAATCCCTGCAATCGAAGATGTATTGCGTGCAGAGCGCCGATTTTTATCGTTTGCCTGCCGCTGACAAGCAAGTCTCAAATCTTGCTACACAGTTTTTAGAATTGTTCATCGAGCAGGAGCCGTCAAGCAGGAGCAGCGAATATCCCACGTTAGCCGAAGCCATTGCCGCGCACGACAAGGACTTTCTTTAGACGCTTGCGGAACGCGGTGCCCGATGGGGCCTGGTCCTCTACGGCTCTCAAGGGTTCAGCGGAATGTTGAGTTCCTCGGCAAGCTGCTCCGCATCAAACGGACTGCATGCAAAATAGCGCCCGCCGACTTCCAGCGTGGGGACTTTCCGCAAACCATTGTTGGCCTTGATGACGATCTCTTCCCCCGACGGGTCTTCTTCGATATTCACTTCGCGAAAAGCGACACCGCGTTCCTTCAAAAAGGTTTTGGCACGGCGGCAATCCGGGCACCACGCGGTGCTGTACATGGTGATAGGTTCCATCGTTAGCTCTACTTCACACTATTAGATGCACGCAGAGGAGAGAAGCCGCGACCAGTGTCACGCGAGAAGCAATACCGAGGTCTTAGGAACCGGCGACGAGGGCGCTGCGCCGCTTGGTAGCCACCTGGATGCGAATCAGCGCGCGCTGCAGCGCAACGTTTGCGCGGTCCCAATCTATATTTGGATCATTCGAGGCCAGCCGCTTTTCGGCGCGCGCCAGCGCATCCTTGGCGCGTTGCAGGTCAATCTCTTCCGCGCGTTCGGCGGTCTCTGCGAGTACGGTTACGCGGTCCCCAAGAACTTCGGCAAACCCCCGAACGATGGCGATGTGCGTGGATTCCTTGCCGCCCATGTCGTGATAGCTGAGTTCGCCGATCCCCAGTTCCGTCATCAGCGGCGCGTGTCCGGGCAAAATGCCCAGATAGCCATTCTCGCCGGGCATTTGCACCTCGACGGCCTTCTCGCGGAGTAATTGCTTCTCCGGGGTGACAATCACCAACTCGATGGTGTCAGGCAGCATTTTTCTATTACGCGCTCGCCTTCATCTTCTCGGCCTTTTCGAGAGCTTCCTCGATTGTGCCGACCATGTAAAACGCCTGTTCTGGAACATCGTCATACTTGCCTTCCACGATTTCCTTGAAGCTACGCACGGTGTCTTCGATCTTCACGTACTTGCCTTCAAGGCCGGTGAATTGCGCGGCGACGAACATCGGCTGCGAGAGGAATTTCTCGATCTTGCGGGCACGCGCCACCGTGCGCTTGTCCTCATCGGAAAGCTCTTCAATCCCGAGAATGGCGATGATGTCCTGGAGGTCCTTGTAGCGCTGCAAAATGGACTTCACACCGCGCGCAACGGCGTAGTGCTCCGCGCCGACAATGCGCGGATCGAGAATGCGCGAGGAGCTGGCCAGCGGGTCAACCGCCGGATAAATGCCGCGCTCGACGATCTGCCGGCTGAGGTTGGTCGTCGCGTCCAGGTGCGCAAACGTCGCGGCAGGAGCAGGGTCTGTGTAGTCATCGGCGGGAACGTAAATGGCTTGCACCGAAGTGATCGACCCACTCTTCGTAGAAGTGATGCGCTCCTGCAATTCACCGATTTCGGTGTTCAGGTTCGGCTGGTAGCCGACGGCCGAAGGCATGCGGCCGAGAAGCGCGGAAACTTCCGAGCCCGCCTGCACGAATCGGAAAATGTTGTCGATGAAGAGGAGCACGTCGAGATGTTCCTGGTCGCGGAAATATTCCGCAACCGTAAGGCCGGTGAGACCCACGCGCAATCGCGAGCCGGGCGGCTCGGTCATCTGGCCGTAGATCAGCGCCGCGCGGGACTTTTCCGAATTGCCGGGCACGATGACGCCGCCTTCGGACATTTCCAGCCACAAGTCGTTGCCTTCGCGCGTGCGTTCGCCCACGCCCGCGAATACGGACACGCCGCCGTGTTTCATCGCGACGTTGTGAATCAGCTCCATGATCAGAACGGTCTTGCCCACACCCGCGCCGCCGAAGAGGCCGATCTTGCCGCCCTTCAAATAAGGCTCAATCAGATCGACAACTTTAATTCCAGTTTCAAACATCTCCAGCGTCGTGGATTGATCTTCGAGCGACGGCGCCGGACGATGGATCGGATAGTACGTATCGCTGACGATGGGACCGAGCTGATCGACGGGTTTTCCAAGCACATTCATCACGCGGCCCAGCGTTGGCCGGCCCACGGGAACTTCAATTCCTTTCCCAAGATCGTACGCCTTCATCCCGCGCACCATGCCCTCAACAGGCTCCATCGCGATGGCGCGGACGCGGCCTTCTCCGAGGTGCTGTTGCACCTCCGCCGTCACGTCGAGCGGTTCGGGAATGTTGAAGCCTTCGCTGGTGATCCGGCAAGCGTTGTAGATCGCCGGCAGATGCCCCGCCTCAAATTGAATGTCCATGACAGGCCCGATGACCTGTACGACGTGCCCCACGCCCGCGTATTTCTCTGCCATGCTGCTTTCTCCTAAGCGCCGTACGAAGCGCCGCTGACAATTTCAATGATTTCTTTGGTGATAGCCGCCTGCCGCACTTTGTTCATGTGCAGCGTCAAAGCTTCAATCACATCGCCTGCATTTTTCGTCGCAGATTCCATAGCAGTCATTCGCGCGGCGTGCTCCGCTGCTGAAGATTCCAGCATCGCGCGAAGAATCTGCGTCTCGATGTAACGCGGCAGCAACTTTCCGAGTAGCTGCTCTACGGGTTGTTCGTAAATATAATCTACTTGCGCACTCTCTTTTTCTGCGGCGGATTCTTCATCCGCATGAACGGCCTCAACCGGCAGAATCTTTGTGACCACCAGGTTCGGCGTCATCACCGTCTTGAATTCGCTGAAGACGATATACACCGAATCGATCTCATCCTTCGTATAAAGATCCGTAACCAGCGTGGCGATCTCTCGCGCGGTCGCAAAATCGACGCGTGCAAGGACATTCACATATTCCGCGATGAGATTGAATCCCGCTTTTTTCAGCGAGTCGCGTCCTTTTTTGCCGACGGGAATTGTCGAAATCTTTTTGCCCTTGTTGGCGCGGAAGAAATCTTGGGCTTTCCGCAGAATATTGGCGTTGAATGCCCCCGCTAAGCCGCGCTCCCCCGTCAGAACAAGTGCGAGAATTCTCTCTTCGGGGCGCTTCGCTAACAGCGGGTGCTGCGGCTCACTGATGCGCGACATGATCGAACGCAGCATCCGCGCCAATTCCTTTGCATACGGGCGCGCGGCAATGGCTGCTTCCTGCGCGCGGCGCAGCCGGGCCGCCGCGACGAATTTCATCGCGCGCGTAATCTGCTGGGTGTTTTTCACCGAGCGGATGCGGCGCCGAAAATCGAGAAGTGTAGCCATCGTTAGTAGTTAAGCGCCAATCCTTATTTCGCTGCCGCGACAACGGCCGCTGTGAAGCGTTCCTTGAAAGCTTCGACGGCGGTCTTGATTTCCGCCTTGATGCCGTCGTCGAGAGCCTTCTTCGTCGCGATGTTCTTCAGAATCGAAGGGTAATTGGTCTCGACAAACTGCAGGAACTCGCGCTCAAAGCGCCGAACTTCCGGCACCGGCACCGCGTCCAGCATGCCGCTCGTCGCCACATAAAGAATCAACACCTGTTTCTCCACCGCTAGCGGCACGTACTGATCCTGCTTCAGGACTTCCGTGAGCCGCTGGCCGCGAGCGAGCTGGCCTTGCGTCACTTTGTCGAGCTGATCGGAGCCAAATTGTGCGAAGGCCGCTAGCTCGCGATACTGCGCCATGTCCAGCCGCAGAGAGCCGGCCACCTGCCGCATGCCCTTGATCTGCGCGTTGCCGCCGACGCGGCTCACAGAAATTCCGACGTTGATCGCGGGACGAATGCCGGCGTTGAAAAGATCCGCTTCCAGATAAATCTGGCCGTCGGTAATCGAAATCACGTTGGTTGGAATGTAAGCCGAGACGTCGCCAGCTTGCGTTTCGATGACCGGCAAAGAAGTGAGCGAACCACCGCCCAGCTTGTCATTCAATTTTGCGGCGCGTTCCAGCAACCGCGAGTGGAGATAAAACACGTCGCCAGGAAACGCTTCGCGGCCGGGAGGACGCCGCAGCAGCAACGAGATTTCGCGATAGGCTTGCGCGTGCTTGGAAAGGTCATCGTAAAACGTGACGGCATGACGCTTCGTGTCGCGGAAAAATTCGCCCATGGCACACGCAGCGTAAGGTGCAATGTACTGCAGCGAAGCCGGCTCCGCGGCGGAAGATGTCACCACGATGGTGTAGTCCATCGCGCCCGCGTCAGTGAGCGTTTTCACCACCTGCGCGATCGTCGAGCGCTTCTGCCCGATGCCACAATAGATGCAAATGATGTCGCCGCCCTTTTGGTTGATGATGGTGTCGAGAATGACCGCGGTCTTCCCCGTCTGGCGGTCGCCGATGATCAGCTCGCGCTGGCCGCGGCCGATCGGGATCATGGAGTCGATAGCCTTGATGCCGGTCTGCAAAGGCTCGCGCACAGGCTGGCGGTCCAGCACGCCAGGCGCGATCTTTTCGAGCGGATTGCGCTGTTTGGTCGCGATGGGGCCTTTGCCATCCACCGGTTGGCCGAGCGGATTCACCACGCGCCCAACCAGCGCTTCGCCCACCGGAACGGACATGATCGTGTTCGTGCGCTTGACGACATCGCCTTCCTTCAACTCCTGCGATTCGCCGAGCAGCACCACGCCGACCTCTTCTTCTTCGAGGTTCAGCGCAATCCCGAAAACGTTGTGCGGGAAGGCGAGCATTTCGCCCGCCATGACCTTCTCGAGGCCGTGCACGCGCGCGATTCCGTCGCCGACGCTGATGACCGCGCCAACCTCATCGACCGAAACGGTCTGCTCGTAGTTCTCGATCTGCTCACGCAGAATCTTGCTGATTTCGTCCGCTTTAATGTTGGCCATGCCTGCTCCGTAGCTGAAACCTGGAATCTTTCGAACGGGGCGCCGGCCGCAGCAGGTGCCCCGTTAATAATTTCTTACTCGGCCGCCAGGCGCGCGCGCATTTCGTTCAACCGGCTGCGCAACGAGCCATCGTAAATCGTGTCCCCGATCCGCACCACCGCGCCGCCCAATAGGGCCGGATCAAGCGCGTACTTTGTTTCAATCTTCTTGCCCGTCAGCCGCGCCAGCGTCGCCGCCATCTCTTTCTTCTGTGCCGCGCTCAATTCCACCGCGGAAGAAACCTGCGCTTCCGCAACTCCCTGCCGCTGCCGAATCACATCATGAAACGCGGCGATAACCTCGGGGATCAGTTGCGTGCGGCCATGATCCGCCAACACAAACAGAAAGTTGCGTATGATTTTGCTCGCGCCCAGCCGCGCCACGATCTTTTCGATGACCGCGTGCTTATCTTCGATGCTCACTGCCGGACTCGCAAGAAACGTCCGCAGTTCCGCGGATTGCGCGTACGCCGCGCCAAATTCGTTCAACTGCTTGGCCGCCGGATCACCAGCCCCCTGAGCAAGCGCGATATCCGCCAGCGCGTTCGCATACTGGAGGCTCGCGGATTTCAATTCGGCCTCCCTTCCAGGCTTTTCACGAAATTACTGATCAACGATTCCTGCGCCTTCGGAGTGAGCTGCTTGGTGAGCAGCGATTCCGCGCCATCCACGGCAAGATTTGCCGCGAGCGCTTTCAGTTCCAGGCGCGCAGCGCGCTCCGCCGCTTCGATTTCCGCCTTCGCAGCGGCGGCAATTTTCTGCGCATCGCTCAGCGTGGCCGTTCGGAGCCGCTCCACTTCCGCAGCGGCTTCTTTCTCAGCCAACACGCGAAGCCCCGCGACTTCCTTCTGCAAATTGGCGAGTCTGTTTTCCGCGTCGCGAAGCTGCGCGTCAGCCGCGGCTTTCGCGCTGGTGGCACTGGTAATCGCCGAGCTGACGGCTTCGGCCCTCGCGCGGAACACCAATGGCAGCTTCTTGCCGAAGACCCACACGATCAAGCCAGCAACAATAGCGAAGTTGATCCACTTGAAAATTTCTGTAGCTCGCTCCGTCGCCACGTTGCCGCCTTCTTCCGCGGCATGCAAACTGACCGCCGCGAAAAGCGACACAATTAGCACTCCCGCAGCAAACAAAATGCGGCGATTTCGCGTCATCGAGCTTCTCTCACAGGGCCGCCTGAAGGCGGAGCTTGCAGGAGGCGTCGCGCAATTTCAGCCGATAGTTGCGCGACGGTGGATTCGAGGTCCCGGCGAGCCGCGGCCAACTCCGCCGCGACGCGCTCCTTCGCGGCGGTGACTTCCCCCGAAGCGCGCGTGCGCGCTTCCTTAATCTGCGCCGCGCGCTCGTCCAAAAGTTTCTTGCGAGCAGCCTCCTGCTCGGCATACACCTGCCCACGCGCTTGTCTCAGGGCATCCTGATACTGCTTGACCTTTTCCGAGGCCGCAACCTGTGCCGCTTCCGAAGCCTTCTGCGCCCCCACCGTGCGGGCATCGCGCTCGGCCATCACCGCCAGCAGCGGCTTGAAGAAAATCGCCCGTAAGATGAAGTAAAAAAGGAGGATAATCAGGACTGTAGGCACAGCCTGAAGGAACAGTTCGCCAAGTTGGTGACCGATTGCTTGCATCGAAAATTGTGTCGCCTAAATCTCAGGTTGGCAGCCGCGCCGCGCTCCAACCCCGTAAGAGCGCACGGTGGGCTTCTCGCTGCCGTCTCGAAACTTAATTTTATAGCATTCAAAGAGCTGTTACGTCAACGCGGCCGCCGCGCCTACTTTCCGTAAATCAACAAATGAAATGTTCCTGGAATGGGCGCCGGATTCGGGTGCGGCCGCTCCGCGGTGGGAGCAGGAGCTGGTCCAAAATCCGCGGTCGCCAAGTAGATGTTATGCGTCTTTGAATCCAACGCCATCGTCTTGGCTCCGTACTCCGTCTTCACCGTCTCGACTTCGCTATATTTGTCGGGCGTGTCTTCATGAAAGATGTGAACATTGCCATCCCGCGTCGAAGTAAAGATCAGCCCCGTCTCCGGTTCAAAAACACTCGCGTCCGCTCCCGCGCTGATGGGAAACGACTGAATCACCTTCCCATTGTCCGCGTCCATAATCACCAGCTTCTGCGGGTTGCGGCCCGCCACGAAAAGCCGCCGGTGCTCTCGGTCCATGGCCAAGGCAGTCGGTTGCCCCGCGGGCGCCACCGGCCACCGCGACTTCACCGTCAGCGCTATGGAATCGATCGCGATCACCTCATTCTTGTCTTCGATGTTGTTGTAGACCACTCCCTTGCCATCGGCCGCCGCGAACTCCGGTCCGCCTCCCAGGGGAATGCTCTTCACCACCGTGCCGTTCGCCGGGTCGATCACCGTCGCGCTCTTCGGATCGCCGTTGAATACAAAAACACGTTTCGACGCCGGATCGTAAATAATGGAGTCAGCGTCTTCTTCGCCCTTCGCCTCGCCGGTCGCTTTCAAAGTCGCCATATCGAAAATAATCGTCTTGGCGGCCCCCCCATCGCTGATAAATCCTTTGCCGAGCTCCTCCACGAGCGCTATCCCGTGGCACTGTTTCAACCCGGAGATCGTTCCGATCACCGCGCCGCTGTCCGCATCAGCCACCTTTACCTCCGTGCCGTGGGAAACGTAGACGCGCCGCGCCTTCGAATCGACCGTTAGATAGTCAAAATACTCCCGGCCGCCGCCTGCAGCGGCGCCCAGCGGAACTTTCTTGAGCAAGTGATAATGGACTGCGGGAGGACTCGCCACCGCCAGAACTCCAAGCAGCACAACGAACAGGCAGCACGCGAGACGGCCCAAAACTTTGATCGACATGGAAATCCTCCGTGACGAATGGCTTTGCGGAATTTTCGGCATCAACGCGAATTGTGGCGTGCCTTCGCGGCCGGCCAGCATTCTCGGTTGCGTGCGGATTGTACCTCAATTCCCGAGGTTGTGGCTGGGAGACGAGGAAGGTCAGGGCTCATACCCCGGACCGCAAAGCGTCCCGACTGTCTCAGCGCCCTGCGAGTTTTAGCTCCGTACCAATCTCTTCTCCCGGGATTCTCATCAAGACAACCCTTCCCGTTACACGGCCGAGGAGGTGATACGCCCGAAAGGACTGGCCTAGAAATCGTCCTGCTCTCCGGGGGAAAATCACATGGTGCAGATCAAAGGCTCCGCGATTCAGGAGACCATCAATCAAGTCAAACGCCGCTCCGGCGATGATTCCCTGAAAAAGATTCTGGACCTCCTGGATGACGGAGATCGCAAAGTCTTTGAAGGCGAAATTTTCGCTTCTACGTGGTATCCCCTAGATGTGTTCACCCGCTTTCTTGAGGTGGAGATCAAACTCCTTGCCGGTGGAAATGAAGAAATGGTCACCCGCGGTTCAGAAGCAGTAATCGAAAGGCAACTCCGCGGCATTTACAAAGCGTTCGTGAAGTTGGGCTCCCCGGAATTTGTAATCAAAAGAATCGCCGCTGTCCACGCCACTTATTTTCAAGGCGTCCCCATCGAAGTCCAGTTGCCGGCCCGCGGCCAGGCGATTGTCAGATACACGGGCTTTGAGAAACAGCACCGCATCATGGGATTTGCGATCATCGGGTTTTTCAGAAAGGCTTTGGAAATTTCGGGCGCCAAGGACGTGAAGATTCAGTTCGCCACTCCCATCGACGAGGGCAAACCCTATTCGGAACTCTCCATCTCGTGGAGCTGAACTCGTTCACCGAAAACCATTTTGACGTTTGAAAGACTCAGCTTAGGGCTACTGTCGAGTCTGTGCGGGCATGGGAATGTCATACACGTAGCGGATAACGCGCGGCGTATTGCTGCGCCCCGTGGTCATGTGCAGCGTTTCGTAAAGCTGCAAGCCATCCGAAGAAAGCTCGAACGTGCGGCTAATTTTATTGCCGCGAGGATCCTTTTCATCGCTGACCAGCCGGGTGCCGTCCCACTTCGCCGCAATTTCCTGGTAACTGGCATCCTTGGATTTTTGCAATTTTCGCCCGTCGGTCATAAACGCCAGCTTGAACTCATGGTCATCCACCAGATCGACTTCCGCGCCGGTCATGGAAAGCTTGAGGGACCTCGCCGGCCTCAAAAGATTTTGCATTTTCTCCCGCTGCTCATCGCTTTCTCCGCCGCCGTGGTGCCCGCCGTAGCCGCCATGCCCACCACCGGGATATCCGCCTCCCATGCGGCCCCGTCCGCTGCCATTCGAATCTTGGGAGTCTTGCCGCCGCCTGCCGGGGTCGTCGCTGTCGTCGAGGTTTAATTTCCACGCACCAAGAATGGTGGTGCGCGGCGTCGGCGCAAGCACCGGATTTGGAGCCGCCGCAGGAGCGGAAGCCGGCGGCGCCGGCGCTGCCGTTATAGGCCCCGAGGGAGCTTGTGCGTGCAAGGCCCCTGCCGCCATAAGGCCAAACGCGGCAAATCCCGTCAATGCTGTCAGCTTAAAAAAACAGATGGCTTTCATGCTTGACCCCGATTTCACAAGACTGTCCCTTTATGAATTCCCTCTAGAATGGAAAAGAGTTCCCTCCGTTGGATGCCGGAAAATTCTGATAGGACTGGCTGACTTCAGCCGAATCGCTGTATCCTGTCCGTCGAAAGAGCGCGCCGCTCCCACGGCTGCCAGGAACAATGCCCCTTCTCCGCATCCCCTCCGATGCTCGCGTGCGCTCGCGCTTCAGCGGATGCCTGCTTGGCGGCGCTGTCGGCGACGCTCTCGGCGCTCCCGTGGAATTCCTGGACCTGGACGAAATTGTCAGCGCTTACGGCGAAGCTGGAATCCGCGACTACGCGCCTGCTTATGGAAAATTGGGCGCCATCACGGATGACACCCAGATGACGCTCTTCACCGCCGAAGCTGTTCTCTCCGCGCATGTAGCGTCGGCTCAGCAGGGCCGGGAACCGGACTTTTTTCGCGCTGCCGCCGCTGCTTACGCGCGTTGGCTGATGACCCAGGAGAATTCCCGGCTCATTTCCCCGGCAAACGCGAAATCGAGCTGGCTGCTCCAGCAGAAAAGGC
This sequence comes from Candidatus Acidiferrum sp., assembly GCA_036522305.1. Taxonomy (GTDB): domain Bacteria; phylum Acidobacteriota; class Terriglobia; order Acidiferrales; family UBA7541; genus Acidiferrum. The sequence goes on along the minus strand of DATDGB010000030.1, from coordinate 33,071 downwards.
TTTTCAGCCGCCGCGCTCCGGGGACCACCTGCCTCTCCGCTTTGCAAACCAGCCGCGGCAAAGTGGCGCGCGCCATGAATGACAGCAAAGGCTGCGGCGGAGTCATGCGCATTGCTCCCGTGGGAATGTACTTCGCATATTCCTTGAACGGCGAGCGCAATCCAGGGCGTGTGCTTTCGAATATTTTTGCAACCGGATGCGATCTCGCGTCCATCACCCACGGACATCCCAGCGGCTGTCTCAGCGCTGGCGCCCTTGCCGTCATCGTCAGTCTGATCCTCGTAGGTAAGTCGCTCGCCGATGCCATTCAAGCGGCGAAGGAAGAGCTCCGCAAACATCCTTCCCACAAAGAGACGCTGGCCGCCATCGAGAAAGCGGAAAGCTTGGCGAAATCTCGCCCCTGCGAGCGCAGCGCCTTGCGTGAACTTGGAAAGGGTTTCGTAGCCGAAGAAGCTCTGGCGATTGGCCTCTATTGCGCGCTCGGCGCAAAAGATTATGAAGACGGAATCATTCTAGCCGTAAATCACAGCGGGGACAGCGACTCGACCGGCACGATCACCGGCAATTTGCTCGGCGCCGCCGCCGGAGTCGAAGCAATTCCCGATCGGTGGCTCGCCCAGCTCGAAATGCGCTCCACGATCGAATCCGTCGCCGACGATCTCGCCGCATTCCCCGAGTGGCGCCTCCGCGGCCCTGCTAACACGGAAGAATGCAGCTTCTACGCAACCCGCTATCCTGCTGGTTAATCCGCGTTGCTAATACGGCGCGGGCGGCGATATTTCTTTGTAGGGGCGCAGCATCTCTGCGCCCCAGTCACCGAGGCGCCGGATGCAAAATGCCTTTCCCCGTTAAACCAAGCGCCATCCGGATTGCTGGCGAGTCTATTTCAAAATCCGAAACAATTCCGTCACCCTCGGAAGAAGCGCGAGAGCGCCAAGTTCGCGAAAACGCGCGGTGCGCTGCCGGTAGCGGTGCTCGCCAGGAGCAATGATGGCCATGAACGGAACCTGCGCATCGCGCGCGGCCAGCGCATCGTCAATATTGTCCCCGAGGTAGAGCGCCGCCGACGGATCACGCCCGCCAAGAATTCTCTGCAATCCTTCCGGGTGCGGCTTGCGCTTCGCATCGTCCGTGGTGATGATCGTCCGGAAGTGTTTCGTGGCCGGCCATTTCTCAAACGTGAACGAAAACTCCTGGCGCGTGCGTCCGGTGAACAGATTCAATTCGAAGCTCTTGGCCCATTTTTCAATTTGCTGTGGCGTGACAATCAGTTTTTCATTCCTAACGTTTCCTGGCCTCCCGTCGCTCCCCCAGTAAAATTTCTCGAACGCCGCCCGCGCTTCTTCATACGTCGCCGGATGCCCCAGTGAACTCACCCAAGCCGACACCATGTTCCAGTCATCGTTGAAACCCGGCTTGCTTTTCCATTGGTGCAGCTCGGCATACGTCACGCGCTTACCGGTCAGGTACCGCACCGTCTCGAGCGCCGAGCGCCAGTACGTGCCGCGCACATCCACAAGCACGCCGTCGACATCGAAGATCAGGATTTGCGGCTTAATTGAAAGACTCTTGCTGCGATGCGGCGCCCGCTTGGCGCGCGCCAAAACTTTTTTCGGCACGAATCCTCGTTCTAATTGTTTTTTTTTGCTGAACAATCAACCTGCAAGAAACTTCTGCGGCAAACTAAAAGTGTCGCCGTTCGCCGCGCCCCTCGTCAAGCGCGATGCGGTTGCTGGCCAATCCGGCGCGTTGCTACACTGGACGGGCGCGCTGCGCAAGGAGCAGAGAATGGCCAAGTATGGCGGAGTGGATTTTATTGATTTTGATTCGCAGTTGAATGACGAAGAAAAGCTGGTGCGGCAGACGGCGCGCGAATTTGTCGAAAACGAAATTATTCCCATCATCGAAAAACACAGCCGCGAAGCTACTTTCCCGAAACACCTTGTGCCGCAACTCGGCGAACTGGGATTTTTTGGCGCCAACCTGCACGGCTATGGTTGCGCGGGAATGTCGAATGTCGCGTATGGATTGATGACCCAGGAACTGGAACGCGGCGATTCCGGGTTGCGCAGTTTTGTTTCCGTGCAGGGCGCGCTGGTGATGTATCCGATTTATTCGTATGGCACCGACGCGCAGAAGGACAAGTGGCTGCCGCTTTTGCAGCAGGGCAAAGCGCTCGGTTGCTTCGGTTTGACGGAGCCGCAGTTCGGATCGAATCCGGGCGGGATGCTGACGCGCGCGGTAAAGAAGGGCAACAAATATGTTTTGAACGGCGAAAAAATGTGGATCACCAGCGGATCCATCGCGGACGTCGCCGTAGTGTGGGCCAAAGCGGAGGACGATAAAGTTCGCGGCTTTCTGGTTGAAAAAGGTACGTCGGGATTCAAGACCTGGGACGTGCACGGAAAATGGTCGCTGCGCGCTTCGGTGACTTCCGGACTATCTTTCAGCGACTGCGAAATTCCGGAAGAAAATCTTTTGCCCGGCGTGGTGGGACTGAAGGGGCCGCTGAGCTGCTTGAATCAAGCGCGCTACGGTATCGGCTGGGGCGCGCTGGGAGCGGCAATGGCGTGTTATGACACCGCGCTGCAGTATGCGAAAACGCGCAAACAGTTTGCGAATAAGCCGATTGCTTCACACCAGCTGGTGCAGGAAAAACTGGCATGGATGATCACGGAAATTGTGAAGGGACAATTGCTGGCGCTGCACGTCGGCCGTTTGAAGGACAACGGAAAAGTTCATCCCTCGCACATCTCCATGTTGAAAATGAACAACGTAAGCATTGCGCTGGATACCGCACGTAAAGCGCGCGATATTCTCGGCGCCAACGGCATCGTCGACGATTACTGCATCATGCGCCACATGAACAATCTCGAAAGCGTGTTTACCTACGAAGGCACAAACGACATTCACAAGCTGGTGATCGGCGAGCGCATCACCGGCATCGCCGCGTACGTATAGAATGATCAAATCGCAACAAATGGCCAAAAAAGTTAGCTTTCTTGTGATCGGCTTGTTCTCTCTCATTGGTTTAGGTTGTGCCAAGAACGAAGCTGTGAAAAATGTTTGTCCAGTTGACCGGCAACCACCGGAGTGGGTGGGACAAAGAAACGGCAAGTCTTGCGAGTTCTTCCACTATAGTGCTATTGAGCGTCACAGCCATTCCTGGTGGGCCGATTGCCAACAAAGTGGAAAGGAGCAATCGAACCCTCTACCTAACAGCCCGCCTTCAATCCAACCAAGCAGATAGTCAGGTGAATCTTGTAAGCTAGTGAGGCGCTGCGACCGGTCGGAGCGCACCTACAAGGAGCATGGTCCCATGCAACCATCCGCAATCACCGCCGTGCGATTTCTTCGCTATTTACTTGCTGCATTGCTGATCGCAATCGTCGGCAGCCGTGGGATCGTTCATGCGCAGCAGAAGATGGCGCCGATCGCGGTGGCCGCCGCCGAGAAGCCCAAGATACGGGCGATTACGGCGTTTATTAATTTGGACCCGGCGCAATACCAGCAGCAGGTGGCGGATGCGCTGACGATGCTGAAGCGGGCGCGCACGATTCTGGAATCGCGCGGATACCAAGTGCAAACGATCCGAATTGCGACTCAGCCGTTCCCGGAATACACGAAAGGATTGACGACGCAGCAGGCGGTCGCGTTTTTCAAGGAATACGACGCGCTGGCGCAGAAAGAAAAATTTGCGGCCTCAATCGGGCCGGCGATGCTCAACGCCGGGGACAGTACCGAGCAAGCGGACTTGCTTGCGGAAATTTTGAGCGGCAGTAAATCTTTGAATGCCAGCCTGGTGGTTGCGGGCGACGACGGCGTCAACTGGAAAGCCGTAGGCGCTGCGGCGCGCGTGATGAAAAAACTCGAGGAAACCGAGCACAGCCAGGGGAATTTTCGTTTTGCGGCGATTGCGATGGTTAAGCCGCTGACGCCGTTTTTTCCCGCGGCGTATCACACCGGGTTCGGACACCAATTCGCGATTGCGCTGGAATCAGCGAACGTGGTGGCCGCTGCTTTCAAAGATGCGCCGGACCTCGCAACGGCGAAGCAACGGCTGACGGATTCGCTGGCGGCAAGCGCGTTTGACATCGAAAACCACGCAGGGCGTGTCGATCGGGAAACCGGCTGGGCCTACATGGGGATCGATTTGTCGCCGGCACCGTCGGGAAACGTTTCCATTGGCGCGGCTATCGAAAATCTGACGACGCAGCCGGTGGGCATGAGTGGAACGCTGACGGCGGCAGCAATGATTACGGCCGCAGTCAAAGATGTAAAAGTAAAACAAACCGGATACTCCGGCTTGATGCTGCCGGTCCTGGAAGATACGCGGCTGGCGCAGCGCTGGAGCGAGGGGCATCTTTCCATTGACGCGCTGCTGAGTTATTCGGCGGTATGCGGCACTGGCCTGGATACCATCCCCCTGCCGGGTGACATCACCGCCGACCAGCTTTCGCTCATTATCGGAGACATGGCGAGCCTGGCGTTCAAGTGGCACAAGCCGCTTTCAGCGCGGCTACTGCCGGTGCTTGGCAAGGGTTGGGGCGAGATGACCGAGTTCGATGATCCGTTCCTGGTGAATGCGAAGTTGCAGTCGTTGGACATCAAGTAACTGGTGCGGTAGTCGCGGCGGAGGAAGTCGTTGGCGGCGAGGACATTGGTGACACGCATCTTGGGGCCGTCGAGGTAGATAATCGAACAGGAAGCTTCCAGGTGGGCGACTGACAGAGCAGCCGTCCTACGGTTGGGCATTTCTGCCCTCCCAGATGAGCTTTCCCCTGTGGTCGATGTAGGCCACTTTTGCGTCCTTCCAGATGCCGACGTAGGCCAGACCCTCGTGAAAAGGCTCGGCATCATCCCAACTGGGCTTGATTGCCCAATGGCCGGTTCGGTCCACATAGCCGACCTTCCGTCCGGGCTGGTCGCGATCCGCGGAGACGAGCGAGAGGCCATCGGAGAGCGGCTCGGCAAAGGCGATGCCCGCCGGAAATTCAGCGGCCACGGCGCCCGATTTATCGATGAACGACCAGTGGCCCTCGGACTGAACCGCAGCTAACCCTTCGGCAAACGCGCCTCCCTGATCGTAGCGGGGCTCAATGGCAATGTTTCCGTCAAGATCCATGTAGCCCAGCTTGCGGTCCTGACGGATGGCGATCATACCGTCGGAGAATCGGATGCCATCGAGAACGAGCGGCTTCTTCGGCAGTAAAGTTCCGGAAGCATCGATTATCCAGTCATCGGAACCTGACCGGACGCCGGTCTTGACGCGCGCGCGGCCTTGGGAGAAAGAAAAGGCCAGGAAGTAAGGGCCCAGTACAAGGTTTCCGGAACGATCGTAGAAGCCGAGGCCCTCGGCAGGTTCTTTCTGTCCCAAGAGCAGGCCATTGGGCCCGTCCGCAGCCGAAAGGGAGCGGAAGATTGGTTGGGTGATCCATGCGCCGCTGGTGTCGATGACACCAATAGGATGATCGGGCAGGCCCGAATCAACGATGGCCACACCATTGTGGAAACTTTGGGCCGTGCGGTAGCGAACGGGAATGACTTCCGATCCATTGCGATCGATGTAGCCCCATCGTCCCTCGCGTTTGACGGCGGCGAGATCTTCGGAAAAGGGCTGCGCAGCTTCAAAGCGCGGCGCGATTACGGTTTTTCCGCGATGATTAATAAATCCCCAAGCCGTTCCCAGAGGCGCGGGAAAGAGCGGGTTTGTGCCAGATGTCTGCTCCGATGTCTGCTGGCGACCGCAAGCGGTGACGAGCATGGCGAGAACGACCGCGAACACGACCGAACGAGGACGACTCATCCGTCGGCAAAAATCATGTAAGCTACGCATCAATGTGCAAGCCATGATAAACTGGTCCACGGCCCTACTTTTGCTTTTGTTCGTGCTAGCCGCTTCCTCTTGTTCGCGTACGCCCAAGCGCGCGTTCCCGCTGGTTCAGAAATATAGCACCACGGCAGGAGATCTGTTCTATTTCCGTCCGCGCGACGGACAATTTGTTTTGCTGGAGCGGCGCAAGGCGCTGGCGGTGGCGGTGGCACCGGAGCCCAATATTGAAGCGTACTCCTACGATGACAAAATCACGGTGAGCCGCCCGCAAGGCGAGATGTTACACAACACCACCTTCGCAGAGAAAATCGGCGTTCAACAAGCCCTGGCCCTTAGCGGCGATGGACGGACTCTGGCGGGTGGAGATGCGAAAGGTGCCGTCAACCTTTGGGAGATTGCGACTGGGAATTTGGCGCTTCATTTGGATGTGCCGGGCCCCATACTTAGCCTGGCTTTTTCTCCCGATGGAAATTGGGTGGCAATCGGTGTGGCTAAGCCGGCTAGCGAACCCGCGGATACAGTCTGGCTCTATGAAATCCACGCCAACGGTCCGCACCGCAGCTTCGGCCGCGCCGCCATCCCGGCGCTTGCGTGGTCGCCAGATGGCCGTTGGCTGGCAGCGGGACTGGATGACGGCTCAGTGCTCTTGAGCGATGCCAGCACCGGTGGCGAACCGCGGCGAATTGTGTTGTCCAAGTCACCGGTCACGGCGCTTGATTTTCATCCGTCCGGGCAGTTCCTCGCTTCGGGTCATGCCGATAAACGCGTGCTGCTATCCGAACTGGCAACGGGGAAGCAGGTTTTTAGCTTTGAGCCGACGCTACCGCCGAATCCCCTTTTTCCCCGAGTCATCGAACGTGTCGCGTTTGACGGGAATGGAACACACTTGGCTGCAGCCTATGCGGAAGGCGATTTCAAGATTTGGGACACGACTGCCTTGTCCCAATGAGCCCCGGCTTCTAAATTTCTGAATCAGAGTCCTGGCCTACCCGGTCTGTACGCGAGTGGGATTTTCATTTTTCCTCTACTGATTTATATTGACCAGCCCTGGCGGTAGTCGCGCTGGAAGAAGTCGCTGGCTTGGCGGATATTGGCGAGCATCGAACCTCAGGTCCGGAGACCGATAACGCTTACGTTCGGGTCGGGGGCCTGTGAGGACAGTTCGAGCTGGAGTTTGCCCTCTGATTGACGGAACTTCAGGGGCCGGCCGTTCGCAAGCAAATAGGCTGAAAGCACTTTTGCTTGCAGGCCATTGATCTCCAGGGGCGCGGATGGCCAATCGAAAACGTGGATGAAAATCTTGCCGCTCTTCGCCGTTACTCGAATGGACGGAACACCTTGTATGGGCCCGTACGTAGTTCCGAAGATGGAATCGCCATTGACAGCGAGCCAGTCACCGATGGCGTGGAGACGATCCTGAAACTCCGGCTGAATCACGCCGTCAGGTTGCGGACCCACGTTTAGAAGAAAATTCCCGCCGCGGCTCGCTACTTCGACCAAAGAACGAATGAGCACCTGAGCCGACTTGTAGTCGTGATCGCGGCTATTGTAAGCCCAAGTGTTATTGATGGTCATGCAGGTTTCCCACAACTGAAAATCCTCGGGCTTGGGGATGGCGGTCTTCCCTTTTTGTTGGACGCTGGTATCGACGGCGTTAAAGCGAACATCCTTAGTCGGGATGGCGCTGGGAATGAACTGTTCCGGGGTCTGGTAGTCTCCCGGAAGACCAATGCGATCATTCACGAGCGTAGCCGGTTGCAGTTTCCGAATCAGGTCCAAGAAGCGAATCCCGCCATATTTCTCCTGGTGATTTAGACCGTCGAACCAGATCAGCGCGACCGGACCGTAGCCGGTCAGAAGCTCGGTCAGTTGCAATTGCATGTAGCCCAAAAAGAGAGGCCATTCCGGGCGCGCGGGTTCGCCGTTCCAGTTTTCCTTGGCCAGTTTGGATGTATCGCGAAACGCCGGATGGTGCATGTCCGGCGGCGAATAGTAGAAACCCAGGGGCATGCCCCGGTCTTTGCAGGCGTTCGCCAACTGCTTGGCGATGTCCTGGCCGTAGGGAGTATTGGTGACTTTGTAGTCCGTGAAGGAGGTATCGAACATGCAGAAGCCGTCGTGATGTTTGGCGGTAAACACCATGTACTGCTGGCCGGCCGCACGGGTCAGATCGACGAAAGCGTGCGGGTCAAACTTCGTGGGATTAAAGCGCTTGGGAAGTTCCCGGTAGTCCGCTTCCGTGATGCCGCCGGCAGGCGGCGTCATGATAGGCCAGGAGGCTTCGACGCTTGCAAGGGAATAGGGTCCCCAGTGAACGAACATTCCGAATTTCGCATCGCGATACCAAGTCGTGCGCTCCTCCTCGGGGCCAAAAGCCCTGGCAAGACTTGGCGCGAAGGAAAGTGAAGAAGCGGCAAGTACGAACTTTATGAAATCGCGTCGATCTTGGAAGTAAGCGCTCATTTCCCTGCGGTGTAGCAGATGGTAGCCCTTCTCAGCGACAGGCTCAAACAAGAAGCCGCGTGTCTTTCGCCCACATCGGCAAGATCCTGCTTATATGGTCCAGCCTTGGCGGTAGTCGCGGCGCAAAAAGTCGTTAGCGGCGAGGTTGTTGGTGACGCGCATGTTGGGGCCGTCGTAGGAGATCTTTTTTCCGGCGCGGAGGGCGACTACGCCGAGGAGCATGACTTCGGTTAGGCGAGCGGCGTAGTCGAAGGGGCAAGAGGCTTCTACTTTTCCTTTAGCGGCGTCGACCCAATTGAGTTCGTGGTGTTCGTTGGCGATGCGCGGGAGCTTGTGAGCGGGTTTGCCGAAGGAATCGTGAAGGGCTTTGGGCAAGAGGCGCGGCCTGTAGCCGTAGGTGTCGTAGAGGAGCTTGCCTTTGCTGCCGATGATCAGCGCGCCGCCTTCTTGCTTCAGCTCTTCGTCGCCGAGTTCTTCGGGCTTGTTGGGCTTGAGGCCGCCGTCGTACCAGGTCAGTTTGACGGGGGGCAGGTGACCGCGGGCGGGGAAGTTGTAGAAGGTGAGCGTGGCGGTGGGATAAGAAGCACCGTTGAACGGGGTGGAGATGGTTTCGACGCTGTTGGGAAAGCCGAGGTTGAGAGCCCACATGGTGTGGTCGATCAAATGGGCTCCCATGTCGCCGATGGCGCCGACGCCCCAATCGGTCCAACCGCGCCAGTTGAAGGGGTGGTAGATGGGGTGGTAGTCCACGTTGGAGGCGCAGGTGCCTTGAAAAAGATCCCAGGCGAGGCCGTCGGGGACGGAATAGTCGCCGCAGATGGCGGCGGCTAGGCGGGTGTTGACGTCGCGGCCGCTCCATTTGAGGGGTTCGGGACCGGCTTTTAGCGGCGCAGGGCGCGGGACGCCTTGTGGCCAATAGCCGAGAGGGCGATTGGTCCAGATATGGACTTCGCGGACATCGCCGATGGCGCCGGCCCACACGTACTCGACGGCAGTGCGGCCGTCGTCGGAAGAGTGGCCCTGGTTGCCCATTTGCGTGGCGACTTTGGTTTCTTTTGCACGGAGCGAAAGCTTTCGAGCTTCTTCGACGGACCAGCAGAGAGGCTTCTGGACGTAGACGTGTTTGCCAAGGTCCATGGCCGCGAGGGCGATGGAGGCGTGCATGTGGTCGGGAGTGGCGACTACGACGGCGTCGATGTCTTTTTGGCGATCGAGCATTTCGCGATAGTCGGAGTAGCGAGTGGCTTTGGGGAGGTGGGTGGATTTCAGCTTCAACATGCCGTCGACACGGGCCTGGGCTCTGACAGGATCGAAGCCGGCGGAGGGATCGCCGGGTTGTGGCGTGAGCAACTCGATGCGCTTCTTCAGGCGCTCGATGTCGATGTCGAGGTGGTCGAAACCTTTGTCGGCGTAGCGCCAGTCGATGTCGCAGAGGGCGACGATGTTCTGGCTGGCGAGGTTGATCAAATTGGTGCGGCCCATGCCGCCGACGCCGACGGCGGCGATGTTGAGGGTGTCGCTCGGGGGAGTGAAGCCGCGGCCGAGGACGTTTCTGGGAACGATAGTAATCGCGGCACCACTGACAGCGGCGCTGGCCAAAAAGGCGCGGCGCGAGATTTCTTTCTTCTTGCTCATGAGCATGTCACCTGGGCTGCATTATCGCGCGGTCGTGAAATTTTGCGAAGGCAAGTTTTGGAGTGCACGAGGCGTGCAAACTCGAGCGAACCTGCCAGCTCAGCCTAACGTGGCTCGTCCCACATGTGGTGGGACATCTTCCATTCCCCATCTGCTTGCTTCTTGAGGACATTCAAGAATATGCCTTTGTGCGAAGCGCTGGTGGTCTTGCCTCCTTGTACCGTATTCCATGCCACTTCGTCGGTGCCCCACACGTAGGCGATCTCCCCATCACCGCCGATGCTCTGTGGTGTCACGACCAGCTTTGTGATCTGAGTCGGCGGGGCCTCGGGCGGAAACCAGTAATCGTTCAATCCCTTTTTCCCGATACGTGGTGTATCACCATGCGGCGGAAGCAAAACACAGTCCTCGGTAAAGAGCGCCCGCACCCCATCCGCGTCTCCCTTGAGCCATGCCTCTTCGTACTTGCTATGTACTCGCTTTATCTTTGCGACGTCTTCCGCGGACAGGTTGCCGCCCGCGAGCCCTGTAACCGCGCAAAACAACGACAGCGAAACCAGGAGCAATGCTTTGCGAATTCTCATGGGGCCTCCTCGGCCATACGCTCCCTTTGGACGCCCGACACCCGCCAAGGTTACCGCTGTTTCGTTCGTGACAGAGCCTGAAAAAGGGTGAATCAGAAGGAAGGCGGGCGCTGGTTGGAGACGGCGAAGGCGCGTTCGAGGGCGATGCCGACGCGGCCGAGTGTGCCTTCTTCGAAGAGGCGGCCGATCAGGGTGATGCCGTGAGGAACGCGGCGCGGGAGAGAAAATTTTAGGAGAGGATTTTGGGGGTCGGGGGCCCAGTCGGAACGGGCTTGGGAGACTTCGACGAAGCCGGCGCGCAGGGTGAGCGAAGGATGGCCGGTATTGTTGCTGATGGCGAGCATTTCGTCGCGGAGAGAAGGGACGAGGAGCAAATCCACCTCGGAAAAGATGCGCGCCATTTCTTCGGCGACTTTGCGGCGGAAGCGATCGGTCTGGACGAAATCGACGGCGGAGAGGAAACGAGCGGAGCGGAAAAGATTGGGCCAGGCGTCGTAGGTCTGGACTTTGAGTTGATCGATGCCGTGGCTGAGCGTGAGTTCTTCGAATGCAGCAGCGCCTTCGACGAAAAGAATGAGGTTGAGGGAATCGTAAGGCCAGTTGGGGAGAGAGACTTCGACGGGGACTAGGCCGAGTTTGGGGAGAGCGGCTAGAGCGGCGCGGTCCACCTCGGTGGAGGGAGCTTGCTTCATCCACGCGGGGAAATAGCCTACGCGCAGGCCCTGGATACTGGCGTTGGAATCGAAATCGAGCTGGCTGGGGACGCTGGAAAGATCGCCGGGATCGGGGCCGGAGATGACTTGCAATACGAGCAATGCGTCTTCGACGGTGCGCGTCATGGGGCCAAGTTTGTCGAGAGACCAGCAGAGGGTCATGGCGCCGGTGCGCGGGACGCGGCCGTAGGTGGGGCGCAGTCCGGTGATGCCGCAACGCATGCTGGGGCTGACGATGCTGCCGCCAGTTTCGCTGCCGATGGAGAAGCCAACTAGACCGGCGGCGGTGGCGGCTCCGGGACCAGCGCTGGAACCAGAAGCGCCTTCTTCGAGGAGCCAGGGATTCACGGTTTGTCCGCCGAACCAAATGTCGTTTAACGCAAGGGCGCCGAGGCTGAGTTTCGCGAGCAGCACGGCGCCAGCGGCATGGAGGCGCTTCACTATGGCGGCATCGTCTTTGGGGATGCGATTGCGGAATGGCTCAGCGCCATAGGTGGTCGGGATGCCAGCGGTGTCGAGCAAATCCTTGCCGCCCCAGGGGATGCCGTGAAGAGGGCCACGATATTTTCCGGCGGCGATTTCTTCGTCGGCTTTTTTGGCTTGGGCAAGCGCGAGATCGCGAGTGAGCGTGATGATGCAGCGGAGCTTGGGATCGAATTGCTCGATGCGCTCCAGATAGATTTGGGTGAGGCGCTCAGAGGTGAGTTTGCGTTGCTCGATCCAGCGGGAGAGTTGCGTTACGGGAGCGAAAGCGATGTCGGCATCGTTGGAGGGGAGCGGGCCAGGATCGGTATTGGTGCGGATGAATTGATTGCGCTGTGGGCCGCTGGAGTGACCCGGGAGAACGGAGTGGTAACGCGAAAAGGGTGCGAGCGTAGGTTCGAGGGCCACGGCTCGGGGGCCGGTGCGGCGTTCGTAAACGGAAGCGAGGTTTACGCGCCAGGATGCTGCGGCTTGGGCGCGGTCTGCGGCGGTCAAATTTATTTGGATGAGCTTTTCGGCTTCGGCGAAGGTCGCGGGGGAGACTTCTGGGCCGACGGCGGGGCCGGTGCCGAAAGCAGGCGGCGCGCCGGGAGGAAGTTGGGTGGGATCCTGAGAAAGTTCGTCTGCATGGAGCTGCACGGTGGTGCTCGAGGCCACGGCTGCACCGAGGAAACCTAGCGAAGTGTTGGTCAGGAAATGCCTGCGGGATTTGGACATGAATCCTCCGCGGAGCATTGTAGCCGAGTCTTCAAGAGATGACAGAGTGGCGGTGAAAAGCGGGGAGAAAGAAAGAGAGAAAGAGAAAAGCACGGGTCTAGACCCGCCACTACAAGAGCGGACGGCTTCCCCGATAGGGGTCGGGATAAATTCCATGCCGTCCCTGCAAGACTTGAAGTTTGCCGCGGGCTTTGGCGATTATTTTGTGGCTGGAGCGGGGGCGCTGCCGGCGTCGAGGTGGTCGAAGTTTAGGATGGCATTGAAGACTAGAAAATAGCTGCCCATGGTTTCGCCACGCCACATAGGATTGTTAGCGAAGAGGACGACGTGGCCTTTGCCGTGGGGAACGTCGACGACAGCGGGTTTTTCGGCGATCTCACTGCCGCCGGTAATCATGCCACTGAGTAGCAAATCTTTCTCGGGCGCGAATCGCAGAACCACGCGCGGCTGCTGGTCTTTCGGCGGGATCGCAAAGCGGGCAGAGTCCGGCAGATCTTCGGGGACGTAGAGCTCTTGTTCGTGGGGAGTGCGCTTCACGGGCTTTTCCGGAGCTTCGTACTGACGGGCTTGGATGATATCCGGATCGGAAGCAGTGCCGCGTCCACTGGAGCGCCCGGAGCCGCCGGAACCTTCATCGGGACCGCCACCTGGGCCGCCAAAGTTGCCGCCGACGGAGATGACCGGACCCTGGCGAAAATAAACGTAGAGCTTGTCGTCGTAACCGTAGGTGATGGGACTCTTTTTGTCGTCGATGGTGGAGAGCACGACGCTGCCGGGAGCTTGCATGGCGCGGGCGTCGGAAACGTTCACCATTTCGGTCATGCCGCCGACGACGGGGAGGGCGGCGCTGGTTTGCACGGCGATGAGCAAGCCGCCTTCGCGAACGAAGCGCTCGAGATTGGCGAGGCCCTGATAGCCGAGGCCGCCGCGAATGTCGTCGGTGGTGTCCAGACCCGGGGAGACAAAGTTGGGAGTTTCGTCGGAATTTTTCCACGGGCGTGGATCGCCGCGCATCGGCAAACCGCGAATGATGGCGCTTAGTCCTGCAGGGCCGCCACCTCCTATAGGAGGAAGAATGATGACGTCGAACTTTTCGCGGAGATTCTGGTTTTCTCGCAGCCAAGTATCGGCGACGTAGGTGTAGGGAACTTTCAGTTCTTCCATGGGAATGCGGAACCAGCCGTCGTTCTGGGTGTTCTGCCAATTGTGAACGAGAGCGACACGTGGTGCGGCGAGCGGATGCGTTTTGACGCCCAGCGTGGCGTTGGTGGAATGAACTCTGATTCCGAGGTCTTTGGCGGCCTTTTCGAGTTGGACGCGATCGGCGTTTCGAATGATAAAGGAACCGGCTTTGAACTTAACGCCGTCGGCTTCGAAAGAATCTTCGGCGGCTTCCATCGAAACGCTGGAGAGGCGGAAGCGGAGTGCGGCGAGAGTATTGTCCGTGTTGTGCTGGATGAGGAAAACTTTGCCCAGCCCTTCGATTCCGCCAGGCGGATCGATCTTGGTCATTTTTCGCATGGTGGCGCTGAGAATAGAGACATCGGTGACGCGCGTGGTCTTGACGTTGCGCAACGCGCCGAGGGTCCAACCGGTGTCGTCATAAGAGCGAGGGTCACGCGAGCTGTAATACTGGGTGTCGAGGGCCATATCGGCGAGGCGGCTGTAAGGCTGGTCCATGCGGACGACGTAGCTGCCTGCGGGAATGACGGTTTCGGTGGGTTTCTTTTCTTCTTTGGGCTTGGCGGCGGTATCGGATTTATCGGCTGATTTTTCCTTATCTTTCTCTTTATCGCCGGTGGGTTCCGGCGCGGCCGGGATGCGCAATTCCTTTTCGAGGCGGTGAACTTCCACGCCCTGAAGCTGGAGAAGAGTCAGGAGAATGGCTTGCTCGGCGGGACGCGGATCGTCAGCGGGAAATACCCAGGCGGCGGGGCCTTCAGTGCGGGCTTTCGCGACGGCGCGCTTGCTCTTCAAATAGAAATTGTTCAGAAACTTCTGGCCGTTGGAGGCGAGGTTGTTCATCCCGAAGAGAATGGCGCTCTCTTGCATATTGGTATTGTCGCGGGCGGACCATTTCACTTTAGGAAGAGGAGGATTGGGGCGATACCACTCGCGGCTGGTGTCGGGTGAACGAAGAATGCGAACACGAGTGTCGGCGCCGCCGTTGCCAAAGGTTTCGTAGAAACGGCCAATCGAGTTGTGATTATTGGCGATGGAGAGAAGATAATTGGGCGCCCAACCGTCGTAGAAACCGTGAGTCCAAACGCCAATGACGCCACGCTTGGTCATCTCTTCAATTTCGTGATAGGCCATCTCCTGCCACTCGCTGATGACAATGGGATCGAGCCAGGCGTTGTAAGGGCCGGTGCCGGTCATGATGTAGAGGTACGGGACGGACTCGTGGAGATCGTGCATGACGGTGGGATGCCAGTCGAGGTAGGTCTTGAGCATGTTGCGTGAGAGGGCGAGGCTGACGCCAAGATTGTCGCGATTGTTGTCGTGAGAAACGTAGTGGCCCCACCAGATCAGTGGATAGGGCGGCTGCTCGGGATGTTTTTTGTGCTGCATGTAAATGTCAACCATGCGGTCGTGGCCATCGGTTTCGACAATGGGAGTGATGAGCACGATAGCATCGCGGCGGATTTTTTGGATGAAGGGTGTGTCTTCGACGGCGAGGCGGTAGGCAAGTTCCATGAGCATTTCCGGAGAGCCGGTTTCGGGGGAGTGAATGCTGCCGTCGGCCCAATAGATGGGCTTGCCTTCGGCTATGAGCTTTTGCGCTTCAGCATCGCTGAGACCGCGGGGATCGGCGAGGCGGGCGGTGATTTCTTTGTAGCGATCAAGCTTCGCAAGATTGGCTTCGTCGGAGACGGCGGCGACGAGCATCTCTCGGCCTTCTTCGGAGGTGCCGATGCTCCAGACTTTGACGCGCGGGCTTTTGCTGGCGAGGAGGCGGAGATAGGCGTTGATGTCCTTGGTGTAATCGAGAACATCGGGGGCACCCACGATGTGATGGAGGAAGGCATCGGGCGCAGGAACGCAAGAGCTGAGAGGAAGATGATCGACGAGTTCGGTGCTGAAAAAGGATTCCGTGGTGAACTCTATAATTTTCTTGGTGTACTCGGCGTGGTCGGAAAGCGTGCAAGGACCGGACTGGGCAGAGCCGGTGGTGGCGAAGAAACACAGTGATAGACAAACTCCGAGCGAGCTGCGAATCATAGAGCACCTCAGGGCAAAACGATCGTGGAGGATTATATAGGCTATTCGGCACAGGGACGCAACCAGATGGTCGACGATGCGAAGGCATTTGGCCTATGATGACCGCCGGTAGTACCGGAAATTGAGGAGAGGGCTGGATGGAAGAACAACTTAGCCTGGATTTTCTACGCGTGGTGGAAAACGCGGCGATTGCGGCGGCGCGCACGATGGGTTTCGGGGACCGGCATCACGCCGATGAAGTGGCTGTGGAAGCGATGCGCAAGACGATGGACTCTGTGGAGATCGACGGAACGATCGTAATCGGCGAAGGCGAGCGGGATGAGGCGCCGATGCTGTATATCGGAGAGAAGGTAGGTTTGGCGACGCACGCTCCGAAAGCCTTGTTTCCGCAAGTGGATATTGCCGTGGATCCGCTGGAAGGAACAAATCTTTGCGCAACGGGCGCAGCGAATGCCATTGCGGTGCTGGCGGCGAGCGAGCGGGGCGGACTGCTGCATGCGCCTGACTTGTATATGGAAAAACTGGTGGTGGGGCCGGCGTGCAAGGGCGCGGTGGAGCTGGATGCGCCGGTGGCCGACAACTTGAAGGCGATTGCGAAACGGCTGGAACGCGACGTTGAGGATCTGGTGGTGATCGTGTTGGATCGACCGCGGCACGAAAAGCTGATTGAAGAGATCCGCACGGCGGGCGCACGCATCCGGTTGATTGGCGATGGGGACCTGTCGGCGGGAATTTCCGCGGCGGTGGTGGGTACAAGCGTTCACGCAGTGATGGGCACGGGCGGCGCGCCGGAAGGCGTGCTGACGGCGGCGGCGCTGCGGTGCTTGAACGGGCAGATTCTGGCGAGGCTGGTGGTCAGCAAGCCGGAGCACGCAGAACGACTGGCAAAAATGGGCGTGACGGATTTAAAGCGCATCTACGATACGGAGGACCTGGCGCCGGGGAAGAAAATGATTTTCGCGTGCACGGGCGTGACGGACGGCAACTTGTTGAAGGGCGTGCGATTTTTCGGAGAGGGCGTGCGCACAAGCTCAATGATATTGACGCTGGATGAACGGCAGGTACGATTCATCGACTCGGTGCACTTGGAGAAGCGGCCGGATATAAGAGTGCAGTTCAACTAATCGCCGCACAATCGAGACAAAATTGAAGTCGAGTTGCAGGACATGCGAGCAGCTGGCCTGAATCTGGCCGTGTAGCCAGTAGTTCGAAACAGTCAACCCCCGTAGTCTTCTCAAACCAGTCCCGCCGCAGGAAACACTTTGCCGGAAGCAACTCGCCAGACGGGTGTACGCAACGCGGTTGCGATTGCAGTGATCGAGAACGGAGGAAAGGCTGTGAAGCGCTCCGGAATTATCCTCGTATCCGTGCTGGCGGTATTTCTGAGCGGTTGCTCCCAATACATCGGTTCCGGCGGCAGTGGTGGTGGCGGAGGCGTGCCACTGCCCTTCACGATCACGGTGACACCGACAAATCCGACGGTCGCGGGGCTGAATCAGCAACAGTTCACAGCCAAAACGAGCGACGGCACCAACCCCGCGTTGAATTGGTCGGTGAACGGAGTCGCCGGAGGAAGCGCGGCGCTGGGCACAATCAGCGGCACGGGCCTGTACACCGCGCCGGAATTTCCACCCACACCCAATACCATCACGGTCAGCGCGGTAGAGACTGCCGACAGCAGCAAATCCGGAAAAACGGGAGTGACGCTGGGTAATCCGACGCCCGAACTGGACGCGGTCCTGCCGATCTCCATTCCGGTAGGCGCTTTCTCGCTGACATTGAGCGGAAAGCACTTTATGCCGGGCGCGACGGTCTACCTGGGAACAACCGCGCTGACGGCAACGCTGGATTCCTCGACGCAATTGACCGTGACCGGAATGGCCACCACGGCACAAGTGGGAACTGTGCCAGTTTCCGTGACGAATCCCCAACCCGGGACGGCAACGTCAGGAAAAATCAACATTCAAATCCTGCAGCCGAATTCGAACATCCAGATTTCCATCACACCGCCTTCCGCGACGGTCGGGACGGGAAACCAAACGCAATTTGTGGCCACGGTTACGGGAACGATGAACACCGACGCGACCTGGGCGGTGAATGGAATGCCCTATGGCAATGCCACCGTGGGGACGATGGACAGCAACGGAAACTATACTGCACCAGCCACGCTCGGCAATCTGACGAAAGTGACCATTACGGCGACGAGCCAGGCGGATACCACCAAGCAGGCGAGCGCCACAGTGACGTTCCAGAATCCGGCGCCCACGCTGACGTCGATAACGCCTGGAACGCTGGCACCGGGGGCGTTCCAACTGACACTGTTCGGCACCGGTTTCGTCAGCACGTCGGTGGTGAATTTTGCCGGGCAACAGTTAAAAGCCACATACGGAACGGCGACGATGATCACGACCGTCGGGACGGTTTCGACTGCGGGGCAGGTGAACGTGTCGGTGACAAACCCTGCGCCTGGCGGCGGCACCTCCAATAGTTTGAGTGTTACCGTGACGACGGCGGGAACGCCGGTGACTTCCGCGGCGGCGGTGCGCTTCCTGGAACAGTCTTCGTTTGGGCCGGACACGGAAACCGTCAATCAATTACAGCAGCTGGGCTTCGATACTTATCTCCAAAACCAGTTCACAGCGACCGTCACGCCCTATGCGGATCCGCGATTGAAAGACGGGGTGTTCGATGTGGGGCAGAGGTTTTACTTAAATGCGGTTGCTGGCGGGGACCAGGTGCGCGAGCGCGCGACGTTCGCGCTGAATGAGTTGTGGGTAGTCGCGGGCGACAAAATCAACGACCCGCTGGGATATACGAACTATCTGCGAGTGCTGGGGAAGGACGCGCTGGGAAATTATCAGGACGTGATGACGGACACCACGCTGACGCCGGCGATGGGGCATTACCTCGACATGGTGAACAACGACGCACCTCCGCCGGGCCAGCACGCCAACGAAAATTACGCGAGAGAGATTATGCAGTTGTTCTGCCTGGGATTGAATCAATTGAACCCGGATGGGACGCCGGTGCTGGACAGTTCTGGAAATCCGGTACCGACGTATACGCAAAACGACGTGATGGACCTGGGCCGGGCATTTACCGGGTGGACGTACCCGGTGCAGCCGGGCATGAGCCAAAAGAATCACAACCCGGAATATTATGGCGGGCCGATGGTAGCGGTTCAGTCGATGCACGACACGGGGTCGAAGACCATCTTGGGTCAAACCATTCCGGCGGGGCAAAGCGCGGAAGCGGATCTGGCGGCGGCGCTGAACATCATTTTCAATCACCCGAACGTCGGCCCATTCGTGGCCAAGCAATTGATCGAGCACCTGGTGACGAGCAACCCAAGCCCAGCCTATGTGCAGCGAGCGGCACAGGCGTTCAACTCTGGAAGCTTTAACAGTTACGGATCGGGGAAGCGCGGCGACTTGCAAGCGGCGATGGCGGCAATCCTGCTGGATCCGGAAGCGCGGCGCGGCGACGTAGCGGCTACCTCGGTCGCCGCGGACGGTAAACTGCGAGAACCGGTGGTAATGGTCGTAAGCCTCGCGAGAGCATTCCATGCGCAGACCGATGGAGGGGGACTCACCTTTGAGGGCGGGACGATGAACCAGGAGATTTTCTTTCCGCCGACGGTCTTCAATTTCTTCCCACCGGTGAACTCGATCGCGGGGACGGCGTTGAATGGGCCAGAGTTCGCGATTTTCAACACAGTGACGAGCCTGGCGAGAGCCAATTTCATCAACGACGTGGCTTATGGATCGCTCGGGTCCGGCACGCGGCTGGATTTCAGCCCGGTTGTGAATGCCGGAACGCCGGATCAGATGGCGGCGTGGCTGGACGCGCTGTTTCTCCACAGTTCCACGCCGGACTCGATGAAGCAATCAATACTGACAGCGCTTGGCGCGATCGATCCAAACGATAAGAACGGACAGGCGCAAGCAGCCATTTACCTGTTCCTTTCGTCGGCCATGTACCAAGTGCAGCACTAGATGCGAAGGAGCGAGAGATGACGCGACACACGCGGAGAGACATGCTGAGGCTGAGCTGCTGCTCGGCGGCGGGGGCGGCGATGCTGGGCGGGCTCAGCAAATTTGGATTGGTGAGCGCGTTTGCCCAGGGCGGCACGGACTACAAAGCGCTTGTATGTATCTTCCTGTTTGGCGGAAATGACGGGAATAACATGGTGGTGCCGATCGACTCGCGGTATTCCGGATACCAGAGCGTCCGCGGAGGAATTGCTATCCCCCAGGGCCAGTTGTTGCCGTTGCAAAGCGGCGGCCAGGCAATCTATGGTCTGCACCCGAGCATGCCGGAGCTGCAGGGGTACTTCAACAACCAAAAGAACCTGGCGATATTGGCGAACGTGGGAACCCTGGTGCAGCCGACTACCCAGGCGATGTACAAGTCTTATAAGAATTTGCCGCAGAACCTTTTCTCGCATTCGGACCAGCAGGATCAATGGCAGAGCGCTCAGTTGACGGGTAATCCGCAATCCGGGTGGGCCGGGAAGGTAGCGGACTCCCTGCAGAGCGCGTACAACACCGGCGCAAAGTTTCCACCCATCCTTTCGGTGAGCGGCAATGCTATCTTCTGCACGGGGATCAACTCGCAGCCTTTCACGATGGATCCGGGATCAACGCCCGGGCTTCAAGGCTTCGATCCTTCCGCGGCATCCCAGGCGCGGTTCGTTGCAGCACAACAACTGCTGACGTTCGACAGCGGGCTTTCCCTGGTGCAAGCGGCAAACACCGAGACCGGGCAGGCGGTGCAGTACAGCGTAGTGCTATCCAACGCACTGAAAAATATTCCGCCTCTGCAGACGGTGTTCCCGAAGAACTACGTTGCAGACCAGTTGAAACAAGTCGCACAGGTGATTGCGGCACAGGGCAGCCTGGGAGTTAGGCGGCAGATCTTCTTCTGCTCGGCCGGAGGCTTCGACACGCATGGAGACCAGCTGGTGCAGCATGTGCGGCTGTTGGGCGAATTGAGCCAAAGCATGTCGGCGTTTTATCAAGCGACACAGGAATTGGGAGTGGCGAACCAGGTCACCACGTTTACGACGTCTGAGTTTGGCCGGACGCTGGAGCCGGGATCCAACGGCGGCACGGACCATGCGTGGGGCAACCATCAATTGGCGCTGGGCGGGGCGGTGAAGGGCAACACACTTTACGGAACATTTCCTACGCTAGCTCTGGGCGGCCCGGACGACGCGGACCAGAATGGGCGGTGGATTCCGACCACAGCGCTGGATCAATACGGCGCGACTCTGGCGACATGGTTCGGAGTGAGCGCGGCGGATTTGCCGTCGGTGTTCCCGAACCTGGCGAATTTCACGACGAAGAATCTGGGGTTTCTGGGTTAAAGAGATCGAGCGGCCTGCCTCAGACGGCCGTCCCTACAAGGCGCATCTCGAGTTTGTTCCGTGGGCCACGGCACCGGGCTCTCCAAGATTTATTGGGGAGCCCGTCCCCTTTTAGGACGTGAAGTTTGACAAGAGGCTGACGAGGGTGCCGCACACTTCGGCGATTTGAGTGGTGGTTAGCCTGTTGAAGAACGGGAGCGCGAGAGTGCGCGGGGCGATAGATTCCGTGTGGGTGAGGGCCATGCAACGATGCTGCTGCGCGCGATAGGCGGGCTGCAAGTGGATGGGAGCGAAATACCTGCCGCAGGCGATGCCCCGCGAGGCCAATTCCTGGACAATGCGATCGCGGTGAATGGTTGTGAAGCGATTGCTCAAGCGAACGACGCAAACGAACCAACTGATGCGGCGGCGCGGTAGATCGATGGGGGGAAACTCCAGGTCCGGCTCGTTTTGAAGCTGGCGGTGATATTCGCGGGCAATGGCTTCGCGGCGTTGGAGAATAGATTCGATGCGTTGGAGCTGTGAGGCTCCGAGAGCGCAATTCAATTCGGAAATGCGGTAGTTGAAACCCAACTCCTCGTGCTGGAGCCATTCGCCGGATTCGCTGCGGCCTTGATTGCGAAGTTTCCTACTGAGCGCCGCAGCATTCGAATCGTTTGTGAGGAGCATTCCCCCTTCGCCGGAAGTGATTTGTTTGTTGGGATAGAAACCGAAGACGGCGGCGTCACCGAATGATCCTACTTTGCGGCCGTCGAAATGCGCGCCGAGGGCTTCGCAAGCGTCCTCGATGACGAAGAGTTTGCGGCGGCGGGCGATTTCCAGTATTTCATCGAGTGCGGCAGGACACCCGAAAGTGTGCACCACAATGATGGCGCGAGTGCGCGGAGTGATGGCCTCTTCAATCCCGGCGGGATGGAGATTCAAGGTCTGTGGATCGATATCAACAAAAACAGGGATGGCGCGCTCGTAACGAAGAACATTGGCGACGGCGATGAAGGCGAACGAGGGGACGATGACTTCATCACCCTCAGAGATGCCCAGCGCGCGAATGCACAGATGGAGGGCGCTGGTGCCGGAATTTACGGCTACGGCGTGAGTGGTGCCCACGTAGCGTGCGAGGGACTGTTCAAACTCTTCCATTCGAGGGCCAAGGCTCAAACGTGAAGTGCGGAGCACGGCGGTGACGGCGGCGATGTCCGCTTCGGTGATATCGGGAGTGGAAAGAGGAATTCTCATCGCGGGTTCTTCGATGGGTTGAGTGGTTCGGTAACGGGCGAGGAAGCGTGGCGCTTCATCAAAAGTTCCTGGCAGAGAGGGACGGTCGTGAGAACTTGGACAATTTTTTCGGAAGCTGAACCGTCGCCATAGGGATTGGTCATGCCGCGCAGGGACTCACGAAAACCCGCGCTCTTGGCAGCGCGGAGGGCATCAAGAATGGCATGAACCTCAGGCGTGGCCTCGAGAACATTTCGCGCGCGTTCGCGTCCTTGCTGGCGGAGACCGACGTTGACGGTAGGCAAGGCGAGAGAAGGAGTCTCCATGATGCCGCTGCTGGAGTTTCCGAGGAAAACATCTACCTGGCGGAGAAGACTCCAATAGGTGAGCGCGTCGAGGTTAACGAAGACGTGTGAATTCGCGCGGAAGGCGGCGAATGCCTGGGCTCGCGCGATGAGATCGCGGCTGCCGGCGTCAGCATTTGGATAGCAGAAAAGGATCTGATCGTGAATTGAAGCAAGGGCCTCGAGCAGCGGAGCGGCTTCCTGAACCGTGTCGCGCGCGAGGGTCACAGGATGATAGGCGACAAGGATCGACGGCTTCTCGAGGTGGAGGTTCAGCAGGGATTCGAGCTCTTCGCGCGCATACAAAGTTCTGCGCTTCAGGTGGTCCAACGAAGGCGCGCCCGCACGATGAACGCGCCATTCTTCTTCGTCCATGGTGATGATTTGGCGACGCGCTTCGAACGTGGATGTGAAATGGATGTGGCTCATCTTGGTGAGGGCGTTGCGCACGGCGTCATCGATCGCGCCTTCACTGATTTCGCCGCCTTCGATATGAGCGATCGGAATTCGCAGGGCGACCGCGACGGAAGCGGGAGCGAGCATTTCGTAGCGATCAGCGATCAAGAGAAGAATGTCCGGGCGCATCTGGCCGAAACAATCGGCGAGGCTCAACGTGGCCAGGCCGATGGTCTTGGCCATGCCCACGTCGGAATCGGAACTGAGCAGACACTCGAGCTTCGCGGCGATGGGAAAGCCGTCTTTTTCGATTTCGCGGACGGTGTGGCCGAACTCGGGAGAAAGGTGCGAGCCGAGGACGATGAGTTTGAGATCGACGTCAGGATGCGCAGAAAGTTCGCGAAGCGGCCAGTAAAGATGGCTGTAGTCGGCGCGGGAAGTGGTGATGACGGCGATTTTGCGTTTCAAGGTTTTCTCAGGCAAGCGAGGGATTCAAAAGAGCGAGAAGCGTTTCGCTCGGTTGGTATTCGGGAACGAGCTTGGTGAGTTCCCCGAGAATCGCCGAGAGGTTTCGCTCGCTGATACTCCTGGAAATATTTTGCAGCGTCGCGTCCAGAACTTGGGCATCCCGCATCGGGCCAACGGCGCGGTAGAGCCGCTCGTCGCTCGACGGTTGCAGTACTTCGTCCGCGGAGACAAGCTCTTCTTCGAGTTTGTCGCCGGGGCGCAACCCGGTGAGGACAATTTCGATATCGCGAGGAGTTTTGAGGCTCGCTTCGCGAATCAAGCGCCCGGCGAAATCCAAGATTTTGACGGGTTCGCACATTTTGGGAATGAAAATGCTTCCGGAATCATCGATAGCAGCGGCGGCCATTATGAGTTCGACGGTTTCGCTGAGCATGAGGAAATACCTGGTGGCTTGCCGGTGTGTAACGGTGACGGGTCCGCCGCGTTGAATTTGTTGCCGAAATAGGGGGCCAACACTTCCCTGCGAACCCAAAACATTTCCGAGGCGCACGGCATTCATTCTTGTGTTTGAATCGCTCAGGCGGAGCACTGCCAACTCGGCAACGCGCTTGGAGACTCCCATGATGCTGCGGGGATTGACGGCTTTGTCCGTGGAGATCAAGAGCAGACGCTCGGCTCCGAAGCGGACCGCCGTTTTTGCCAATTCCCATGTGCCAAGAGCGTTGTTGCGAACCACCGCAATGGGATTCGATTCCATCAGGGGAACATGTTTGAAGGCAGCGGCGTGATAAATCGTCTGGGGGCGGTATAGGTCAAAAACTTCGGACATCAACGAGCCATCGAGAATATCTCCGAGAATGGCGGCGTAGGAGGATTTGCCAGCCGCGGCAAGCTGCAGATTGATTTCATGAAGATTCTGCTCGGAATGATCGAGAAGGATCAGGAAACGAGGGCCAGTGCAGACGAGGGATTGCACGAGGGCGGAGCCGATACAGCCTCCGGCTCCCGTGACGAGGATGGTCTTGCCGGTGTTCGATGTGCCGAGCAAAGATGTGTCCACTTGAGAGTTCAGTTTGCCACGGAATTGCAGCTGCGCGAGGCCTTGAAATCAGAGAGCCAAGTTCAACGCTGCTGATTCGCAATCGCCAGGAAGACGCGATCGTCGACCGCAACCGAGCGGGTGAAGAGCGTGGCTGCGTTCGCGCCAGAGATGGCCACGTGCCGCGCATTGCCGCTCAAAGCCGGACCAGCGGGTTGCGAAACCGATGCAACTCCATCGCCCGGCTGCAGCGAAATGCGAGTCGTCTTCGGCGTGCAGTTCGTGGCGCCAAGACAAGTATCGCGGATAAACACCTGGCGGAAGCCGCTGTTGGTGCCGGTTGCGGCGGCCTTCGACTGGGCGGAAACTCCCGTTGAAGAATGGCTGGGTGTGATGGCCAGAAACGCGACAAAGCGTCCCGAAGAACTGACGGAAGGAAGAATGCTTTCCGCGCCGACCAATGCTCCGTTGGGATCGGTGGAGATTAAATGCGTCGCCGGCTTGCAGGAATCGCGCGCCCCCGCGCAAGTGTCGAGCAAATAGACTTGGCGACCCGGGGGCGAATTCTCGACGAGATTGGTGGCGGCGGAACTGAAGGCGATAAAGCGTCCATCGGAACTCATCGAAGGCGCGCGACTATCTTGATTCGCGGGTGTGCCGTCAGCAGCAAGGGAGAGAACCGTTGTGCGAGGCAGGCATCCCGAGGAAACGCCTTCGCAAGTATCGCGAAGGAAAATCTGGGCATGGTCTTCCTGGACGGCGGTGTAAGCAACGTAGCGCCCGTCGAGGCTGACTGCAGGAGTTTCCTCGGCGACACTGGCTGAAGGTTCAGCGTTTGCCTGGCCCTTCGCAGCTAGCGGACATGGGGCAGACTGGATCGTCACAGCAGTCCCCGTTGAAGTCCCGCCCCCGGAACCAGTACTGCCGGGAACGTTGGGCAGAGGCAGTGAAGGCGGATTGTAAACGGTGACAGAGGCGCTGCCGGCCGCGCTAATGTCGGCCTTCGGAATCGTGACTGTGATTTGCGTGGCGGAGATGGTGGCGGCGGGAGCCGTGAATTGAAATTGTGATCCACCAAAATTCCAGTTCAGGGTGGAGACCTGGGAACTACCCACCGAGGCGGTGAGGAAATTCGTACCGGTGACCGTGAGTGGGAGGTCGGCTCCAGGGGCGGCACAAGTTGGAGAAACGGACGAGACGGTGGGAAGGGGATTGGAAGGATTGTTGATAATGAAGGTGACCGTATTGGAGAGACCGTTCTGCCCCGCGCCAGAGGCGGGGTTTATCGTGAGCACCGTCGCCGTGCCAGGCTTTGTGAGCATGGCCGCTGGGACGACCGCGGTGACGACGTTTCCGAGAGCTGCTCCGGTACTGTCCACGGGGACCGTGGTAACAAGTGGTTTGCCATTCCATTGAACTACTGTCTTTAGCACGAAGCCAAAACCCTTCAGCGTCAAAGGCAGATCTGCGCAGGTTGCGCCTTGCGCTGAGACGCAAGCGGGGATTTGCGAGGGCGACAGAAAGGTCAGCGCAGCGCCCGTATTGTTCTGAAAGGTGTTGCCGTAGTCGTTGCAACCCGTGACGCCGACAAACGCAACCAGTGCGACAGCCATGGCTGTCCAAGACCGCTTCATTGAGACTCCTTCAATTTTTCGGTGACCCCTGCCGCGCCGGGGTCAACTTGCCTGCGCAACCGGGGAGAGCCCGTGGCGCCTGCGTGCTTTGGGGGTGAGATGCCAAATTTGTGCTGCGCGTTGACCGCGACAAAGCTGGGATCCGGGGAATGCCGCCCAGCCCTTACTCCACCCCTGCGTGAGACCGCACTTTGCCACGAATCGGAGGACTCGGGCAACCCTACATCATTACCATCTGGAAGGGGAGGAGGTCAATGCGGATTCGGGACGGCGGATTCGGGACGGCTGGAGGTGAGGCAAGTCTCTCAGGCAAGCCCAATGCAGCGATGGAGATGCGGACCAGCGATTGGAGATGAGTTTGACACTCGGAATCCTGAATAGGCAGGGCGCCCGCGGCTCGATAAGAGGCTAATGCTTGCTTCCTGCGGCCGAGCTTGGCATTGAGGTCGCCACGCGCCAGTTGAAAGAGCGGGTTTGACGGGTATTTTTCAACGAGCGGGCCGAGGACGTTGAGCGCCTGTTCGTACTGCTGATCGTAACGATGCAGATTCAGGGCGAGATAAAAGCGCGCGACCTGTGGGGTGACAACGCCTTGCGCCATGGCGTGCTCGAGCAGGCGTACGCCGTCCTGCTTTGAGCCCCCGGGAATGCCCATGAAAAAGCGCAAAATGCGGGCGATGGAACTGAGAGTGTCCACGTAGTAGTTGTAAAGGCCAAGTCCCATATCAGCATCGGCGAGATCGGGGTCCAGAGATTTGGCTCTTAAGAGATGCTCGCGCCCGCGTACTCCGGAGCGGGCGGCGTTGCGATTCTCGCCGCGCAGCGCATAAAGCCGCGCCAGTGAGGCTTCCGCCATGCCGGCATAAAATTGCATTTCGGCGGAGTCGGTGTGCTTGATGTGCGCTTCTGCCAAGGACAAAACCCTAGCGGACAGCTCAACGTAGTGTTGATCGGAATCGACCTTGGGACGACGGCGAGCGTCGCTCATTCCGTACTTGAAATCGGCGGAAGTACACCAGGTGCGCCACCACAATGCTTCCGCTTCCAGCAGATATCCCAGCGGGTGACTGGGCCGTTCCTGCTGCATGCGTTTCGCGGCTTCGATGGCGCCAATGAGGTCAAAGGAATAAATTTTGTCGAGGATGGCAGGAGTCTCGGGCGGCAAAGTGAGATGGGAGGCCCGAGCGGGCGAAGTCAATGCAGCCAGCAGGAGGAAGCCAGCCAGTCCGGCACGACAGGCAATTCGCGACGGGATCATCGGTCATCCGAGAAAAGCTTGAGCAGGTTCATGTTCTGCGCCGGACGAGTTTAAGCCGTTCGAGAAAAGTGTGAAATGGTTTTTACAGGAAGAATCAGGGTTAGGCGGTGCGCGGAGCATTTGTTATTCTCGGCGGGCCTGTGAAGACGAACAACAATGCGGCCAGCCCGGCGCTGGAGCGCGGTTTGGGCCTGAAAGAGGCCGTCGCGCTGAACATGATCGAGATTGTGGGCATCGGCCCGTTCGTGGTCAGTTCGCTGGTGATTCGGGCGATGGGCGGTCCGCAGGCGCTGATCGCGTGGCTGGCCGGGGCGCTGCTGGCGACGCTAGATGCCTTTGTGTGGTCGGAGTTGGGCGCGGCAATGCCCAAAGCGGGCGGCACGTACGTCTTTTTGCGTGAAGCTTATGGCCCAGAACGCTGGGGCCGGTTGATGTCCTTCTTGTTCGTGTGGCAAACGCTGGTGCAGGCGCCGCTATCGGTGGCGTCGGCATCGATTGGTTTCGCAAAGTATGCCGGGTATCTGTACCCGTTTACGCCGCTGCAGACGAAAGCGATTTCCGGGGGACTGGTCATTTTCATCGTGATCCTTCTTTACAGGAAGATCGCAACCATCGGAAAGATTTCCGTTTTGCTCTGGATTGGGGTCGTAGGAACCATGCTGTGGCTGATTTGGGGAGGGGCCACGCATTTCAACGCGAAGATCGCTTTTGATTTTCCGCCGGGCGCGTTCGACCTTTCGTGGGTGTGGTTTGCGGGATTGGGGTCCGCGATGGTGAGCACGATATACAGCTACTGGGGCTACTACAACATTTGCCATCTGGGCGGTGAGATCAAGGATCCCGAACGGAATATCCCGCGAGGCATTTTTCTTTCGGTGCTGGGGATCGCCGTGCTGTATCTGGCGATGCAGACAAGCCTCTTAGGAGTTGTGCCGTGGCGCGAGGCACAGAATTCCGATTTCATAGCCAGTTTGTTTGTGGAGCGATTGTATGGACACGCGGCCGCTCGCTTCGTGACCGGAATGATCTTGTGGATCGCGGTAGCTTCCGCATTCTCCGTGCTGCTCGGCGCTTCGCGGGTGCCGTATTCGGCGGCGCAGGACGGGAATTTTTTCCCCGTGTTCGGCAAGGTTCATCCGACGAAACATTTTCCTCATGTTTCGTTGCTGGTGCTGGCCGGGCTGGCGTTTCTGTTCAGTATTTCCTTGAAACTTAAACAAGCTATCGCAGGGATTCTTGCCATGCGGCTGCTCGTCCAATTCATCGGGCAGGCTGTGGGAGTGATGTTGCTGCGCAAGCGCCGGGGAACGCAGTGGCTGCCGTTCAAAATGTGGCTGTATCCGCTGCCGGCGGTGCTGACCATGATGGGATGGGCTTGGCTGTTCTGGCAAACAGGGGCGACGCGGAAATGGGGTCTGGCGGAGATCGCGCTGGGAACGCTTGCGTATCTCATTCGCGCGCGGGAAATGCGACAATGGCCGTTCGGCAGTTCACAGTCGGCAGTTAACAGTTGACTGGTAAGAAGACCGATCCAATTTGTTGTGGAGGTTACGTGAAGCGATTTTTCCTTTGGACAGCGGCCGCCGTCTTGCTTGGCGGTGGATTGAGCCTGTGCTTGCAGACTTCGGCGGTTGCGCAGTTTCCTCCCGCCCCTGGGACTGGACCTGGACTGGCGGAAACAATTGAGGCCATCGATAGCGCGCGGATCACGACACGCATTCTTTACGTTACGGCGCATCCCGACGATGAATCAGGGGCTGTGCTTACTTACTTGGCCCGCGGGCTTCATGCGCAAGTGGCGCTGCTCTCCCTTACACGCGGTGAGGGCGGGCAGAACGACCTTGGCCCCGAACAAGCACCGCAACTGGGATTGATCCGGACGCAGGAGCTGCTCGCCGCCACGCGAGGCTATGGCTTGAAATTGTATTTCACGCGGGCGAAGGACTTTGGCTTTTCGAAAACAACGGAGGAAACGGAGAAAGTCTGGGGCGATCAAGTCCTGGAAGACATGGTCCGCGTGATCCGGGGATTTCGTCCGACCGTGGTGATCAACGGCTGGGGCGGAGTACACGGCGGGCACGGACATCATCAAGCTGCAGGATTGCTTACTCCGAAGGCGGTGCAACTCGCGGCGGATGCTTCGTTCAAGCTGCAGGGCTCCCCCGGTGAAGCGGAGGACCTGGCTCCTTGGGGCGACCGAAAACCGGTGGTCGTGCTGGACCTCGATCGAAGCGAAGCTCCCAAGGGCTACCTGCTTCCTCTGGATCAGATTTCGCCGCTCTACGGCAAGTCCTGGCGAGAGATAGGGCTGGATGCGTTTGCGAATCATCGCACGCAGGGAATCACCGGGTTTCTAGGCTCGCCATTTTTGCGGCGCGCCATCGCTCTCCGGCGAGAGGATGGCGGTGACCTTGATCCCGCTCTACTCGCGCAACCGCTTGGTCCGCTCGATGAAGACTACGAAGAGGGGAATATGGGTGTTGACCCCCTCATGCGAAGCGTAGACGCGGCGCTGGCGGCTGCGCGGGAAGCTGCCTTGCGGCTCGATTGGAAATCTGCCGCCAGCTCCCTCGTAGCAGCCGGCAAGAAAATCAATGAAGTGCCCGCGCCTTCAGCTTCTTCCCAGGCTCCCGCCCCGGTCGTCTCGCTGGCACGAAGCCTGAAGCGGAAACGTGGAAAAATAGACGCGGCTCTTGTGCTCGTCGCGGGATTGCGTTTAGATGCACTTGCCGATCGCAGCGAACTCGTCGCCGGAGAATCCTTCACGGTGCGAGTCGATTCTCATCGTCGTCCGGAGATTGCGGGGGATTTCAAGAAGCCTTCGCTGTCGCTGCCCTCTGAATGGAACGTCACCAAGGAAGAGACGGAAGCGAACGGATCGGTTCGCTTTGACGTTACCGCGGGACAGAATCCGCAACGCAAACTGGGCCCCGCCGTTGCAATTCTGCCGGAACCTCCTCCACTCGTGACCGTCAGCCAGGAAGCGGTGATCGATGGCTACACGTTGGCGGTCAGCTCGCCGGGCTTGCAGCTCCGAGCGACTTCCACGAGGGCTGATCGCATGCCGCTACAAATTGTTCCGGCTTACACGCTGGCGGTCGAGCCAAAACAAGCAATCGAGATTACAACCAAGCAGAGCAAGCCTTTCGATGTATTGCTGCGGGTGCATTCTTACGCGACGCAAGCGGGCGAGGTTCGCGCGGGGCTGACCGTGCCGCGGGGATGGAAAACTGTCCCAGCGGTTTCATTGAAATTTGACGGAGCGGGCGATCGCTATGCGCGGCTGACGGTGACGCCGCCGTTGAAGCTGAGCAAGGGAAATTACAAAATTACGGCGTACGCGGAACGCGGGGCTGACCGGGCGCGAGGGGAAAAGACGGAAAAATTCACCACTTCGCTGGAGCCGTTGCCCACGCTGCCGACGCAGCATTGGAGCGAGCCAGCCCAGTGCGCGGTGCACGCTTTTGACGTGATTGTTCCCGCGAATCTGCGCGTCGGCTACGTGACCGCAGAAAGCGAACCAGTCCCCGAGTCGCTACAGCGTTTGGGAATTCGCGTGGAAATGCTGGAAGCCGGAGCGCTGGCCTTCGGCGATTTGTCTCAATTCAATGCCATCGTGGTCGGGGTGCGCGCGTACGAACTCCGGCCAGAGTTGCAGGGAGCAAATCAGCGCCTGTTGGACTACGTTTCCAAGGGTGGAACACTCGTCGTCCAATACCAGCGGGAATTTGCCTGGGACAAATTCCAGTACGCACCGTATCCCGCGCAGATCTCGCCGCCCCTTCCGCCGGCGAAGGATGGCGCTCCACAGACGCCGAGGCCTTTGCCGCGCATCACGGACGAAAATTCTCCCGTCGGATTTCTGAAGCCGGATGATGCGCTGCTGAATGTGCCGAACAAGATCACGCAGGAGGACTTTAAGGGCTGGGTACAGGAGCGCGGACTATATTTTTGGACGCAGTTCGATCCGAAATACACAGCACTGCTAACCATGAACGATCCTGGAGAGCCAGCGCTTAACGGGGGTCTCGTCTACGTCCGTTCCGGCAAGGGCACTTACATTTATACGGGCCTCGCTTTTTTCCGGCAGTTGCCTGAAGGAGTTCCTGGAGCTTACCGGTTGTTTGTCAATTTACTTAGCGCGTCGCCGCGGAGCCGCACGGCGCGGCCTGCGAGGAAGAGACCTCAGGCCTGAAGGCCTGAGCTACAGGGGAACTACTTCCGGACTGGCGCGTAAACCAACTGGGCACATCGCTGCCGCTTGCAAATCACCGTGGTATTCTCGTGAGCCGAGGGGTAAAACGCGAATGAGCAATCATTGTGGAACTTGCTTCGCCGGGCGAATGGCTCGCAACCTTTTTTTATTGCTGGCGGTGGCAGCGCTGGCATTGACCTGCGTTTCTCCCGCCGGGGCGCAGAAAAAGAAGAAGTCCGACCCTCCTCCGTCCACGGATAGCTCCAAGATGCTGGTTTCCTTGAGCGACGAACAGCAGATCGATTACACGCTTTCGGAAATGCTGGGAGCGTGGCAGCTCGGGGACGCTGATAAGCTGCGCGGAGACTATGCGGACGATGTGGCCATCGTAAACGGCTCGTGGGCCCCGCCGATCATTGGCTGGACAAACTATCTGGCGGTTTACCAGCAGCAGCGCGCGCGCATGCAGCAGGTGCGCATGGATCGCTCCAACACTTACATCAAAGTGAGCGGAGCGGTGGGCTGGGCTTGCTACCAGTGGGACTTCTCTGGAGTTGTGGACGGCCAGCCAACAATATCTCAGGGTCAGACTACGGTGGTACTAGAGAAGCGCAACAACAAGTGGGTCATCGTGCTCAATCACACTTCACTGGCTCCAAAGGTGCCGATAACGGCTCCAGCCACCGCTCCCGCACCGCAACAACCTGCGAAGCCGCCGGCCCGATAAAGCTTCCTGGCCAGCCCGCGAAGACGATGCGAAGCTAGAAGAGGCCTTTCAGGCCTGGCCTGAGCAACATCCCGGCAATCACCAGCAGCAGTACTCCTGCAACAATACCCGTTCCCATAAGGGGCCGCGAGAGCTTGTTGATCTTCGCCACAAGTTCCCGTTGCTCTCTGGCCATGTGCTCTTCGCACGCATCAAGGAAGATCTGATCGTCCTCGTGGCTGGAAAGAACACTCCGCCAAATAAAGAGAACAATAAATACGGCGGTAACAATGCCCCATGCGATGACCATGTAAAGCATTGTCCCTGTTAGCAGCGTTTGTGGTTCCATGGTGACCTCCCATTGGACCGATCCGCGGTGCCGGGGGGCCGGCAAGGGGTGAGTAGAGTTTTCTAAGGCGGAGTATAGCACTTTGCATCAAAAATTCTAGTGCTGTGAATAAGCGATACCGATGGTTGGGAGTAGATGAAATTGTCGGAGGGGCGAGGCCCAGGAAGCGCTGGACATGGCGGCAAGACCAACAAACTAAAGCGGATCGTTGGCGTGCTGCGCCCTTGATGCCTGGCGGAATTGGCTAACCGATGGCCAGGGGCATTGCCGCACTTCCGGCCTCGAGGGTTCGTAAAAGAAGTCGCGCTGTGGGTGCACGACAAGAAAGTGATGAGTCATGCGGCCTTTTGTTCCGTTCTGCGTTCCCAAAAGTCCTGAAAGCGCCCGCTGAGCTTGGCGCAGCGGAGGGCGATGATGGCGTTAGAGCCGTGAACGGTCCAGTGCATTCC
>DATDGB010000029.1:0-9256 GCA_036522305.1 Candidatus Acidiferrum sp. | reverse complement strand
ACCGGTGCAGCCACTTAGCCCGCATCCGCCGCAACCGCCAGCGCCCACCTTCAAACGGCTCTATCGAACGCGCGCG
This sequence comes from Candidatus Acidiferrum sp., assembly GCA_036522305.1. Lineage (GTDB taxonomy): Bacteria > Acidobacteriota > Terriglobia > Acidiferrales > UBA7541 > Acidiferrum. The sequence goes on along the minus strand of DATDGB010000029.1, from coordinate 9,180 downwards.
GAGCACCTCGCCTGGACTTCACGCTTTTGTGAAAACGCGCCTCCGATAGAGCACTAGCGTGATCCAGGCACAATCGCCGCGGCAACAGTCGGCTGCAAGGATGAACAAGCTGGGAGGAGCGGCAAACTGTGCTCGCCCTACTATCTGCTATTGTGGGCATTCCGCGACGAGTTTGGTATACACGTCGCGTGCGTGATCGTAGGCTGCTTGGGCGTCGGCGAGTTCTGCCTTGGAAATCTTTGGAGCCTTCTGAGTCCAGCACTGGTCTACAGCGGCAAGACACCATTGAGCACTTTGACGGGAAGCGCGAATCGGTTTTCCGTCCACCAATACGAAAATGGGGTTGGTGTGAGAAGAATCACTGATTCTTCTCTCGAATTGGAGCGAAGCAGCCGGAATTCCCTGGCAGTGACGGGCGAATGGCCCTGTACATTTCACTCAGCGCGAAGAGCTTGTATGACGTCGATGCGGGCTGCGCGGGCGGCCGGCAGCCACGACGCGACGACTGCGGCCGCGAGCAGCACGAACGCAGACAGGATTACGGGCAAGGCGCCCGGCATCTTCACCTCAGAGAAATAGCTGCCCGCCAAACGCGCCAACACGAACCCGAAGGCCGCGCCTGCGAGGACGCCGGCCCCAGCCATCACGGCGCCTTCGGCGATGACACCTTTCAGGAGATTCCGCGGCTGCGATCCAAGCGCCAGCCGGATGCCGAATTCGCGCGTCCGCGCGCTGACCGAAAATGCCAGCACGCCGGCGACGCCAACCAACGCAATCGTCAACGCGACCGCTGCAAACACGCCGAACACCAGCGAGTTCAAACGGTCCGGCGCGAGCACCTGCGCGCGGACGTCTTCGAGAGTGGCGGCGTGCTCAATGGGCTGATCGGCGGACATGTTGCGGATAAGGCGCGTGACCGGCGTAACGAGCGAATAAGGATTTGCACCTGTGTGGATGAAAAGGCGGCCGCCGAAGATGGGACCCTCCTCAAAGGGGATATAGATAGTGACGACGGGCCCAGGAATGAGGTGTTCGTCGTCGATATCGGCAGTGACGCCGATGATGCGGTGCGGCGCGGCATTAATCCCGGCGGCGATTCTCAGCACGGGATCGGTCCAATAGACATGCCGATCAACGGCGTCCTGATTGGGGAACATGCGCCGTGCGAGAGTCTCACTGACAACAACGACGGGTTCTTTACCTTTTTGGCCGTCGGAATCGTTGAAATCACGGCCGGCGATGATGGGAACGCCAAGCGAGGCAAAGAAGCCGGGAGAAATGACGCGCCACTGCGCGCGAGGATCCTCTTCGCCGGCGGCATGAACATGACCGTCGGCGGAGAATTGGAGAGCGAAGCCGCCATCGCGCCAGGGAACATTCATGCCGAAAGCGGTCTTGTTCACGCCGGGTAGCGCATCTACGCGGCGAATCGATTCCTTGTAGAAATCGATGACTTGCTGAGGTGTTTTTCCGTAGGACATAACGGGAACGTTGACCGTGAGGACGTGGCGCGTGTCGAGACCGGTCTGCGCCGTTTGCAGCGCGATCAGCGTAGTGATCACGGTACTTGCGCCGGCCAGCAGCACGAAGGATGCAGCGATTTGTATCACCGCGAAGACGCGCTGGCGGCGGCTGGTGCTGCCGGTGATCCGGACGCTGCCGCTCGACAGGCTAAGGCCATTGGGCCTGTCAGTCGACGGCAAGCTGGGCACAAACGCCAAAATCACCGCGGCCACAATGGCCAGCGCCGCTCCGACCCAGAGCAGGCTGGAATCGACAGTCAAATCGAGCGCACGGACCGAGAAGCGTGAGGCGTAGCGTGCCAGGATGGCCACCAGCGGCTGGGCGCTCCATACACCGACCGCGGCGCCGGCGCCGCAGAGCAGAAGGCTTTCGGCCAGAAGCATGCGCCGTAGCGCGCCTGTGCTTGCGCCGAGCGCCGCGCGGATGGCCAGCTCGCCTTCGCGGCGAACCGTGCGTGTGAGAATCAGGTTGGCGACGTTGGAACACGCGATGATGAAGACCAGCGCTGATGCTGCGAGCAGGACCAGCAGCACGGTCCGGGCCCCTGAGGTGATCTGGTCGCGAAGCAGCTTGGCTCCGATCTGGTAGTTCGCTTTTGGCGAATAGTCGCCGGGATGTTCTTTGGTCATGACTCCGTAGACGGTGCGCAAGTCGACGCGGGCTTGGTCGAGGGTGACACCGGGAGCGAGACGGCCAAAGAGCTCGGTCATACGGTGGAGCCGGTCGGTGACCATGGTGGCGGAAAGGTGATGCGGGCTGGTGACGACGTTGGCGATGATTTCCGTATCTTGGGGATAGGGGACGGAGGGTTCCAGGACGCCGATGATGGTGGCAGTGCGATCGCCCATGGGCCCGCTGCCAAGCCGGACGGTTTTGCCGAGGACGGAAGGATCTTTCATAAGAGTGGTCGTCCAGAAACGATACGTGAGAACGACGACGCCGGCAGCCTTGGGACCGTCGTCTTGACGACCGACGAGACGACCGAGGACCGGGTGGAGGCCCATGACTTCGAAGAAGGGGCCGTCGACAACGCCAGCTTGAACTACACGAGGCTCACCCAAGCCGATCATGGTGAACTCGATGGTCGAGAACTCACCGAACGCGCTCAGGGTTTTCACGCTGGCACGCAAATCGTGAATTTCAGGCACGGAGAACGTTGAGTTGTCGTCGCCAGCGCCCGAGGCGCTCTGGCGGATGTAAATCAGGCGGTCCTCGTCGCGGTTGACGAGAGGCTTGAGGAGGACGCCGCGCACCAGCGTGAAGATGGCGCCGTTGGCGCCGATGCCCAGCGCCAGCGTCAGGATCACGGAGATCGCAAGCCCTTGCGTCCGCGTGAGCGAGTAGAACGCTACTCTCAGATCTCTAAGGAATGACATAATTTTGGTCTTCCTTCCCGGAAGTCAGTCTTCCCAAGCGATAGAAGCAAGCACTAGCTTCGCATCTGTTTTCTTCATTTTAGCGAACTGATGCCGGAGTTAGGGATGCAACTAGCAATCCACCATACCCATCAATCTAAGTTATTTCCTATGATGGTGTTACTCCCAAAATTCCGCTCTGTCTTATACCTCACATTGCTCGATTTTGGGATGCCTAGTCCACATTCGGACAGCCTCCGTCTTGCAAGCAGCCGATTCTGGACGAGTGGTCGGCAATCCTTCCTTTATTCGATTACGGAAGAGTGGCCCGTGATTCGCCCGAAATCCGCGGCGTGCGCGGATGGAACCTCTAACCGCCTGTAACGACCGGATCGGGTTGTTACTCAATCTCCCGTACTGGCTTGGACAGCACAGCTCCGGCGGCGGCCAATAACATTACTCCTCCTGCGAGCAGGAACATGAACTTCAAGTTCCAGGAAACTAAGAATCCTGCAACCGCGAGGGAGATGGGTGTTATTCCAAAGGAGGCGAGCATGAGCACGCTCGCGGCCCGGCCACGCATTGTGGCATCGATCCGCTGCATAGCCCATGCGCTGATGTGGACGTTGACCATTCCCGCCGCTGCGCCCATGACCAGCAACACACTGGCGATGCTCCACACTTTTCCCAGCAGCCCGATAGCGCCGAGACAAAGTCCCAAGACCACAGAGATCACGAGAATCAGGAGGCCGCGTCTGCGAATCTTCCACACGCCTGCCAACAGCGCACCCAACAGACCACCCGCGGCAACCGCCGAGATCACGATGCCGAATACGGCAGGCGAACCGAATTTTGTTTTCGTCAAGTATGCGAGACCAATTGAAACCGGCCCGGCAATGCAGAAATTCATGATCGTCGCCAGCAGCATCAGCGAGCGGAGCGGCACATCCTTTCCCACGTAGGCAATTCCCTCGGCGATCGAGTGCCACACCGCTTTCCGGACAGTCTGCGATTTGGGCGGATCAGGCAGCTTCCACAGCGCGCCGATGATAAACAGGAAACTGATCGCGTCCACGAAGAAAGCCCAAGCCACCCCCAGCGTTTTGATCACAAACCCTGCTGGAACTGGTCCAACAATAGTGGTCAACTGGGCCGTGCTTTGGCTGACGGAGGACGCCGCGACTAGCTGCTCGCGTTTCAACAGCGAAGGCAAGTAGGCCGTTTGTGAGGGACCCGCAAATGCATCGGCCACGCCAAATGTTACCGCGAGGCTGTACAGCTCCCACATTCGCAAAAAGCGCAGCAACACCAGAACGCCGATCACCGCCACGCAGAGCGTTCGCGCCATCGCCGTCGCCATCAAAATCTTGCGTGCGGAAATGCGGTCGCTGACGGCGCCCCCCATGAGCATGAGAAGAGCTCGGGGAATAGCGCCTGCCATCATGACTGTGCCCATCGCCCGGGCCGAGCCGGTCTGCTGTAAAACTAGCCATGGCAACGCCACTAGATAAAACTGATCGCCCAGCAAGGAAATAGTGCCTCCGATAAGCCAAAGGCGATAGCGCGCATCGCGCAGCGGATGCTCCGCAGAGGTAGTGGAAACGGGGTTTGCAGAAACCGTGTTAGAAACCATAAAGAAATCTCCTTGAAGGATGGCCGGCGGGAAAGCCGGCAGGCCCACGCATTCCAGGTCAGGCGGAATCTCTAGGATGTAAATGTAAATTTACATTTACATTTATGTCAAGCAATATTTTACTGAGCTCCCAGGAGGAAGCCGATGGCCAAGAAGACACTCGAACCACAACAGGCGCGCAGCAGGGAATCCACGCGTAAGCTTTTGAAGGCCGCCGCGGAAGTGCTCGGACAACACGGGCTTGAGGGCACCACCATTCCGCGCATTGCACAGCACGCCGGGTTGACCCCGGGAACCGTCTATCGCCGTTTCCCGGACAAGGACGCTCTCCTGGAGGCTGTGGTCATCGGCATCCTGGAGCGGCAGGAACAGAGGTTGCGCATGGCGCTTACGCCCGACATGGTCCGCCAGATTCCTCTGGCCGTGTTTGCCGAGCAGCTTGTCAGCAGTATGCTCGTCAGCTACCGCGCAAACGCCGGCCTGTTGCGTGCGCTCCGGCAGTTCTCCCAGGGGCGCTTTTACACGCCGTTTTGTAAGCGAGCCGCCAAACTGGAGATGCGCAGCATCCAGCACCTCGTGGGGTTGTTCTTGCTGCATCGGAATGAGGTCAAGCACCCCGACCCGCCGCTCGCCTTATCCTTCGCCCTGATCACGCTCACCAGCACTCTCGTCGAACTAGTCCTGGCCGATCACGATTTGAAGTACTGGCAGGCCGTCATTCCCAAGGATGACCAGTCCCTTAAGCGCGAGCTACTACGCGTTTTCCTTTCTTATTTGCGTATCGAGCAGAAGGATAGCTGAGCGCCGGACTAATAATCACAAACTTTAACCCACCCACTCGCCAAGCCTTGCCCGCGCGCACAGCAAATTGCCCGAAGCCGGAGTGAACAACCGGTTGTACATAGAAGTGGCGGCACACGCATTTTGATTCAGGAATCTACTTGGTAACTCCCGAGTCGTCGGCAACCCTTCCCTTACCGGATTATGGAAGGTTTGCTCGTCATTCGACCACAATCGATGGGAAGTGCGGAGATCACTTCCTAGAAGCCGACCGATTACTCTCTCTAATATTCGGCGACTCTCACGATTCGACCAGCTTGGAATTCGAATATCGCGACACCGTTTCGTTTGATTTCTTTTAATTGGCCGCTGTCATCCGGCACGAAATAATGCAGAGTGGTTTCCGCGACGGTGAAGTTCGAGTTGTGGAAGAATCTGCGAATAGTAATTTTTGCGTCTCGCCCTTCTTTCAAGTGCGCAATCATTCCACGTCTCGCCTCGTCCAGAGTCATGACTACGGAGAATGCGGGGTGTTCGTAGCGCCCGGTATCCTTGAATAGCGCCAGGATTTGCTCGACTTGAGTCGGCGTCCCGCGTTCATCAAGCGTCTGCTCTCGAAGCGCAAAGAATTTCCTCGCTATCCCATCGCCTTCTTCTTGCCCATCGGTGCAAACAACTCCGGTAGTCCCGAACAATACTATGCAAAATGCTATTCGTGCCGAAATGATTGCGTTGCGGGTCATTTTTTCTCCGATACGAGATTGTAGTAACTCCAACAGATTCTTTTCCCCGATAACCTATTGTTTCCCAACCGCATCCAGCTTTGCCGTGTAAATTTGGCAATCGAAGTCAGAGTCGACTTTCCTGCAAATCGAAAAATAGATGGTTTTTCCGTCTTTCGACCATTTTGGGGCAGTCGCTCGTCCCTCGCTATTCGCGACTTTCTGCACGCCACTCCCTTCCACGTTCATGATGTAGATTTCATAATTTCGGTCGCGATTTGATGCGAACGCGATCTTGTTACCGTCGGGCGCAACGTTCCCTGACGATGTCATAGCGGCTTAGACGTACCCGTCAGTGTTTTGCTTGATAGCTGGTGGTCGCCCGGATGGCCAACTTCTGGTTTGTCGGCAACCCTTCCCTTACCGGATTATGGAAGGGTTGCCCGTAATACGCCCAGAACTGTCGATAACGCAATCCGATTCGTTTCGGGGAGGCAAACTGTAGGTGTCGTCCGGCCAGCACGGTAATATAGGGGCATGGATGCTAGGTGTACTGCGCTTTCAACGTATAGGTGCCCGACGGTTGCGTGTGTCGCTGCGCGAGCAATTCTTAGCTTTTGCGAAAAGCATAACGTGGGAACGCGACTGTCCCGAACCGCTGGCGCATGCTCGATTTTTGGTGACGCCGCTCCGCCGTTCTTGACCATCAACTATAGGTGGAAGAAATGCATGCTTCGGCTGTTTTCAACGCTTACTACCTTCGGCACTGCGCTGGACATTGCACTCCAAGAACTGCGCATTGAGAGTTTTTTCCCTGCAGATGAAGCGACGCGTGATGTGCTGACCTCCTGGGTGAGGCGCGTTTTCGTACCGGAACAGATTCCCTTCAAGCGCACGTCTTCATGACCTCCGAGGTCATGGACAGAGGTCTTCCTCCATTGGGATACTGATCCCGGAGCCGATTTGGACCTTCAATGAGAGCGTATTGTGGCCTTCAAAGCGTACCTTCCATCGAGGTTCGCACTTGACAACCGCGGTTCGCGCGCCTAGGCTTACCTACATTCCACGCCGTCCCTCCCCGGATGTCCCCCTAGCGACCTTGAGCACGGCGTAAGGAGGTCCTATGAACCAGATCTTCCCTAGGCCGGTAACAGTTCTCTTTTTGTCTGTATTTGCGCTTTTTGTTTGTGGCACACGCGCCCAGGCTACTGACATCCCAGCAAATATCACCGCGACTTTCGTTATTTATGATGACAGCGAACTCACGGGAGATGTGACCTGCGCGGTTCCGTTGACCTCGCCCGGCGCAAACCCGTGCATCTCCTTCGGAGCGGATCACATCACGTTGCGCCTGAACGGACATACGATAACGGGACCCGTCACCCCGCCAACCGGCTGTAGTCTTCCCACCGATTCCAGTTTTGGCGTGGGTATCGCAGTGCTTGACAGAACGGATGTAAAGATCGAGGGTCCGGGAATCATCCAGCACTTTGAGCGCTGGGGAATCTTACTGGGTTTGACGGGCCATCCGAACAGCGACGTCACTGTGAAGAAGGTCACGGCCAACCACAACTGCTGGAGCGGCATGCAGACCTTCAGCACCTCGGATAGCAACTTTGAAGAGAACGCCTTTACTAGCGATGCCGGTGGTCCAAACCCAGGTTGCGGCGGAACTTGAATGGTCAGCAGCAAACACAACCGAGTTCGGTTGAACACATTTTATGGCAACGGCTCCATCAAGTCTTCCCCATCGAATAATTTCGGCCTCGGACTATTCGGCGCAAGCCAGAACAACCTGGTGGAGAAAAACAAAATCGGCGGAAACGTCAACGGCGTCTTTCTTGGCGGAGGTGGCGGCGTTATCGGCAACCTCATCCGCCGCAACGTCATTCTCGGCAATCCTCCCGCGGAAGCCATAAAAGAGTTTGGTGCTTCCATCGGCGTCGATATTCAAGACTTCTCGGACCCCGGCGCGAATGCATTCGAGGACAACCGGTGCCTGACCTATGCGGGCAAAACCGACCCCGCCCCGTGTCCAAGCATCTCGAAACCGGACAAAGATGAGGACCAACAAGACCGGGAGATTGCGGCGATCTCGCGTAAGCGTCTCGCGTTTCCGCAGGCTCGCTTGGTGAATGCCGTCTTCCATCGCAGCGATCGTGTTCTTCCCAGGGCTGTCGATTCCCCTAGCCATGGCTCGACGGCTCCGTCCGATTCCGTCACTGTGACCGGCAAAGTGGTCGATGCCGCATGTTTCATGATGCATTCTTCGGCCGCCACCGCGGCCTCTCACAAGGACTGCGGCGCCGCCTGCCTCGCCCGCGGCGTTCCACTAGCTATTGCGACCGACGACGGCACCCTCTACTTCCCGTCCGATGGCAATCAACGGCTCAAAAGTTTGCTGAATGCCCGTGTCCGCGCCTCGGGCACGGTTGTGGAGAAGCACGACCCGATGGAGCTGAAAATGCCCGTTGGCGACAAAAACCAAATGGTCGTAAGGATAGAGGGTGGCTACAAGCAGATTACGATCGAAACGCTTGCGAGAATCCCCACCAAAACGCAATAGCTTGCCTCGTTGTGAGCTTGCCTGAGCCTGACGGCAGAAAACTGAACTAGGGTCCTGATAAATGGTTACTCGGAGACTGACGCCACGGCCACAGCGCTAGGCGTGGAGTTCGTCGGTCAGAGCGTCAGCGAGCGAGAGGGTCGAGAAAGCCGCGGGCGAAGTGCCATGACTCTGTGCCCAAGCTAGGGAAGCCAGTAGAACTGCGCCAAGAGTCAGCCATCCACTTCTTCGGAGTAAAGTTTCCATGACTTCTACCACTCCTTCTCAAACGCGATAAGTAAGAAAGAAACCTCGGCTCTCATTTCACCCTCAGGAACACCCGGGATTGTACTTGAATTGGCGAGACCGAACCACTCGGCGCGCTATCTGTAGACGTGGCCGTACCTGGCATTGTTCGAAGCACCATGCGATAACTCCCCGATGGTCGGCAATCCTTCCCTTATCAGAGGTTAGGGAAGGGTTGCCCGTTAGAACGTAGTCGCTGGCGCGACGGACGCTTCGCGTGCTATGCTCCTCACGGCATGCCGCAAGGTAGAGCTTTTAACTGCGATTGTCGGTTTTCTCTGATTTTCCTAAGTCCAGCAAAATCAATAGGCTGCA
>DATDGB010000028.1:0-80771 GCA_036522305.1 Candidatus Acidiferrum sp. | reverse complement strand
TCCAGTACATCCGAAAGCCGGCACGGTGCCAGCGGACTACGGTTTCCGGGGTGACAACGATGAGCGATTGCTTCCATTGCGACCACAGCCGACTAACGGCCACCCAGAAGAGCTTGTCAAACAGATTTAGAGCTGGCCGCGGACGACGCCGTTTCAGCACGACCAACTGCTGACGGAGCACGACGTTCTCCAGGATGAGATCCCGTCGACTGCGGAAGAGGCGGATAAGCGAACCGAACACGAGACGGAGCGCGCGGAACATGGGCAGAGTTATACCAAAGCGGTGGCAGCGGAGTCGCTCCTATGTTATTGATTTCACTGACGGCCAGAATTTTGGCGAGGCACACCCCTCAAACAAAGTGAGATGAACGTTGCCCGATTCTGCTACACTCCCCGTGATTGTGGCGTCGCGTCGGAGAGGTAAATCTCTGATGAGACGTGCATACCAGAAAGGCTATGTCTTTCAAAAGGGAAGAAAGCGTTCTGATGCGTGGCAACCGGAGGAGCCGGCTTTTGTACAGTTCTGGCGGGACTTACCGGGGCAGGACCAACCCACGAAGGAGGCAGTGCATCTTGGGCTCTGCCGCACACGCACCATCGCAGAACGGGCAGCCGCAGAGAAGCTGGAACAGCTCGGCATCAATTCCACGCAGACGTTCATCGAAGCCACGACGAACATCACTTTTAATGAGCAGGCCGAAATCTGGCTCAAAGAGTGCGCCAACCGCAAAAAGCGCCCGCTTGAACAAACCACCCTCGACACCCGTCGATATGCGCTCGACAAGTGGATGTATCCCTTCTTCGGGGACAAGTTGCTCGCCAATATTCACAACGCGGCCATGAAGGAATTCGTTAACCACATTGCGGACCTGTCGCCTGCGACCATTCGCGATTACGTGAACATTGCGAAGTCGGTGGTAGCGTCGGCACGCGACGCGGAAGGCAAGGTGCTGTTTCCGCGTGAGTGGGACGATGACTTCCTCGACGCGCCAGAAATCGACGTGCAAAGGCAGCCGACCGTGGACAGGGAAGAAATGGAAGCGATTCTGCGAGAATCGCAAGAACCTTACCTCACGTTGTACTCGCTACTCGCGGGTTGTGGTCCGATGCGGCCCGGAGAAGCACTCGGTCTCGACATTCGCGCCATCCATCCCGACTTCCGAACTCTGGACATTGTCCAGAAAGCCAAGCGCGGCGAGCTGCAGGACTACATGAAAACAAAAAACGCCGACAGCAAACACGGGCGTGTGGTGGACTTGCCCGTGGCACTGGCCACCCTGCTGCGCGAGTTTGTAGGCGCGCGACGCAGTGGTTTGGTGTTTTGCAAACACGACGGCTCCCAACTCATGCAGCGGGATATCTTGAAATACAGCCTGCACCCCATCCTGAAAAAACTTGCACTCGAACAGGGCGGGCTCAACATTTTTCGGCGCTTTCGCATTACCGCGACGGAGACAGCTGAGGTTCCGCAAGCGCTACAGCACACCTGGTCTGGACACGCCAGAACTCACGTGTCCGAGGTTTACAAAAAGCTTCTGAAGCAGCGCGAATGGAGATTAGGGTGGGCAGAGAGAGCAGGCATGGGATTTTCGCTTCCAGAACGCAAAAATCCGAGAAATGCCCAACTCGCCCAACTGATCGAATTTCGCAAGGTTGGGTAAGTTGTTGAGCTTGGAGAAGATGTTGGTGGACGAGAGGGGATTCGAACCCCCGGCCTCCTCGTTGCGAACGAGGCGCTCTCCCAGCTGAGCTACTCGCCCACGAGCAGCAAATCAATTTTAGCAAACGCGCTGGTGCTTGCCAACACGCGTTCTACGGCTTGTAAACAAAGGACGTAACACTCGCCCTGATGCGGCGGGGATGCTGCGCACATAACCCTATGAGATAGGTTGCGACAAACGTTACGGCTGTTCGATCGACCCACCGGCGCGCTGGGCCACGATCTTCTTGGCGTTCTGATAAAGAGCCCGCGCCTGGGGAATCGCTTCAACCGCCTTCTGCACTTGTGGGTCGGCTTCCAGCAGAACCTTGAATCCTTCCTGCTGGCTAAAAGTTGACATAAACACTTCCTGCTTGATCTTGCGCTTGATCCAATCGTGGGATTCCGCCATGTCGGGTTCGGTGTAATGGACGTTATGTTTGCTCAAATATTCGCGGAAGGTGCGCATCACACTGTCATCGGCTTCAAAATCCTTGGTGATGGCTGGCTTGCTGCCAAGGAAGTAGCGCGTGAATCCGCCCACGCCCGTCTCGGCAGGGAAGAACACGTCGTCGCGATAGAGCAACTGTTCAAACTTCGTCAGCTTCGGGGCCGGCACGGCGATATCCGGCGTGATGCCGCCGCCACCGGTCACCTGGCGCCCGCTATCGGTCAGTTTTACTTCCGTCGGATGATCAGGCACTTTGCGTTCGTAGTGGTATTCGTAGAGCGAAACGGATTTGTAGTCTCGCTGAATCAGGCGTCCACTCGGCGTGTAATAGCGGGCGGTCGTCAGAGCCAGTCCCGTGTTCTCGCTCAGCCCGGTCACGGTCTGCACCAGGCCTTTGCCGAAGGTGGTTTCGCCCACGATTAGCCCGCGATCGTGATCCTGCACCGCGCCGGAAACAATTTCCGTCGCCGAAGCCGAATTGTTGTTCACCAGAATTACCAGCGGCACGGTCACGCCCTGATTGCCGCGCAGCGCGGAGTAGCGCCGTTCCGGCGATGTCCGCCCGTGGTGCGAAACGATCAACTGGCCCTTGTCCAGAAACATGTCGCCAACCGCGACCGCCTCATTCAGCAATCCGCCAGGGTTTCCGCGCATGTCCAAAATCAAGCCATCCAGCGTCGATGCATTAAGCTGCTTCAGCGAATCGGCAATTTCGCGATCAGTGGTCTCGTTGAATCCCGACAGGCGGATGTAGCCTACGCCCGGCTTTAGCATGAAGGCGATGTCCACGGAATGGCGCGGAATCTCGTCGCGCGTTACCGTGAAGACGAGCTGCTCGGCATAGCCTTCTCGTGAAACCGTAATCTTGACGACCGTGCCCTTCGGTCCCTTCAACATGTCCGCCACTTCGGTGGTGGTCATGCCATCCGTGGACTTGTCATCCACCTTGACGATCACGTCACCCGGCCGGATTCCTGCGTTGTAAGCAGGCGCGCCCGCATACGGTGCCATCACTACCGTGTGATTCTCGCGTGGCGCTACGATCATCCCAACGCCGTAGTATTTCCCGCGCTGGTCTTCACGCAGGAGGGAGAACTGCTTGGCATCGAAAAAGCTGGAGTGGGGATCGAGCATGCGCAGCATGCCAGGAATGGCGCCTTGATAGACGGCCTTATCCACATCGACCGTATCGGCATAATTGTTCTGCACTACGTTCAGAACCCGGGTAAAGTCCCGAACGGCCGTCTGATAATCGTCCGCCGAGGCGGTCGTAGCTCGCACGTTGGGGCCGTAAATGCCCCCGAGTACGGCGGATACCAGCAGTACGGCTACCACAACTACAAGTCCGCGACGCTCTGATTTCATTCTTACCTCGCGTGACAGCTCAAGCTGAAATTATAGCACACACATTCGCAGCAAACTCCGGTTTGACAGCGGCTGACACCCTTTCTATGATGCCCATGGACCCTTTAGACGGCTCCCAAACGTAATGTTGAGCGTTCCCCACATGATTGTCCTGTTTCTCGTGGTCCTGGTCGTTTTCGGGCCACAGAAGCTGCCCGAACTTGCCCGTGGCCTGGGCAAGCTCATGGCGGAATTCCGCAAAGCCTCGACGGACTTTAAGAGCGCTTTTGAGGAAGAAATGCGCGAGATGGAGCGTGCGGCCATGCAGGCCGAGCGCAAGAAGGCTGCTGAGGCGGCCGCCGCTTCTGCCGCGGTCGTCGAAACCAGTCCGCCCGCGCTCACGGAAGGCTCCGCGGTTACTGTAGCACCCGCGAGCGAAGCTCAGCCGGAACAGGGCGCAACCCAAGACCCAGTGATTTTACCAGTGGCCGAATCCGTCCCCCGTTCCCCCGAAGCGTGGACCGAGACGAAGACCGAAACCGCTACAGTCACTGATTCCCAAGACGCCCTCCATGACCACCAGCACCCAGCCTGAACCCGTGCCCGATCCCGAATCCAATTCGCAAATCACGCCGCCGCCGGAAGAGCCCGCCGGCGCAATGACCTTTTTCGAGCATCTCAGCGAACTCCGCAAGCGCATCGTGAATTCGCTCATCGCGATTGCGGTCGGGGCAGCTATCGGGTGGTTTGTGGCGCCGCATTTTGTGAACTGGATCGTTAAGCCGATGACCGACGCGCTGAAAAAGGCTGGACTCAATCCCCAACTGGTGTACTCGCATCCCGCGGGCTTTCTAAATCTCCTGGTGACCTTGAGCATCTATCTGGGAATTGTCATCGCTTCCCCGTGGATTCTGTACCAGATCTGGCTATTCGTCGCTCCCGCCCTGTATAAGCACGAGCGGAGCGCTATTACCGGTTTCTTGTTTTCTACGGTGTTCCTGTTTCTGGCGGGAATTGCTTTCGGCTATTTCATTTCGCTTCCCTATGTCCTGCGTTTTCTCATCAGTTTTCAGGGGCCAGTAGTTCCCCTGATCAACATCGACGAGTATTTCGATTTGATACTGATGGTGCTACTCGGTCTCGGACTTGTCTTTGAATTGCCGGTCCTCATTTTCTTTTTATCCCTCTTCGGGATCGTTACTCCAAAGTTCCTGATGAAGAATTTTCGTTACGCCATATTGGTGATTGCCATTCTTGCGGCCATCCTGACGCCGACGCCCGACGCGACGACCATGTTGGTGTTCATGGCCGTCCTGGTAGCCTTATATTTTGTCGGTGTCGCGGTGTCATGGGTTGTGGTGCGGCGGCGCGAGCGGCGTCTCGCTGCCGCGGAGGCTCATTAGATGACTTCACTTTCCAAAATGATTCCGCGCATGGCCGGAGTTCTTGGCATCTGCGCGATCGGCCTCGCCGGTTGCAAGGCCAGCGGCAAGGAAGCGCCCGCTGCAGCGAGCCAGCCACCATTCATGAGCGCTGTCGCTTCCACTCCGCCGCAAGCAGCCGATGACGCCCCAGCGCCAGAAAAAACCGGTGGCTTTGATGGTAAGCGCGCATTTGCCCATGTCACCAAGCAAGTCAGTTTCGGCCCGCGCCCGTCCGGCTCCCCCGCGATCGCCCAATTGCAGGAGTACCTGCTCTCCGAATTGAAGAGTTACGGCTGCGCAGTGGAAACCGATTCCTTCGGCTCCGACACTCCCGCCGGACGCATCGCCATGAAAAACATTCTGGTGAAGATCCCCGGCGAAAAACCCGGCATCATTCTCCTCGGCACGCACTACGACACCAAGCGCCTCGCCAACTTTGTCGGCGCCGATGACAGTGGCTCATCCACCGGCGTGATGTTGGAGCTTGCCCGCCTGCTCTGTCCGCAACATGGCAAGTACGCCGTGTGGATTGCGTTTTTCGATGGCGAAGAAGCTGTGAATCCCGCCTGGCAAGATCCCGACAACCGCTACGGCAGCCGCCAAATGGCCGCAAAGTTCGCCGTGGCAGGCGACATCCCGAAGATCAAAGCCTTCCTGCTCGCGGATATCGTCGGCGGCCGCAATCTGCACTTCAAGCGAGAGGCCGATTCAACCAAGTGGCTGAAGGATTTGGTATGGAAGGCCGCGCACCAGCTGGGTTATCAGAGCGTCTTCCTGGACACGGAATTTCCCGTCTCTGACGATCACTTGTCATTTCTCAGCCGCAACGTGCCTTCCGTGGATGTCATTGACTTGGACAACGGTCCAAATGGCGACGTCTACTATTGGCACACGCCGCAAGACACGCTCGACAAGATCAGCGCCAAGAGCCTCGCCATCACCGGCCACGTTTTTCTGGAAAGCGTGAAACAGCTTCAAGCGAAATGATGTAGCCGCCCCAGTCGGTCGGGGCCGCCTTTATTTTCTACTTCTCGAATTTCACATCCTTGCCCTTTTGCACCACCGAGTGCTTTCCAAATTCATCATCGTTGCGGTAGGGGAAATCCGAGCGATAGTGGCTCCCCCGGCTCTCTTCGCGCGCCAGACCGGACCTCGCGATCAGCAAGGCCAGCGCGTGCATATTTTGCAGCTCGTGTGCGCCGCGGCCAGGCTTCTCTGACTTATGGATCTCCAGAGATTCCAGCTGCTTGATCGCGTCCGCCAATTCTTTCCCGCTTCGAAGAATCCCAACCTCACGCCACATCACGTCTCGAATCTTCGTCAGCGTAGCGCACGCCGGCGATGGTTTCGCTACCGCTTTTGGTGGCTCCTTTTCCCGCGCCGAAGAATTTTCCGGCAGTGGCGCTGGACTGCCCGGCAGCGCCGCTCCGCTGCGCTTCCCAACCGGCGCGTCCTCGATCATTGCCTGTCCTGCGCGTGCGCCGAAAACCAATCCTTCGAGCAGGGAATTGCTGGCCAAGCGATTGGCCCCGTGCACGCCCGTCGCTGCCGTCTCGCCCGCTGCGTACAATCCCGGCAGCGAAGTCCGCCCCCATAGGTCTGTCTTCACTCCGCCCATCATGTAATGCGCGGCGGGACAAACCGGTGCCATGTCGCTCGCCAAGTCCAGGCCGTAGCCCGCGCACGTTTCGTAAATCCGCGGGAAGCGCTTCTTTAGAAATTCTTCGTTCTTCTTCGTCATGTCCAGATAGACATGCGAACTCTGCGTGCGGTGCATCTCGCTGACGATGGCGCGCGCGACAATGTCCCGCGGCGCCAGCTCTTGCGCTTCATGGTATCGCTTCATAAATCGTTCGAGGCCGATGTTGCGCAGCACTCCACCCTCGCCGCGAAGCGCCTCGGACAGCAGAAACCGCGGCGCGCCCTTCACCGCCAGCGCTGTGGGATGGAATTGCACGAACTCCATGTCCGACAGCACCGCGCCCGCCTCGTAGGCGATAGCCATGCCGTCACCCGTGGCGACTTCAGGATTTGTGGTCTCCCGGTAGATTTGCCCCAAGCCGCCCGTCGCCAGCAGCACCGCGCCCGCTAGCAATTCATGCTTTGAACCCTCGGTTTCATCAATGAAACGCAGTCCAGTGACGCGGCCACGCTCCACAATCAATTCGGTCGTAAAAGCATGCGCGCGCAAGTGCAGGTGCGGAATCGTATGCGCCCGCGCCAGCAGCGCTCGGCTGATCTCCCTGCCGGTTGAGTCGCCGTGCGCGTGCAAAATGCGTGAGCGGCTGTGCGCGGCCTCGCGCGTAAACGCCAGCTTCGTTCCCGCGCGGTCGAATTCTGTGCCCCACTCGATGAGTTGCGTGATGTATTTCGGACCTTCTTCGACCACCAGGGCCACGGCCTCGGGACGGCACAAGCCGTCACCGGCATTGATGGTGTCCTGCTCGTGCAATCCGATTTCATCTTCATCGGAGAGGGCCACGGCGATTCCTCCCTGTGCCCAGGCCGTCGCGGAGTCGCTCAAATTGGATTTCGCCAGAACCAGCACGCTTCCCGCCGCGCTCAACTCGATCGCCGCGCGCAACCCCGCGATGCCGCTACCCACCACGGCATAATCGGCGCGATGGATTTTGTGGGAGTTCGTCATGGGAGTGGGGAGCTTGCTGGCTCAATATGGTAGCACGAAGAAATTGCGACGATGAGTAGTGCGCGCCCGACATGCGAGGCATCGAGGGCGTGTGTTACATTGAAAATGTCTCGCCCATGAAAACGAATCGCATTCTTGTGAAATCAGCCGCCGGTCCGTACTCGGTTGTTGCTGGGGCTGGCGTGATTCGCCGCGCCGCTAAGGAAATTGCCGCACTCGGACGATTTTCAGGTCTGCACGTAGTTTCGTCCCCCAAAGTTTGGCGCGCGGTAGGGAAGTCCATTCAGCACGGATTGCAGCTTTCGAACGGCAGTGCCGTCCACCTGTTCGATGACGCCGAATCCTCAAAGAATCTCCGCAGCATGGAACTGATCACGCGCTCCCTCTGTCGCGCCGGCGCTGATCGCCAATCACTCGTTGTCGCTGTGGGCGGCGGAGTGGTCGGCGATGTAGCCGGGTTTGCCGCGGCCTCCTACTTGCGCGGCGTGAAACTCGCCCACATTCCCACGACGCTCGTCGCCCAGGTGGACAGCTCCATCGGAGGTAAGACCGGCGTTAATCTTCCGGAGGGAAAAAATCTGGTTGGCGCATTCTTTCCGCCCAAATTGGTGCTTACGGATCCAGACCTCCTGCGCACGCTCTCCGATCGAGAATTCCGAGGCGGCCTCGGCGAAGTCATTAAGCACGCAGTCATCGCGGACGCGCGGATGTTCGCGTTTCTTGAGAACAACTTGGAGAAAGTGTTGCGGCGGGATCGTCAAATTCTCGGTTTTCTAATCCCTCGCAACGTGCAGATCAAAGCCCGCGTGGTCAGCCGCGACGAGCGAGAATCCGGCTTGCGGGAAACCCTCAACTATGGCCACACTTTTGCCCACGCCCTGGAGAGCGTCACGCGATACCGGCGTTATCAGCATGGCGAAGCCGTGGCTTGGGGAATGATCGCCGCAGCGTTCCTCGGCCACGAACTCGGCTTGACGCGCGCCGACGACGTCAGCCGCATCGTCGCGCTGATTCGCCGCTTGGGACCGTTGCCACCGTGGCCAAACGTTCCGCCTGTGGCTTTGCTCAATGCCATGCGCTCCGACAAAAAAACACGCGCCGGAATTCTTCGCTTCGTCCTCTCACCGCGCATCGGCGAGGCGCGTTCGTATGACACCGTCCCGCTGCATGTAGTTGAACGCGTTCTTCATTTCACGCCCCGCCTCATCGCTGCCAGCGAAAAGCAATCGCGAGGCCGGAATGCCTGAGGCCGCCGCGCCGGTCAAGGGAACCCGCCCCGAGGGCGCCGTTACCGAAGCCGACGCTTCCAAAAAAGTTCGCGAAATGTTCACGGAGATCGCGCCTCGCTACGACCTGCTGAATCACCTCTTGTCGCTGCAACTCGATCGTCTTTGGCGCAAGGGCGCCGCGCGCCGCCTTCGTCCTATCCTCCAGCACCACAACGCTCTGGTTCTCGATCTCTGCTGCGGGACAGGTGATCTAGCCCTCGCCCTCGCTCGCGTGGGCCCTGCCCGCATCATCGGCGCCGATTTCTCTCATTCCATGCTCGTGCGCGCACGCGCCAAAATCGCCAAGAGCCAACGAGTCCCCAGCCATTCGGGTTTGACCGCTCCGCCACCTATGCCACTCTTTGAAGCGGACGCCTTGCGGCTCCCGTTCGCGGACGGCACCTTTGATCTCGTTACCGCCGCCTTCGGCTTTCGCAATCTCGCCAACTACGAGGCCGGCCTGCGGGAGATTCAGCGCGTCTTGAAGCCCGGCGGCACCGTTGCGATCTTGGAATTTGCCGAGCCGCCCGAAGGTCTGCTGGGAGATCTCTATCGCTGGTATTTTTGCAAAGTGTTGCCGAAGATTGGCGGCGTCATCTCCGGTGATCAGGCCGCATACAAATATCTCCCAAAATCAGTCGCCCGCTTCTTCCGCCCGCCCGAACTCGCCGCCCTCCTGACCGCCGTCGGCTACCAGTCCGTCGACTACCGCGTCTGGACCTGCGGCACCGTCGCCCTGCACACCGCTACGCGCGGGTCATGATTTGTAAAGGCCGGGCTTGAGCCCAGCCTCCTTATTCTTCGAGTCCTGCGCTGCGCAATTTCACGAGCAGTGTCTTCGGTGAAACGCCCAGCTTTTCTGCCGCCCGCGTCTTATTCCACTTGCACTCGCTCATGGTATTTTCGAGCAAAGCCTTCTCCACATGGCTCACAGCCCGGCCAGTCACTTCCTCGAGCGAGCCTTCCCAATTAAAATTTTCCGGAAGCATGCCCACCGGCAGTTTCTCGGCATCCGGCTTTGATGCAGGCAACTGCAAGCCTTCTGCGCGAATGCTCAAACCATCGGCCAGAATGACTGCGCGCTCCAGCGTGTTCTGTAGTTCGCGCACGTTGCCCCGCCACCTGTAGTGCAGCAGCCGCTCGCGCGCCTCAACCGATAATTCCAACCCGGGCTTTCCAAATTCGCGGCTGAATTTTTCCAGAAAATGATCCGCAAGCAGCAACACGTCGTTCCCGCGCTCGCGCAAAGGAGGAATCGTCATCGGCACCGCTGAAATTCGAAAGTACAAGTCTTCGCGAAATAATTTCTCTTCCGCCAGTTTCCGCAGATCGCGATTCGTGGCCACCACGATTCGCACGTCCACATCGATCGACTGCGTCCCGCCCACTCGTTCGAATCGCCGCTCTTCCAGCACGCGCAGCAGTTTTGCCTGGATCGCCAGCGGCAACTCCCCAATTTCATCCAGAAAAAGCGTGCCGCGATGCGCCAGGTCCATCTTCCCGACCTTGCGTGCCCCAGCGCCCGTGAACGCCCCTCTTTCATGCCCGAAGAGTTCGTTCTCCACCAATCCCTCCGGAATCGCCGCACAATTCAGCGCCACAAACGGCTGATCCCGCCGCGGCGACAAGTGATGGATCGCCAGCGCGAACAACTCTTTTCCCGTCCCGCTTTCTCCCAGCAATAAGCAAGTCGAATCCGTCGCCGCCACTTTCTGAATCTGCTGGCTCACTTCCCGAATCGAGGCGTGCTCGCCCACGATCCGCGGAAATCCGTAGCGCGTCGAATATTCTTCACGCAGCAGCAAATTCTCCCGCTGTAACTCCTGCTGCTGCGCCGCGCGCTTCACCAGCAGCTTCAAATGCTCCAGGTCCACCGGCTTTTGCAGAAAATCAAACGCGCCTTCCTTCATCGCCGCCACGGCTTCTTCCACCGAACCGTAAGCCGTTAGCAGAAGCACGGGCACGGTTGCATCCGCTTGCTTGGTCTCGCGCAGAACATCCAACCCCGAAGCCCCCGGCATCTTCAAATCCGTAATTACCAGCAGGTACCTGCGCGCGCGCACCTTCTGAATCGCTGCCGCGCCGTCCGGCGCTTCGTCCACGGTGTAGCCTGCGCGCTCCAGGGCCTTCCGCAGCATGGTGCGCAGTTCCTGCTTATCTTCAACAAGAAGGAGAGGTTCCATCTCTTTCGTTTCTACCACGAATCCTGTTGCCTTCTGGGAACAACGAGAGACACGTGTGCAGTGAAGGGAAGCAGTGAGTGCCCGCCCCAAGCGGGCCGACATCCTGGGTTCACTTTTTTAGTTTCGGAAGTGAAGTCTTCTACTAACCACTTACAACTAACAGCTCACAAACGGCCTTTTCCTACCGCGTCCACCCTGGGTTCCCGTTCGCCTTCCTCAGTTGGTCTTCGAGGTCGTCCAGCCCTTGTTTCAACTGAGCAATTTCCTTTTTCTTGGCGTCGATTCTCGCCGTCTTGTCGTTGATCTCCCCGCGGGTGTTTTGCTGGACCATCGCTTTCTGCGGGTCGGGATAGTATTCCAACTGCGCCTTTTCCAATTCGCGCTGCAAAATGTCGAGTTCCTTCTCGGCCTTCGCAATGCGGTCGTGCTGTTCTTTGAACTTTGCTCTCCAGGCGACCTCGCCGTTCGGATCGTTGGCTTGGGTGCCGCCTCCACCGCCTTGTCCCGTCGACGCAGTGGCCGTCCCGCTGCCACTGCCCGGAGTTGACGCGGTGTCGGGCGTGCCCTTCTTCAGGTCGTCGTCCGTCCAAACCTTCTTGGGCTTCGGCACGTCTTTCTTCGACTCGCGCGCCTTCCGCGCGGCATCGGCTACGGGATCACCCGTCTGCTGAGAAGCAGCCTGCGGTCGCGCCGCCGCCGAAAGCCCGGCCAGGCACAACACCGGCACCAGTGCGAGTCCCTTCATCCAGATTCTCATTCGCATATTGTCCTACCTCCTGGAGCGGCTGGAATACCCCGACGGTCTCTTAGATGCTTGCCTGCTTCAATTCTACCGCTTCTGGCACCTCGCGCGGCAGGGGAAGTGTAACAATAAACTCCGCCCCACCCTCCGGCCGGTTCCGCACCTCCACTTGCCCTCCGTGCTGCACGATGATCTTCTGCACCACCGCCAGACCCAGCCCCGTTCCTTTCGCTTTTGTTGTAAAAAATGGGCGGAACAGCTTTGGCAGTACGTTAGGCGGGATCCCCGCCCCATTGTCGATCACGCTGAGCCGCTGGAACTCCGCTCCTTCGCCGTGGACGACTTCTCCGCGAACAACCACCCGCCCACCGCCCTCCGTGATGGCGCAAGCCTCCGCCGCATTCCGCGCCAAATTCAGCAGCGCTTGCCTCAGCAAGCCTTCGTCTCCAGCTGCATCTCCGAATGTTCCCTCGCACGCGATCTTGACCTGCGGCAATGCCTCTGCCACTTCCGAAACGACCCGCTCCACCATTGCTTGCAGCGGCACCCGCTCGTCCGGAATTTCCAGCGGCCGCGCATACTTCAAAAACTCCGTCACCACGTGCGTAATGTTTCGCGTCTGCTCCAGGATGCGTTCCGCGTAGTCCAGGGCTTCTGTCTCGGTGGACTCCGACCGGATCATCTGCGCGTAACCCGAAATCGTCGCCAGCGCGTTCTTGAATTCGTGCGCGATTCCCGCAGAAAGTTCCCCGAGAGCCGCCAGGTTTTCCTTCAATTGCATGCGTTGCTGCAGTGCTGCCAGTTCGGTTAAATCCGTCAGCAAGCAAATCGCCCCGCTGATCTTTCCTTCGCCCCTTCGAATCGGCGAGATCGTCACGCCCAGGTGTCGCGTGTCACCCGCAGGCGGAATATGCTCCACCTCTTCACGCCGGAAAATCTTCCCCGTCGTGAGGCATTCCGCAATCAGCTTGGTCATGTCCGAGGACGCCCCCAGCGCCTCGCTGTACCGCCGAAATCCCAATCCGCGAATTCCCAGAACTTGTTCCGCCGCGGGATTCGACGTGGAAATGATCCCCGTGGCGTTCACCACAAGCAGCCCCGCCGGCATATTTCTCGTCACTTCTTCGCTCAACCGCTCCGTCAGCTCCGCGCGTTCCTTCTCGATCTTATGCAGCCGTTCCAATTCCTTTTCCTGCTCGCGCAGTTGCTGAATCACCCCCTGCATCGACGCCGCCATGAACGCCGAAGGGTTTTCCGTGCGCGGCGCGCTCGATGCAAATTCCTCTTTCTGCCCCTCCCGCCGATTCTCAAAAGACCGCCGCATCAAAAACACTACTAGCCCGGTGATCACCAGGAACCCAACTCCCAGCCCCGCGGCAATCATCCACAGGTGCTGCGTGTTATTCGCGCTTTGCAGTGTCGCCAACATCGCCTTCGTCTTCCGACTCCTTCTTCTCTTCCTCTGTGGCCCTCTGTATTAAATCTATTTCCTTCCCTTTCCTTCTCTTTCCTGAAATTGGGACGTTGAACTCTACGCTTAACCCAAAATCCCCCGAAGTCCAGGCCAATAGCCGACAATAACCGGCCCTCCATAAACAATTACCAGTGCCCCAATCCCCAGAAACGTTCCCAGCGGCAACTGGTACTGCCGTGCAATCGCCCAGCGCAACCGCTGCTCCGTCCCCAGTCCCCGCCGACTAGCCCGTTTCGCCAGCGCGCTCCTCCAACCCCCAAGGTACAGCGCCACCACCAAACCAATTCCGATCAAGCTCCCCAGCAGGCTCCCCACCAGCAAGGTCAGAAACGTCCCCCGCAATCCGAGAAACGCCCCAATCATGGCGATCATTTTCATGTCGCCCATGCCCATCCCCTCGTGCCCGCGCAACAACCTGTAACCCGCCGCCATGCCCCACAACAAAAAGCTCCCGAACGCCGCTCCCAGAATCCCATCCAGAATTCCCGCCGCAAAACCCGGCAAACGCATTTGCAGCAATCTCCCTAGAAGCATCCCCGCAAATCCGTCACCCGGCGGCACAAACGCAGAAAACAGCAGCCCCGCCGCAAACCCAGGCCAATTCACCACGTCCGGCAGCAGCCGCACCCGCAAATCCGTCACCGTCAAAATGATGATCAAGCACGTAAAAAACAGCCATTTCACAGTCGTCTGCGTAATCCCAAACTCCAGAAACGCCGCCACAAACAGCAATCCCGTTGTCAGCTCAATCAACGGATACATCGCCGAAATCGGCGCCCCGCAAGCCCGGCACTTCCCGCGCAACCAAAGCCAGGCAAACACCGGCACGTTGTCATACGGTTTGATCGGCGTCATGCACCGCGGACAGCGCGACCCAGGCGTAACAATGGAAATATCCTCCGGAATCCGCGTAATGCAGACATTCAGGAAGCTCCCCACAATAGTCCCAAGCAGAAAAAAGAAGACGATGATGATGACCACGGTTAGCCCGGCCACTCCGCGGCCGCTCTTCCCAATCTGCCACACTCACCCCACCGCCTCAATGAATCGCCCGTTTCCGCGTGCCTCATCCCTAACGCTTTCTCCATCGAGTTTCTCTGTGTTCTCCGTGCCCTCTGTGTTGAAATTCAATTCAACCGTTTCCCGGCCTGTTCTACCTTTTTCTTCTCCCACTGTTGACTGTAAACTGTGAACTGTCGACTTCTCATGAATTGGTTCGAACGCAAAATCCGTCGCTACGAGCACCGCCGTTGGACCACCGACGACAACCGCCGCGTCCAGCCCTTCCATTGGGGCCTGGAGCACATCGACGGCTCCCCCGACGACCTCCATCCCGGCGCCTTCGTCCGCGAATACGCCCGCCAAGCCATCGAGTCGAGCAGGGACTGGTACGCTGCCACCCCCGCTACCGATTACCGCCTCGACCGCGAGAACGTCCTCACCTTCACCAGTTCCATCGAATCCCCTTGGCCAGAAAACAACACGGTGCACGCCCAACTCTTTCCCGCTCTCGAAACCATTTCAACTCGCTCGCGCGGCAAGCGCTCCGGCGCAGGCCCCGCCGTCCTGCTCCTCCCCAACTGGAACGCCAAATGGCACGGCCAGAACGGCCTCTGCCACTGGATTCAGCGCCTGGGCATCACCGTCCTAAAAATGAGCATGCCCTATCACGACCGCCGCATGGCCAAGGGGCACGAACGCGCCGACCAGATCTGCGGCCCCAATATCGGCCTGACCCTTCAAGCCAATCGCCAAGCCGTCCAGGACGCCCGCCGCTCCCTGCACTGGCTCGACCAGCAGGGCTACACCAAACTCGGCATCCTCGGCACCAGCATCGGCTCTTCGGTCGGCTACATCACCCTCGTTCACGACGAACGCGTCCGCGCTGGCGGCTTCTTCCACGTCTCCACCTATTACGCCGACGTCATCAGCCAGGGCATGACCACCAACCACGTATGGGAAGGTCTTCGCAACCATGTAACCGTCGACGAACTTCGCGACTATTGGGCTCCCATCAGCCCCATGCCCTACGTCGAGCGCGGCATGGGCGCGGGCCGCAACACCTTTATGGTCTACGGCAAATACGACCCCACCATGCTCCCTCATCTCACCCGCCAGATGCTCGACTCCCTCCGCCGCCACGGCGCCGATCCCCGCACCCTCGAACTCGCCTGCGGCCACTACTCCCTCGAACTCGCCCCCTTCTCCTACATCGCCGGCTATCGCATGCTAATCTTCTTCCTCCAATCTCTTGCCTGAAGGGCCAAGCGTCTGACACCGCTAAGCTTCTTGGCGGACCATCAAAGACACTGATTCTGGGATTGTGGGTGTTATGGCGATTTTACGAACAATCATGTTTTTATCGCAATCAATCGTCATTGCACACCCCCAAGCAGCGGTCACTAACTGCTTCCATAGAGCTTGACACGAACTACCAGTAACACCATATTCGGCGTATGAAATCGAAGTCTCGCAAAATAAAGATTACGCTGGAGGAAAATGTTGCGGAATGGCTCTATGTCGAAGCCGCCAAGAATAATATCAGTGTCTCAGATTATCTATCCGGGATCTTAAAAGAGCGGATGAGCGCCGCCGACAACTATGAAGCCGCCAAGCGCCGCGCATTGGCTCGCAAACCCTTCCTCAAATCCGGGGGGCGGTACCTAACCAGAGAAGAAGCGCACGATCGATCTCTTTAGTTCCTCCGCCCCTATTCCGCAAAACGCCCGCCATTCGCCGCCATATACCGCCGCATCATCGGCAGTGATCGCCAATCCAAAAACAATTTGTTCCCAATTTCGGTCTTCATCTCCACGGCCTTCTTGTGCGCGTCGCAGTAGGGAACTCCACCCAATTTAAACGTCTTTACACGCACTGCTCCCACCACCAGCAGTCCTTTGTTAACCGCGAACGTGCCCACTTCATCGAAACGCGTCGGCGGCGCTCCGCACTGCACGCATCCATTCGGCCATACCACGCTCTGCG
Source organism: Candidatus Acidiferrum sp. (assembly GCA_036522305.1). Taxonomy (GTDB): domain Bacteria; phylum Acidobacteriota; class Terriglobia; order Acidiferrales; family UBA7541; genus Acidiferrum. The sequence continues at coordinate 64,554 of DATDGB010000028.1, read as the reverse complement.
CCAGTGGCGATCTAAACGTCGGCTGCTCCTCCACCGCGTTCGGGTTGTACGGCGACACAAATCCTTTTTGTAGCCCTGAATACTCCCAGCACTTCCTGCATTGCACCGGCTTGGGCACGCCACTGGCATCAGGTTGCGGCAAGTTGTGCAGCGCCGCCCCGCAGAACGGGCAATCCGACACGTCGTCCCCATGACCAAAGAGGATCAACAGGCCGCCGCCGCACAGAAAAAGCAGCGCTGCTCCACCCCAGAAGTAGAAACCAAAATAAAGAAGCGGCCCCCCGATCAGAGCTCCGACTATAAATCCGCCAAGCCCTGACTTCAGCTTGCTGGTTTTTTCGGCATGGGTCGGTTTTCTCAAGGGTTTGCTGCGGTTCGGCACCGCCGCCGCAACCGCCTCCGACATCGCCGGACCGCGAACCGCAATTTTTCCCGGCGGCGGTGCAATCGTTCCTGTGGGGACAGCCATTGTTCACCTCAAGGACATAGGAATTGAGCAGCTTCCCTCTACCCTCCCAACGCACTCTGCCCCCGTCAATGGAACCCCAAGCATTTCGCTGCGAATCAGTCATCGCTGTGAACCATCCGCTCATTCTCTGCCTTACGTCTTTTTTCTCCTCGTAGCGCCCGCCTGGCGTTTACCCCGACCCGGTCGGGAAGGCGGGCCGCTCTTCAAACTCTTAGCCCAAGAATTCCGTTAGCCGCCCCGAAATAATTCTTTCTTCTCGCTGTGCAGTATCATCAAAGCGTGGACAAGCTTCTCCTCTATCTCTTCGGACCTCTGGTCTTCGCCGCCGCGCTGCTAGTCATTGCCACGGGCGTCCGCCGGGCCATCACTACATTCCGCTCCCGCCCAACTCCCGAACAAGTACGAGCCACATACGAGGCCTATCTTCGCCGGTTGCTGAATCCTCAACCCGAAGCCGTCGAACGCGAGCTTGGCAAACTGCTGCCGGAGAGACTATTGCGGTTATATGAGGAAAGATCCGCTATTCAGGAAGCAGGCTTCCAACTGGAAAAACCCGGCAAGAAAAGCTGGTGGTCGAAGCCCTGGCAAGTCTATTGTTTTGAGCCGCTCGACCTCGAATCCCTCAACGAATTGCCCTACGAGGAGGAACTCGGCCCCGGCTTTTGCTTTGCCACCACAGGCCGCAGCTCGTGGTATTGGATCGCCGCCACCGATCAACGCCAAAAAGACTCCCCCGTCATCTACCTCGATTACGACGGCAGCGGCTCCCACGGCGCAGTCGTAGCCAATAGTCTCGACGAATTCCTGAATTTGCCCCGCCTGCCCACCCAATGATGTTTCCCGATTTTGGAAAGTCTCCTTACACAACTGCCCGTACAAAACACTTCTTGACTACTTATACTTCCTGTGGTACTGTACTTGTCAGGTAAGACTGCGGATTTTCTTCGGTTGCGGCAGACTTTCTGCCGCCTTGTTATTTCCGGCTTCGTAAACCTCGATGAGTCTGTCGGTATTATTGGGGGTGGAGCATCCACACTCCAGCCCACTGAGAAAATCACTCAGCGCTAAATTATTTAGAATCAACACTTGTGGAAGTGTTGATTCTAATGGACTTTAAACCTCCTTAAAATCACCTATGAAAAACAGGGGGGAGGGTGGCAGTTATTGTTAACTAGAAATCCCATTGAAGTGCGGCGCTTTACGTTTGAGCCCCAAAGGGTTTACTTACCCAAGCGGGGCCCCAGGTCTGCCTCTCTGTGATCTCTGCGCCCTCTGTGTTGAAACCCCTCTCAACGCAGCAGAGATGAAATCGCACCCTCGGCCACTAGCGCTGACACCGCTTCGATTTCGGCTGCCAGCGGGCGGTCCTCGGTAACTTTAGGCGACTTCCTCCGCACCGATTCGTATGCTTTCTTTGCCAAAGTTCCCGTTTGCAGCGGCGCCAGCAAATCGATTCCTTGGCAAGCGCACAGCAACTCAATCGCAATCGTATTCCGCAAATTGACCATCATGCGTCCCAGCCGCCGCGCTCCGCTCATTCCCATCGAGACGTAATCTTCTTGGTTGCCGCTCGTGGAAATGGAATCGACGGAATGCGGCGTAGCCAGCGCCTTGTTTTCGCTCGTCAGCGCCGCCGCCGTTACCTGCGCAATCATGAATCCCGAATTCAGCCCCGGCTCCGGCGTAAGAAACGCCGGCAGCATGCTCGTCAGCGGATTGGTCATTTGCTCGATGCGCCGCTCGACGATTCCTCCGAGGGTCGCAATCGCGATGGCCACTTGGTCCGCGGCCATCGCCAGCGGCTGCCCGTGAAAATTCCCGCCGCTGATAATGTCTCCATTATTCGCATCGCGGACAAAAACGAGCGGGTTATCCGTCGCGCTGTTTAATTCCACAGCGGCCATTTCTCGTGCTTGTCCCAGCGAATCGCGCACCGCTCCGTGCACCTGCGGCGTGCAACGCAAGCTGTACGCATCCTGCACGCGCTTGTCTTTTTCAGTGGACCGATGCGACTCGCGAATCTGGCTCCCTTCATTTAGGTGCGCGAGATTCCGCGCCGTTGTTGCTGCGCCCGCATACGCGCGAGCATGCATGATTCTCGCATCGAATGCACCCGGACTTCCGCGCAGCGCATCCAGCGAAAGGGAAGCGGCCACATCCGCGGAGTCCACGAGAATGTCCACTTCCTGCAGCGCTAAACTTAGCAGTGCCAACATTCCTTGCGTGCCATTCAGCAGCGAAAGGCCTTCTTTTGCTTCCAATGCGACCGGAGCAATCCCTGCGCGCTTCATGGCTTCACCGCCGGGCAATATTTCTCCGCCATATGTCGCGCGGCCTTCGCCAATCACCACATGAGCGAGATGCGCGAGTGGCGCAAGATCCCCCGAAGCGCCCACCGAGCCCTGCGACGGAATCACTGGATGCACTTTGGCGTTCAACATCTTGCAAAGTGCTTCAACGACCAGCGGTCGCACGCCGCTCAATCCTTTCGCCAGCGCGTTGGCGCGCAGCAGGATCATCGCGCGCGTCTCCGGCTCACTCAGCGGCGCGCCCACGCCGCAGGAGTGCGATCGCACGAGATTCACTTGTAACTGCCGAACCTGCTCCGTGGAAATTCGCACCGAAGCAAGCTTTCCAAAGCCCGTATTAATTCCATACGCCGTCTCGCCCGATGCCACCAGGCGATCCACCACCGCGCGCGAAGCGTTCATTCGTTCGATGGCCGAATCCGCCAGGTGGACTTGTTCGCCGCGTAGCGCCACGTCGTGGAGGTTAGAAAAAGTGAGATCGTTGCCGTTCAGCGCGACGCTCATGTCTTGATCCGATCGGGTTGCGGCGCGACGATGGAACTAAATACCGTTTCATACTTCTTGGGCAGCGTTTTCGGACGGCCATTGCTTCCGCAAATCACGTGCGTCGTTTCGCCGTTAGCCAGCACTTTTCCGTCCGCGTCGCGAATGACTTCGTAGGAGAATTTGACGATTCGGTTTCGCGATTCCGCGATGCGCGTCCGGATGCGCAAAACTTCGTCGTACAGCGCCGAATGATGGTAGCGGCAGTGCAGGTCAGCAACCACGATGCGGCAGTCATCCTCAATTTCCATGCGCTTGTACTCGAAGCCCAGCGCGCGCATCAGCTCCACGCGGCCAACCTCGAACCACACCAGATAATTCGCGTGATAAACCACACCCATTTGATCCGTTTCCGCGTAGCGCACGCGCACTACCGCATCATGATATTCAAGCATTCTCATATTCCTTATTTTTCCGTGTCGCCGTGCCAGACCGGTTTGCGTTTCTCGAGGAACGAAGCGACGCCTTCCTGGAAATCCGGCGTGCACCGAATGCGCGCATTCTCGAGGATGGCGCGTTCCAAATCATGATCGACGCTGGAGGCCGCCGAGGACACCAGAAGATGCTTGGAACGAGTGAGGCTGCTGGGGCTTGCCGCTATCAACTGGTCCGCGAGCTCGTGCGCGCGCTCGACCAAGCGATCGGCCGGAACTACTTCTGAGACGAGGCCGAATTCCTTCGCCTCAGCCGCTTCGATGATGCGCCCGGTAAGCAGCAAATCGCGGCTGCGCTTTTCGCCGATCTGCCTCGTCAAGAACACGGAAACAATTGCTGGCAGAAAGCCTATCTTCACTTCTGTATACCCGAATTTAGCTTCCGGCACCGCGAGCGTAAAATCACAAAGCGTAGCGATCCCGCAGCCTCCGGCGTAAGCAGCGCCGTTTACCGCTCCAATGAGCGGCCGGGGAAAACTCCAGATCCTGCGGAACAGTTTGGCAATCCGTCGCGAGTCTTCCTGATTTTCGGCCGGGGATTGCTTCGCGATTGCCGCGAGCATGTCTAAATCCATGCCCGCGCAAAATGCTTTGCCCGCACCTGTGATGATCGCCACACGCGTGTGGCTTTTTTCGATCTCATCCAGCGCGGCCTGCAGTTCCGCCATCATTTGTGTGGAGATGGCGTTGCGCTTTTCCGGCCGGTTCAGCGTGATGGTCGCGAGGTTTCCGGCAATTTCGAGAAGGAGCGTTGAATACATTTGTGAAAGCACCTCCTCAGTTCACAAGCGGGGCATGCGCATACTTAACGCGAATCTCATTCGTCATTTCGAGCACTTTGGCCAATCGGGAGGAATCGACGCCCGGATCAGCTCCTGCTTTTCGCAACGCGGCAAGAATATCTTCCGTCGCGATGTTGCCAACCAGATTGTCTCCTGCAAACGGGCAACCGCCAAGTCCCGTAAGTGCGCCGTCGAACCGTCGGCATCCCGCTTCGTAAGCCGCAAGGATTTTTTCTTCCGCATTCTCCGGGCGGCTGTGCAAGTGTACTCCGAGTTCGATTCCTGCAACGTGATCCTTCACACTGCGGTACAAATCGCCGATGAGATGCGGCGGCGCGTTGCCGACCGTATCCGCCAGCGAAATCGTACGCACGCGAACGTCTTTCAGCCATTCCAATGTGTCCGCCACAATTTCCGGCCCCCACGGCTCGTCGTAAGGATTCCCAAACGCCATCGAAATGTAAATGACCAAGTCGCGTTTTGCAGCCGCCGTTTCTTTTCGCAACTTCTCAACGAGCAGCCGCGACTCGTCTCGCGTCATGTTGGCATTCGCGCGCCGGAAGTACGCTGAAATCGAATACGGATAACCAATCGTCGTCACACCCGGAGTCGCAAGCGCCCGCTCGAGTCCCTTCTCATTCACCACGATGCCGATGATTTCAGGTGCCTCGACTCCGGCGGGAAGAGAAGCGCTCAGTTTCGTCATCACTTCTTCACTGTCCGCCATCTGCTTCACATGCTTCGGCGAAACAAAACTCACGGCATCAATATGCTTGAATCCCGCAAGCACCAGCTCTTTCAGATATGCCGCCTTGTACTCCGTCGGAATCAGATCCGGCAATCCCTGCCACGCATCTCTCGGGCACTCGATAAGTTTAGTTGTTTCGGTCATGTGGTCTGCGACACCAGGAAATAAAATCGAATAGCAAGACACAAAAACCCAACATAGCGCTGCTGACCGCGACCCAACCCACGCCGGACAGATATGGACGGGTCGCAAGGTCACCGCCCCAGAATTGGTTTTCCTTCCAAAATTCGCGGCTAAGAACGAAAGCTGTGATCCAAGTTGGTAGAGATGCTAGCAGAATGATGAGGCCTCTTCGTCGCATGGGCTTACGTTTGCAGTACTCCAGTTTTGAACTCGCGGATTTCGGGATTTAACGCGGCGGCTTCGAGGGCCCAGATTAGGGCGTCGCGGGTGTGGGCGGGATCGATGATGGCGTCGACCCAGAGGCGGGCGGCGGCGTAGCGCGGGTCGGTTTGATGTTCGTAGGTGGCGCGGACGGATTCGACCAATTCTTTTTTTTGTTTTTCGTCGACTTTTTTGCCTTCGCGTTCGAGTTGCTTCAGTTTTATTTCGGCGAGGGTGTTGGCTGCGGCGTCGCCGCTCATCACCGCGAAGCGCGCCGTGGGCCACGCGAACATGAAGCGCGGGTCGTAGGCCTTGCCGCACATGGCGTAGTTTCCGGCGCCGAAGCTGCCGCCGCAAATCACCGTAATTTTAGGAACGACGCTATTGGCCACGGCGTTCACCATTTTTGCGCCGGCGCGAATGATGCCGCTCCACTCGGCGTCCTTGCCGACCATGAAGCCGTTTACGTCGTGTAGAAAAATCAGCGGGATGCGATTCTGGTTGCAGTCGAGAATAAATCGCGCGGCTTTTTCCGCGGACTCGGTATAAATCACGCCGCCAAATTCGAGGCGTTTCTGGTCGGAGCCGCGCGCCAATGTTTGCACATGCTTCTTTTGATTGGCGACGATGCCGACGGCCCAGCCGCCGATTCGTGCGTAACCGCACAGGAGCGTTTCGCCATATTCAATGCGATATTCTTCGAACTCACTGGCGTCCACAATCCGCGCGATGATTTCGCGCATGTCGTATTGCTTGCCGGGATCGCTCGAAAAAAGCCCATAGATATCATCGCTAGAATAGAGCGGGTCGCGCGGTTTTACATGGCTGAAAGGCGAAGCGTTCGGCGCTCCGATTTTGTCAACAAGTGCGCGAATGCGCGCGATGCACGCATCATCATCCGGCTCGCGGAAATCGACCGTGCCGCTGATCTGTGCGTGCATTTTCGCGCCACCCAAATCTTCGGCGGAAGTTTTCTGTCCGATTGCTGCTTGCACGAGAGCGGGCCCGGCCAAAAATAAACCTGAGCCTTCGGTCATCAAGATGTGGTCGCACATCACGGGAAGATAGGCGCCGCCAGCCACGCACATTCCCATGATTGCGGTGATCTGCGGAATGCCCATCGCGCTCATGACAGCGTTATTGCGAAAGACGCGGCCGAAATCGTCGGTATCCGGAAAAACATCTTCCTGCAGCGGCAAGAAAACCCCCGCGGAATCGACGAGATAAATCGTGGGAATCTTGTTTTCGATGGCGATGTTCTGTGCGCGAATTACTTTCTTGGCGGTCATGGGGAAAAACGCGCCCGCTTTTACGGTCGCGTCATTGGCGATCACCATGAAAGTGCGCCCGCAAACTTTGGCAAGCCCCGTGACGGTTCCCGCGCAAGGCGCGCCGCCCCACTCCTCGTACATCTCGTACGCCGCGTAAGTGCCGAGTTCGAACATCTGCGAACCCGGATCGATCAGGTTGGTAATGCGCTCGCGCGCGGTGAGCCTGCCCTTTTTGTGCTGGCCGTCAATAGCCTTCGCGCCGCCACCTTGGAAAATCTGCTCTTCCTCGTTCTTAATCTTTGTCAGCAAATCGACGATGCGGCGGGCGTTCTTTTCGAATTCGGGAGAGTTGCGATTCGCACTGGTTTTCAGAACCGAATCAGACACGCGAAGCCCTCACTCACGGACAATTTCACGAATGTAGAACTCAAAGTTCAACACACCAAACAGTTTGACAGTATACGAGTTTTAGCCATGGATGTGCGAACCGCCGCGGGTCCCGAGACAGCAGCAAGCACCTAAAGTACTTGCACTCATTCCTGAGCAAGGTAAGCTATCAACCGGGCTCCTGAGGACATCCGCGTCTACTGTCCGCTGCCTAATCGCGACAATTGCGCCACTTCGAGAGGAAGGCTTTATGAGGCATCTTCATAAAAATGAAGTGTCGTTTGGTTTGCTCGGCCTGCTGGCATTTGCGATTTCATCGCCTGGACAGACGCCTTCGACGGCTCCGGCGAAAGCACCGGCAAAGGCGCCAACGCAAACGGCAGCCAAGCCGGCAGCGGCGAAGCCAGCGACGCTCGAGGTGCCACAACTGAAATTCGAAAAATACAAGCTGGAGAACGGGCTGGAAGTGATCCTCTCCGAAGATCATCGTCTTCCGATGGTGGCCGTGAATCTGTGGTATCACGTCGGTCCGGCGAATGAGCTGCCGGGACGCACCGGTTTTGCTCATCTTTTCGAACACATGATGTTCGAAGGGTCGCGCCACGTGCCGGGCAGTTCGCACTTCCACTTCCTCGAAGCCGCGGGAGCCTCGGACATCAACGGGACGACGGATTTCGATCGTACGAACTATTTCGAGACGTTGCCTTCGAATCAGCTGGAACTGGCGCTGTGGCTGGAGTCAGACCGCATGGGTTATTTGCCGGACAAACTCGATCAGGCCAATCTCTCGAATCAACAGGATGTGGTGCGCAACGAACGGCGGCAGAGCGTGGAAAACGCGCCCTATGGCGTCGTGGAAGAGGGATTGTTCCACCAGCTCTTTCCGAAAGAGCATCCTTATTACGGGGAAGTGATTGGGTCGCACCTCGACATCCAGTCGGCGAAGCTGGAAGACGTGCGGGATTTCTTCAAGCTGTACTACGCGCCGAACAACGCGAGCCTGGCGATTGTCGGCGATTTCAATCCCGAGAAGGCAAAGGAATTGGTGGAAAAATACTTTGGGCCGCTGAAGCGCGGCGAAGACGTGCCGAAAATCAAGGCTCACACACCGCCGATTACGACCGAGCGTCACGCCGTGTTTCAGGATAACGTGCAGCTGCCGCGCGTTTACATGGGCTGGCTGACTTCGCCGATTTTCAAACCTGGCGATGCGGAAGCGGATCTCTCGGCGACGATTCTGGGCGGAGGGAAGTCCAGCCGGTTGTACAAGAAGCTCGTCTACGAAAAACAGATCGCGCAGGACGTGGCGGTGAATCAGCAATCGCTGATTCTCGGCTCCGTGTTTGAAGTGCAGGTGACGGCCAAAGCCGGCGTTAAACCGGAGGATTTGGAGAAGGCCATCAACGCGGAGATGGATACATTCCGCAAAGAGGGGCCGACGACGGCGGAACTTGCGCGGGCGCGAAACGTGCTTGAGTCGCGAATCATTGCGGGACTCGAGACGCTTGGAGGATTCGGCGGCGTCGCGGACCGCTTGAACAGTTACAACCACTACCTCGGCACGCCTGATTTTCTGGCGGCGGACATCGCACGGTACGAGAATGCCTCAAAGGAATCGATTCAGGCCTTCGCGCAGGGACAGCTGAATGGGAATCAGCGTGCGGTAGTTTACGGACTGCCGGGGAAGCAGGATCTGGGCGCGGAAGTGGCAACTCCCAAAGCACCGGAGAAGGATCCATCGAAGAACAACGGCGAGCCGGTGAACGCGGACGCGGAATGGCGCAAGGACGGGCCAAAGCCGGGCGTTGCCAGTGCGTTGCACTTGCCAGTGCCTGAAAAATTCAAGCTTTCGAATGGATTGACGGTCCTGTACAGCGAAAGGCCAGGACTGCCGCTCGTGGCAGCGAACCTCGTGATGCATGCAGGAAGCGGAGTAAACCCAGTCGATCGTCCGGGGCTCTCGGGCATGACGGCGCGGATGCTCCAGCAGGGAACCGCGACACGTTCCGCATTGCAGATTGCGGATCGCGCGGCCGATCTGGGGGCGACGCTAAATTCGGGCGCGGGGACGGACACGACCGGAATCTCCACGCGCTCACTTTCACGCAGTTTTCCCGAAGCGCTGGAATTGCTGGCCGACGTCGCGCTGCATCCGACCTTTCCGCAGTCGGAAATCGAGCGGGTACGCTCCGAGTGGCTGACCAGCATCGTTCAGGAAAAGGACGATCCATTTACTTTAGCGACTCGCATACTGGCCGCGTCGCTCTATGGTCCACGTCATACGTATGGATATCCTGACAGCGGGACGACGGAATCCATTAAGGCGATTTCGCGCGACGACCTGGAACATTTCTGGAAGCAGAATTATTTTCCGGATGATGCGGCGCTGGTCGTCACCGGAAACATCAAGCTGGCCGCGTTGAAGCCACTGCTCGAAAAACACTTCGGAGCGTGGAAGCCGGGAAGGCCAGCACCAGCGGCGCTGGGCACGCCGGAGACAACGGATGCGAAACTGATCCTAGTGGACCGTCCCGGAGCGCCGCAGACGACGCTGGTGTGCTTCTCGATGGGACTCGCGCGCTCGACGCCCGATTATGCGCCCGTGGAAGTGATGAACACGGACCTCGGCGGGCTTTTCTCGAGCCGCATCAACATGAATCTGCGCGAATCGCACGGGTATACTTATGGCGCCTTTTCCTCTTTTGCTTATCACCGAGCGCCGGGGCCGTTCATTACCGCCTCGGATGTTCGAACGGACGTGACTGCTCCGGCGACAACAGAGATGTTCAACGAGCTGCGGCGCATGCGAGAAACGCAGATGACCCCGGCGGAAATGCTGCTCTCCAAGGATTCTATCGCGCGGTCGTTGCCGGGAAGATTCGAGCGCGGCACGTCCGCGGCGGGGACGTTTGCGGAACTTTTCACGTACGACTTGCCCTTGGACTACTTCTCGACGCTGCCGGAGCGCATCAACGCCGTGACCGCCGAGCAAGCGCAGGCCGTGGCGCAGAAATATATTCTGCCGGACAAAATGATTGTCCTTGCGCTAGGCGACCGCGCGAAAATTGAAGCGGAAATGAAGAAGCTGAATCTCGGCAAGGTCGAGATTCGAGATAGCGATGGGAAGGTTGTCCACTAATTTCAAAATTTTGAGTTGTTGACTCGGGCTGGACCTGACGCTAACATCCGGTTCAGGGCAGTGCCGCGCGACTTGGCGGCGGTGCTCAATTTAGCCACGGAGGCGCCTGTGCGAACCACTAACAAAGTTCTCGCGGGCGGGTGTGTCTCCGCGGCTGGCACGAACTGACCGCTTCACCCCTCCCGCAATTCGAATCCACTAGAACCTAATGATGTTTTCTTTTGGCGCTAGCGGTGGCCGTGTGTTCCGTCATGGCCGAGGGAGGATTATCCCGTGTCGATTTCCTTGTGGGGATGGAATTCGTACTTTGAAGCGTTTTGGCGCGGCGGGGAGTGGAAGAATGCAGTGCCGGCGCGCGTGATTGCGCAGCAACGGAAATTCTGGCGCGTTGCGGGAGATTTCGGTGAATGCTGGGCGGAAGCGAGCGGGAAGCTGCGTCTCGCGGCGGACGAAGGCGCGGACTGGCCCTCGGTTGGCGACTGGGTGGCGGGAGAAGTCCATGGCGCCGAGACGAACGCCATGATTCAGGAGGTTCTGCCGAGACGGAGCAAGTTTGTCCGCAAAATGGCGGGGAAGAAAGTGGAAGAGCAGGTAATCGCGGCGAACGTGGACACGGCGCTGCTGGTGTCGGCATTGGATAGCGATTTTAGTCCGCGGCGCGTGGAACGCTACCTCGCACAGTGCTGGGAGTCTGGGGCGAGGCCGGTGATCGTGCTGAACAAAGCAGATGCTTGCGAGGAGGTGCGCGAGAAGGCTGCGGAGATGGAGCGCGTTGCTGTGGGCACAGTGGTATGTGTCGTCAGCGCGAGGACCGGAGAAGGATTTGGCGAACTAGAAGAGTTTCTAAAGCGGGGGCAGACATTGGTGCTGCTTGGATCTTCGGGAGTGGGGAAGTCAACGATTGCGAATCGTCTGTTGGGCGAGGCGATACAGGAAGTGCAGCCCGTGCGCGAAAGCGATAGCAAAGGGCGGCACACGACGACGGCAAGAGAACTATTCGTGTTGCCAGGGGGAGCCCTGCTGATGGATACGCCGGGCTTGCGCGAGATGCAACTGTGGGATGCGGAGCAAGGGGTTGCCCAAACGTTTGCGGACATCGATGCGTTAGCGACGCAATGTCGATTCGTGGATTGCCGACACGAAGGGGAGCCGGGCTGCGCGGTGCTGAAGGCGGTTGGCGCAGGAGAGCTGGATGCCGCGCGCCTGGATAACCGGCGGAAGCTTCTGCGGGAGCAGGAATTTCTGAGGCGGAAGGTGGATCCTGAGGCGCGGCAGGAACATAAAGAGCTGTGGAAGAAGATGCATCGGGCGCAACGGCAAAAATATGAGCAGCGAGCGAAGGACGGAGAAAAGTGGTGAAATTGGTTGCTCTCAGCTCGGGGAATGCCTCGAGAATCAGGAGAGAGCGAAGCGCTTGTGGATAAACTCCACGATGTCCTGGGTGGAAGTTCCAGGGAGGAAAATTTCGGCGATGCCGGATTGTTTCAGGGCGGCGATGTCGGCTTCGGGGATAATGCCGCCGACGAGAACGGTGACGTCGGTCATGCCTTTGTCGTGCAGGAGTTTCATGAGCTGGGGGCAAATAGTGTTGTGCGCGCCGGAGAGGATGGAGAGGCCGATGACGTCGACGTCTTCCTGGACGGCGGCGGAGGCGATCATCTCGGGAGTCTGGCGGAGGCCGGTGTAGACGACTTCCATGCCGGCATCGCGTAGGGCGCGGGCGATTATCTTTGCGCCGCGGTCGTGGCCGTCCAACCCAGGCTTAGCTATCAGTACGCGAATCTTTTTTTGCATAATGGGCGATATAGCCACGCATCGGAATTCGCAAAACGGCGCACATCAGTTTGTCATACTATAGCTGCAAGTCGGCTCGGCGAGCTTGAAGTAAGTGTGCCACTTTGGTTCGACTTGTTCGACGAACAAGGTATATCGGCCATTCTCCTGGCTGAAAATTTCCAGGATATAGTGCCCCGGCAAGGCTCGGAACCCAAAATGGCCATGGCTGTCCGTCGTTTGCTTACGCACAGGGGACTTACGGATTTCATCCACAACTTTCTCGAGAGCGAAGCAGTGTTTGGTGTCCGAGAGGTTATTGTAGCCTGCCAAAGTTGAGCGAAACGAACTATCAGCGCTCTCGGCGGAGAAAACGTGAGCGTTGGATTCCATTTCCTGCTGGCTTTGTTGCTGCAAGCTAGCGAGCGAAGCAGGAAGGCGCTGCTCCTGCCCTTCCGTCACCTGATAGAGGGTGACGCGAGCGCCCGAGAGTGGCACAACCGTTCCAGTGGAAGCGGCCGCAGACACGTCTCCAGTGATTTTTGCAGTTTCCTCCCAGATCATGACGATCAATGCAATTATGGCCAGACCAGCGAGCAGACCAAGATATTTTTTTGGTAGCAACACGATCGGCTCCTTAAGTCCGGCTGGGTTCGTCCGTGCCCTTGGGCTACATCACATGAATCAAAATCTCTCGCGCCGTCAAGTGATGGCAACTTCTTCGTAGGTGCCGAAAACGTCCCGGAGGGCGTCGCAGATTTCTCCGAGGGTGGCATAGGACTTTACGGCTTCGTAGATGAAGGGCATGAGGTTGTCTTTGCCCTGGGCCGCGGCGCGGAGGGCGTTGAGGCGGCGAGTGACTTCGGCTTGGGAGCGATCAGCGCGGAGCTTGCTCAGGCGTTCGGCTTGGCGGTGTACCACAGTTTCGTCAATCTGCAAAACGTCCAAGGCTTTTTCTTCGGATGCGAAATCGTTCACGCCGACGATGATTTTTTCTTTCCTGTCGACAGCTATCTGGTAGCGGTAGGAGGCTTCGGCGATTTCTCGCTGCGGGTAGCTGCGCTCGATGGCGGCGACCATGCCGCCCATGGCGTCGATACGATTGATGTATTCCCAGGCGCCGTGCTCGACTTCGTTGGTAAGAGTTTCAACGAAGTAGGAGCCACCGAGCGGATCGACGGTGTTCGTTACGCCGGTTTCGTGGGCGATGATCTGCTGCGTGCGCAGGGCGATGGTCGCGGCGAACTCCGTGGGCAGGGCCCAGGCTTCATCGAGGGAATTGGTGTGCAAAGACTGCGTTCCGCCCAGCACGGCAGCGAGGGCTTGAATCGCAGTGCGAACGACATTGTTGTAAGGCTGTTGCGCGGTCAATGAACAGCCGGCAGTCTGGGAATGAAAACGCAGCGCCCAGGACCGCGGGTTCTTCGATTTGTAGCGCTCGACCATGGCTTTGTGCCAGATCCGGCGGGCGGCGCGGTACTTGGCGATTTCCTCGAAGAAATCATTGTGTGCGTTAAAGAAAAAGGAAAGTTGTGGCACGAATTGATCTACGTCGAGTCCGCGTCGCATTCCCCATTCGACATACTCCAGGCCATCGCGCAGGGTGAAAGCCAGTTCTTGAATTGCCGTCGAGCCGGCTTCGCGGATGTGATATCCGCTAATCGAAATGGTGTTGAACTTGGGCGTGTTCTTGACGCCGAATTCGAACGTATCGATCACCAGCCGCATCGAGGGTTCCGGCGGATAGATGTATTCCTTCTGCGCGATGTATTCCTTCAGGATGTCGTTCTGAAGCGTGCCCGAAATGGTTTTCCAATCCGCGCCTTGTTTCTCGGCGACAGCCAGGTACATTGCCCAGATGACCGCCGCGGGCGAATTGATGGTCATCGAAGTGGTGACATTGGCGAGAGGAATCTTGTCAAAGAGCACTTCCATGTCGGCGAGGGAGCTGATAGCCACGCCACACTTGCCGACTTCGCCTTCGGAGAGAGCGTGATCGGAGTCGTAGCCCATCAGTGTGGGCAAGTCGAAAGCGGTAGACAGGCCGGTCTGGCCCTGCGCGAGGAGATAGCGGAAACGCTGGTTGGTGTCTTCGGCGGCGCCAAAGCCCGCGAACTGACGCATGGTCCAGAGGCGGCTGCGGTGCATCGTGGGATGAATGCCGCGGGTGTAAGGAGGCTCGCCGGGGAGGCCGAGATCGCGATCGGGATCCCAATGGGGCAAATCCGCCTTGGTGTACAGCCGGCGAATGGGATACCCGGAAATCGTGGTGAATTCGGATTGCCGCTCGGGACTTTTTTCCAGCGCCGGCAGGAGAACGTTTTTCTCCCAGGCTTGTTCTTTAGGGGAAGGCTTCCGCTTAGACGAAGAGGTTTCCAAAGGAGGGGCGGCCTGCGTGGTGCCTTTGGATTGTTCGCTCATGCTCATCGCCCCCGGCACGGATTCGAAAGAATGAATTGCGCCATAACCAAGATTAATGCTATGCGAAAGGCACAGAAGGGGCAAGCGTGGCGTGGATTCAGTAATGGGCCAGTTTCCGGCAAGCCCACGAACTGCGCACTCTGCCCAAGTCTTCTTCTGATTGCTGGCGGGTTTCCTGGCCAGTCTCGTCACTGGCCTGTGCTAGCGATAGCGTGCGGACCTAAAAATGAGGATACTCACCTCTGATCGGGTTTTTCACCGGTTGACACCGAGCCGTTCAGTTTCTTCAACTCTGCCAACCGCTCCCGTAACCGATCCGCGTATTTCGCATGCGGAGCTAAATCCAAGTAGGTTTGCATCTCCGAGATCGCCATGGTGTAGTCGTTTTTTCGGGCAAAGATTTCGGCCAGTAAGAGATGCAGCTGCGGAAAACGAGTGGACAGGTCTAAGTGTTCCGCCTTGAGACCGCTCTTTTCAGCGTCTTCGATCTTGTTGAGCTTGTAGTTTGCCACCGCGTTATAGAAATACGCGTCGGCGTAAGTCAACGGATCGAGATCCAGGATGTACTTCGTGACGGCGGCGTCATTCAACGGATCGAGATCCATGATGTGACCAGTAAGATTGAGGACCTCGGTCCAATTTCTTGATTCGAAGGCCATTGACGCGAGCGACAGATAAGGCGGCAGGAACCTGGTATCGATAGTGGTGGCTTGCGTATACGCTTCGCGGGCCGCATCTTTCTGGCTTTGTTTCTGTAGAACGTTGCCCAACTGAAACCAGGCGTTCGCGGAGCTGGGGTAGATCTCCACTGCTGTTTCAAGGTACTTGTGTGCGTCGGCAAGTTTGCCGTTCCTCTCGGCCTTGAGGCCTCTCTCATAAGCCTTTCTGGCTGCTTTCGGCGCTTTGTAGGGGATGGCGCTTACCGTCGTGCCTTCGATTTTTGTACTTCGCTGCACCACAATAACGCCCACGTCAACGCTGCCGCCGAAAGAATCGAGATCAAGAAGGCTAATGACAGCGGCGTGGAAACCAGAGGCCGAGGCCCGTAGCTCACACTTCGTCAACTCCCATCGTGAAATTCCCGTGACCGGATCCTTGCTGGCCACGCCATTTGGCGAAGTGAGGCCACCTCTGGCTTCAGGAAAAGAGTCGGCCCGCGAACCCAATTGCATGCTGAAATCGCCCTGAGGAGATGCGTACACCTCTTGTCGTGCCCTATTGTTGCAAACCCGCTCAACCAACATATCGCTTGGAACAGCTGTGCCGTCTTGAATTGCGACGCGCCCCCGGAGAAACATCACAAGATCCTCTCTGGGTTGACTTGGCTCCGAACTCGGGGCAGTTGTTGGACGGCTTGGGGGTGTGGAAGGCGGAGTCGGAGGCGTTGGAACCGGGGGCTTCTGCGCCACTGTGACTGGTACCAGAAGCGCCATTGTAACCGCCAGCAAGACGAAAATGCGCACGCGGTGTCTCATGGGTCGATGCCTAGGGCGGAAGCATCAGACGCCCAGAATCCTAGGGCGAATGTCGGTTCAAGTCAAGGCTCCCGAATCGAATTAGAGGACAGCCAATTTTGCGGTCTCTCGATCAGCTTTGGGTGGGACAACTCAGAACGATTCTTCGGCAATTCGGGAATGGTCGGTTGCGTGGGGCGACTGAACTTCATGCCACCTGATAAATACGCTTGCCGGAAAGTAATCGATTTGTTGCAGTGCAGCGCTAAGAAGGGGGAACCAGCGGGGATGGCAGATCAAAAGAAACGGCCCGGACGGGAGGGTCCGGGCCGCTTAAGAAGCGGTGCCTGCCAGGACTACTTTTGGCCGGCGTTGGAGAAAAGTTTATCGGTGCCAACGACTTGACCATGCAAGGAGCCGGGAATAAGCGTATCGCGATCGGCCTCGCCGGACTTTGCATCGGCGATCGTGACGCGATTGACTTCCAGCGTGCGCCCGACGGCGCGCTCGTAGTTGGCCTTGGCTTCGACGAGACTGGCCAAGGCCCGCAGTTCCGTGCCCTGGGCTTGGATGAGGTCGCGTTGCGTCTGGATGACGAGGAACACCGTCGAAGCACCGAGCTGATACTTCTTTTGCTCTGAATCGAACGTTTGCTGTTGCAGTTCGCGCGCCTTGCTGGCGGCGTCGACCTGGGCGCGGTCTTGGGTGAGCGCGATATAGGTGTTGCGGACGTCGAGCAACGCGGCGTTCTTCAGTTGCTGCAACGAGGCCTCGAGTTGACGCTGCGTTAGGATGGCGCGTTGGTTGTCTGCCTGGGCAGAACGATTGCGAAGCGGGATCTGTACATTCAGCGACACCTGGTAATCCGGAAAATTATTGTGAAAGACAGAACTCATCGCATCTGTGAATCCGGCCTGAGAAACGGGACCTGGCGTCACCACTGCTGAGGGGAGGAAGAAGCCCGGAATCGGGTTTCCATTGGCGTCAACGATCGGGGCTCCCGCGGCGGGAGTGGAGGTAAAGGATCTCTGATTGCCGGCGAGTCCAACCGAGCTGTATTGTGCTGTAAGCGTTGCTGTTGGCAGCAGCGCATTGCGCGTGGCTTTCAGGTCGATCTCTCCGTTCAAAAGGTTGAGCGCTTCTTCCTGTAATTCAGGCCGCTTCGCAAATGCTTCCTTAGCGGCTTCCTCAAATGTCGGGGCTTCGATGGCTTCCGGGCGTGTCGGGAGGTCCGTGGGAACAATCTCAACGTTGATGAGGTTGGGCGCCAGCGGATTCTTGCTGATGGCGTTTTTCAGGATCTGCTCATTTTGCAGCTGCAAGGTTTGCGCTTGGATCAAGTTCTGGCGGTTGGTGGCGACATCGGATTCGGCGCGGGTGACCTCGAGGGGGGCCATGGTGCCGATTTCCAACTGCTTTTTGTTGTCGTTGTAGAGCTTGTCCGAGACGGTGACGGCTTGTTGTTGGACTTTTACGAATTCCCGCGCGAAGACCAACTCCCAATAAGCGGTGATCGTGTTTGTAACCGTGGTGATGGCCTGCTGCGTAAAGGCCCAGTCCGCGATTTTTCGGTTGTTCTTGGCGATGCGGATGTTTCGCGTGTTCACGGCGCGCCCGAATCCGTTGAGCAGTTGTTGCTGGAACCCGACGAAAATCGTGGAATTCACGGAAGGGTTGAACAAGTTTGCCGCGGAAGTGGAGGAACTCCGCGTGTTATCCCAAGCAGTGAAGAAGGTGGTGCCAGTCTGGAAACCCTGCGTATATTGCGTGTTGAAAACCGAGTTGTGCAACGTCAAGGCCGTCAGCGAGAGCAGGCCCGTGCCGGTTCCGGAAGTCAGGGGGTTGTTGACCGGAACGTTGCGGTCGTCGATGGAGATAGTCGTCGTGATGACGGGATCAAAGTTCAGCAGCGGGTTATTCGCGGTCGAGCCGCCGAAGAAGGCGCCGGGCGTAGCTCCACCGAAACCGCCAGAGCTCGCCTTGAGGATGCCCGTATCCGCGAACCAGGGATTGTAACGTTGCACCACGATGTCCATGTTGTTTTCGAGAGCCAGCTCCACCGCCTCCTGCAGGCTCAGCTCGAGCTTTCCGTCGTGGACGAGCTGGTCGATGCGCGGTGAATTGGTTAGCGTCGGCTCCCCGATCTTGAGGGGGCTGTATGGAGCGAAGAGGTTAGGAAAGGCCTTCGGCGCATGGCTATAGTTGTATTTCGCTGATCCAAGCGAAACTGGCACGATGGGCGCGGTCGTTTTAGCAGGCGGTGCTTGCGGATTTTGCGGCGCATCTTGGCCGAAGGCCGGAGAAATGGGTCCTCCAACCAGTGTTGCAGCCAGGATGGCGGCCAACAGCGGTCGAGCATACGACGTCTTCATAGTGCTCCTTACCCTCAAGATTCATCCCCTAAGGGGCTTAATTTATATGTACTCAACTCTGTAAAACGTTCGCAACATGGAATTTGTTTCAGGCAAGTTGACCGTTTTGAGGCCACGACCGAAAACCGACAGCCGCCCGGCCCCTCTACGGGATGAACCGCATCCCGTGGGCTGCGCCGCGCCGACCGCGCGAACAAAGCAGTCTAGCAGGGCTCATCCTTCCTTGACAAACACCGAGGGCGGCGGCTAGGCTGCTGACATTTCGACGGTTAGGAGCTGGCTACAGTTAGCTGGGCCAAATGCTGAAACGGGAAGAATTGCTGAAGCTGTTTGAGACGGCGGGGGCGATCCGCCATGGGCACTTTGAGCTGTCCAGCGGGTTGCATAGCGGTACGTACGTCCAGTGCGCTCTGGTGCTTCAGTATCCGCGTTTTGCCGAAAAGCTGGGGCAGGCGTTGGCAGCGCTTTTTTCGGATGCGAGGATCGATGCAGTTGTGTCACCGGCCATGGGCGGGCTGATCATCGGGCAAGAAGTGGCCCGCGCTCTGCCGGAGCAGAATAGCTCGACCGGCGGGGGAATCCCGGCACTTTTTGTGGAGCGGGATGCCAGCGGGATGATGACCCTGCGGCGAGGGTTTTCGCTCGCTCCCGACCAGCATGTGCTGGTCGTCGAAGACGTCTGGACAACGGGTGGCTCAACACAGGAGGCCATTCGCGCGGTGGAAGAGGCCGGCGCGCGCGTCGTTGCGGCCGGCGCGTTGATTGACCGGAGCGGCGGGAAGATTGACTTCGATGTGGAAACGCAATCGCTCATCCAACTGCCCATCGCCAGCTATGAGGAGGAAGATTGCCCGCTCTGCCGCGGCGGCAGCGTGGCCGTGAAGCCGGGGAGCCGCTTCGTTCGCAGCGTCACGTAGAGCCAAACAAAAACTTGCCAAATCCCATTCCTCTTCTGAATACTCAAAACTGAAAACTGACAGTGTGCTCCCCATGCGCTATTTCAAGCTGACCATCGCGTACGACGGCACGGATTTCCACGGCTGGCAAATTCAGACCGGCAAGCCCACGATTCAGGGTGAAATCGTGGATGTGCTTCGCCGGCTCACCCAGGAGCAGGTCGTTTTGCATGGCACTGGGCGCACTGACGCCGGTGTTCATGCGCTCGGCCAAGTCGGCAGCTTTCGAACGCAATCACATCTCTCGGCGCAGGATTTTCAGCGTGCGCTGAACGCGCTGCTGCCGCCCACCATTCGAATCGTTGGCGCGGAGGAAGTCGGCCCCGATTTCAACGCGCGCTGGTCGGCGCGCGGCAAGACGTATCGCTATCGATTGTATCGCGGGAGAATTGTGCCGCCGATGATCTGGCGTTACGTTCTCCATTATCCTTTTCCGCTCGACGAAGATGCCATGCGCGATGCCGCGGCCCGCTTTGTTGGCACGCATAATTTTGCTTCGTTCGCCGCTTCGACGGGTACCGAAGAGGACGACAAAGAACGGTCTACCGAGCGCGAAATCTACTCGACCGAGTTGGTGCGCACCGTTGACAACGAAGAGTTGGTCTTCACCGTTCGCGGACGCTCGTTTCTTCGCTACATGGTTCGCAAGATGGTGGGGACTTTGCTTGACGTCGGGCGCGGAAAACTCGCGCCTGCAGATATTGAACACTTGTTCGAACTGCGTGACCGCTCGAAATCCGGCCCCACCGTTCCTCCGCACGGCCTTTTCATGGTCGAAGTCGAACACGAAGAAGCGTGGCGGCTGGGCAAGCCCTGAGATTTTCCGTATACGAAGGAAACTATTTTCGGCATTTTCCGTACTTTGCTTGGAGCCCTGGACAAAACCGAAAAAATGAAGGCTTCCGATTGGTTCGCCACTAGGGTGTGACAGGTCCCACAAGACTAGATTTGCAGGAGAAAAGATGATTTTTCGCAAGACGATCTTCGCCGGAGTGGTCATCCTCGGGTTACTGGCATGCGTAGGTGTCTCCCACGCGCAACAAGCGCCCGGACCTGGCGCGAAACCCGCGACGGTCATGCCGGACGTGATCCAAGTCCCCGCAGCGGCGCTGCCTTCAGAACACTTCGACGCCGATGCGGCGACCGAAGCGTATCTCGCGCAAATTCCTACTAACGCACGCTCGCGTTCGGACGCGTACTTCGAGGGCGGGTACTGGCTGATCCTTTGGGATTTTCTCTATGGGGTGGCCATCTATCTCTTGCTGCTGCACTTTGGCTGGTCCGCCGCCATGAGGAATTTCGCCGAACGCCTGACGCGTTTCAAGCCTTTGCAGGCGTTCCTATATTGGACGGAATTTCTAATTGCAACGACGATTCTTGGCGCTCCTTTGGCGGTCTATGAGGGTTTTTACCGTGAACGGCAATATGGGTTGGCGACACAAACTCTCGGGCCGTGGCTCGGCGACCAGCTTATCGTTTTTGTGGTGAACGTCGTGCTCGGCGGAGTTCTCGCGATGGTGCTCTTCGGGCTGGTTCGGCGCTTTCCCCGGACGTGGTGGATTTGGTGCGCCAGCGTGTCCATCGTTTTCATGATTTTCTTCATTATGATTGCGCCGGTCTTCCTCTTTCCGCTGCTCAATAAATACACGGTTCTAGACAATCCGAAAATAACGCAGCCCATCCTGAGTCTCGCGCGTGCGAATGGGATCCCCGCGCAAAAGGTTTACACGATGGATGCCTCCCGCCAGACCACGCGAATGAGTGCCAACGTTAGTGGCTACGGCCAAACCATGCGCATCACGCTGAACGACAATCTGTTGCGGCGCGGATCGCTCGAGGAAATCCAGTCGGTGATGGGGCATGAGATGGGGCACTACGTTCTCCATCATATTGCCAAGGACATTCTGTACTTTTCCGTTGTCATCGTGATTTTCTTTGCCTTCTTGCACTGGTCGCTGGAGCGCGCCCTCGCGCGATGGGGAGAACGGTGGAAGATTCGCGGAATCGGCGATACCACTATCGTTCCGCTTGTCTTCCTAGCAGGCACGCTGCTCGGGTTCGTGTACACGCCCTTCTTTAACACGCATATCCGCACGAACGAACACGAAGCGGATATGTACGGCCTGAACGCCAGCCGCCAGCCCGACGGGTTCGCCCAAGGCGCCATTCATCTCGGCGAGTATCGCAAGATGAGCCCTGGGCCAGTCGAGGAGTGGATTTTCTTCGACCATCCCAGTGGACGGAATCGTATCCACGATGCCATGCGCTGGAAGTCAGAAAACTTGCCGTTGTTCACTCCAAAATCGGGGCACTAGCCTCGCGGCGCCGTGCTCCTGCCGGAAAGTGAACTATTGGCAGGAGCAAGAATCGAGCGGCAACCTTCCCGCGCCAAAATCGGTTAGAATCCCGTTTATGGCGGCTACTGCCATCCCCGTCGATACGCTTCCTTCGATCAACCCGGCCACGGGGGAAGTGCTCGCTCATTTTGAGAGAACGCCGGCGTCCTCGCTACCGGAGATTGTTTCCCGTGCGCGCCATGCACAGAGTGGATGGACTAAGCTTCCGGTCCGCGACCGCTGCGCAAAATTGCGCGGACTTCGCGAACAGATAATGGCCGCGCGCAATGAATTGGCGGATGCTGTCGTGCGCGAATCCGGGAAGCCGCGCGTGGAAGCCCTCTTCGCGGATATTTTCGTAGCCCTCGATTCGGCGGAATACTGGTCCACCAACGCGGCGCGCGCGCTTCGCACACGGCGGGTCCCGCATCACAGTACTGCAGCGAAAGCCAAGCGCGGCTATCTGGCCTACGATCCGCTCGGTGTCATCGCCATCATTTCTTCGTGGAACTATCCGCTGGCCATCCCGCTCAGTCAAATCATTCCGGCGGTCGCGGCGGGAAACGCCGTGGTGTGCAAGACTAGCGACTTCACGCCGCAATGCGGCGCGCTGATCGAAAAGCTATTTATCGACGCAGGTTTTCCTAAAGGTCTCGTCACCGTGGTGCAAGGGGGCGGGGAAGTCGGACAGGTTTTGATTGACGCATTGCCAGACAAAGTCATGTTTACCGGCAGCGTTGCTACCGGGCGGCGCGTCGCCGAAGCCTGCGCGAAGAAGCTAATCCCTTCCGTGCTCGAACTGGGCGGCAAAGACGCCATGATTGTTCTGGCGGATGCGAATCTGGAAGTGGCCTCCAGCGCGGCCGTCTGGGGAAGTTATACAAATTGTGGCCAGGTCTGCCTTTCCGTGGAGCGGTTGTTCGTCGAGCAAACGGTAGCGGGAAAATTTATAGAGTTCTGTGTTGAAAAGACTAAAAAATTGCGCCTCGGACCGGGAAGCGATCCGGCTACCGACGTCGGCCCGCTGATTCGGCCGCAGCACGTGCAACGCTTGAGTGAATTGGTTCACGATGCCGTCTCGCACGGCGCGAAAGTATTGTATGGCGGCAATCCGCGACCTGAGCTTGGCCCAAACTTTTTCGAACCCACTGTCATTTCGTGCGTCGATGCCAGCATGAAATTATTTCAAGAAGAGACCTTCGGGCCGATCATGGCGATTCAAGTTGTGAAAGATGAGAAGGAAGCCATTGCGCAGGCCAACGATTCACCGTTCGCGCTTGCGGCGAGTATCTGGACAAAGAACAAAACGCGTGGAATGGCGCTTGCTGCTGAACTCCGCGCCGGTGCGGTCATGGTGAACGACGCCATCAGCTACTTCGGCATTGCGGAGGCTCCACACGGTGGTTGCGGAGCGAGCGGGTGGGGCCGCACGCACGGGCAGGCGGGGCTGCTCGAAATGGTCCAAATGAAATACATTGATGTGGACGGCTTGCCGGGAAGCGAGAAGCCGTGGTGGTACCGCTACGGATTGGATCTGGAGCGCGCCGCGGATGCTTTTTTGCGATTTGAGTTTTCCGGCGGCATCGGAGCGAAATTGCGCAATGCGCGCAGCGCGATGAAAACGTTTTTCCGTGACCACGGATTGTAGAGAGGAGCTCCATGCCTGACGAGACCGCGGCTTCACCCAAAGTCAAAACACGCAAGCCCAAACAGCGTGCGTGCGACGAAAAGGACGAGAAGGGCAAGCTCTGTAACGGCCACTTGAAGCGCTATTACGATTACCCCAAGGAAGTCGCGGCGGTCATCGGTTCGAAAGCGGAAATTTACCGCTGCGAATTCTGCAAGACGCTCTATCGCCCTGATCCCGCGCAACAGCCGCAAAGCTATACGTTGCGCAACTAGAATTCAGATTTCGCGGCAAACGAGGCGCGCCTTGCAGCAGAACGAATGGATCTACGACTGGAACATCGCCACGCCCCCGGCGATTCCCGCCGGCACGCGCGTGCTGATGAATGACGAAACGCTGCGCGACGGTTTGCAGAATCCTTCCGTCTTTGACCCCAGTATTGAAGAAAAAATCGAAATCTTGCATCTAATGGAATCGCTCGGAATCGACGCTGTAAATCTAGGTTTGCCCGGGGCCGGGCCGCGCGCTTTTGCGCACACCGAAGCGCTGGCCCGCGAAATCGCCACGCATCGCATGAAGATCAAGCCCAACTGCGCGGCGCGCACGCATGAAAATGACATTCGCCCCATTGTAGAAATCTCCCAGAAGGTCGGCATTGCGATTGAGGCCGCAACGTTTCTTGGCTCCA
Organism: Candidatus Acidiferrum sp.; assembly: GCA_036522305.1. Lineage (GTDB taxonomy): Bacteria > Acidobacteriota > Terriglobia > Acidiferrales > UBA7541 > Acidiferrum. The sequence goes on along the minus strand of DATDGB010000028.1, from coordinate 40,461 downwards.
GCCCCATCCGCCGCCTCGTGGAAGACTGGACGGTAGATCACCTCGAACGCACCACCGAAAACGCTGTTAAGTTCGCGGTCGAAAATGGGCTTCCCTCGATGTACGTCACCGAAGACACCATTCGCACCGATCCCGACACCGTCAAGCGCCTGTATTCCACCGCCATTCAAAATGGGGCGCGCGCCATCGTACTCTGCGACACCGTCGGCCACGCCACACCCAACGGCGCGTTCAATCTTGTGAGGTTCGCCGTCGAGGAAGTGGTGAAGCCGTCCGGAGAAAACATTCGCGTCGACTGGCATGGCCACAACGATCGCGGACTTTCCATCGCCAATTCTTTGGCCGCCGTTGCTGCCGGCGCTCACCAGGTCCATGCCGCTGCTAACGCTCTCGGTGAACGCGTCGGCAACACGCCCATGGAGCTGATGCTTGTCAATCTCCGTCTCATGGGGCTTATCCAGCAGGACCTCTCCCGGCTCAAGGAATATTGCGAAAAAGTAGCCAAAGCCACGCACACAATGATTCCCCCGAACTATCCGGTCGTCGGCCACGATGCATTCCGTACCGCCACGGGCGTGCACGCTGCCGCGCTCATCAAAGCCTTCCGAAAAAATGATCTGGAGCTGGCCAATGCGGTTTATAGCGGCGTGCCCGCGCATCTCTTCGGCCTCGATCAAGTGATTGAAATCGGTCCGATGAGCGGAAAATCCAACGTGTTGTTCTGGCTCGAGAAGCACTGCGTTCCTTCGGACGAAGCCACCGTCACGCGCATCCTTGACGCTGCCAAGCAATCCCCGCGCGTGCTCTCCGATGCGGAAGTTTTCGCTCTCTGCACCGAGGCCGCACGCCATTGAATCGGAACCGATGTTGTAACCCGACGGTGAAACGCGCCCTCGTTTGCGTTATTCTTCTGGCTATGCCGGTTCGCTCCGTCGCCGCTCCCCAAGTGTCGCGCCAGGCCCCAGCTTCACGGCTTACCGACAACCCGCGAGTCCGCGCCGCCTTGGATTGGTTCACCCCCAATATTTCCTGGGTCAACGACCAGCAGGCTCGTATTACGGAAATTCCTGCGCCGTCTTTTCAAGAAGCCCAGCGTGCCGCGGCCGTTAAAGAGTTGTTCTCCGAAACCGGGCTGGCCGCACATATCGACAAAGCTGGCAATGTCATCGGCGAACTGCCCGGTGTGAATGAAAAGGAGCTGGTGGTCGTTGCCGCGCACTTGGACACTGTCTTTCCTCCGGGCACGGACGTGAAAGTTCATCGCGATGGCAGCCGCATGCTTGCGCCCGGAATCTCCGACAATGGCAGCGGCGTGGCTGCGTTGTTAGCGATGGCGCGGGCCGTGCAGTTTGCGCACCTCAAACCGCAGCGCACCGTGCTATTCGTAGCGGATGTTGGCGAAGAAGGCGAAGGTAATCTTCGCGGCATGCGTGCGATCGTGGATGCCTACCGCGCGAAACTCAAAGCGGTTGTGGTGCTCGACGGCTCCGGCACCGATCATGTGACGACAAAAGCTTTGGCGTCGCGCCGCCTCGAAGCGCTGATCACCGGTCCGGGCGGGCACAGTTGGTCTGATTTCGGCATGCCTAATCCCATCAACGCCCTGGTGCGCGGCTCGGTCCGTTTTATCAACACCAAAGTTCCGCTTACGCCTCGCACTACGTTCAACATCGGCCAAATCGAAGGCGGCACCTCAGTGAATTCGATTCCTCATGAAGCGCGCTTGAAACTCGATATTCGCTCCGAAAACGAGGACGAACTTGCACGCCTCGAATCCGCGCTGCGCGACTGCGTCAGCGCGGGCGTACGCGACGAAATGGATTCCGCGCGCGACCGTTCGAAAGGGAAGCTGGAATGGAAAGTCGAGCTTCTGGGGAGCCGCCCGGGCGGAGAATTGGCCGCCGATTCGTCCCTCCTTGCCGCGCTTCGCGCCGCGGATGAGTTTGTCGGCAATCAGTCGCGCATCGAGCGCTCTTCAACAGACGCGAATATTCCTCTCTCTCTCGGAATCGACGCCATCTCCATCGGCGCCGGCGGCAGCGGCGGAGGGGCACATTCGCTACAGGAATGGTATGACTCCGCGGGACGGGAAATGGGGTTGAAGCGCGCCCTCCTGACGATTCTCGGAATTTCCGGAATTGCGGAGGAAAAGTCCCGATGAAATTTCGGACGATTCGCGTTCGACTCCTGGCTGCCATGCTCCCCTTTATCGCCATCGCCTTCTTCGCCGCATTCCACGCGAAAACGAGCTCCGCGCAAAAATCTCCAACTACGATGTACTACACCCACGGCCGCATTTACACCAACGACCTGGAGCATCCTTGGGCGGAGGCCATGGCCGTCAGCGAAGGAAAAATCAGTTGCATCGGCAAGATGGACCACGTGCTGCTCGATTGCTTGGGAGGCCAGGAAGGCGCTGAAACCATCAATCTCAAGGGCCAATTCGTGATGCCGGGTTTCAATGACGCGCACGTGCACCTCGGCGGCGCCGGCGCCGACGAACTCGCCGTCCCGCTAACCGGTGTTCCTTCCGTGGATGAACTGCAGAAGCGCCTCGCCGATGCCGTGGCGCAACACAAGCCGGGAGAATGGATCACCGGCGGCGGCTGGGATCACACCACTTGGCCGGAAAAGAAATTCCCCAATCGTCAGCAGCTCGACGCCGTCGCGCCAAAAAATCCCGTCATCCTCACACATATTTCAGGCCACGTGGCCGTCGCGAATTCGCTGGCGCTCAAAAGTGCGGAGATCGACAAGACCACTCCAAATCCTTCGGGCGGTGAAATCGAGCACGATGCTCTTGGCGAGCCCACGGGCATGTTGAAAGAGGGCGCCGCGATGGCGCTCGTCAAAGTGCGGATTCCTGACCCCACGACAGAGCAGCGCCGCAAGGGCGTCGAGCTGGTTCTTGGAAACGTCGCCAGGAATGGCGTCACGTCCGTCCAGGATTTTTCCGAGTGGGCGGATTATCAGGTCTACCAGCAACTCAAGGAAGAGGGCAAGCTCACTGTCCGCATCACGGAGTGGCTGCCGTTTAATCTGTCGCTCGATGATTTGCAGAATATGCGCGCCCAGGGAGGCGCCAAGGATCCTTGGTTGAAAACCGGCGCGCTGAAGGCTTTCCTGGATGGCGCCCTCGGCTCGCGTACCGCTGCGATGTTGGAGCCCTATTCCGATGATCCTTCTTCCACCGGAATCCTCACTATCGATCCCGAAAAGCTAACCGCCATGGCCATCCAGCGCGACAAGGCCGGCTTTCAGCTCAATTTCCACGCCATCGGCGACCGCGCCAATCGCATCGCCCTGGACGTTCTCGAAGCCGTCGCGAAAGCCAACGGTCCGCGCGACCGTCGCGACCGCATCGAGCACGCGCAAGTCGTTGCCCCCCTGGACTTCGCGCGATTTGCCGAGCTCCACGTCATTGCTTCCATGCAGCCTTCGCATCAGACCACCGACATGCGCTGGGCCGAGGATCGCATCGGCCGGGAGCGCATCCTGGGCGCTTATGCCTGGGCCACCTTGCTGAAAAGCGGCGCCCGCCTGGCGTTTGGAACGGATTACAACGTGGAGCCCATCAGTCCATTTCGCGGTTTGTACGCTTGCGTCACGCGCGAACGCCCCGATGGTGGCCCGAAAAACGGCTGGGAACCGCAGGAAAAAATCTCTCTCGCGGATTGTATTCGCGCCTACACCTCCGGTTCCGCCTACGCGCAGTTCGAGGAAGGAAAGAAGGGCGAGCTGAAGCCCGGCGAGTTCGCCGACTTCATCATCCTTTCAAATGATCTTACGAAGGTTACCCCGGCGCAATTTACCAAGACGCGCGTTCTCCGCACCGTCGTCGGCGGTCGCACGGTTTACTCTGCCCAGTAATTTGCAGCTGGCGAAATGGGCGTTTCGCTCATCGGTTTGCAGCAAGTTGCTTTCGAATTTGCCCCAGCTCCGGCAAATCTTTGTCTGCTTTCTCCCATAATTTTTCCGCCGCAGCAAACGCCTTCGCCGCATCCGCTGAATTGCCTGCGTGCGCCGCCGCGAGTGCAAAAGCAAAGTGGCCTCCCGCGTAATTCAAGTTGTGCAGAATCATCTGCCGGGCCAGAAACCCAGCTAATTCCCAGTCTCCGGCTTTTCGAGCGCTTTGCGCCATGGCTTCGAGTTCGAATTGCGCCGAAATCCAAGCATCGGGACCGGGCACCGATTGCAGCGACTTCGCCACATCCATCGCCAGTGGTTCACCTTCCTGCGTGTTTTTCTGCTCCAGCAGGATATTGACCCGCAGCAGCGCCGGGTAGGGAAGCGCGGCGATCGCTCCGGGAGGAAGGTGTTCCGTCTCCCGCTCGGCCATCGTCATTTCGTCGCGGGCTTCCGCAACCGAACCCATCGCCAGCAGCGCTTCGCCTGCCAGGGTGTGCCCCCCAAGGCGCGGCAAAGGCCACTCGCTCTTTGTCATTTCGCGCGCCGAGTCCAGCGCCTCCTGGAATCGCCCGCGGCTGAGCAGAAACTCCGGCCATGACTTGCGGTTGTACTCCAGAAAATCCGTAAAGGCAGGCGCCAAAAATAACTCGTGAAAAAGCGCCTCGGCAGATTTCATCTGCCCGAGCGACTGGTAGCACATCGCCAGCAAAGTAAGGTTGTGCCCGTGATGCCAATCGAAGCGCGCTGGAATCTTCTCGGTTCGGTAGTAACTTTCCTCCAATTCTTTCGTTTTCAGGAACTCGACGATCGCTTCCTGTGTGCGCCCGGAGCGCATCAGCGCATGGCCGTGCATGTGTTGCGCGTGCGGAATCGCTGGAGCCAGCCGCGCATACTGAGCGCTCGCTTCCAGCGCGTCCTTTATCCTTCCCATGTTTTCGTAAGCGTGAGCGCTGTAGTGCAGCGCGGCAAGATTGCCCGGTGCCAGCGCAAGTGCCGTTCGGTAAAACGCCAAAGCGTCTACGGTGGCGGTCTGCCCGTGCGTGAATGGATTGCCTTCATCCGCCAGTCCGCGCTGGATCCATAGCCAGGGATCGTTGGGGTTCGCCTTCAGCGCCTGGTTGATCGACTTGCGGTAAGCCGTGAAGCCCTCGGTGCTCTCACTGTTCTCCAGGTACGCCACCTCGCTTTCGCGGATCCCCAGCCACGTTCGCTCTCGTTCGCTCATTCCTTTTTCCAACGCTTTCGCGCGCTCCAGCGTGGCTCGCGCTGACCCAACGTCGTGCAGGCCGATGAACGTATCGGTCAAACCAAGGAAGGCCATCGCCAGGTTCGGATCGGCGCGCAACGCCTGGTGAAACGAACGTGACGCTTCGATCCAAACGTAGGAATGCAGGTAGGACAGCCCTTGATCGTAAAAAGCTTGGGCTTCCGGCGATTGCGTGGATACCTTTTCGTGCAGTTGGCCAATCCCCGTGCGTAGCGTCACCGGGCGCTGCAGAACTTCCATCGTGACCGGGCCTTCGTGGGAGTGCCCCTGCTGCGGCGATTGTCGCGCCTGCGCGGCAATGGTCATCAGCAAAACTAATAAAACTGGTGTATGCGCCCGCCATGCCACTCGCCTCACCCGCTCACCCCATTTCCTGCGATGTACGTAGAAATTCTTCTCAAACTTCCGAAATCTCCACCGTGCGGACATAGTATCCCGTATCCAGCCGCCGCGTGCGAACCCCGGGATCCTTAATGGCCAGTCGTATCGAATATTTTCCCGGTTCTTTGGGCGACCAAGCGTGCGTCCAGAAAGTCCATGGATCATTTTTCGATTGCTCAAATCGATCCACCTGCACGTAATCCTCTTCCGGATTGAATCGGATCATCAACGTCTTGACGGGAGCAGTTCCGCCCCAGGCGATCCCCACGACCCGGTATTTAATTTTTCCTTCCACCATCCATTTTTCAATTCGAACGGGCATGGCCGCCGGATCAATCATCGCCGGCTGAAAATCGCGCGCCAGTGCAGGCAGTCCGCGTTGGTGTGTTCTCCCCGCGTACTCCTGCATTTGCGAAGTGGGTTCTACGCCGTCGCCTACGAAAGTGATTCTTTCCACCCACTTGATGCACGTGCATCCGTACCAGCCGGGCACCACCAGGCGGATCGGCGCTCCGTGATCCTCCGTCAGCGGCTCGCCATTCATTTCCGTGGCCAGAAAAGCTTGTGCTGCCTTCAGCTCTTTGAGGGAAAATATCCAACTGGCTCCGGGAACGGACGTCCTTGATTTCGTCGCGTATTGATCGAAACCAGTGATCAAAACACGCGACCCTTGGGGCCTCGCTCCCGTATTCTCCAGTAGTTCAGCGATGGGCACGCCGGCCCAGTTTGCCACGCTGATCAATCCAAAGTGCGCTTGCGGCACATTTCCCGCGCACTCCATCAAATGCAGGCCCACTGGCTTCGCGGCGCGTTTCAATTCTTCGATCGTGCGGCTCCGTGGCTTATACACATGTCCATCCACGTGCACTCGCCACGATTTCGTATCCGGCAGAATCTCAGACGCGCGAGTTCGGATATAGAATTTTTCAGTCGGTGTGGCTCGACCATCGGGAGGCAGGTCGGACAGGTTGGTATACTGACGTCCGTCCAGTTCCGCACCTTGCGCCTTGTCCAATTCAACGGGAGGCTCGTCAATAAACTCCACTAGGGCAAGTTGCTTCCCGGCCGAAAATGGGTCAAGAGACGGCTGTTGAGTTGCGCCAAGGAGGTGCAGGGGCCATAGTGCACCCTCGAATCCAGCGAGTAGTGCGCCGCCGCATATGGCTCCCTTTTTGGCAAAATCCCGGCGCGTCAGCATCGTCCCCCACCCCATAACCAGGCCACCGACGAATCGTTCCACTGGCCGCCCTTGAGCCCTTTAACCGTGGCAGAATTTCATTTTACTCTACAGGAAGTTTATCCTCTGCGATTCCGCTTACGGCTCACGAACCGTGAGCACCTGATCAGCTTTTACGTTCTTGAGAACCTGGTGAGTACCGCTGGGCCAAAATAATTCAAGCTCCTGCACGAGCGCCCGCCGGCCGAGTCCAAAATGAACGCGCACGTCCGAGCTGCTGGCATAGCCGCCGCTCGTGCTGACTGCGTTGTATTGAACGTCATCTTCCGTGACCACGCGGATGAGCGTGCCGATACCATCTCGATTGCTCTTCGTTCCGATTGTCCGGATGAGCAGCCAGTGATTGGGCGTCGGGCTGACGTTGCGTAGGATTCGCAACGGACCGTCGAGTTCCGTGAGAACCACGTCGATGCGGCCATCGTTGTCCAGGTCGCCAAAGGCCGCGCCTCGATGCACGCCCCTGCGGGCAAGCGCCGCACCGGCCTCGGTCGTCACATCGGTGAACTTCTCTTGTCCCCGATTCGCGAAGATGATGTTGGTTTGCGGTACGCTGGCGCGCAAGCTGCCTTCAGCATCCATCACGTGCCCGCAGACGGCGAAGAGGTCCTTGCGGCCGTCGTCGTTGAAGTCGTAAATCCCGTTGCTCCACCCGGTCTTGGCCAGCGAGGAGTGCGCCACGCCGCTCGCGAAAGTGATCTCCTCGAAGCCTAACCGACCCAGGTTGCGAAAAACTGGCATGGTCTCGTTGAGCAGTGCCGTCTCGAAGATATCCAGGCGGCCGTCATTGTCGATGTCGCGAGCAGACACGCCCATCCCGGAGATAGTTGCGCCGTTCTCTGTGAAGGCTACGCCCTTTTCGATGGCGGCCTCTTTGAACGTACCGTTGCCCTGGTTCAGGAACAAGCTGTTAGGAAGCGTGTCATTGGAGACAAAAAGATCGGGCCAGCCGTCCTCGTCGAAGTCGGCCGCGGCCACCGCCATTCCCTTGCCAATGCTTTGGCGAATCCCGGCCGCGGCCGAAACTTCGGTAAATGTCCCGTCGCCGTTATTATGGAACAGCGAGTTGGGGACGCCGGTGTATGCGCGCGGATAGCAGAAGTCTGGCAAGCCGCCCTTCTCGCAAACTGGCTCCGTCTTCGGATCCCAAACAACGTAATTGACAACGAACAAATCGAGCAGTCCGTCGCGATCGTAATCCAGCCACGCCGCACCTACAGCCCACAACTTTCCGTATTGAGGGTCCGGGTGCCCTAGACCGGCGCGTTCAGTAACGTCGGTGAACGTCCCGTCGCTGTTATTGTGATAGAGAGTGTTGTGGCCCACGCCGGCCACGAAGATATCCGCATAGCCATCGTTATCGTAGTCGCCTACGGCCACGCCGATGTTGAAGCCTTGGCCAGCCACGCCTGCCTTCTCCGTCACATCGGTGTAGGTGCCATCGCCATTATTGCGGAACAAGCGATCGGAGTATTGCGGTCCATCTTTCACTAGCCCAGGCATTGTCGCGCCGTTTACGACGAAGATATCCAGCAGACCATCATTGTTGTAGTCGACCACCGCCACTCCGCCACCCATGGTTTGCGGGAGGAACTTACGTGCCGTGCGGCCCGTGCGTGTTACGAATCGCGGTGCCGGGCTATCTTCAAATCGTATCGGATCCAACTCCGTTGCGGCTCTTGCTATTAAGACCACTGCGAGCAGCAGCCACAGGCTCCTCACTTCGGAGCCTCAACTTTGGCTCGCTGTCGAATAATTTCCTGATAGCGCCGTAGCTGCCCGGCGGCCTTTTCATCCTCGCCCAGCCTCTTGTAGGCCTGGATAAGCATCTGGTGCGCGGCTCCCAGTTCCGGCCCCCGACCTACCGCCTGCTCTAGGTATTGAATCGCGACCCGGTATTCGTGGCTGCGATGAAAATAGAGCGAACCGAGCCAGTAGTATGTGCTCGCGCGGTTCGGATCAAGCTCCAGTGAGCGCTTGAAATGTTCGATCGCGCGCTCTGTTCCTTGCTCCGTTTTCATCGATGCCTGCCCCGCGTAGAAATGGACGGCAGCATCGCCCGGTGCAAGTTTGGCCGCCTGTTCTAGAGTCGCTATTGCTTCCGGGTAACTCCTCTGTGTCAACTGAATCCTTCCCAAGAGAGACAGCACTCCCGGGAATTGCGGGTCCAGAGCGGCGGCCTGGTACTGTATCTCCAGGGCTCGCTCTGGATTGCCAGCTTCTAGTTCAATCCTTCCGGCCTCCACGCGCGTCGCCACCGATCGCGGAAAGCGCGCGACCGCCCGAGTCATCACTTTCGAGGCTGGTCCGGCCATGCCCTCGCTGGCGAGGAGATGCGCTAGACGGAAGTAGTGGCCTTCCGTAGCCGGATCGAGGTCAATTGCGGCCTCGAAAGCGCGAGTGGCCCAGTTTCGGTCCTGCACGTTCTCGTAGCACTGTCCCAAACGCGAGTACCACACACCTCCGTTGCTGGTTTGATAGCGCGCTAAAGACATAACAAATTCGAACTCGCGGCTGGTCACCTCGGATATCTTAGAATCGGCCAACCAGCACGCACTTTGCACGTGCAACGAGAGGTTGGCGGGCGCCAACCTCTCGATTTGGCTCTGTGCCTCAGCTGTCCCCCTCGGATCGTCTTGGCTCGCCGCGCAGCGGACAAGATAGGCCCAGGCTCCAGGCTCGGCGGGTGAAATCGAAACGTACTTTTCAAATACCGAGCGGGCAGACACAAAATCCCCCTCTTCGACCAGTAGCCGACCTAAACCGAACAAAGCCTCCTTGTTGTTGGGATCGTGCTCAAGCACTTGGCGCAGCCGGCTTTTCGATCCCTCACGGTCGCTCTGCTCGTTCTGGATGGAGCGTGCTGGTAACGCTCGGGATGGCAAGTCTGTTGCCGCTAGGCAAGCTACGGTGAGCGCCAATGCTGAATGGAACTTCATCAAACGCCCTTTGACGTTGGCCACACATCGCTCAGTGTACTGCCGGGCGTCAGGCCCGTCCAGGCACGGGTGTTGCGCATCAACTCTTGATCCGGCCACTGGTGTTGGCATAATTCTGCCACTACAAACGCACCTCCTGGCATTGTGACGGGATCACACGCATGTGTGCCCTACGAACCTTACTTGGTGACTAAGAAAGCCTTGGAGCGCGTCTCAATTTAGAAAATCGATTTCTGATTATCTAAAGTTTACCTCAGGTCTGTATGACTTTATGCTTGACAAAGCCTTCCCGCAGTTATTGAATACCCGCAAATGAGTGGTCGCGCCTGTGATCCCCGGCGCAACCTTGGTGATGAAATCCTAAGATGATTGAGAGAGACGGGGCCCAGTGGTGGTTTCGAAAATCCTTAATTCGCTCGATAAATTCAGGGGGTGAAGTGTGAGACAGCGAGTGTTCGTTGTTTTCGTCGCAGCTATTCTTGTTCTTGCAGCGAGTGGCGTGGCGTGGTCTCAATCCGTGCAGGGCGTCATCACTGGCACGATCACTGATCCCAGCGGCGCGGTAGTGCCTGGCGCGACCGTGACCATTACCAATCCTGGGACCAACGCCTCTCAATCCACCACCACGGGAAACGATGGTTCCTACCGTTTTTCTCTGGTGCCTCCTGGGACGTATACCGTCGAGGTCAAGGCAGCCAATTTTGCCGTGGTCAGGGCTTCGGGAGTCGTCGTCGAAGCCAGTCAGACTGTTCCTTTCAGCGTCAAGCTGGAGTTAGCCAAGGCCTCCCAAATCATCGAAGTGACGTCGCAGGCTCCGCTCGTTCAGACGGCGACTTCGGACCTTGGATACCAGATAGACGCTAAGACCATTCAGAACGCAGCGCTTGTGGACCGCGACATTTTTGACGTTCTCCCGTTCATGGCGCCCTCTGTGAGCCCGGGGCTGGATATGGCTCCGACTTCCGGCGGAGCAAGAGAGGCCGGTACCTCGTACATGCTCAACGGCGCTGAGGACAATAACAACTTTAGCGCTGGCGCTATCAACATCAATCCACCGCTTGAGTCGGTCGAGGACTTTTCCATTATCACCAACAGCATGGGCGCCCAATACGGTCGCGGTGCTGGCGCCCTCGTCAGCGCCAACCAGAAGTCCGGCTCGAACAAGTTTCACGGCGCGGTCTACGAGCAAAACCGCAATGCTACGCTGAATGCAAACGACTTTTTCTACAACCGGGACTACGGTGCCTCTGTCAAGAATCACGCAGCAGACCCAACGGTTCCCGTCCTCCCTAAGAGGCCGAAATACATCAAGAACCAGTTTGGTGGCGCGGTTGGCGGCCCAATCCGCAAGGATAAGACTTTCTTTTTCTTTGCCTACGATCGGTACAAGCTGCTTCAGGGAGTCACTGCTGCAAACACTTTCGCGCCCACCAGTACGGCGCTGGCGTTCCTGAAGGCCAAGGGCGGGCCGCTCGCCCAGGAACTCCTCACGGCGTACCCTCCGGCTACTTCCGACGCGGCTTGCCCGTCACCGAACGATGCTACTACCGGTACTGCCAACGGCAGCAATGTAGGATGCCTTTCTTTCTCGGACCCGCAAACCACTACCACAGACGCCTACTACGGCCGCGTCGATCATAACTTCAGCAATTCGGACCGGCTCAGTTTTGTGGCCAATATTACTCGGAGTAGTTTCGTGGATAAATTTGGCGGAACCACTTTCGGCACGCCGCTGGCGAATGGCGGCAACATTCCTTTTACGAATACCCAGAATCAGCACAATCTGGCTCTCATTGAAACGCATACGTTCGGTCCGCGCGTGGCAAACGAAATAAATCTCTCCCATAACCGGTTCAATAACCCGCAAATCGAAGGTGATCCGTCCAAGCAAACGGCCCCCAACATTTATATTGACAACCAGGCGGCGGGCTGCCTGAACTTCTCCTTTGGACCTGCTGAAGGCGGCCAGGTTGTTGCTTTCACTCAGGATCGCTGGGCGTTGCAGGACAATTTGACGTGGAATCTGGGACGGCACGCCTTGAAATTCGGTGGCAGCGGCAACTATGGCATTCTTTACCGCAACTGGGATTTGGGGCTACCGAGCCAGTACGAATTTGCGGAGGTTAGCCTCCTCAGCGATGGCAAGAACTCAGCCTGCCCCGTGAATTCAGTGATCAGGCCCGCTTGTGATGGCACTTTGCAACCAGACGGCACGATCGTTAACGCTTTTAACTCGAATTTCGCGGGCGATTACCCCTACTTCGAGGAAACCTCCGTTGACCCGCGCAAGGCCGCCCCTAACAAGGCGGACGCCTATCGTCACTATACGACCCACGATTACTCCGTATTCGCTCAAGATGATTGGAAGGTCACTGCCCACCTGACCCTCAATCTGGGACTTCGCTGGGAACGCTTCGGCGCTCCGAGCGAGGTTCACGGGATTATCGCGCAGTTTACCAACTTGGCCGGCTGCAATATCGCCTCTGATAGGACCTGTCTCGGCGCAGCCCGTGTCAATCCTGTAAGCCGTATGTGGAATACGTACAACAAAGACTTCGGTCCTCGCGTCGGATTTGCCTGGGACGTGAAGGGCGACGGGAAGATGGCGGTGCGCGGCGGTTTCGGTATCTTCTACGACCGCATCTTCGACAATATCTGGTCAAACGGCGCTTGGAACCCGCCATTCTACGCCTTGCTGGATTTCAACGCGGCGGGATGTGGAGATGCTATCTTCTACTCGAATCCTGGCTCCATTGGCGCGGGGTACAACCCTGCCAATCTGCCGCCCGGCGTTCCACCCCCGGGGAAGCGGGTTTCCGTCCGCACCATGGACGTTAACATGCATGATTCTTCCGGCCAGAACTTCTACTTAGGTGTGGAACGGCAATTCTTTGGCAACTTCCTGCTGAGTGCCAAGTACCAGGGGTCCATGGGTCGGCATCTGCCCATGCTTGAGAATTACAATCGCACCGATGGCCAGGCCTATAATGCGACTTTTGCGAACGTCCGGCCGAACTCCGTGTACACTGGTTTCAACTACCGCTCGAACAGCGTCAGTTCCAACTACAATGCACTGATCGTTGAGGCGCAAAAACGCATGAGCAACGGCCTGCAGTTTCAGACTGGCTATACTTTCTCGAAACTGCTGGATGTTAACTCCGAACTCTTTGCGGGATGCTCCACCATCGGCGCCCAGACTGCGCCTTACTACTACATTTCTAACCAATTCCCAAGAATCAATTATGCGCGGGGTGCGGAGGATCACACCCATGCGTTTAAGTTCAATGTGACCTACGAATTGCCCGTCTTTAAGAGTGAGAAGGGTTTCATCGGGCATGCCTTGGGCGGCTGGTCGCTTGGCAGCTTCTTCCAGTTATATACAGGCCACCCGGTAGACATTAGGCTGGACCTCAACGGTGTCTCCTGCCGCCGGTTCCGCGCAAGAGATGTCAACGGCGTCACCGTCAAGGACCAAAACGGAATCCCCTTCAACATTGCAGGCGATTACAACTTGGATGGGGTTTGCAACGACCATCCAAATTTTGCTGGCTCAAACCTGAACGCTGTCTACAGCAATGGCAGCCCGGCCGATGGCATCTTTATAGATAACAATAAGATCGGATGTGGCTTTCCGGGCATGCCGGCCACTGTCGGCAATATCAACGACTGCAACTTCTCATTCGGAGTTGCCGGCTCCTGCCCAAACAGCGGCCTCGACGCTAACGGTAATCCATGCACCCCCTCACCCGGCACGCCAAACAAGCTCTTTTCCAATCCGGCCTATCCGACTGGGGCCACGCCGTTCGAGCGCTTTGGTACTCTGGGGAGAAACGTTTTCCACGGGCCGAAATTTGTCGATATGGACTTCGGCTTGCACAAGACCTTCAAACTTACAGAGGCCGCTAACCTGCGTATCAGTGTGGAGGCCCAAAACATCTTTAACCATCCGAACTTCGACGGCGTCGATGGTAACCTGAACAGCGGAACCTTTGGTCAAGCAAGGCTCTTGCTCGGTGGCGCCGGCCTTCCCACGCAGAAATCGCGCGTGATGTCGCTTAGCGCGCGACTTTCCTTCTAACCATTTTCCGCAGTTCGAAAGAACTGCGCTTTGATTTTGGGTAGCACCCGCGGGGAGAGTCTCTGAGACTCTCCCCGCTTTCTCTTTCGCTCTGTGCTCTCTGCGTTCTCCGCACACTCTGTGTAAGGCATTTTTCTGTCTGTGATGTTGTGCTCTATCCCTTCAATCGATAAGCTGGCAGCCAACTCGGAGCCGCGATTGACCTCAGCCGGAAAACCCAGCCGCGCCAAAGCCGATCTGGCGCTGGCGTTCTGCTCGCTCCTGTGGGGCGCCACCTTCGTGGTCGTCAAGAATTCGCTCAATCACGCTTCCGTGTTTATTTTTCTTGCCGTGCGTTTCAGCGTAGCCGCCGTGCTGATGGCAGCGTGGAGCAACCGTGCTCTCCTGCGATTCGAACTCGAGGACCTCTTCGCGGGCCTCCGCCTCGGCTGCTTCATGTTTCTCGGCTATGCCTTCCAAACCGCCGGCCTGCAGTACACCACCCCCGCAAAGTCCGGATTCGTCACTGGTTCCAGCGTGGTGCTCGTTCCGCTGCTGCTCGCGGTGTTCTGGGGGCGCCGGCTGACTTGGGGCGCGTACGCCGGCGCATTCGTCGCCGTCCTGGGCTTGTACTTCTTGACGATCCCTGCGGAGGGGATCGCCTATCTGAATCGCGGAGACGTGCTCACGTTTGTGGCCGCGGGGCTGTACGCGGTTCACATCATTCTTGTCGGAGAATACACGCGGCAGCATTCCGCAAAGGCCCTGAGCCTGATCCAGGTGGCGGCGTGCGCGGCGATGGCTTGGGTGACGGCGGGCGCGGCGGCCGCGATTCGCTGGCAGCCTGCACGGTTCGAGTGGCGATCTGAATTGATTCTGGGAATCCTGATCTGCGCGGTGTTTGCTACCGCGGTGGCGTTTTCGATTCAGCTTTGGGCGCAGAAGTACACCACTCCGGGACACGCCGCAATTCTGTTTACGCTCGAGCCGGTTTTCGCGGTGATTACTTCCTATATTTTGATTCGAGAGCGGCTTGGCAAGCGCGCGCTGCTCGGCGCGCTGTTTGTGCTGGCTGGAATTTTTGTTGCCGAGATTCTTGGTCCGCCCGCAGCGCCGGAATCGCCGGAGCCGACTGCCGAACCTGCATGAACGCTATAATCACTCCAGCTTTTTACGCCGATCTCTCAAGTTTTTAGCTTTCACTACAGTCAACATAAAAAATGAGAACGCCAGAAAAAGTGCACCTAAGGTATTTTCCCAAGTAAGCCAAGCGGGGAGCAGGAAAATCATGTGCATATTTTCGGTGTCTCCAGTCACCGGCCGTTGGAATAATACTTGACGTCGACGGCGTCGAACATGGTGGCCGTAGCGGCATGCGTTTTTTCGTAGGCGGTGATGTCGGGTTCGTGCTGAAGGGTCGTGCCAATATCGTCGAGGCCCTGCAATAAGACTTCTTTGCGCGAGGGGACAATTTCAAATTTGAACATCAGGCCGTGTTTGTCGGCGATGGTTTGGTTCGGCAGGTTCACGGTGAGCGAGTAGCCTTCTTCTTTTTCGGTGCGCTTGAAGAGTTCCTCCACTTCTGCTTCGCTGAGCGTGGCGGGCAGGATGCCGTTCTTGAAACAATTGTTATAGAAAATGTCGGCGTAGCTCGGTGCGATGACCACGCGGAAACCGTAGTCCTTCACACCCCACGGCGCGTGCTCGCGGCTGGAACCGCAGCCGAAGTTGGCGCGCGCCAGCAAAACCGAAGCGCCTTTGTAGCGTGGAAAATTCAGCACGAATTCCGGGTTGGGTTTTTCGCCGGGAAGATACCGCCAATCGTAAAAGAGGATTCGCCCAAATCCTTCACGCGTCAGTGCCTTGAGAAATTGTTTCGGCACCATTTGGTCGGTGTCCACATTAACTTTATCGAGCGGCATGACCATGCCGGTGTGCGTTGAGAACGGTTGCATGTGGTTCAGTCTCCCAAAACTTGATATTTCTCAATTTCGCCGAACGCTGTCCAGTATGCTGCGCCGTTTTCTCTCTTTCCATCGCGACGATTGGTGGAAATCAAGATGTAAGTAATACCACAGCAGGGCTCGAGCTTGGCGCAAACGGTCAACTCATGAAGCCGAATCTCCAGCAATTCTCCGTCTGCCAGTTCGACGCGCATTCGCTTGCCTACGTGTGCCTCATTCAAACCGCGCGTGTCCACCGGCATTGGCAATCCAGCCTCAGCAGGGCGCAGCACGCTGCGCCTCTACATTGGGAACAAGTCAAAATCACCGTTCTAAAGACCGGCCACTACAAATTCTTTACTCCACGCTGGCGACATCGAGGTCGCGGATGTCTACGAAGTGGCCGGCGATGGCGGCGGCTGCGGCCATGACCGGGCTGACGAGGTGCGTGCGGCTGTCTTTGCCCTGGCGGCCTTCGAAGTTGCGATTGCTGGTGCTGGCGCTGCGTTCGTGGGGCGGCAGGACGTCGGCGTTCATGCCGATGCACATGCTGCAGCCGGCGTCGCGCCACTCGAACCCGGCGGCGGTGAAAATTTTGTCGAGACCTTCTTTTTCGGCTTGCGTCTTGATGCCGCGCGAACCGGGAACAATCAGCGCCTGCTTGATCGATTTCGCAATGTGCTTGCCTTCGACAAAATGTGCGGCAGCGCGCAGATCGTCGAGGCGCGAATTGGTGCACGAGCCGATGAACACGCGGTCCACGGGAATATCCACGATGGGGGTGCCGGCCTTGAGGCCCATATATTTCAGCGCGCTCTCGGTGGCTTTCTGATCGTTGAGATCCTTGAAGTCGTGCGGATCGGGGACGCGGGAGGTAACGCTGGTGACCATGCCGGGATTGGTGCCCCAGGTGACTTGCGGCGCGATCTGCTCGGCTTGCAGCTCAACCTTCATGTCAAAGTGGGCGCTGCCATCGCTCTTGAGCAGCTTCCAGCGCTCGACGGCTTCCTGAAACGCTTTGCCGCGCGGAACAAACGGGCGGCCTTCGAGATAGGCGAAAGTCGTTTCGTCCGGCGCGATCATTCCGGCGCGCGCGCCGCCTTCGATGGTCATGTTGCAGACGGTCATCCGCCCGTCCATGGAAAGCGAACGAATGGCTTCGCCACCATATTCCGCGACGTGGCCGTTTCCTCCGGCGATGCCGGTCTTTCCAATAATGGCGAGAATGAGGTCTTTTGCGGTAACGCCCTTGGGGCGTTTGCCGTGGACGAGAACGTGCATCGTCTTGGAGCGCGACTGGACGAGGCATTGCGTGGCGAGGACGTGCTCGACTTCGCTGGTGCCAATGCCGAACGCCAAAGTGCCGAACGCGCCGTGCGTGGAGGTGTGGCTGTCGCCACAGACGATGGTCTGGCCGGGCTGGGTGATGCCGAGTTCCGGGCCGATAATATGCACGATGCCCTGATTCTTGCTGTTCATGTCGAAGAGGCGCACGCCGGATTCGCGGCAGTTTTTCTCAAGGGCATCAAACTGGAGCTTGGCGTCGTTATCCAGGATGGGCAGGGTGCGGTCGGTGGTGGAGACGGAATGGTCCATCACCGCGAAGGTGAGGTCGGGCCGGCGAACTTTGCGGCCCTCGGCTCGGAGCCCGGCAAAAGCCTGGGGCGAGGTGCCCTCGTGGATGAGGTGGCGGTCAATATAGATGATGGAGGGCTGATCGGGCTCTTCGCGAACCACGTGGGAGTCCCAGATTTTCTGATAGAGCGTTTTAGGCGTCATGGAAGTTCCATCAAATTCTAGCACTCCTGCGGTGAGAGGCAAATGGACGGGTCAGTTCTACGCGGCGCGCTGCGGGTCATCGTTGACGGGCTGAGCTGCTGCGGCGGCGCCGGTTGATTGCTGATTGCCGGATGATGAAGGGTCGCGGCGCCTGGTGTAAAGGCTGGCGATCATGCGATCGTGCGCCGCATGTTTCTCGGCCTCTTCCGCGGCAGCGGCTTCTCTGGCCATGCCGGTCTGCGTGTTGAGAAGGAGTTGCGAGATGTAAGCGAGAGCGATGGCGTCACGGCGGGCGATCCGCTTGCGAGCGAGCTGTTTGACGAGATTGCCGAGGAAGAGATTGACCTCATCGGCGGTGGCGAAGCTATTGATGTCGCCGAGAAGCTCGGCGGCGAGGACTTCCGGGTCGACAAGGGGAACTCTGGCCCGGAGACGCTCGGCGTGGAAGGCGCAGAGTGTCGCCTGTCCGGTTCCGTGGCGATGCTTGGCATCAATCAGCATGTTGCAGCGTTGGCCGCGAGCGTTCTGGAATTGGCATTGATTCACGGTAAGTTGTTTTGTGGACATGGATTAGCCTTTCGGAATTGAAGTAATGACGCGATCATGCAACGAGATAAGGAGAAAGCAGATCCCTCCCGCGGCGGTTCGGGATGACAGAAGAAGGGATGACGAGAAGAGGAGGCCCCCCCTCCCCCTATTCTTGAAACGATATAAATGCAAAGGGGTTAGGGGGTGGGGGTCGGCAAACGATATGAGAGGAAAGGGTTTAGGGGCATGGGGATAGGAAGAGTGGTTTAGGGCAAGAAGGGAATGCGGAAATCGGCGAGATGTACGGCTGAGGATCACACAGAATAGTATCACGAAATAGTTATGTTGTCAAGTGCTGTTATAGTACCAGTATTTAGCGAATTGCCATCATTTGTTCGAAAGATTTTGCAAGGAGAAGAAAACAAAGGAGTAGAGCTCACTGTGTGTCCGTGCAGTGGTGCAGGGGGCCTTGGAATAAGGAGGACAACGAAAACCCGGGTTCAAACGGCGAACCCGGGGCACCCTCCGCGCCGTTTTGAGTCGTGAGTGCGCGAAAGCTTACTCGTTCGATGGAAGGAAGGTTGATTGGATAAATCCATTCGGGCCACCCGCCGGAGCTATCAATCAACGATTGAGCCACTCAGCACCACCGGCTGACCATTCTCCATCGGAATGCTGGCTCTCGTACCCGGAACATAGTTGATCGTATGCCAAGACACCTTATCTGTCTCTAGAATGTGCATTACTTGGTCCGCAGTAAGCAGTCGATCGAAGCGTTTCAATCTGAATCGAAGGCCGACCGTGTGCTGGCGGATGCTTAGGACCTCAAACTCGGTGACAACATAATGCTCGTCCGACCACGGCCCCTGAGGCCCCGTACCAACTCGAACTTCGGGGTGGCCCGACGTGTCTGGCTGGCCGATGCCCAACAGATGCATTTCTGTGCCGCTATTTGGGAATTGAACCTCAAGCCTGAATTTTGGAGTAGACGCCACTCCCGCAGAAGCGGCAAGCAAAATCGCGACAAAGAGGATTGCAACCAATCTCTCGACGCATATCCATTCAGCCAGCGTCGTATCCCGGCCAAGTCGCGGTTGCTTTTCGTTCGAGCTCATGTTGCCTCCCTTTTTGTAAGGGGCCTAGTGAAGGGTCCATCAGAGATAACGGCGAGGGCTGGCAAAGTGTTTCGGCCCACGAGCAAAAGACGGCTATTACTCGTGGCGGAGGGCGGCCATGGGATCGATTCGGCTGGCGCGGCGGGCCGGGAGCCAGCAGGCTAGTGTGGCGACTGCCAACAGAATAGCGGGTACGCCGAGGAAAACGGAGAGGCTGAGCGGGCCGTTCGGAAAAGCGTGAAGGGAAATGACGAGGGCGAGGAGCCATCCAATCGCGGTGCCCCAGGTGATGGCTCCCAAGTTCTCGCGAATAATTTGGAGGACGACGCGGCTGCTGGTGGCGCCGAACGCTAGGCGCACGCCAATTTCTCTCGTTCGCCTGGCCACGGCGTAGGAGACCACGGCGTAGATGCCGACGGCAGCGAGTCCGAGCAGGAGCGGGCCGAGCACGGCGAACATGCGAGCGGGGATGCGGCGAAGATAGAGGTTTCGTTCGATGTGCTGGGAGAAGGTGCGCACGTCATAGAGAGGGAGCATGGGATCGAGATCGCGCAGGACGGCACGCGCTTCCGAAGTGAGTGCGGCCTCATTGCCGGTGCGCGTCCGCAGGTGAATTTCGCCTTGGTCCTGGGGACGATCACGATAGGAGAAATAGATGGCGGGCTGCGCGGGCTCGCCGAGTGCGTCGTAGGCGGAATTGCGGGCCACTCCAATGATGGCGAAGCTTTGCGTACGCGTCTGGAGGCGGCGGCCGATGGGATCTGCGCCGTTCAGGTAACGGCGGACAAATTCCTCATTGACGATAGCCTGTGGGGGCGCGGCTTTATCTCTCATTTCGGCGAAGTCGTTTCCTTCGAGGAGCGGGATGGCCATGACCTTGAAGTATCCGGGCGTGACCGTATTGGAAATGGCTCGATCCTGGCCGGGTTCCGTGCGCACGTGGCCTTGCACCGTGAAAGGCCGCCGCGGAATTCCGTGCAGATCCACCGGAACATTTGTGGCAATGGCGGCGGCCTCGACGTCCGGCAAGGAGCGCAGGCGTTCCAGCAGGCGGGCGGCAAATTCTCGGTCGGAGCCTTCGGTGGGATTGCGTCCGCTTAAGTCGTAGGCGGCCAGCAAAACGCCTTCGGGGCGGAATCGCGGGTCGGCTTGGCTTGCCGAGCGAAAACTTTGCAAGAAGAGCGCGGCGGCGATCAAGACGACCGAGGCAAGTCCGACTTCTATGCCCATTAAAACTTTGCGGGCGCGACTGCGGGGCGGGGTGTTGGGGCCGGAGCGAAGCGCGTCCTGGGGATCCAGCCGTACGAGATGGAGGGCCGGTGGCGTGCTGAAAATCAGGCCGCAGGCAGCGCCGAGCAACATCGCGAAGGCGAGGGTGAAGGCATCCACTTTTGTGGGAAACAGGATGGGAAATGCGCCAATCATTGGCGCAATGCGCAGGGCCGTGGTGCCCCAAACGGCGAAGGCTGCTCCGAGGCCTGCTCCCAGAAGAGCGAGGAGCATATTTTCCGAGAGGACCAAGCTGACGATGCGCCAGCGTCCTGCGCCGAGTGCCACGCGCACGGCCATCTCGCGCTGGCGGGTGCTTCCACGGGCGAGCATTAGGTTTGCGGTGTTGCCGCAGACCGCCAACAGCAGGAGCAGCATAACGCCTTGCAGGATGGCCAGGCCGCTGATGAGCGAGCGCTGCGGACCGCGCGGCGCCTCCCAGAAGGAGAGAATCTCGCCGCCGATTCCGGCGCTGGCGTCAGGATAGTCGCGGGCAAGCTGAGCCATTGCGATGGTGAGCTCGGCCTGTGCTTCCTGGCGCGTGGCCGAAGGTCCTAACATTCCGATCAACGAAAATCCGCGGCTGCTGCGATCTTCGAGGTCGCGTGCACCACCGAGCAACGCAGGCGTCATGGTGGCCGGAACCCAGAGTTCGAACTTTAAGGGGACCAGCGTTCCCTGGAATTCCCTGGGCGCCACGCCGATGACGATCAGGTCGCGATCGTTAACGCGAAGTTTTTGCCCTACGGCATCTGGTGCGCCGCGAAAGCGGGTTTGCCAGTAATCGTAGGAAATCACAATGACGGGTTCAGTGCCGGGACGCTCCGCTTCCTCCGGCCGAATAAATCGACCGAGCGCAGGCTTCAGTCCCAGCGCGGAAAAATAATTGCCGGAGACGAGTTGGCCGTGGGTGCGCTCAGTCTGGCCGGGGGCGCCGACGTTGAAGGGCACCATTTGTGATGCGACGAGGTCGCGCAGGGAAGGGATTTGCGCCTGCAAGTCGCGGTATTCCAGCCAGGAAGCGCCCGGATAACCACTCGTCTCCGAGCGAGGCTCGACCAGCAGAAAGTTTGCTGCGCTGTTCACGGCGGGCATCGGTTGGAACAGGATCATCTGAATCCAGGAAAAGATGGTGGTATTCACGCCAATGCCGATGGCCAGGGAAACGATGATCACGGCCGCGAGCGCGGGCATGCGGGAAATGGTCCGCGCCGCGTTTCGGAAATCCCCCAGGGGATTCTCGATCAATGGCAGACCGCGCTGGGCCCGATAGTCTTGTTTCATGGTTTCCACGCCGCCAAACTTGAGCATGGCTTGGCGGCGAGCCTCGACGGGTGACAAGCCGGCACGAAGATTCTCGGCGGTTTGCAGCGCGATGTGTTCCTCAATCTCTTCCCTCAATCGTTCGTCGTCTCGCCGCCTGGTCACAAAGTGGCCCAGACGCGAGAGAAACCGCTTCAGAGATTTCATGACAAATCCTTCGCTTTGGCCTCGAAGAACCGGCCGATGATCGCCGCTGTTTGTTCCCAATCTTTCGTCTCGGCCTGCAACTGCCTACTTCCAGCACGTGTCAGTCGATAGAAGCGCGCCCGGCGATTATTTTCGGAGGTGCCCCACTCGGATGCGATCGCACCTTCTTGCTCCAGCTTTAGCAGCACGGGATACAGCGTCCCTTGATTCACGGCCAGCAGATCTCCGCTGATTTGCTCGATGCGCCGCGCGATTCCATAGCCGTGAAGCGGCCCTAGGACATCGAGAGTTTTGAGGACCATCAGCGCCAACGTGCCCTGCAGAACGTCCGTTTTTTGTCTCATAGCACCGCCATTTTGGTTTCCAACAGGGAGGATGGCACACTTCCTCTGGGAAAACAACAGGAAGGTTACACGCGAGGATCGGGGGCCGGCATCTGCTGGCTGTTTCGGTTACTTCAGCACGTACTTTTTTACGTCCATCGTGAATTCGGCGCCGTAGATATTTCCGCGGGCATCGGCCGTGACCCCTTCCGCTGAGGTGGAACCTTCGGTGGGCGGATAGGGGCCGGGATCGGGGACGAAGTACTTCACCGAGCCGTCTTTGGCGCTGCCAATGCGAATGCCGCGGCGGCAGCCGGGGTTGTAACCATAGCCTGGCTCGCCTTCGCGGGATTCGGAATCGCCGACGTACAGCACATCATTTTTATCGATGAAGATTCCGCTCGGGCGGCCGAACTGCTTCCACTCAGCGATGAAACGGCCGTCCTGGTCGAAGATCTGGATGCGGTTGTTCTGGCGGTCGCCGACGAAAAGGCGACCCTTGGAGTCCAAGGCGAGCGTGTGAGGGACGTCGAATTCGCCGACGCCCTTGCCTTTCTTTCCCCAGGTCTTAATGAACTTCCCGTTCTTATCGAATTTCATGATGCGAGCATTGGCGGTCGGGGCAGTGCCGTGGCCGTCGGCTACAAAGATGTCGCCGTTGGGAGCGATGGCGACTTCGGTTGGCTGATCAAAGGTGTCCGTACCGGGGCCAGCCACGCCGGCTTTCCCAAGCGTGAGCAGCATTTTTCCATCCTGGTTGAATTTGAAAACCTGCTGGCCCCTGCCGTCTTTCATGCCGTTATCGGCCACCCAGAGATTGCCGTCGCGATCAACAGTGATTTTGTGGGGGCTGACAAACAGCCCGTGACCAAATTCCTTGACGAACTTGCCAGAGGGATCGAATTCGAGGATGGGGTCGAGCGGGGAGCCGGCGCAGTTGGTGCCTTGCGATCCGGAGACGCCACAGCGATCAAGAGCCCAGATGTTGCCATCCAGGCCAGTGGCGATTCCAGCCGTGGATCCCCACTTCCTTCCGTCGGGCAGCTGGCCCCAGCTCACGCCGTCGCGATAGGGGTTGGGGAGATCGTTGGGAGCGCCGAGCGGTGAAACCGGGGGCCACGATGCGGGAGCTGGAGAAGACTGAGACCGGAGATGCGTAGTAAGGGCGGCGAAGAGCGCAACAACGCAGGCAAGAGTACACGTGAAAAATGGCTTTGCTCTCATGGACGCTCCTTGAGCGGATGGTGAAATCCTACGCTCTGCCCATGGGCAATTCAATGTCTCTGAAAAACAACCGGCGATGGGAGAGAGCTTGGAATTACTGGAGGACGAGGCTGGCGGTGGTGCAGCCGGCGCCGCTGGAGTCGTAGTGGATCACGCCGGTCTGATCGGTACAGTACATGGTCTGACCAGAGGCACCGATAGTTTGGGGTGTGCCCGTTACGAGGAAAGTGACCGAGGGAAGGGCACCGTCACCGGTCCAGACGAACGAGTACCCGGCCTTGGTGCCCTGAGCCAGGTTGTCATCGATCAAGCAGGATTGCGTGGAAGAAGCGGAGCAGGGGTTCACGCCACCAAGAGCGGTCAGCTGTACCGGGAAACCCAAGTCGGGATAGGTGATGGAGTAGGTGACCGCGGCAGTGTTGATCACGCGAAGCGAGGCCACTGCGGAGGTCTCATTGGCGTGGAGGCGGGACTTGAGAAAATTGGGCACGGCAATCGCGGAGATGATCAGAATGACCGCCACGACGAGAAGCAGTTCGATGAGAGAAAAGCCCTTCTGTGTGCGCATAAATTCCCCTGAGGCGTGCACTTAACCCGAGCGCGTCCTGCGGACACGCAATGCCGCCAAAATCCTGGAAGGGCGGGCAAGTATAGCGGCCTTATTCTATGCCAATTTCAGAGCAAGAATGCAAGAAAAGTAATGGTTGCAGGTCGTTTGCGCGGAAGAGTACTAGAACTTTCCTAAAGCAGTGATCATGATCTGCTCCGGACCGTTTCGAGTGAATGTCAAGGAAGCGAAGTTCTGATGCGGGACGCACTGTTGGAGGGAGTCGAGAGGCGTGATAGAAGTAGGCTGTGAATGGGGGGCGAGCTGTGAAACAGGACAAGGTGAAGTGGGGAGTGCTGGGTGCCGCGTCGATTGCGACGAGGAAAGTGATTCCGGGGATGCAGAAGGGGGAGTGGAGCGAGATTGCGGCAATTGCATCGAGGGATTTGAGGAAAGCGGAAGAGGCCGCGGGGACGCTGGGGATCGCGAAGGCGTATGGGTCGTATGAAGAGCTTTTGGCGGATGGCGAGATTGAGGCGATTTACAACCCGTTGCCGAACCACTTGCATGTGCCATGGTCGATCAAAGCGGCGGAGGCGGGGAAGCACGTGTTGTGCGAGAAGCCGGTGAGCCTGTCGGCAGCAGAGGCGAAGACGTTGCTGGCGGCGCGCGAGCGGTGCGGCGTGAAGATCGGCGAAGCATTCATGGTAAAGACGCACCCGCAATGGCTGAGGACGCGGGAGTTGATTCGCAAGGGCGTGATTGGGGAGCTGCGAGCGATTGTCGGGGCGTTCAGTTACTTCAACCGTGATCCGCAGAATGTAAGGAACAACCCGGAATGGGGCGGAGGCGCGATGATGGATATCGGGTGCTACCCGATTACGACTTCGCGGTTTATTTTTGGGGAGGAGCCGGTACGCGTGGCGGGTTTGATTGAGAGGGATCCGGACTTCAAGACGGACCGGCTGGCTTCGGCGATGCTCGAGTTCCCATCAGGGCAGGCGGTGTTCACCTGCAGCACGCAGCTGGTGGCTTACCAGCGGATGCAGTTTTTGGGAACGAAGGGGCGGATCGAGATGGAGATACCGTTTAATGCGCCGCCGGACCGGGGATGTAGAATATTTATTGATGATGGGCGAGATGTGTTTGGCGGGGGGATTCGGATAGAAACGATTCCGGTTTGCGATCAATATACTGTGCAGGGGGACGCGTTTTCGAGGGCGATTCGGGAGGGAAGCG
The DNA here is from genome assembly GCA_036522305.1 of Candidatus Acidiferrum sp. Classification (GTDB taxonomy): domain Bacteria; phylum Acidobacteriota; class Terriglobia; order Acidiferrales; family UBA7541; genus Acidiferrum. Next base: position 15,237 of record DATDGB010000028.1, on the reverse strand, counting down.
AGGTGCCGGTGCCGTTGGAGGATGCGATTGGGAATATGGCGGTGATTGAGGCGGTGTTTCGGGCGGGAGAGTCGGGGCGGTGGGAGAAACCGTAGGAGAGTTTAACGCAGAGACACAGAGGACGCAGAGAGAAAAACTAAGATGGCGATTCGAACGGTATTGCAACTTGGGGATCCAGGATTGCGGGAGGTCGCGAGGAGAGTGGACGATCCGGGGGCGCCGGAGATTCGCGGGCTGGTCGAGGATTTGTCGGACACGCTGGCTTATTGGCGCGCGACCACGGGATACGGGCGGGGAATTGCGTCGCCGCAGATCGGCGCGAATGTGCGGGTGATATTTCTTCGATTGCCGGGAGAGGCGGCTTGGCCGATTGTAAATCCGGAAATTACGTGGCGCAGTACGGAAAAGATTGTCGTGTGGGATGCGTGCTTGAGCTTCTTGTCGATCTTCATGCAGGTGGAGCGGCACCGGGAGATTGTGGTGCGCTATCAGGATTTGAGCGGGCAGCGGTGCGAAGTTCGCGCGGGCGAGGAGCGAGATTTATCGGAGCTGCTGCAGCATGAGATCGATCACCTGGATGGGATTCTGGCGGTCGATCGCATCACGGATATGAAAACGCTTTGCACGCGCGAAGAGTTCGAGAAGAGATACCGGGCGGGGAGTCCGTATGCGGTGAGCGAAATTGGAAGAGAAGCGGCGAAGTAATGATGTAGGGAAGTAAGGATTGGGGGAGATGCGTAGGTCTTAGTTTGGCAGGGGCGGAAAAGATGAGCGTAGTCTACTACACCAGATTTGAAAGTCCTGTTGGGTCGCTGCTGCTGGCGGGCGATGCGAAGGCGTTGCGGCAGGTGAGTTTCGAAAGTAGCAAGCGTTCAGGGCCACCGCAAGCGGACTGGAAGCAGAATCGGGCCGCATTTGCAGAAGTCATCCGCCAGTTGCAGGCTTACTTCCGCGGGGAGCTGAAAGAATTCGATCTGCCGCTGGCGATGGAAGGAACGGAATTCCAGCTTTGCGTGTGGAATGAACTTCGCGCGATTCCTTACGGTGAAACGATTTCTTATGCGCAACTCGCGGAGCGCATCGGGAACCCCAAAGCCGTGCGCGCCGTAGGATTGGCGAACGGCAGCAATCCCATTCCCATCATCGTGCCGTGCCATCGCGTGATCGGCAGCGACGGCAGCTTAACGGGATTTGGCGGCGGGCTTCCTACCAAGAAGATGCTCCTCGAACTGGAAAGCAAGCAACTGAGTTTGCTGTAGGCATTGTTTGCGGACAAAAAACGGCGGCTTGCAATCAGCAGGCCGCCGTGAGTTTTTTGTGCTGGTGAATTTTGCCCTAGAACAAAGCCGTGGGGCGCCGCGTCCAGGATTTGCCTTTTGCTTTGGCAATGGACTCGACGTCGTTCACATAGGCGCCGGCTTGGGTCAAGACATGGTGCAGGTCGTTGCCGATGCTGATGAAGGTGAATCCTTTGTCCATGAATTCACCGACGCGTGCCGTACCGAAAAGAAATAGGCCCAGGATGACGTTGTTCTTGCGCGCTTCGGCGACAAGCTTTTCGGTGGCGGCTCCGAGCTCCGGCGAAGTGTACATGTGCGGGAACTCATATTTTTCGTAGAGGCCCATGGACATGCAAAGGTCGTTCTGGCCGAGGAAAAGAATATCGACGCCGGGAACCGCGGCGATTTCCGCCATGTTTTTGATGCAGTCGGCGGTTTCGACTTGCAACGCGACGATGAGATTGTTGTTGGCGTTTCCGGCGTAGCCGAGGAGGCCGGCTCGATTCATGCTGCGCTGGGGGAAGTAGACGGATCGAGTGCCGGCGGTCGGATACTTCGTGCAACTGACGGCCTGACGAGCCTCTTCGGCAGAATTGATATAGGGAATAAGGACGCCGCCGGCGCCGAGGTCGAGGGCTTGTTGAATTCCCGGGCGGTCGCTGTAGCCGCCGACGCGGACCATGGATTTGGCGCCACCGTTTGAAATGCCCGAGAGCATGGCGGAAAGCTTCTCGTAACCCATGGGGCCGTGTTGCGTATCCACGAGCAGCCAGTCGTAGCCGCTAAAAGCAAGCTGCTCGGCCACGGTGGGGCTATGCGCATTCAGAAAGAGCCCCAGCTTGGGCTGGCCTGCGCGCAACTGCTTCTTGAATTCGGCGCCACTTTGTGTGGCTTCGGACATAAGAGTCTCCTTGGTTTCAATAAATAAAAATGAGGAAGTTAGTGTACTCGAACCTGCGCGAGACAATGTTAAAAACAGTGGGAAGAGTCAGGCAGCGGTCGACGGAGAGCGGCTGCGTGCTCCCATTCGATAGAGCAGCAGGCCGACGGCGTTCGCACCGAGCAGAACGGCGGTGATTTTTACGGCGTACGCGGATTCGCTCTTCACGGAAATGACGGGTAACACAGAAAACAACACAAAAAGAAGGGTGACGACGAAGCCGGAAACCGCGGCGATGCGCAGCCACATTGCTGGACGGATTCCCAGTTTCTTACGGGCGAGCAGGGGGATGGCGAAGAGTGCCAAGTAGGCCAGGGCATAAAATGTGAAGCTCCAGGTTTGAAGAAGTGCGAAAGCTTCCTGATCACCGACTCCGACGAGAACGACGCCGCCGATCGCCAAAGTAATCCCCCCGAGAAAAAGAATGGAGTTGACGGGCGTCTTGTATTTGGCGTGCAGGCGCGTGAACCACTCCGGCAAGAGGTGGTCCCATCCAGCAACCATAGGAAGGCGGGTATTGGCGGTGAAGCTGATGGCGTAGGTAGAGAGGTAGTTGGTGAAGAGCAGCAAAATTGCCAACGGCACGATGATCCTGGCAAAACCGAGGTCGGCGAATCCGGCGCTGAGCGCCTGAGGAATCGGGCCGATGACATCGACGGAGTCGGGAGAAACGTAGGCGAGGATAGCGCCGGTGCCGAAGATATAGAGAAGCGCGATGAGCGGAGCGGTGATGAGGATGGCGCGTTTGAGATCCCGCGCGGGATTGCGCGATTCACCGGCAAAAATGGCGGCGTACTCGAATCCGCAGAGTGCACCGAACGTCATTTTGATGAAAACGCTGAGGCTGAAGAGGGTGGGCAACGGGGCAACGAAGCGCAGCGGATGATAAGCAGGCAGGGAGCCGCGCGCCCTTTGCAGGAAGGGCATTATGGCGAGGAGAGCGATGACCACAACGGTGAGGAAACTGCCCGCATTGGTGACCCATTTTCCGACGCGCATGCCCAGCAACGCAATGAACATCATGAGAGCCACCGTGCCGACCGAGGCCGCCAAGACGATCCAACGATTTGCCGCCATGTTCGCGGCCGAGGGACCGATGGCATAGGCCACGTAGTTGACGGTGATGAGTCCCGCCGATGCGGCGTACAAAACCACATAGAGCCAGAGATTCCACGCCACCAGGAAACCCATCCTGTCGTTGAAGGCCAGGCGGGTCCATTCATAGAGGCCGCCTTCGAGCGGCATCAAGCGATTCAGATGCGCGACCACAAATGCTTGCGGAATGAAAAACAGAAGAATGGCCAGCAGCCAGAGAACGACGTGAGCCGGGCCGGCTTTCACGGCCGTGCCGAAAAAATCTGGAACGACCACGAGGAGGATGGAAGCAAGGACAAGATCCAGAAATCCCAGCTCCTTGCGGAGCGCCGCACTTTGCTGCTGGAGAGGGGCTTCGGCGTCTGCAAGTTGACCGCTGGCGGTGGTTGCCAAAGTCTGGTGGTACCTCGTCCTGGTGGTCGGTACAACTGGCCGGTTTCGCAGGCGATAGTCTGCCTTGGGTAGCTGAGAGTTGCAATCGCAATTGCAAGAAAGCGGAGGGTGTTAGATGTCGCGGCAGTCAGAGAAGAGAGAAGTCACCGCTCGCACGGGCGCATGAAAGGCTAGCAGAGCCAGGGAAGCGAGGGCGTAAATGAGAAGCCGAAGTCTCATACAGGTAGAAACCCCGGTGAGGAGAAAATGTTGCGGCGTTCTCTTTGAAATGGCGAAGTGGACTCCGACTACCTCAGGGTAAGATCGCCGGCCCCTACGTGAGCGTGGAGTTTGTACTTGCCATTGCCCTCTTTGTGGAAGGAGCGGAAAAGCCCGCCGTGTGATTCGCCAAACGGCGCAGCTTCGAGACCTCCGGTACTCACGGATGCCTCCACATGGGAATAGTCGCTGGGGTTGCCGATGCCAACGATTAATTCGCCGGCGTGAAGTTGCACGTCCTTGTCCCCACGGATGTCGCTAACCTCGAGTTGTCCCGCAGGCATGCGAACAAAGAGGCCGGTGGATTTAGGGATTTCGATGGTGATGCGCAGGTCGTTTTTAGGACCGCCTGAAACGTCCAGTTCGGCGGAGTTGTCAAAGCGTTCGAAGCGAACTTTGACTTCCTTGGCCTTTTCGGGGTCCTTGGCATCCACTTTGACGGAGACCTTGTTGTCGTCGCGACCGACCACACGGACATCGCCCGAGCGAACATGGATATTCAGTTGGCTGCCCGAAGGGAAATCCACACTAAAGGGGTGATTGGGGAGGTCGCTGACTTCCATCTTTTTAGATTGGCCCGAGGCGAAAGGGGCGAACAGAGCGGCGACGGCGAGTAAACGGATGACTCTATGCATGGCACACTCCTAATGCTGCTTTGTACTAGGAACGTAAATGCGGGGAGAAATGTTTCCAGGTTCTGGGGAAATAATGCGGATTCACCCGACGTAGAGGATGCCTGCGGACGGAACCAGAGGTTGGCCAACGCAGCTGACTGCTAGAGTTCCGAGCCGCCGGCAATGGAGGGGACCAGAAGAACACGATCGCCTTCTTTGAGAGTGCAAGATTCGCCGCCGAGGAAGCGAATGTCTTCTTCGTTGAGATAGACATTGAGGAACTGGCGGATTTGGCCCTGATCGTCGCGGACGTGGCGGCCGAGGTCGGGGAAGCGCGCGGTGAGTTGGTTGAGAGCGTCGGCGATGGTCGCCGCGCTACAGTCTACTTTTGGCGCGCCGTCGGTGAAGCGGCGGAAGGCCGTTGGGATTTCGATGGTCACTGACATCTTTCTTTCTCCTTGGTTTTGCAATTGTTCTCAGTAATCAGTTCTCAGTTTTCAGTAAAGAAAAAAATAAGAGAATTAGGCTCCAAAGTCTCTTGCGCCCGTTACGCCTTGGCGCTGGCCGCGGTGGTGCCGAGTTGCGCATCGAGGTAAGCCTCAAAGGCTTCGAGGCGCGGAGCGATGGCTTCGGTGGCCGGGAATTCGGCGGCGATGGCGTCGGTGGTTTTCAAGCCGTTGCCGGTGATGCAGACGACGGTGGTTTCATCCGGATGAATACGGCCCTGAGTAATGAGTTTTTGCGTGACGCCGGCGGTTACGCCGCCCGCCGTCTCGGTGAAAATGCCTTCGGTTTCGGCGAGCAGTTTGATGGCATCGACGATTTCTGGATCGGAGATATCTTCAGCCCAGCCGCCGGACTCGCGAATTTGCTTGATGGCAAAGGGGCCGTCGGCGGGATTGCCGATAGCGAGTGAGCGCGCGATGGTATTGGGCTTCTGGGGCTCAAAGCGCGCAAGATTGCGCTTCACGCCGTCGGAAATCGGCGAGCAGCCGGTGGCTTGCGCGCCAAAGAATTTTACTGGCTTTGCTTCCACCCAGCCGAGGGTGACCAGTTCGCGGAAAGCTTTCGCAATTTTCGTGATGAGCGAGCCGCCGGCCATCGGAACGACCACGTTGTCGGGGAGCGTCCAGCCGAGCTGTTCGGCGATTTCGTAGCCGTGCGTTTTCGAGCCTTCGGAATAGTAGGGGCGCAAGTTTACGTTGACGAGGCCCCACTGGAAGCGGTCGGCAATCTGCGCGCAAAGGCGATTGACGTGATCGTAGTTGCCATTGATGCGCACGATGCGCGCGCCGTAGACCGCAGTGTTGAGCACTTTGGCAGGCTCGAGGTCGGCGGGAATGAAGACGCAAGCGTCGAACCCTTGTTGCGCGGCTTGGGCGGCGACGGCGTTGGCGAGATTGCCGGTCGAAGAGCAGCCCACGGTCGTGAAATTAAATCGACGCGCTGCCGAAAGCGCGGTGGCGACGACGCGATCCTTGAAGGACAGAGACGGGAAGCAGACGGCATCGTTTTTGAAATAGAGATTCTTCAGTCCCCATTTGGCGGCGAGCTTGCGCGAAGCGACCAGCGGCGTGCCGCCTACGGCATTCGGACCGGTGAAGCCCTCGGGAAGAGGAAGAAGTTCGGCGTAGCGCCACATGTTGAAGTCGCGGCCGGCAAGATTTTCGCGGCGAACGGTTTTTTTGAGGGAATCGTAATCGTAGACGACTTCAAGCGGCGAGAAACAGTCTTCGCAGAACGAGCGGGGAATGTTGCCCCAGGATTTGCCGCATTCGCGACATCGGAGTTCATAAAGAGTGTTCGTGGACATTGAGCAAATTCCTTTTGCAAGCGATTCGAGATCAGTGCGGGCCACAAAGGGCGGCACGCAGGGACCAGCCGAGGCACGAGTACGTGGAATTCGATTAGGGCAGCAGGGAGGGGAAAACGAAAAACCCTCCGTGCCAAAGTGCTCGGAGGGTCTCAGAAAATCTTCTAAGAAACTCGAAAAGCTCTTTAGCAGTTTTTTACGTGGAGCAAGTTGCCCTAAATCGCCACGTGTCGCCGCAACCGCAGCTTCATTATTTATGCCTGAGCCGGCCGCAGATGTCAAGAGTGCCGTTTGAGGCCGAAACTGGGAGCATGGTATTGGAATAAGCCAGTAGGAGCGCCCGCCGCGGCGGGCGCCCCTACAAGGGAAGTGTGGCGATTGCTCTAATTTAAAGAAGTGTTCTTCGCGAGCATTTCCGACATTTTCTCAGTTGTGGGCCCGGTAAAACGGGTGGCGAGGTTTCGCGCAAGGAGTGGATCTCCATGGGCGCCGACGGAGGCTTTCTGGGCGTGCTCACGGTGTTCGGCTTGTGGACCGGAAAGGGTGATGAGGGCAGCGGCAAATTCCATCTGGGGGTCGTCGCCATGAAGAGTGGCGCTGCGCAGGGCGAGCGCCCTTTTCACTAAAGCGTAGCCCTCAACACCTGCGGCTGGATTGGGATCCATGCGCATGCCGTCCGTCATGTGCGGCATATTCTTTCCAATCCACTGCTTGTAAGTTTCCGCGAGGTAGCCCACGTCGAACCAGGCCAACGCGTCGGGGTGGCCGGAAGATTCCGCGGCAGTCGCGCGAGCTTGGAGCCCAGTGAAGAGTTCTTTCGCGGCGATAGGGTCTTTGCGCGAGTAAAGAGTGGCGCGGCGAAGCGTTTCCATGCGAACGAGGACGGGCGTGTCTGGCGCGAGGATCTCAAGCGTGTCCCGAACTAGATTTTTCGTGTCATAATTTTCGCCGCCACTCAGGTTCCAGTTGTGGCTGATCCAGGGTAGAGATCTTGCCTGCCCAATATCAATGGTGTGACAAATGAGAGGCGGGCCCGCCTGGGCGAGACTTGCGATTGACAGCAATACAACGACGAGGGCTACTGTGAACCGGGTTGAACGAATCCGTTGGCGTCTCATGAATTTTCGAGTCTCCTTTCGAATCACTTTGACTTTCAGGAGCCAAGACGCTAAAGCGGGGGTGTCTGTTAACGGCGAAACCTTGAAATAAAACCCGACCGTTGAGGACCGGCAAATGAAGCGGAATTCCGAGCAGCCGTGGAGAATTCACTTCTCCGGTTGATAGCGCGTTTACCAAGCACAACCCTGAGCGCGTCCAATCTCGGTTTCCTGTGCTCGCATAGGGCAAGGATCTTCACTATAATTTTCCCCGAGAACGCTCTCTGTTGCTTCAGTTCAGGCTTGTTACTCACACTTTCGTGGCTCATGCCGCGAGCTTACTTCTCCCTGTTTTTATTGCAAGAAGATACTTACGAGGGTTTCTTCACAGCTTCTGGGTAACTCCGGCAGAGGGAAGGGGCCTCAGTTGAAGGCGGACGCAAGAAGCGACGAGAGAAAGGGAGATTGGCGATGAGCCTGACAACTCCCACGTTGTTTTCAGAAGTTGCAGACGGCGTCACAGGCAATGGCTACGGCGATTGCGTGAGTCTTCTCCGAGAGCCGGATGCGGTAAATCTGCACGTCCGGTTCGATGAGCGGGGTGTGGAAACGGAAGCATGGCGGAGCTAGTGAGGCACCGACAGACGAAAGAGTCGGCAACCGATAGGCTCCACCTAAACCACCGCGCCACACCTCGACTCCACACATGTGCCTTCGCGGTCTATGGACGGGCGAAGACAACGATTCGTGATGGCGGAGAATCACTTGGTGTTGGGTTGCGACTGGGGCCAGTCGCGCTCGTAGGTGCGCCACAGGTGGATGTCGCCGAAGCCGAAAGATGACCACCAGTTGTCTAGCATGGTGCGATCGAGGCGGAGGATGCCTTCGCGACTTACGCCGCCCGGCGGCGGAGAGAGCGCGGCGAGGTGGTCATAAACTCTCGGGCGATCGGCATCGCTGACACGCGTGAGCAAGTGCCACAGAGTGAGAGCGTCACTCTTGCGCGCGTCGGTGAGGAGGATTCCGAGCAGGGCATTGCGCTCGTCCGGCGAGATGGATTCAAAATCGAAGCGAGACAGGGCGTCTTGGAACGAGGTGGAAGCGTCTTGCATATATGGAGTGCCCGGGCCAATCTTCGGCCGCGTCTTGCAGACGGCTCCCGCGGGAATGAAGGATTCGTGGCCGTTCAACTTGAAGCCGACCCAGCCCATGGTGGTGCGCAGGAGTCCCGCGCCGGAATCGTCCACGTGCAAGGTGTAGACACAGCCGAGGTCCACAGCGACTGCGGAGGGTGTGTCGACGACAAATTCGCCGGGAGGCGCCCAGATCACGGCGTGAATCGTGCCGCGCTCGAGCGAAAGACGCTTGTGCCCTGGGCCATTGGCGACCAAGCGCAGGCGGGAGCTGGCGTCCACTTCCACGCGGCCCGTTTCATCCAGCTTAATACTTGCGCGCGAAGAGCTGTCAGTGACAAGAGTCTGGCCAATTCCCAGTTTTCCCGCTCCCGACTTTTCACCAAGGGAATGCCATCCGACCCGCGGCGTGCCTTCCAGACGGGCCACGTCCCACGACGGCCCAGAGTCGACGCCGGAATTCGGACCACGCAAGAAATAAAAAAGTGTCAAGGCAACTAGAAGTGTTGCCGCCACGGCGGCCAATTGGAAAGAAAACCGGAAATTGAAAAAGCGTGTGCGCGGTTTTGCCGGTTGAATCTCCGCCAGCTCATCGAACTTGGGCGCGGGTTGATTGTGGCGATAGCGCCCCAAAGTCTTCTCGAGTTTTTGGACTTCCGGGTCAGGCTCCCCTGAGCCGCCCCACAAGTAATCGTCTTTCATAAAGTTTTCCTTGGGCTCATGATGCGCCTCGCGCCGTTTCGCCTAGCTTTTCGCGCAGCAATTGCATGCCGCGGCAAAGGTTTACTCGAACCGAACCGTGCGTTAGCCCCGTGCGAGCCGCAATTTCCGGTCCGGTCATGCCCTCTACCAAGCGAAGGATGAGCGGCTCGCGGTACGACTCCGGAAGCCCGCGGACCACCGCCAGAATCACGGCAGCCTGTTGCTCGGAGGGATCATTGGCGGTGCGAGTCACGGCTTGATCTTCTGATACCGGCTCGGTGACTTTTTCAGTAGGAATCGATTTCCTGAAATAATCGTTGGCCCGATTCCGAGTGATGGTTCCCAGCCATGCTCCAAATCGCGAAATATCCCGCAGGGAATGGAGCTGCCGCAGCGCCAGTAGGAACACTTCCTGAACAAGGTCATCCACCTCTCGCGGGGGGACGCGAGCGAGAAGAATGCCGTGTACCATGCGCGCGTAGCGGTCGTAGAGGCGCCCGAACGCGGCGCGGTCACCGCCGCGAGCGGCGCTGACGAGGGTGTCCTCCTCGCGCGTTTCGGTGACAGGCCAGACAGTCACAACCTGACGTTCCCTGCTTGCGGTCCGAAAGTCAACGCTGTATCCCACGGTTAAGCCATCGAGCGGCAATGTCCTTACGAGAGAAAGACGCCAGGGAGGACGGAAGTGTTAACGCAGTGAAAGCGCTCTATCTTCTGGCTCTCACCGAGTAGGGGAGTAGCATCCTGCGCCCCTACCACCGGCCCGGATTAGCCATTGAATCGCAAGCGCTTACCCCCGCGGGGACCGGAGATTTAAGAGCGTTGACAACATATTCAGGGTTTCCTGCGTCCAATGGTGGGGAGAACAAAAATCGGAAGGCCCCGGCCAGTGGGACAGTTATTGGTTGGCCGAATCGTTTTCTACAAGCAACCCCGCCAAGTTAGCGGTGTTATACTTTATAGGTTGTGGCCCGGCTGGAATGGGATCGGCCATTTGGCGATCAACCTAGACGAATTTGGCTGTGGGAGCCTGAACTAGAGGAGTAACAAACATGGGCGAGCAAGTGAGAGAGCTTTTCAATTGGGCGCGTCGCCGCAAGATACTCGCGGCGGTGTTTGTCGCGTTCACTCTGGCAGTAGGAATTCTGATCGGGTCGGTGGTTTCCGGCCGCGTCTCGGCGATGAAGAGCCTGGGATTCGCGGGCACTTCAGCGACGGCCTTGGCCGTGCCGGACCCAATACCCGCATCAAACTCGTTTGCATCAATCGTGAATCGCGTGGAACCCGCCGTGGTGAACATCGCTACGACGCAAGTGTTGGAACGCAAAAAGGGCCCGAAAACGCGCCGTACGCAGCCGAACGATCAGCAGGACGATCCCATGCAGGATTTCTTCGATCGATTCTTTGATGGTCGGCAGGACGGTCCGCCACAGGCGGAGCGGAGCTTGGGTTCCGGCGTAATCGTCGACAAGCGCGGTTACATCCTGACGAACAATCACGTGGTTGAACAAGCGACGAAAATTCAGGTGCAATTGAACGGCGACACCACCCGCTACACGGCGAAACTTGTCGGCGCGGACCAGGAAACCGACTTGGCGGTCATTAAGATCGAGGCCAACAAAGACTTGCCCATCGCAAAGTTGGGTAATTCCGATGGCGTGCAAGTGGGAGACTGGGTGCTGGCGATTGGCAGTCCCTTTGGGCTGCAGGCTACCGTTACGGCTGGAATTATCAGCGCCAAAGACCGCGGCGGGATCGGAAACCGCCAGTTCCAGAGATTCCTGCAGACCGATGCGGCGATTAACCCGGGGAATTCGGGCGGGCCGCTGGTGGATCTGGCTGGCCAGGTGATTGGAATCAATACGGCGATCATCACGGGCGGACGCGGCTACGAAGGCGTTGGGTTTGCCCTGCCGTCGACCGCGGCAATCAACGTATACGACCAAATCATCAAGCAGGGCCGCGTCACGCGCGGTTCCATCGGCGTCAGCTTTCAAGAAGAGCTGAGTACGAACGCGATCACACTGAAGTCGCTGGGCGCTCAATACGGCGTGGTGATTGAAGGTGTCGCGCCGGGGAGTCCGGCGGAGAAGGCCGGCTTGAAGGGCGGAGACGTGATCACCAGCGTGAACGGCCAAGCGGTGAAGACCGGGAATGACCTGGTGAATCCGATCGCGCAGGCGCCCATCGGCAGCAAAGTGAAATTGACCTACATTCGTGAGAAAGCTCAGAAAGAAACCGTTGCGGAAGTCGGAGACCGCACGCGCGTATTCCCGAATTCGGCAGGCCCGTTGGGTGACCAACCAGGCGAGACAGTGCCTCCGGAGTTCGGCTTGCACGTCGAGGAACTCACACCTGACCGCGGGCGCCGCGTCGGAGTGGAAGGGCAGAAGGGTGTGCTGGTAACGGAAGTCGATCCGGCTTCGTTCGCCGATGATTTGAATTTCGGACGCGGAGACGTGATTTCGCAGGTCAACGGCGAAACGGTAAGCTCGGTTGCCGATTACAAAAAGGCCGTAGCCAAGCTGAAGCATGGCGAAGATGTGGTGTTCAAGGTCCTTCGCCGGCAAGACAGCGACCAGATCCTGACACTTTTTCTGTCAGGCAAAGTTCCGGCGGACAGCCAGCAGTAAGGGCAGCAGCAACGACGGATCCAAACACTAGACTAACTATGCGAGCCCGAAACGCGACGCACCTGGCCCTGACGCTATTCGTAGCGGCAGGGCTGGGTGTTTGCGCGGCTTCGGCGCAGACGACTTCCACGACGCCAAAAAAATCCACATCATCCAAGACAGGCAGCTCGGTGCACCGGTCGAAGTCTTCGAAAAAATCAAGCCGTAGGGAGCGGGGACAAAAAGCCCCCACTCCCGAGCGCATTTCGGAGATTCAGCAGGCGCTCGCGAAGGACGGTTCCTTCGGGGGAGAGCCGAACGGGAAGTGGGACGATTCGACGATTGAAGCGACCAGGAAATTCCAAGAAGCGCATGGGCTGAACGCTTCGGGAAAGCTCGACGCGAAAACTCTTCAACAATTGGGCCTTGGCTCCGGGACAGCGGGAATCGCGCCGCCGATGCCTCCGGTAAGTTCGTCCTCGCTTCGCAAAACAACGCCCCCTCAGACAGCCCCGCACCAAAAGTAGTCCACGCCTCTTCGCGATTGCATTCCATCGGCAACTGAATTAGAAGTCAGACGTGCGCGGCCTGTCTGTGCGCAGACGAAGGGATACGTGTGCCATGAAAATGATGAGAATCCTCGCGGCGTTTCTTCTCGGCGCGTACTGCGTGGGAGGGATTTTTGCGCAGGACAAGCCGGCTGCGAAGTCGATAAAGGCGGTGCGGTTCGGAAAGCTCTGGGACGCAAAGGGCAAGCTTTGGACGAATGTCATTGTGATCGTGGAGGGCGACCGCATACGCGCGGTCACGACCGATGCTTCCGCAATTCCGGCGGCCGCGGAAACGATCGATCTCTCGAAATTCACGGGCTTGCCGGGGCTGATCGACGTGCACACGCACATGACCATCTACACGGACGAGACTCCTGGCGAGTCCATGCTAAAGCAACTCAACAATTCCCCGGCGATGGAAGTTTTTCTCGCGCGCAAAGGCGCGCTGCGCACGCTGGAAGCGGGGGTGACGACGGTGCGCGACCTCGGCGCGGATCAGTACATGGACATCGCCATGCGCGATTTGATCAACCATGGAGAAATGATCGGGCCGCGCATGTTTGTGTGTGGCTATGGACTGACAATTACCAGCACACCCTTTAAGCCCGGGTTCAACCCGCCGCTGGGCGGCATCGCCGATGGTGTTCCGGAAGTTCTGCGCGCCGTGCGCCAGCAGATCGCCGCAGGCGCGGACTTGATCAAGATGTACGCTTCGACGGGCACGGATAACGACGTCAGCGGATTTCAGACCTACAATTACGAAGAAATCAAGGCCGCGGTCGACGCCGCGCACCAGTTCGGCAAAAAAATCGCCATCCATTCCTACGGCCCGGATGGCGCGCGGGACGCGGTACGCGCAGGAACGGATTCGCTGGAACACGCCACGGACATGGATGATGCGACGATCGCGGAAATGGCCCGGCGTGGCACGTTCTACGTGCCCACGATCGATCACAACCGCTACTACCTCGACAACGTGGACAAGATTGGGTATGCGCACGGCTTCGAGGAGAAGACGCGCAACTTCATCCAGCGCAACCTGGAGACGGCTCGCAAAGCGCACAAGGCGGGCGTGAAATTCGCCATGGGCTCCGACGCGATTTACACCATGTTCGGTCAGAATACGCGAGAGCTGGGCTGGTTTGTGAAAGCAGGAATGACGCCGGAGCAGGCGCTTCGAACGGCAACGACGAATGCAGCTGAGTTACTTGGAAAAGAAAAAGAACTCGGGGCGGTCGCGCCGGGTTATTTTGGCGACTTGGTGGCCGTAGAAGGCGATCCACTGGCGGACATCGATGTGGCGATTTACAAGGTGAAATGGGTCATGAAGGGCGGGGCGGTGGTGGTGGACAAAACCAAGGGACAAGTTCGCTAGTGAAAAAACCGAAGCTCAGAAGGACCCACCCTTGCAAAAAACAAACCCGCAAGGATGGGCCACCCAAAGTCGCTTTTCGGAATTAAAGCGCGGCCACCCGCCTAAAAACCACAATCAAGGCTTCAGACGCAAAACAACAACAGGTATATTCACGATTATGGTGTAGCGAGGGGTTCGTAAATAAGACCGACGACTATGCCGATGATAGTCCACTGGACGAAGTAAGCAGCAGCCTGTCCCAGAGCGAGTTTCAGCCCGATGTTCAGGTTCACGTAGTTGTGCAGCACATTGCAAACCGCGAAAATGCCAAAGAGAACGCCCAAGCGCGCACCTTCCGTAGTGCCCGATCCGCCCTGATGTACCATTGCGAAAATGATGGCGACAATCAGGATCGCTATGAAAGTTGCGACCAATCCAATCGGCATAACTTTCATCATTTCTTCCTTAGGTCGGAATACGGCCGGGTACTTGTGGCCTTCCTTGATCAGAGCTGGCACCAGCCAAAACACTAAGAAGCCAAAGGCAAAAGACGCGACCGTGCCACCAAGCGCCGCCAGCCCGAGACTTGAATAGTTCATTTGCACTCCTTTAAATTGCGGACAAATGGGGACGGACGGGAAGTTCCCCCGATGCGAAGCTGCGATCATTGTGCGCCACACTGATGAATATCAGAAAATGTCCCGTCTGTCCCCCGATTTGTGCTCCACCCACCTTCAGTCGTTCGCATTTGTGGACAGCGAGCCGAGCTTGTGATTCAATCTACGCATCCGGCCATTGCTTTTTGGTGACTGCCACTCCATGTCGCAATTCGACATTTTCAAGGTGCAGCTTGACGGCAGCCTTCATTGGCTGGCGGCGGCAGCAAGTATGGAAACTGGCGAGGGGCGTGTTAAAAGGCTTCCGCCAGGAAATTATGTCATCATCGCCGACCAACATACGCCAAAAAGAATTTCAATCAAGTCGCCAGCCAAACAGATAGTTTTTCAGATTGGCTACGATGACGACAAGGGGTCGACGGCGAGGGAAACGCTATTCAGAAGTTTCGGCCATGAGGTCACTTCGGTTGCGGACAACGACGCTGCAAAGCGCGCGCTTGCTTCGATTCCCAACGTGGATGTATTTGTCCTTGGCCATACCGCACCCGAGCAAACGCTAAAAGAAATGGTCGATTGGCTGAAGGTGAGTTTTCCGAAGGCGAAGATAGTTGCACTGATTCCGTCCGCCAGTCCCCAGTTGTTATGTGCCGATTACAATGTACCGCAGAGTGATTGGGCCGCGTGGGTTTCTCTATTCGCCACGAGTTGAGACCGCGCCACACGGTGGTGGCGGACAAGAGCAAGGGACAAGTTCGCTAGTGAAAAACCGAACCGCAGA
>DATDGB010000027.1:0-1780 GCA_036522305.1 Candidatus Acidiferrum sp. | reverse complement strand
CCCTCCTGCGATCCCTTGCCCTAAAAACGAAATCCACGCTAACGCATCCCCGGCCCCATAGTCCCGGGATTCGTGCAGGTATTTCTAACACGTAAGAGCAGGGGTGTCAAGCCAGTGGAGGACAGCTGTCGCTAGTATGTGAACTGTCCGGTTGAATTCACACATGAACTGTCCGCTTTGAAAAAGCGGCGGGGGAAGCTAAGGGGTGCAAACCCCTCAGCAATACTCCGCGGCGGAAACGGAGCGGATGATGAAACTGCAAGACGTATTACTGAAAGCGATGGCGAAGAAGATTCGCTGGTGGGATGCGGCGGAGATCATCGGGGTCACGGACCGGACGATGCGGCGCTGGCGGGAGCGACTGGAAGCCGAAGGATATTCGGGGCTGGTGGACCGGCGCAAGGGCAAGGCGAGCGACAAGCGGGTGCCACTGGCCCGGGTGGAGGAGGTGCTGCGGCTGTATCGAGAGGTGTATTTCGATTTGAACATCCGGCATTTCCACGAGAAGCTGAGCGAAGAGCACGGCATCGAGTTGAGCTACACCTGGGTGCAGAAGGCGTTGCAGGGCGCGGGACTGGTGGCGCGTGGTAAACGCCGGGGAAAGCACCGGAGGCGGAGAGAACGGCGGCCCTTGCCGGGGATGCTGCTGCACATCGATGGCAGCAAGCATCGCTGGTTTGGGGATGAGCGCTGGTACGACCTGATCGTGATTCTCGATGATGCCACCAGTGAGATCTACTACGCGCAGTTGGTGGAGGAAGAATCGACGCGCACGGTGATGGCCGGGCTGCGCGAAGTGATCGAAACGCAGGGTCTGTTTTGTGCGCTGTATAGCGATAGGGGCAGTCACTTCTTTGTGACTCCGAAGGCCGGGGAGAAGGTGGATAAGCATCGTTTGACGCAAGTGGGCCGGGCCATGAAAGAGCTGGGCGTGCAGATGATCCCGGCGTATTCGCCGCAAGCGCGCGGGCGCAGCGAGCGCAGTTTCGGCACCTGGCAAGGACGTTTGCCGCAAGAATTGCGGTTGGCCGGAATCTCAACGGTCGAGGCCGCCAACGCGTTCCTGCGTGAGCACTACATCGCTGAGTTCAACACCAAGTTCGCGGTCCCGGCCAAGGAAAAAGGAACGGCCTTTCGCAAAACGACGCGTGCGGATCTGAACTGGATCTTCACCGTGCAAACCGAGCGCGTGGTGGAAAAAGACAACACTGTGGCCATTGTGGAACGCCGTTGGCAACTGGAGAAGAACCGCTTCCGGAGTTCCTTAGCCGGTTGTACGGTGACCATTCACGAGCATCTGGATCAGACCGTGTCCATCCGCTTCGGCCCGCATGTGGTCGGCCGCTATCGCGCCGACGGCCAGCCCATTCAAAAAGAGAGCCGTGGAAAAGCCAGGCCCGTGGAAACCGTGGAAAACCAAAAGCCGGTTTCCCATCGTTCCCACCGCCCTTTGGAAATCCCCAAAACCAGGGATTTCCACTTTCCCACTGCTCCGACGGCGATTCCTATCTTTCGAATTAAAACCCGCAAACCCCCGTCGGCAAGCCGACGAGGATCCACGGGCTGAAAAGAGAAACCGGACAGATCACGTGTGAATCAAACCGGACAGATTGACTTACTAACAACAGCGAACCACTAGTGGGCCATGGAGGGAATCGCCTTAGGCGAGCTCGATTTCTGGGTCCACAGCAGCGCGCCTCCGGCCATCGCCAGCCCGATCGCGATCCATTGCGTGATCGAAAGCGGCAGCCCGAACGGCAGAGCCTGCTCGTGGAAGCGG
>DATDGB010000026.1:0-43279 GCA_036522305.1 Candidatus Acidiferrum sp. | reverse complement strand
CAATCGTCGTATAGCCGGCGGACGTAGGCGTGCATACCGCTGCGCCCGGTACGCTGGCTTGACCCACTGGGTTGTACTGCCCGCTAAAGAAGAAGAAGAGCTTGTTCTTCAGGATCGGGCCGCCGATATTCCCTCCGAAGCGGTTGTTATCGTAGCGCTGGTTCTCCGTGAAACCGTTGTTCTTAGTGGCCTGATCGATGGCGTTGAAGTTGCGGTTCTGCGAGTACACGTAAGCGAGGCCGTGGAAAGTGTTTGTGCCGCCCTTCAACACGAAGTTGAACTGGCCGCCGGAGGAGTGACCGAATTCCGGCGAGTACTGATTCTGCAGGACAGTAAAGTCGGAGATGGAATCGTTCGGGACGGGAACCAGGGGGCCGGTGACGCCCTTGCTGTTATTGTCGATCCCTTCCACCGTGAAGTTGTTGTTGCGGGGACGCTGGCCCCCAACGCTGGGGCCCGACCCTGCGCCGATCGCGCCGCTGCTCGCTACACCAGAACTCAAAAGAGAAAGGTTAAGGATTCCGCTGGCGCCGAGCGTGGTGCTGGGCAGATCCGCATTCATTTTCGGGTCGAAAGTGGTCGCCAGCGTCGAACTCGCCGTATCGAGTGTCTCAGCAACGCCAGAGACTTCAACCGTTGTGACTGCACCCTTGATCTCTAAAGTGATCGAAAGGGACTTGGTCATGTTTAGTTCGACTGTGTACCCGTTAATCGTCGTCGTCGCCAGGTTCGCCGCTGAAGCTGAAATGTTATAAGTCCCAACGGCCATGTTGTTGAATCTGTATTCCCCAGCGTCATTGCCCTTTGTGCTGTACTTGGCGCCCGTCTGCGTGTTCACAGCCTCGACGGTCGCCCCCGGCACCACCGCTCCGGTCTTGTCGAGAACGGTTCCCACCAAGTTGCCGCTAATCAACTGAGCGCTGACTTGGCCTACCGCAACAAGCCCCAACATGAGAGACATGACACTCAATGCTGTCCAAAACTTACGATACCCCTTGCTCACTGAACCCTCCTAAATTTGACAACAAAACGCGGTGAAACCCTTTCACTGCACACATTTGTACCTGTCAACGGTAACCCTGTGGCTGCAATCTAAATTCCAAAGATATGTTTTGTTAATAAAAAGATTCACATAACTAATTGCAGATATATCTGCAACTTATGAACCTGGCGGCTAAGTCTTTAGATAGAATTTATACGTCTCAATCCCATGCACCGTAGATTATATGAAATTTAGGAGATTCAAGCTCTGTGGGAGGCACCGTTCAGGTCCGTTCAGATTCAACCTTAGGGAGTCCTGGTACCAATCGTTCCCATTTGCAGTTCTTCCTTCGACCACCGAATCACTTTCGAGGATTCTCCGAGGGTTCACAAGTCGGAGAGCAGGAGCTTCGCCCCCTCGGCAAACACTTGCTTGGGGGTAAGCAGGCTAACTATCAGAGTTCCATCTGATGGAAAATCGTAGAAGTGCCCCGGATGGACGCACACCCCATGCGCATTCAACAGGTCAATCGCGAACTCCTCGTCGGACCCTGTCGCGGGCACCCGAACGGCCACGCACCAGCCGCCTTCCACCTTCAGCCGCAAGCAAGCCTTCTGCGCAGCCAGCTGCCGGTCCAGTTCCGTAAGATTCCCCCGCACCCGCTCCATCACCTGCCTCTGAAATTCATGCCGCTGCTCCAGAAACCTCGGCATCGCCAATTGCACCGGTGCATTTACGGAAAGATACGTATCCGCAATCACCTCAAGCCGTGTGAGCGCCCCACTTTTCCATTGTTCCGGCCCGCTTGCGATTAACCACGCCGCCTTCATCTGCGGCAACCCGGAGATCTTCGAGAGCCCGCTCAAAGTAAATGTCAGCGCCTCGCGATTCGCCGCGAAACTCCCCGGCCGTTCTCCCTCAAGCGCGAAATCGAGAAACACTTCATCAGCGATAATGGCCATCTCGCGTGCAGAGCAGATGGAATTCAGCATCGCTATCTCCGCGCTCTTTGCGAAATGCCCCGTCGGATTATTCGGATGCACCACGATAACCCCGCGGGCACGCGGCGTGATGGCCTGCTCCAAAGCATGAAAATCAATCTGCCATCCGTGGTCGTACAGCAACGGATAGCGAACCAGGTTGACATCTTGAATGTCCGCCAGAAAATCGAACAGCGGGTAACTGGGTGAAGGAATCAGCAGCTCGTCGCCCGGATCGCACAGCGTTCGAAACACGTACGAATATGCTTCACTCGTGCTGGTCGTAAGAAAAATATCTTCGATCGAAACGCTTGCCTCGCGGTCGGCATAGTACCCCGCAACCGCGCGCCGAGCGGTTTCCAGTCCCCTCGGATTGGGTTCATAAGTGAGCGCCGCCGGATTCCTCAGCGCCTCTAAAATTGCCGTACCATCGTATTCGAACCCGCATTCCGTCGGATTCGACACCGTCAAATCAAGCAGTGGCTTCCCTGCCGCGCGGTGAAGCGCCAGCGCTTCGCTCAGCCGGTTCGGCGTCATATTCCAATTAGTGCGTTTTGTAAACATACTTTGTATCGGTAAGCTCGCTGTAATCCTGCCGGAGCATTATATCCGCCACTTCCGCAAACCCCATCACGCAGTGCTCGCGTATACTCTATGCGAGGCAATCGAAGCCGATGAGCTCGCCTTCTCAACCCAATCCGCTTCTCGAGCCCGTCCCCCAGCTCGATCTTGCCGCCCAATACGCCGCCATCGGCTCTGAGATTCGCACCGCCGTCGAGCGCGTCATGGCCTCGCAACAATTTATTCTGGGCCGCGAAGGCGCCGCTCTCGAAGAAGAAATCGCCAAGCTCTGCGGCGTCGCTCACGGCATCGGCCTCGCTTCCGGCACCGACGCGCTGATTTTGGCCCTGCGCGCCTGCGGCGTTCAGCCCGGCGACGAAGTCCTCCTCCCGCCCTTTACCTTTGTAGCCACCGGAAGCGCCGTCAGCGCTCTCGGCGCCAAGCCCGTTTTCGCCGACATCCGTCCCGACACTTACAACCTCGATCCCTCCGAACTCGAACGCCGCGTCACGCTTCGCACGCGCGCCATCATCGTCGTTCATCTCTACGGCCTTGCCGCCGACATGGACCCGATCCTCGCTTTCGCAAAAGCGCGCAACTTGCCCGTTGTCGAAGACAACGCGCAAGCCATCGGCGCATCCTACAAAGGTTGCCGCACCGGCTCGCTCGGAGACGCCGCCTGCGCCAGTTTCTATCCCACAAAAAATCTCGGCGCCTACGGCGACGCCGGCATGGTCGTTACGAATTCCCACGAACTCGCCGCGCGTATTCGAACCCTCCGCAACCACGGCCAATCCGAAAAATATCGCAGCACCGAGCCCGGGTGGAACAGCCGACTCGATGAAATCCAGGCCGCCATCCTCCGCGTCAAATTGCGCCATCTTTCCGATTGGCAGAGCGCCCGCCAATCGCACGCCGCCGAATACAACCGCCTTCTCTCGCAAGTCCCCGGCGTCATGCCCCCGCCCGCGCCCGAGGGATACGAACACGTGTACCACCAGTACACCATTCGAATCGAATACCGCGACGCCCTCCAGAAGTTTCTGAGTGAACGAAGAATCGGCAGCACCATCTACTATCCCCACCCGCTCCATCTGCAGCCGCTCTATGCATCTCTCGGCCACAAGCCCGGCGACTTCCCCCATGCCGAGCGCGCCGCTCAAGAGGTGCTTTCCCTTCCGATGTATCCCGAATTGCGCAACGAACAGATCGCGCAGGTAGTCGACGCCATCGCCGAGTTTCTGAAGTGCTAGATTTATTGGAAAATTAAGACTTCACTTGCCTAGGTAGAGCAGCGCAAGCAGAAAAATCCAAAGCCCATCCATAAAATGCCAGTAGTACGAAGCGACTTCCGCCGCTGTGGAACGCGAGACATCCTTCTCTCCAAATCTGCGCGCCGAAACGTAGACCAGCGCGCCTACGCCCCCGAGAAGATGTACCGCGTGCGCGCCCGTGAAAATGTAGAAAAAGCTGCTGCCCTGATTGCTGGCGATGTAAACGCCTTGCGCCACCAACTGGCGCCATGCAACAAGTTGTCCCGCAACGAACAAAAAACCCAGAACCGTGGTGACCATCCAAAACTTCCGAAACCCGCGCAAGTCCGCAAGCACCAGCCGCCGCCGCGCCGCTTCCAAAGTGAAACTGCTCGCGAGCAGAACCACGGTGTTGGCCCACACAACGGTCGGCAGATGCACTGTGACCCACACGCCACTGCCGCGTCGCAGCACGATAAACGCGCTAGCCAGCGCCATGAAAAACATCAAGATCGCCACTAGCCCTAGCGCGATTGCCGTCGAGTAGCGCTTCGGATTCGCAGGCCAATCGCGGTGGCGATGGCTCTCATCGTCGTCGCCGCCACCTCCATCATCGCCACCGCCGGGCGGGAGTACAGGGCCGCCTCCACCTCCGCCGATGTCCTCGGCGATGATTTCGATGTCCGGCGTTGCTGTTGTTCCCGGCATAGTCTCGTTCTCGATTCTCCGAACTCTATTCCGCGGACTGGCGCGCCTTTACCACCTGCTCCGGTGCAATGTGTTGTGGCACGAAATCTTCCGCTATACCGGGCAGGTTGAACTCGTAAGCCCCACGATACACCACCGGATCAGTCGCGCCAAAATCATCCGCGGGCGGAGGCGAAGAGACGCTCCATTCGAGTGTGGTGGCGCGCCAGGGATTGTTTTCCAAGACCTTTTCGCCGCGGAACAGGCTCCAAAGAAAATTGATCAGGAAGAGGCCCTGCGCAAAAACGGTCAGTAGAATCGCGACGGTGATAAAATTGCGCATTGCAGAGCCGGCCGAAGCGGCGGGGGCCAAGGTACTCGATGAGGAAACTTGAGAATGCGCGATCAGGCCAAGCCAATGCATGGGCATAAACACGCAGTAGACCCCGGCAAACGTCAGCCAAAAATGAATCTTGCCGAGCGATTCGTTCAATCGCCGCCCAAACATTTTAGGAAACCAGAAAAACAGTGCCCCAAGAATCGCGAATGTCGCCGCCACGCCCATCACCAGATGGAAATGCCCGGTCACGAAATCGTCGCTCACCGCGGCAGCAGCCAGATCGTGACGCGCCAGGAAAATTCCCGAGAGTCCGCCAGAAAGAAATAGCGAAATGAAACCAAGCGCGAAAAGCATGGCCGTATTGAGCTGCACGCGCGCGTCCCACAGCGTGCCGATCCAACTGATCAGCAGAATCGTCGCCGGCACTCCCAGCGAGGAAGCCAGCAGCGCAAACACCAGCGGCGAAAACGGATTCATGCCGCTGGAAAACATGTGCTCGCCCCAAACGCAAAACCCGAAAACGCCCACGCCGCAAAGCGCCAGAACGACAAGCCGTTCCTTCCAAACCGGCTTCCGCGAAAACGTGGAAATTAGATGCGTGACCAGCCCGAAGCACGGCAGCATGGCTACGTAAACTTCCGCTTGCGCAAAAAACCAAAAGAGCCGCTGCCAAAGGATAGGAACGGCATTGGCAATAACACCCGCCGGCTGATTGGCTATGAAACTCAGCAACGAGAAAAAATGCGTCCCCAAAAGCCGATCCGAAAGCAAGCAAACGCAAGCCGCCATCAGAATACTGAAAATCAGCATCCCCAGGATTGCGTTAATGAACCACGCCCACACTGTAAGTGGCAGTCGCGGCAGCGTCATTCCCTGCCCCCGCAGATCGATCGTAGTGACGCTGAAATTGAGTGCATTGGCGAGCGACGCGGCGCAGAAGGTTGCCACGCTGACGAGCCAAAGCGTGATGGCGGGATGAGAAGGAATCAAAAACGTAGTCGTCAGTCCCACGAGCGAACCGACGGTAGCCCAGAACGCCAGCAGATTCAGCCTCGGAAAAGCCATTTCCCGCGCCCCAATTTGCAGGGGCAGTAAATAATTCCCGAATCCCGCCTGAGGCGCCGCCGTAAGCACCAGAAAAACCATCAACGACCCATGCAGCGTAGTAAGCGCCGCAAAACGCTCCGGCGAATTCCCGAGGCTCGAGAGCAACGGCAGATGCACCCCCGGCCACACCAGGTGAATCCGCATGAGCAGTGACATCGCCATTCCCAGAAACACGCTGAAAAGCGCCAGCCAAAGATAACTCAGGCCATTAGTCTTGTGATCACTACTGAAGACGTACCGAGACAGAAAGCTGCCCTGCGGCGACTCCTCGTGATTTGCCCCGCTGTCGTCTTTTGCCATGCGTGCTATGGAAGCCCTTAGCAGCCCGATTCTGAACCAAGCCACCGGGCGCGGAACAAATAGAATACATCGGTAGCGAAAAGGCAAGGGATGTGGCACTCAGAAGAGCTTCACCCCGTTCAGCGTACCGCACCCGCCCAGTTATGGCTCATCGGGGCAAGACATCTCCCGCAGCTGTATAAAAGTGAACAGCGCGCACCATCGAGAGTCTTTAGCATGCGGCACCAGATGGTTAGCCGGACAATTGTTGTCGGCTAAGGCCTATGACCAACCTCGTGCCCCAGCCCCACAGAACTGAACGGTGGCGCTTTTTCCCATGAGGATCATGTTCCCCGCATTATTTTGTTTCTTGTTGTGTGCTACCGATGCTTCAGCGCAATCGCCGGTCACGGCCGCAGGTGGCGAAGCTTCAGCCGCTGCCGCAAGTGGCGAGATTCCACTCGCCACTGCAACTGGCGAACCCCGTCCCGCGGCCGCACCTCCCATAACTCCATTCACCCCCATCAGGAGCAAAAATCCTGTCGCTGCTGCCAGGGGCAAGACAATTGAAATGGCACTGGGATACTCCTACGTCAGCCAAGCGGAGAACCAATCCACGCGATTGGGCTTACGAGGCGCGGACGCCAGCTTCACGATCGGTTTTTCTCGATTGGGCATAAAGGCTGATGTAGGCTATGCGCGAGCCTCTAATGTACTGGGTACGGGGCGGCATAGTGATGTCTTTAGTTACCTAGTGGGTCCTGTTTTCCATCCCACCAGGCATCGTAGTTTTGATACTTACATTCATGCGCTGGTGGGGGGCGCCAGAGTAAGTGGCCCAATTTCCACCAACGGCGGGCTAATCCTCCTCGGGGGATGGACAACTGGCTACGCCTGGGCATTTGGAGGCGGAGTCGAATATTGGGTAACAGACTCCGTGGCCATTCGTACCGGCGCGGACTATATGCGAACTGCGTTCTACGATTCATCGCTAATCGTTCGCGGCCAAAGCAATCTCAAGACAACGGCGTCGGTAGTCTATTATTTCGGCATGCGGTCCCGCAGGCGGCTCTGAGCAGTGCTGACACTGTCCGCCAGAATGGATCAGGGAGCGGCGACGCGGCTCAGGTAGAAGTGGAAGAAGGCATCAGGATTGGAGTCGAGGCAGACTTGGGCATTGGGGGGATTAGGAGCGCTGGGAGGGCCGAGGTCGGGGCGAGTATAACCCTGCGCGTCGACGCGAATGTGCATGGGCTGGACAGGACAGAGGGTTGGCGTGACGAGGAACGCGATCGTCATGGGATCGAACAGCGTTGGTGTTTCCTGGCCCCACTGGTGGTACAGCAGAGTGAGGGCGTCCGTGATCGCAGTACCCTGGCTGAAGAGGAACGCGCGCTTGACCTCGTCCATCTTCAGTTGTGTGGAGTCGAGCGGCATGACGAACAGGGGCACTCCGGCAGCAAAAAGTTTCTGGGCCGAGGGGATGTCGTTGAGGATATTCCATTCGGGCTGCGGAGGCGTTGGCGGGCCGAAACCGAGGTCACCATACCCGCGCTTGATGGAGCCTCCCATAATGATGACGCGCTTGAGTTTGCGGAATGTCTCGGGGTCTTTTTCGATGGCAGCGCCGACGTTCATCAGTGGACCGATGGCGATCAGCGTGAGTCGGCCTGGGTTACGGCGGATTTGGTCGAGCAGAAAGGTGACTGCGTCCGCGTGCGACGGCTTGGCGTAGCGGTTGTTCTCGGCGTAGCGCCGCTGCGTGAAATTGGACTTGGGCACCGTGGGCGTACCGGCGGCTACGGGAATCTCGGGGTGGCCGGCTTCGGCGAGGAAGCGGTCCAGGAGCTTGGCGCGAGTTTCCGTGTCGCCAAAAGTGGTGGTGATCCCGAGGATTTGCAGTTCGGGACTGCGGAGAGCCAGCGCGACCGCGAAAGCGTCGTCAATGTCGTCGCCAATGTCCGTATCGATGATGACTTTTTCGGGCGGGGCCTTGTGGTAGATGGGAGGCGGCGGAGGGGCTTGCGACGTGCAAACCGGCAAAGTTGCAAGAATCGCGCCGAACAGAATAGTTAGGACCAGTGCTCTGAATTTAAGCATGGGCACACGCTCGAGCTAGGTTGGGCACGGCGCTGAAAAAAATGAACAAATTTTACGGCTGAAATCTTGGTGCGGTCGAGAGGACTCGAACCTCCACGCCTTGCGGCGCTAGCACCTCAAGCTAGTGCGTCTGCCAGTTCCGCCACGACCGCGATGACATCCATCGTAAAGGCAATGTTGCAAAGTGTCAAATAAGCGCTTTGCGAAGGAGGAAAAGGAGAATTGGCAGCGTAAAGCCGCCGCTACAAATGATCCCTATGGTTTTTTGGGCTGCGCCGGCGCAGGCTGTGACGCTGCCGGAGGTTGAGAAGCCGGCTGCGGATTGGACTGGGGCGCTGCAGGCGTGGTTGCAGGCGTCGTTCCGGGAGCTGTCCCATGCGTGGCCGGAATTGCAGGAGTCGTTGCAGGCGCGGGCTTTGGCGCAGGCTTCGAAACTCGTTCGAGGATCGAACTGCCGGTGCCTTCAGCCTTGTCCGCGCGCAAAACCAGAGCCAGGGCGCAGAGCATGAACATCACGGCGCACCAAGTGGTGGCCTTCGAAAGGACGTTGGCCGCGCCGCGCGGGCCGAACGCGGTCTGGCTGCCGGCGCCGCCGAACGCTCCGGCGAGATCCGCTGCTTTGCCGCTCTGAAGCAGCACAACAATGATCAGCACCAGGCAATTCAAAACGAAAAACGTCTTGAGCAGCCAACCGGCGTATCGGAAGCCGAGCACCGCGATTGCCACGCCGATCAGCAGCGCGAGCACCCACTGCATTGCAGTTTTTGTTTCCATTCCTGCCCTCTATCAAAAAATAAAATCTTCAAAAACGGTCGGCCTAAAAAAACGCCGCTACTTGAAATTCACGAGCGCGGCGAACGACTTCGGGTCGAGGCTCGCTCCGCCCACAAGCGCGCCGTCCAATTCTTCCTGCGCCATCAACCCCCGAATATTGTCAGGCTTGACGCTGCCGCCATACAGAATGCGGAGAGCGGAAGCAAGGTGGACGGAAAACATCTCTCCGGCGCAACGCCGCAGAATACCATGAGCGTCGGCGGCCATTTCCGGGGTTGCGGTGCGGCCCGTACCGATGGCCCAAACCGGTTCGTATGCAACCAGAATACGGGAGAACTCTTCCGGGGTCAACGCGCCTGGGCCGCCCTTGAATTGGCGGCTAAGCACTTCTTCCGCAAGGCCGGCATCTCGCTCCTCTTGTGTTTCTCCGAGGCAGACAATCGGAGTCAGGCCGCAACTCAAAGCAATCAAGGTTTTTTTGGCGACGTTGTCATCGGTCTCGCGAAAGAGTTGGCGGCGCTCCGAATGGCCAATAATCACGTAGCGGCAACCGGCTTCGGCAAGCATGGGAGCGGAAACTTCGCCGGTGAAAGCGCCCTCTTTGCTCCAGGAGACGTTTTGGCCGGCGATGGCGACGTTGGAGCCTTTGGCGCATTCGAACGCGGTCGATATGGCTGTGAATGGCGGGGTGACTACGATGTCGCAATGCTTTGCGGTGGCGACCAGCGGAAGAAAAGAGGAGAAAAACGCGCGCGTGTCCGCTAGCGTTTTGTACATTTTCCAATTGCCAGCGATTACGCGGCGTCGCATGTCAAAGCCTCCAGAAAGAGAAAAGATTTAACGCAGAGGACACTCCGACCCGGTCGGGCAGGCACCGAGCGCAGAGTTTGCAGAGAAGAGTGGCGCTCATTTATCGGTTAGGGCTTCGACGCCGGGGAGTTTGCGCCCGCCGAGAAATTCGAGGGAGGCGCCGCCACCGGTGGAGATGTGGGAGATTTGATTCGAAACGCCGGATTGATGGACTGCAGCTACGGAATCGCCGCCACCGACGATGGAAGTCGCGCCGGCAGTGGTAGCGGCGGCGACTGCCTTGGCGATTTCGAGAGTACCTTTGGCGAAGGCCGGCATTTCGAATACGCCCATAGGTCCGTTCCAAACGATGGTTTTGGCGGAGGCAATTTTCTGGCGATAGGTCTCGATCGTTTTTGGGCCGATGTCGAGACCCATCCATCCGTCAGGAGTGTCGTGGATCGAAACGGTTTTTGTGGAAGTGTCGGCCTTACATTCGGCGCCGATGATGTGATCGACGGGTAAGAGCAGAGGGAATTTTTTATCCTGAGCTTCGGTACGAAGTCGACGAGCGAGGTCGAGCTTATCGTCTTCGACGAGGGACTTACCGATGGGGTGGCCTTCCGACTTGAGAAACGTGTAGGCCATTCCCCCACCGATGAGCATGGCGTCGGAAATTTTCATGAGATTTTCAACGACTTCGATCTTGTCGCTGACTTTGGCGCCGCCAAGAATCGCGACGAAGGGTCGCACTGGATTGGTGACCGCTTTTCCCAGATAGGTGAGTTCTTTCTCCATGAGCAAGCCGGCGGCGGATTGCTTGACGAAGCGCGTGATGCCGACCACGGAAGCGTGCGCACGATGCGCAGAGCCGAACGCATCGCAGATGAAAATTCCGTCGCAGAGCGCGGCGAGCTGCTTCGAAAAGGCCTCGTCGTTTTTTTCTTCCTCGGGATGAAAGCGGACATTTTCGAGGAGAAGAATGTCGCCGTCAGCGAGTGATTTACTCTTTGACTCCGGAACAGCGCCGATACAGTCGGAAGAAAATCGGACCGGCCGGCCGATGAGTTGTTCTAGCATTTTCGAAACCGGCAGGAGCGAATATTTCGGATCGGGGCCACCCTTGGGGCGGCCGAGATGCGAAGCGAGAACGATGCGGCCACCTTTCTGAATGACGAGGCGGATTGTGGGCGTCGATTCCCAAATGCGGGTGCCGTCCGTAACCACGCCATCTTTGATCGGAACATTGAAGTCCACGCGGATGAAGACGCGTTTGCCGCGAAGGGCGAGGTCGTCGATGGTGAGTTTGTTCATGGTTGCAGTTCTCAGTATTCAGTTCTCAGTATTGAGTTGTCAGTGTTCAGTCAGAGAACAAACACTGTTTAAGCACTTTTCCGCTCCTACGTTGGACTGAATACTGATCACTGAAAACTTCCCTCAGAACTTGGAGGCCAGTAGCTTGACGAGATCGCGGCAACGGCAGGAGTAGCCCCACTCGTTGTCGTACCAGGCCAAGACTTTGACGCAGCGGTCGCCGACGACCTTGGTGTATTCGGAGTCGACGATGGAGGAATTCGAATTGCCTTTGAAGTCGCAGGAGACGAGTTCCTCTTCGGTGTAGCCGAGGATGCCCTTCATGGGACCATTGGCTGCGGTTTTGAGAGCCGCGTTGACGGCATCTCTGGTGGCCGGCTTATCGACGAAAACGGTGAGGTCGACGACGCTGACGTTTGGCGTGGGCACCCGCATGGCGTAGCCGTCAAGCTTGCCCTTGAGTTCGGGAATGACGAGGTGCAAGGCTTTGGCGGCGCCGGTGGAACTGGGAATCATGTTGATGGCTGCGGCGCGGGCGCGGCGAAGGTCCTTATGCGGGAGGTCAAGGAGCTTCTGGTCGTTGGTGTAGGAGTGGATGGTGGTCATGGTGCCGCTGTTGATGCCAAAGGTGTCGTGAAGGACTTTGGCGACGGGAGCGAGACAGTTGGTGGTGCACGAAGCGTTCGAAATCACGTGATGCTTCGCGGGGTCGTACGTCTTGTCGTTCACCCCGAGGACGAAAGTAGCATCCGGGCCATCTGCGGGCGCGGAGATGATGACTTTCTTAACCGCTGCACGGAGATGTTTCTTGGCGTCAGCGCCCTTGGTGAACAGTCCAGTGGATTCGATGACGATGTCCGCGCCGACGGAGGCCCAGTCAATCTCGGCGGGATCCTTTACCTTGAAAACTTTGAAGCTCTTGCCCTCGACTGCGATGGTGTCTTCGGTGTGGGTTACGTTGTGGGGAAGATTGCCGAGGACCGAGTCGTACTTCAAAAGATGAGCGAGCGTCTTTGAATCCGTGATGTCGTTGACGGCGACGAATTGAATGTCCTTGTCGTCGAGCGCGGTGCGCACGATGTTGCGACCGATACGGCCGAAGCCGTTGATGCCAACCTTGATGGGCATTACTTCCTCCGATGGAGTGTCAGAAATTGCAGCCGCACAGTAGCGCACGATGGCTGCAGGTGAACAGAAAATGCTATGGGTTGTGAGGGCAAAAGTCAACGCGCGTGGAAAATGCGTGGAACATAAGGCGGGACGAAAGAATCAGTGATAGCCGAATGCGCTATACCTTGTCGTAAAATGAACATTAGAAGCGAAGCCTTGGGCTGCGTCGCCCAATATGCGAGATGAGGGCCTATGCCACTTGAAAAGAAGCAGGTATTCCCGAACCTGTTTCGATACGTGTGCGACAGCTGTCCATTCGACTGGCCCAGGACGCCGATGAAAGAAAGCGAGTTGCCGCCTCCCCCGAGCCATGCGTGCCCGAATAAGAACCGTCCTGAGACCAAGGCGGTCCCCAAAGAACAAGAAAGGAAAGCCGACGGAAGCACGAAGCCCAGGCCTGTGGCCGTTTGCACGCGCTGCGGCGCTGTTTCCTATGCCCCTCCATTCATTAACGGCCAGTGTGCACAGGTGGTCGCTGGGAAGAGATGCGTGGGAGTCAATGGGAGCGCTCTCAACGCTGACGATTGGAAGCCATGCTCTGCATGCGCGGGTACGGGGAGCAAAGGAACGACTCGCTGCGGCCCATGCGACGGGGCAGGCTGGTTGTACGCCCGCAGCAAGGGATAGCGCGCCAGGACGAACACGCGGCAATCGCAAGGGGCAGGCCTTATCAAATGGCATCCGTTTTGCATTGGCTTTTCGACTCGGACCGCGGAGCTTCGGGCCGCCTGCTTCCCCGCTGGATTTTTCTGCGTGCTCTCGGCCTGATTTATTACTCCGCCTTTTTCT
The DNA here is from genome assembly GCA_036522305.1 of Candidatus Acidiferrum sp. Taxonomy (GTDB): domain Bacteria; phylum Acidobacteriota; class Terriglobia; order Acidiferrales; family UBA7541; genus Acidiferrum. The sequence goes on along the minus strand of DATDGB010000026.1, from coordinate 30,154 downwards.
CACTGGCGTTTCAAATTCGGGGATTGATTGGGCCGCATGGAATTCTTCCTGCCGGCGAATTCCTGCAGGCGGTGGCGGAAAAATTCGGCCACACAGGTTACTGGTATGCGCCGACGCTGCTATGGTTTTCGAGCAGCGCGCACACGCTTACGAGACTTTGCTGGGTGGGGATGATTGCGTCGCTGCTGCTGGTTTTGAATTTGTGGCCGCGCGGGATGCTGGCGATTTGTTTCGTGTGCTTCCTTTCGTTCGTCGGTGCGGCACAGGAATTTTCCGGCTATCAATCAGATGGAATGCTGTTAGAGGCGGGATTTATCGCGATGTTTTTCGCGCCGGCAGGGTTTCAACCGGGGTGGGGAGAAGAAAGCAGGCCATCGCGGGCAAGCCTGTTTCTGTTGGTTTGGGAAGGATTCCGGATTTATTTCGAATCGGGCATTGCGAAGATCATGGGCGGCGACCAGCAGTGGCGGAAGTTCACGGCGCTCGATGAGTATTACCAGAACGGCCCGCTGCCGACATGGATTGGCTGGTACCTGCAGCACCTGCCGCACTGGTTTCATGCGGCGATGTCGTTTGGAACATTGGCGTTGGAGCTCGGGCTGGTGTGGATGATGTTTTTTCCTCGGCGTATTCGAATCGTTTGTTTTTTCATCGTTACTCTGTGGCAGATCGGGATCATTCTCTCGGCGAATTACACGTTTCTGAATTACCTCGTTCTGGCGCTGGGGTTTTTGCTGCTCGATGACCAGTTCCTGCTGCCCTGCTTGCCGCGATTCGTGAAAGAGAGCTATCTCGCCACGAAGGAGGCGAAACCACTTGCCGCTCCGGTTGCTAAAAACAAATGGCAAAAGAGATTTCGTGAGCAATTCTCGGCAGTGAAGCTTGCGGTGACGGCGGTGATGCTCACATGGATTTTCTACGCGACGCTGGCAGAAATGGTTTGGATGGTGAAACCTCTACCGCTGCCAACTTCGCCGGTTTCGGCGCTTGAGCCCTTTCGCATCGCAAACCGGTATGGACTATTCGCGGTGATGACGCGCGGCCGGTACGAAATCGAATTTCAGGGCTCGGACGATGGTCAAAATTGGCTGGTGTATCCGTTTCGATTCAAGCCGCAAGATCCGCGTAAGGCACCGGGAATTTACGCGCCGTATCAGCCGCGATTCGATTGGAATCTGTGGTTCGCCTCGCTGAGTTCGTGGAGACAGGAGCCCATAGTCGTGCGCACGGAGCAAAGTTTGCTTCGCGGAGATGCCGACGTATTGCTGCTTTTTTCCGGGAACCCGTTCCCGAAAGCGCCACCACGCCAAGTGCGCGCCGTGATCTGGCAATACTGGTTTTCTACGGTGGCGGAAAAACATTCGCAAGGGACGTGGTGGCGAAGGCAGCAGCTCGGCCTCTACGCACCCGTCCTTGAGCGGGAATCCGACGGAAGGATTGTGGTGCTTCAGTGGCCACCCGCAGTTGAACAGCGAGAATGAAGAGTGGTTCGTAATCTCTATTGCGGGAACTGCTTGATGCTGGTGACGCGCTCGCCCTGGAAGCGGACGAATACGGTCCTGGAGGGGGGCTGGCCGTAAATCCAGTCTTCGATGTCGTTGCCTTCGGAATCGCGTTCGCGCACTTTGTGGTCGGGCTTGCCGATGGCGGCGACGAGCTCCTCACGGTCCATGCCCACGACGGGCTTGCGCTCCTGAATGGCCTTCTTCATCTCCGGCGGCAGCGTATCGAACCACTGCACGGCAGCGGAGCGCTCCTTCGCGAAATTCAAGAAGAGGGAAAGGATCTGCTTCAGCTCGTCGGGCGTAAGGTCCGGGAGCGACTTGTTGAAATCTAGGAATATGGTGCTGCCCATGCCGGGTTGCATCCCCGGCGGGCCCGGATCCTGGTTCGTGCTGGTCTGCATCGGGGGATAACCCGCGCCACCGATCCCGATTTGGAGGTGATCGCGCCAGTGTCTTTTGCCGCGGCCACCACCGTTCACATCGACGACGATCTGATGATCGCGAAACTCGAGCTTGGTGATCTGCACGTTATCGCCGGTATTGACGGCCGGGCCGTGCGTGGCGACGGCACGATCGAGCTGTTCGGTCTCCAGCGCTTTGCCAACGCTTAGGTGGAAACCTTCTTTGCCGGCGGGCAGAGGCTTGATAGCTTTGGCAAATTCGCCAGAGACGTAGCGGATCAATTCCAGCTTTGAACCTTCTTGAAGCGTGGTGCTTTTTGAAGCGGGTGCGGTCTTCGACGGCGATTGACCCTGGGACTGCGCGCTGTCCGAAGCTGCGCCAGCGTTTGGGAAAAGCGGAATCTCCTCATCGGCGGGAAAGCTGGGGGTGGGATTGGCAGGCGGACGAAGGCTGTTGACGCGCGGGACGTCCGCATCAGCAAAAAACAAGAGCGTTAGTGGTAGTGCGAGCCAGTTCGACATACGTGGGCGGGTCCGAGAGGTCTGGACCCACATTCCCTATTCTACGATGCTCCGAGGCCGCTGAACAGGTGCCTCGCATGAGACCGGACGCAACGCCCCTTCCTGCCTTTTATCGGGGCGGAAATGTGCTACTGGGCTTGGATTGCCGCCAAAACCTTAACGGGAGACGACTTGGACGCCCTGGCGGTCAATGGTCATGGGCAGAACTTGGCCGCCGGACTCCTGGATGGCCGCTTCAACGCGAGCGCGGGCGTCTGGCTCGACGAGAAGGACCACGCAGCCACCACCACCCGCTCCGCAGACTTTGCCAGCGAGGGCGCCGTTGCGGCGCGCGTTTTCGATGACGCGGTCGATGGTCTTGGTTGAAATAGTGGGCAAGTTTCTTTTGCGGAAGGACCATTCCTCGCGCATAAGGCGGCCGGCTTCGGGCCAGTCCGGTTTCTCAAACGCGACGCGCATTTCCTGGGCAACTTCGGAAATGCGCTCGAGGCTGTTCTGCACGGCGCGCTTGCCGCCGATTTGGGCTTTAAAGACCTCCCAGTTGTTGATGCCGTGCTGGCGGGGCTTGCCGGTGTAGCAGACCATCACGCGGCGTTCGAGCTCGTCGAGGTTGACGCGCAACTCGACGCGGTGCTCACCGCCCGGCGGGAGTTCGATGGCGGCCGCCCCGCCAAACGCCGGAGGGTAGTGATCCTGGGTTCCGGTAGGAACATTGATGACGATGGCTTCGGCATCGCGACTGATATGGATCCAATCCACTTTGCTCTTCCCTGCTCCCGTGAAGCGGTCGAGCGCGGCGCAAATAGCTACGGCCATGGCGCTGGAGCCGCCAATGCCTGCCCCCGCGGGAGCTTCGGAATCCGTGGTGAGCGTGAAGCCACCTGGGGGATGGAAAAACTTGGTGATTTCGGCGAGGAGCGGAAGGCGGTAGCGCTTGGCTTTGACGAGAGCAGCGAACGAGGTAAAACTTTCTTCGCACTTGATGTCGCGAGAAACGAGCTTGATGCGTTTGTCCCCGGCCGGATGCGTTTCGATAACGCACGAAGCGTACAGGGAGATGGCGGCGTTCAGCGTGACGGCGCCCGGATGAAAGAGATAGAGCGGCCAGATGTCGAGCGTGCTACCGGCGAAGTCCACGCGGGTTGGTGCCTTGGATTCGATGATCATGAGCGAGAGTTAACTCGATTCAATGAGATTTTCAGCCGAGCCAGTTTGACGGATTAATACGGCCACCTCAAGCCAAGCGCTGGGGGATGTCCACGGAAAGGCAATGAGTTCCTCATGGGGGAAAGCGCAAAAGGGACACGCTCTTGGGCAATGAATCAGCCGGCGGTGGCCGCACGGTTGCGAGCGATGAGCTGCGGGCCGTCTTTTTTTTCTTGCGCGAGAGCGGGATTCGGTTCAAAGCAGCGGCGGCAGCGGGCTTCGTAGGCGCCCATCGCGCCAACGACAATCAGCTCTTCGCTTTCGACAAGGCGCTGGGTGTGGACCGCAGGGTTGCCGCAGCGCACGCAGATGGCGAGCAGCTTGGTGATTTCTTCGGCGATGGCGAGGAGGCGCGGCATCGGTTCGAACGGGCGGCCGCGGTAATCGGTGTCCAGGCCGGCGACGATCACGCGTTTGCCCAGATTGGCGAGCTTGGTGCAAACATCCACGACTTCATCCCCCAGGAATTGCGCTTCGTCGATGCCGACGACTTCCGTGCGCGGCGAAAGTTTTTCCATGATTTCGGAGGCTTTGAATACCGCGTCCGAGGGAATGCCGAGGCCGGAGTGCGAGACGATTTCGTTGGCGGCGTAGCGTTCGTCGATGGCCGGCTTGAAGATCTGCACGCGCTGGCGCGCGATCTCCGCGCGGCGCAGGCGCCGAATCAGTTCTTCGCTCTTGCCGGAAAACATCGGGCCGACGACGACTTCGATCCAGCCCATATTGCCTTTGACGATGTCCACGGTCGCTCCTTCAATATTCGGAAATGCATCTGCAACGGCAGCGCCCCTACACTCGGGAACCTGCGGCGGCTGCGGCGCTGTACATCTTGGCATTATAGAATGGGGCGAAGGCGGCAATCACGGCAATGCGAAAAGCTTCCTGGCGTGTGATGAAATTGGTCGAGAGCACGCCCCAGGCGCCCTGCGCGTCGCGGATGCCTGCGGCGCCGGCGAAGCGGTCGATCGCGGCGGCGAGCTCCACGCCATTTTCTAGAACTTCGCGAGCCAGCGCTTCGGGGAGCTCGATGCTTCCCGAGCGGCCGTAGTGCCCCCGAGCGCCATCGGAAGCGTAGGCCCAGCTTTCCAGGAAAACGCGGCGATGCCCGTTTTGCCGCAATTTCGAATGCCGCAGAGCTTCGTCAGTCGCGGCACCTTCATGCACAACATCGAGGCCGCCTTCGAGGCCGACGAAGTATTGCCAAGATGCGCCGTTGTGCCGGCCCAATTCCACCAGAGCTTCCGCGCGCTGGCGGGCGCCGCCCATCAATTCATCTCGCGACGCAGGCGTGTGGCTGACCCCGCTTTCCACCTCCACCCCGACGACTTCGAATTCGGAATCGTGAGCAAGAGAAGTTGAGAAGGACTGGAGCGCTTCAGTGACGGCGTTGAGCTTGGGGCCGCGCTTGCTGCCGACAGCGATGGTGAGCTTGTGCATTCGGAAAATGGCGACGGCATGATTCTAACGGTAGTTGGACTAAAATTTCACGAGGAATTCGCGAGGCTGAGGAAAACTCGTGAGAAGTTTCTCAACGAGTGCGTCCGCCTATCTCAGTGGACCGACCCGATAAAGACTCCGAATGCAGGGACTGTAAAATGATTTAGTTGCGTTGATTCGGGGCTCATCTCTGGCTCGGCAAGCAAAGGTTTCGCGGAACCATCCTTCACTCCATGGGCAGCGAGATCGAATTTGAGGGTCGTGGGTTCCGCGCTCATATTCAGCACCACGAGAATCGACGCGCCGCTGCCAGGCTTCTTTCGCAAGAAGGCTAGCACGTTCGTATCTTCCTGATTCAGCGGCACATAGCGGCCATCCCGGAGCGCGGGCGCGCTTCGACGCAAGGCGAGCAGTCGCTTGTAGAAAGAAAGGATGGAACTGCGATCCTGCGATTCAGCCTTAACATTATATGAGGCAGCGCTGGGCGGCACGGGCAGCCACGGACGCTGCGCGGTGCTGAACCCAGCGTTGGTCGACTCGTCCCACTGCATGGGTGTTCGTTCCCCGTCGCGGCCCTTCTCCTCCGGCCAGCCGATTTTCCCGATGGGATCCTGGACGTCTTCCTTGCGCGCAGGTTCCGTGGTGCGCATGCCGAGTTCTTCGCCGTAGTACATCAGCGGCGTCGCGCGCGTGGCAAGAAGGAGCGCAGCCATCAGTTTCGCGATTTGATCGTTATGAACGCCGTCGCCGTAACGATCCCACGTCCGCGGCTGATCGTGATTGCTGAAAAAATAGTGCGGCTGCCCGCCGGCCGCGTTCTGGTCAATTTCGTTTAACAGTCGGCGGAAATCCGGGGCGGAAAGTTTATTTACGTCAGCAATCTGAAAGTCCATCGGCAACTGAACTTCGTCATTCTTGGCGCCGTACATTTTGGTGAGCTCGGCGATATTGGGCTCGTCGGCTTCGCTGATCATCACCGGATTCCCGGGATACGCGTTCACTACTTTTCTCATTTCGCGCAGGACTTCGTGGACTTCCGGCAAGTTGTCCGTGTATTTGTGCGCGATATTCGGGTCGCCGTAAGCGTTCTTGCCCGGGAGAATCGGGTCGTCGTGCAGATTGGGGTCTTCAAACAAACGAGAGACCGCGTCGATTCGAAAGCCGGCCACGCCACGCTTGAGCCAGAATTGCATGGCGTCATACATGGCTTTGCGCACTTGAGGATTGCGCCAGTTCAAATCGGGCTGCTCCGTATAAAAGTGATGGTAATAATACTGGTTGGTGATGGGATCGAGCTTCCAGGCCGAATGTCCAAACCAGGATTGCCAGTTGTTGGGAGGCTGGCCCTTGGCGTTGCCGTCGTGCCAGATGTACCAATCGCGCTTCGGATTGGTGCGCGAAGAACGGGATTCCTTAAACCATGGGTGCTGGTCCGAAGTGTGATTGGGAACGAAATCCATGATGACTCGGATGTTTCGCTTCTTTGCTTCGCTGACCAAGTGATCGAAATCCGCGAGCGTGCCGTAGAGAGGATCGATGGCAGTGTAATCAGAAATGTCGTAGCCAAAATCGATCAGCGGTGACGGATACATCGGGCTGACCCAGATCGCGTCGATTCCCAAGTCGCGAATATAATCCAGCCGCGAGGTAATCCCGTTGATATCGCCGACGCCATCTCCGTTCGAATCCTGGAAGCTGCGCGGATAGATTTCGTAAATGACGGCGTGCTTCCACCAGAGATCCTGCGCCGTAGGCCGGGCGTGCTCCACTTTCGAAGTTTTAGGCGGAGGCTGCTGTGCGCGGCCGGGGCTTGCTGCAAAGCAAAGGCCGACCATTACGATGGAGAAGAAAAACTTAGCGCGATTCAACACGGCTGATCTCCCTGTTTGTGCTGCTTCTCAACGAGGTGTCTCAAGTTTCGGGTTTTCATGAATCTGTAATTGCTCAGCCAATTTCAGTTCGCGTTCCGCCTCTTCCGTACGGCCCAGTTCACGAAAGGCCTGTCCGAGAAGATGGTGGGGCATCGGATTATTGGGGTCCATCGCGATGGCGCGCTGCAAAGCGCGCACGGCAAGCGCGGTCTCGCCTTTTTTCTCCAAGACCTTCCCCATCAAGATGTACGGCCCCGTGGACGTGGCATCGAGCCAGATGGATCTTTGCAGCAGCTTTTCTGCTTCTTCATACTTCTGTAGACGGCTGTAAGCGTCCGCCAGCTTGTAGTAGACGGCCGCCTCCCCGGGATTCAGATCCAACTCCTTCCGAAGCTGCTCGACGGCTTCTGGAATGCGCGACTTGTAGAGGTAAAGCTCTCCGAGCAACATGTGCGCGCGCGGAAGTCTCGGATCGAGTTCCACGGCCTTTTTCGCATACTCTTCCGCCACCGGAGCAAAATCCTGGCGCAGCAGCATGCGCGCGGCAAACAAATACGCGGCCGCGGAATCGGCCGGCACACCGAACATTCTGGCAAAAGCCTTACGCGCGCTGGGATAATCTTTCGTCTGAATGTAGCAAATGCCCAAAACGTAGGCGGCGTCCACATTGGCGCTGGGATACCACGTCTGAACTTTCTCGAGCGGCGCGATCGCTTCTGCCGGCCGTCCCGCGAGATAATACGACAGGCCCATCAGCTGCACCGCTTCGTTGTCGCCGGGATCTTCGTCCAACGCTTTTTTGAAGCTTGCAGCAGCTTTCACGAAATCGCCCTTCCGGTAGTTGGCGATGCCGATTTGGCGCAACACTCCACGCCGCTCTGGCTCAGCCGTGGCAATGCTCTCCAGCAGCGTCAGCGCTTCATCGTTCTTTCCTTGCTGCATCAAGCGAGTGGCTTGTTCAAAGCTGCCCTCGGATGGCGAAGATGCAACTTGAGGTGAAGAAATCTGTTGCGATGCAGCCAGGAGAGGCTGCGATTGCGGCTGCAGCACGGCCCAGATTGCAAGCGCGCCAGCGAGTGAAGAACGAAAATGAATTCGAAGCAGTGCCATTTGGAACTTCCCGGCAGTAATTACAACACGATTAGAGTAAAAAAAACGGGGAGCCTGTCAGAAGGCTCCCCGTCGGGGTGGTGGGGTGTCCTCGTCCTTGTTAGAAAGAGAAACGCAGTCCAAACGTCAGGAGCCGCATCGACGTGTTGTTTTCGATGTTGGTAATTCGTCCGGCATCACCAGTGCAATCGATACAAGTATTGCCTTGGGTGTAGTTGAAGCCCAGGACCGGGTGGTTAAAGATGTTGTTGGCATCCATGCGGAACTCCGCCTTGTAACGCTCCGTGATGCGGAAGTTCTTCGCGAGCGAGAGATTCGACGTAAATAGGTGCGGTCCGCGGAATGGGTCGTACCCGATGTTTCCGAGTGTGCCGCAAGCCGGGCGTGAGAACCCCGCTATGGTCGGCCTTGTGTAGGTGCATTCGTTGGGCTGGGCAACTGTAGTAGTGATATGAAGCCCTGCGTTGGCGCCATTGTTGACTGGAGTGAACCAAGTAAGGAACCCGTTCGAGTCCCGCTTCGCGCCCATCTTAAATGATCCAGGGCCCTTGTTAGGACGGCAGATGCTGGTATTCTCGTCCTGGCCGCAGTCACTATAGCTGGGTGTCCACGGCAGACCCCCGCTCCAGTTGGTGATGCTCGTCAATCTCCATCCGCCAATGACGTAGTCCGTCAAAGTGTTGGCGCCGCTCATGTACTTCTTGCCTTTGCCGAACGGCAGCTCATAGATGATGTTCGATACCCACACATGATTGCGGTTCACATTCATGGGGCCATAGCCGACTGAGGGATCGACGGAGTAATAGTTGTTGTCATGGAATCTCGCCCGGGACCAAGTGTAATGCGAGACGAATTGAAGCCCCTGAGAGAAGCGCTTTTCGACTTTGAGCTGCAACGCATTGTAGTTGCTGCTTGCATCCATGCCAAAGTAGTTCCCCAAGTCCGACGAGCAGCAAGTCAGCTGATCCGACAGTGGAACATTGGCCAGGCCACAGACTCCCTGCGAGACAGAGCAATCAGGATAGATGTAATGGTTGAAGAAGGGACGTGCGTTGTCCGGATTCGCAGTGCCATATCCGATGATGCTTCTCTCATTGGCGTTATATGCCGGCCCGTCACCCGCGAATCCGTGCGTGCCCTTATTTCCGACGTAAGCCACTTCCACGGTAATCGTGGAGGTCAACTGGTGCTCGACTGTTGCATTCCACATATCTATGCTAGCGGGTCGTTGCACCGTTGGACGAATTCGCGGATCCACGCTGTTTGTCGGTCCGCGCAATGGAATCGTGCCGTCAGCACGGACAACTGGGAACTGGGCTGGTTGTGGCCCCGTGGCCGAGTCCATCTGATATACAGGAACGTTGTCGTTGATGGCTGCGGCATTGAGGTCATGCGCTTGGATCGATTGGTGAACCAGGACGGGGAGGTTCTGCGTCACGGCATGGCCAAAGTTCGAGCCGAATACTCCTATGTCGAAACTACGACCGTAGCCGATGCGCACGACAGTTTTTGGCCGCAATTGATATGCGATGCCTATGCGCGGCCCGAATGCGCCGACATAGTTTCTGATGTTGCCGTTTGATCCGAACGGGCCAAAACCGCTCACCCGGATGACGCCTTGATCGAGGTTTGCAAAACCTCCATTGCCCTTGGCATTCACCGACTCCGGGAAATAGTCCTCCCAACGCATGCCATAGGTGATTGTCAACTTGCTGCTCATCCGGAATTGGTCCTGGGCATAAAGGAAAAAGCGCTTCTGGCTTTCTGCCGCATTTTGGCTAACGCTGGCGAAACGCTCGAATTTGGAAACATCACCGAACAGGAACGAGGCTAGATCCAATCCCCCGCTGTTGCTCCCCGTAGCCGGATCGTAAAGCGACGTTTCTTTGTGGTTAAAGACGAGTTGCCCCGTTCGATTGGCGTCGCTCGGAAAGCGCAGGTTGTGAGCAAAGCGAAGGTCCACTCCAAACTTCATGGCATGGTTGCCAGTGATTTTGGTCCAGTTGTTTACGAACTGGTATTGGTGCTCGTTTTCAATCAGCGGGCAGTTGCATCGTGAAGGATCCAGGCCGTCGCCAAAATTGGTAAGCGTGCCGTCAAACTGGAAAGCTGGGAGGCCTCCGGTGGACGTATCGCTAGTGTTTAGTCCGTTCAGTCCCAATGCTTGCGCCGCCGCGACGCTCGCGTCCGGCTTGATCGAATGCGGATTGTACTTGAACCAGCCGAAACGGAAATCGGTAAGCAGCGTGGTGCTGATCGCCTTGTCGAATCCCGCCGCTAGGCTGTGGTTGTGGATGATGGAGCTGCCGCTCAAGCCCCCGACTCCAGTACCTTGCCCGCCGAGCCCGATACCCAGAATGGGTTGCCCATTTAGGCTGTAGTAAGCACGGGTGTAACGGCCAAAGATGTGCAAATTCCCTGGGGCCTGATAGTCGCCCCGTGTGTCGAACGTATTCCCGTGGAATGGGCCAGAACCGTTACCGAAGAAGTTAAAAGCCTTCACGTTCCCGTTTGCTGGCTGCGGAAAGAGTTTCAATAATTTTACTGCCACGGGAGAGAGCCGGCTCACAGGAATCAAATTGCCCGCGAAGGCCGTGCGTCCCGCACCCGTATTGGCGTTTCCAGTCGCAGGGTCATAGACTTGGCCGCCTCCGGTGACCCCTGCCGTGAGGTACTCGCTCAAATCACACATGCCGGTTGCCGCCGTGCACGTGCTGAGAACCTTGGATGTGGGTATCACAATGTTATCTGTGATGCCATTGGACTGTCGGGTGCCTTGATAGTCGGCAAAATAGAACAATTTGTTCTTGATGACTGCCCCGCCAACAGAGCCTCCAAATTGATTCCACTTCGAACTGGGCAGCGGCTGGCTTGGCGCTTGGGTGAAGGGGTTGCGCGCCTGGGTGGCATCGGAATTCCTGAACCAAAAAGCACTTCCATGGATGTCATTGGTGCCGGACTTGGTTGACGCCACCATTAAGCCCGCGACGGACTTTCCGAATTCAGCGTCATAGTTTAGCAGCGTAATCTTCGCTTCTTCCACCGAGTCCAAATTGGGATTGATGATGATGATGCCCAGGATCGGGTCCTGATTGTCGGTGCCATCCAGTTCATAGCCGGTGCCGCTGAAGTGCTGGCCTTGGACGAAAGTCTGCTGCGAGCCTTGCGGGTTCTCCGTGGCGGCGTGGCCCCAGCCAATTTGCTGCGTCCCGGGAGCGGAGAGCAGCAGCGACTGAAAGTTGCGGTTTACGAGCGGGAGTTTCTCAACGTAATCCGAGTTGAAATCCAGCGAGACATCCGCGCGGTCCGTCTTGAGCTGCGGAACCTCGCCCGTGACTTCGACCGTTTGCGTCACGGCACCAACCTGCAACTGGGCATCAACGCGCGCTGTCGTGTCCACCTGCACCAGGACGCTCGCAATGTCGTTCGCCTTAAATCCCGGCGCCTCGATTTTAACCCTATAGGTGTCCGGAATGAGATGGATTACCGAAAAATTTCCACTCTCATTCGTAGTGGTTTCCTCGATGGTGTTTTTGGTCACCGAAGTCACCGTCACTTTGGCCCCGGCAACTGCGTTCCCTTGCGGGTCAGTTACAGTCCCGATGATGCTTCCATACACGGCTTGGCCGACGGCCGTTGTGGCCCCGAACCCCAGCGCCAGACAGAGAACCAGAATCAACCCCAGTGTTGCTTGCCTTCTCATTACACCCCTCCTGAGCTGCATATCCCTGAAATCTTCCATCAAACTGGAATGCAATCACTTGCTCCAAGGCAGCTGATACACTGCGGTCGCTGAAACACTCCGGCAGAAAACATGACGGTGCGCTGACTAAGGTCTTGGCACCCACGCACGTATCAAAATGAAATTGGAAAAACAGCAGCCTGCCGAACTGACCGCGTGAGCAGCCCCCAAACTCCTCGAACTAAGTATCCTTACGCCAATCCCCACCGCTGCGAGCCCATCAGGCCTGACACAAAACCCAAGATGAGAAGCGCGGGCACCCAAAACAGGGTCAGCGCGTATTTGTGATGGGTCATATCAGTTTTTTGAGTAACAGGGTAAGTGTCCGAGGGTCTGATACGGTTACGCGAAATAAACTGTGCTTTCACAAAGAGATGCGCTAGGGTTACTTTGATGTTACAATCCGCAGTCGGTGGGTCGTCGTGACTGAGAAAGCCCAACAGCTAATTCAAATCGAAAAACTGCTAGGCAGCCACTCCCTCCACGGGTCGGAGTCCCTCTGCAAGCTGCTCCGCTATTTGGCTCACCATTCCCTGGAGCATCCTGGTACTTCCCCCAAGGAGTACCAAATTGCGACCGAGGTCTTTGGACGTCAGCAGGACTTCGATCCTCACGTCGACTCCATGGTCCGTGTGCAGGCGGGCCGCCTGCGAACCAAGCTGGCCGAATACTATGCCTCTGACGGCGTAGACGACCAGATCACGGTGGAACTCCCCAAAGGCACCTACGCCCTCACTTTTCATCCGCGTCCCCACGGGGTGGCTCGGAACCACGCGAGTACTTCTCACGAGACGCCAGCCAATGCGGAGGTCAATGGCCGGACCTCTCGTGCCGGGATTGTCACCATCGTGGCACTCTCTGTCGTGCTTGCCTCCATCGTCGCCGTTGCCACCGACCGCTTTCTGAACCGCAGAGTCGCGGAGGCCCGGGTGGCCAGCGACAGCCCTGATATGCCGGTTGCCTTTCACGTTTTCTGGAAGGGCTTCCTCACCGGTCCGCAGGAGCCGTGGGTCATCTTCAGTAACGCCGCTTTCGTCGGCCGGCCGTACGTTGGCATGCGCTATTACAATCGTGCCAAGGATTCCGGCGCCGTGATTCTGGACCACTACACCGGAGTCGGCGAAGTGCTGGCAGTTCACGCCCTCGATAGCGTTTTCGGAAAACTTCACCAGCAAATTCGCGTCAAGCGCGGCAGTCTGTTTTCCCTGGACGACGCCAAGAACAACGACCTCATCTTCATTGGCTCGCCTTCGGAAAACCTGACGCTCTTGGAGTTGCCGAACACGGAGGAATTCACATTCAAACAGATCACCTCAGGGCCGCGTACGGGCACCATGGAGATCATCAATTCTCATCCGGGATCGGGCGAACCGAAGGAGTTTCTTCCGACTCCGCCTGACGAGAGCTTGACCGAAGACTATTCCGTCATAGCTCTAAAGAGAGGATTGAATCCTGCGCATTCTGTCCTGATTCTGGCAGGAGCTACCACCATCGGCACGCAAGCTGCCGTCGAATACGTCTGCCAGCAAAACTCCCTGGAAGAGTTGCTCTTGCGCCTCTCCGTTTCCAATTCTGGCGAACTAAAGCCGTTCGAAGCGGTAATCCGTGTGAAAGTCGCCAAGGGCGTCCCTGTAGGTTCGGAACTCGTCGCCCTCCGCAAAGGCCCCGCTTAGTTACGACCTCAGACAATTTTACATTTTTCCGGATGCTGGCGGCGTCAGTCGAGGATCCAGAGCTACGGCTTGTTTGAATTCCTTTTCTGCCTCTTCGATCTGGCCTTGCTGGCGCAAAGCCATGCCTAATTGGAAATGCGCCGCCGCATAGTTGGGAGCGGAGTTGATGGCGGCGCGGAATTGCGAAATGGCTCCCTCGACGTCTCCGGCCTGGAGCAGCCGTCGGCCTGAGTTGGTGGAGAATAGGGCTGCTTGCTCGCTGGTTTTCTGCTTGGCGAGATCTGCACCCACCTTACTTTCCGCGGCGGCGCCTTCGGTGTCTCCCAGTTGTCGGAGCACGGTTGCCAGTGTGGTATGCGCGCCGGCAAAGCCTGGCTGCATTCGAATGGCTTGTCGCAACGCGGCCGCGGCGTCTTGAAGCTCGCCCTTCTGTTTCAGTACTGTGCCCAGTGTGTAGTAGGCCTCGGCATAATCCGGCTTGGCACGAATCGCCGCGCGCAGCTCCTCGGCCGCCCGGGCAAAATCTCCTTGCTGCCAAAGTGTCACACCGAGTGTGTAGTGTGCATCCGCTTGACCGGGATCGAGTTCGCTAGCTTTGCGGAACTCGACAATCGCTTCCGGAAGTTTGTCCTTTAGCTTGAGCGCGAGACCGAGGTTGTAGTGCAGCGTGGCGTCCTGCGGCGAGAGTCTCAGAGCTTTTAGAAACTCACCCATGGCAGAATCGAAATCCGCAATTTGCAGATAGGCCGCGCCCAGATTTCCGATGTAGCCGCTATCGTCGGGCCGCAGGCGGATTGCCGTTTGAAACTCAGCGATCGCTCCTTGGCCGTCTCCACTTTGCAAAAAGGCTAGCCCCAGATTGTTGTGGAAGTCCGGATTCTCCGGATGAAATTTTGTCGCCTGGCGAAACGACGCAATAGCCTTTTCCGCTTCACCGGTGCGCTGGAGCAGCAAACCCAAACTGTTTTGGGCATCGGGATAGTCCGGCTTCAAATTGACGCAAGCTTGCAGTTCGCGAATCGCCGCGTCCGTCTGATCCTTACTTTTCAGAATCTGTCCGAGGTAGTAGTGTCCGTCAGGGCTCGCGGGATTCAGTTCGAGCGCGCTTCGCAGGTGTTCTTCTGCCTGCTCAAACGCTTTCTCGTGATAGCGCAACACGCCGAGGTGAACATGCGCCTGCGCGAAATTGGGCTGCAAGCGAAGAGCTTCGGAAAATTCCGTGGCCGCATTTGGAAGATCGGATTTTTGCACCAGCACGGTGCCGAGTTCGTCGTGCAGTTCCGCGCGTTGCGGCTCGAGTTCGATCGCCCGGCGCAATTCGGTGATGGCGCCATCGAGGTCTCCGGAAAAATCGAGGACTCGGCCAAGTGTGCGATGCGTTTCGGAATCGTCCGGAGCCAGGCGCGTGGCCTCGCGGGCCTCAGGCAGCGCGGCTCGCAAGTCTCCTTTTCGCGCCAGCGCATTGCTGAGATTTACGTGGGCCTGCGCGAATTCGGGTTTTAGTTTCACCGCGGTCCGGAATTGTGCGAGAGCAGGATCGATTTCTCCTTGCGCGAGCAAGACCCAGCCCAACGAATTGTGCCCTTCCGGACTTTGCGGTGCGAGCCGTACAACTTTCTCGAATGTGGCGCGCGCGGCGGCCAGATCGCCCCGCTGCAACGCTGTCATGCCTTGCTGGTAGATCGCAGCCGCGCGCGACGCAGCGTCGCCCTCCGAAGATTTCGCGGATTGCGCAGCGCACATCGCCGCAGCCGCGCAGAAGAGAGACAGGAACGCCGCGCAGAGTTGAAAAATAACGAGCCGGCGATGGAAGAGATTTAATTTCACGCGAAAGAGTCCAGCAGCGAGTCCTCGAAAATACTAACATGTTCACCGTCGCACGCTTCTCTGCAAGCTGTCTGGTTGAGCCTTTCCTCGGAATGAGCTACGCACCGCCGGACCTTGCTATTATTGGAGATTGATGACGCTCCATTCTTCCTTTCTCCGGCTTACCTTCTTCATTGGGCTTTGCGCCTCGCTCTGCATGCAATCTGTCAGCGTTCCGAACGCCAGCGGTGGAAAGTCTGGGAGCGCAAACGCGAAGCCCGTTGTGCATTTCACCGATGTGGGGCAGAAAGCCGGGCTCACCACTCCCGTAATTTTCGGCGGCGAGAAGACGAAGAAATATATTATTGAAACAACGGGCACCGGGGTGGCCATCTTTGACTACGACAATGATGGCTGGCCGGACATTTTCGTGGTGAATGGCACGACGCTGGAAGCCTTGCCAACTTCCAAAGCGCCGACGAGCCATCTCTACCACAACAATCACGATGGTACTTTCACCGATGTCACGGAAAAAGCGGGACTGACACACACGGGATGGGGCCAGGGCGTGTGCGTCGGCGATTACGACAACGATGGCTTCGAAGATTTATACGTCACCTACTACGGAAAAAATGTTCTTTACCATAACAATGGAAATGGCACGTTTACCGACGTCAGCGAAAAAGCGCATGTGGCGGGCACTGGAAAAGCTTGGGGCACGGGCTGCGCTTTCGTGGACTATGATCGCGACGGAAAACTCGATTTAATGGTCGCCAACTACGTCGATTTTGATTCCGCCACCGCGCTTGCTCCGGGCGAGCGGCCTTCCTGCATGTGGAAAGGCGTTCCGGTGATGTGCGGGCCGCGTGGGTTGCCGTGGGCGAAAAATATTCTGTATCACAATCTCGGCAACGGCGTCTTCGAAGATGCGACAACGAAAGCGCACATCGATCAGACCAACGGACATTACAGCTTCAGCGTTTCCACGCTCGATTATGACGATGACGGATGGCCGGATATTTTTGTGGCGTGCGACAGCACCTCCAGCATTCTTTATCACAATAATCACGACGGCACGTTTACCGACGACGCCGTTGTTGCAGGCGCGGCATTTAATGATGATGGGCGCGAGCAGGCCGGCATGGGCTCCACAGTTGGCGACTACGACGGAGACGGCAGACTCGATATTTTCAAAAGCAATTTTTCAGATGATACCGCCACGCTTTACCACAACAATGGCGACGGCACGTTTGACGACAAGACTTTTCCTGCGGGATTCGGCCTCACCACGCAATACCTCGGGTGGGGCGTCATGTTTCTTGATGTGGACAATGATGGCTGGCCCGATTTGCTGTTGGTCAACGGCCATGTCTACCCGGAAGTGGACAGCCAGCACCTCGGCAGCAATTTTCAGGAGCCGAAAATTCTTTATCGCAACAACGGCAACGGAACGTTCACCGATATTTCGTCCGCTGGGGGGCCCGGGATTACCGCGGCGAGTTCGGCGCGCGGACTGGCGGTCGGCGATTTGTGGAATGACGGCCGGATGTCCGCGGTTATCAGTAACATGAATGCGCCGCCGATGCTGCTGGTGAATGACGTTCGCAACGGCAATCATTGGATCGCCTTCCGCACTATCGGCAGCAAATCCAATCGCGATGGGATCGGCGCGAAGGTCACCGTGAAAACCGGTACACGCACGCTCGTCGACGAAGTTCGCAGCGGGTCGAGCTACATCTCGAATAGCGATATGCGCGTCCACTTCGGCCTCGGGTCCGCTGCCAAAATCGATTGGGTGCAGGTGCGCTGGCCCATCGGATTGGTCGAACGATTTGAAAACCTGCCGGTTGACGCGATTCATACGCTGAAAGAAGGCTCTGGAACGCCCGCCAATCCTCCGCCTGCGTCTGCCAAACCGTGATTTGAGCGAAAACTTATCGGGAGTTGGCGCCTAACGCTGGGCAAATTGGACCCGAGGATAACTTCCGAGCTGCGACAACATTGCCCTTTGGGTATTGAAACGGAAGGTTGGTATCGTTTCGCTTAGCCGCCATGCCGACATCTCGACCGCATAAGAACGGCAACCGCTATGGAATTTGGGTCTTCGATAGAGATTCGGATCTCTGCCTTAGGGCTATATTCATGGCCGTCATCTGAGCGGAAGTCTTTCTAAGCGCGCCTTGAGTCAGTCTTCCCGCAAGCAGACCGGAGTGTGGAAGAGTCTGCCGCGGATTCAAGTTCCGAACTATTCGTTCAGGATTATGCTGCGGAGGCCACTGTGGACCGTCATTTCTCTGCTGTTGTAATCGACAAAACCAAGCTTCTTGAACTTATTCATGAAAAGATTGATCCGCGACCGGGTTGTGCCGACCATTTGTGCCAAGTGTTCCTGACTGATCCCGGGAACTACAGTTTCGGTCCTGCTCTCCTTGCCAAAATGGGACAGCAGCAGGAGAATCCGAGCCAGGCGCTTCTCCGTAGAGTTGAAAAGCTGGTCGACGAGATCCGCTTCGTATCGGACGCTGCGGGGAAGCAGATGAATGGCGAACATTTCCGCGAATTCCAGCTTTTCGTGGAGCATTTGTGCCATGACCGACTTCTCGACTTTGGTAAGAGTGGAATCTCCCTCTGCAATGGCCGTCGCCATGCGCAACGGCTGACCTGCCAGGCATCCTTCACCGAAGAGCTCACCGGGGCCTAGAGTGCCGACAATCGCTTCCTTGCCTTCGAAGGATGTAACCGCGAGCTTCACCTTGCCTCGTAGGAGAAAGAGCACGGAATCCGCAGGCGCTCCTTGCATGAAGATGGTGTCGTCCGCACCGTATTCTAAAACGGTTTTACCCCTGGTGATTCCAGTCAGGAGGGTTTCCCAATCGGCAGCCGGACGTTTCTTGTCCGCTGCTACGGACGCGTTCTTCTTATCGACAGGCAAGCTCTTGCTACGAGCCATAACGACCGCATTTCCCATCACCAACTCCTGCTGATTACTAGAGGCGAGTCGCATCGTCAAAACCAATTGTTTCCTGAAGGTCCTTTTTTCACCGTCCGTCAGCAATCATTCCCGTATTTTCAGGTCCAGTCCGAAGAGCATTTTGTTGTGGTCCGACAGGTCCCCGATGAGCCTTCGCAGCGGGAGCGGGAGCCGTTTAATCAGCGTGGGCACCGCTACAATCTGCTCGTCTCTGGCCAGATTCGCCTGCCGGCAAATGTCGATGATTTCCAGGCTATACCGGCCATTCAGGTGCTGCTCACAAACCTGTTTGATATTCTTTACAGCCAGTTTCGATTTCAACGTGGATCCGTTTATGTACAAACGCAAGACGTACTTCGCCGGGAGGAAATGGGAGCCGTGCCGCTTCATTTCCCCGGGCGATCGGGGTTTCCGCTTTCCCGCCGGGCCGTTCTTTTCCGGGAGCTTTTTCATGTGGTTCTTTCTGAGCTTGGTCAGACTACTGGTTGCAAGGCCAAGCCAATCAAAGTCCGCTCCGTGTCGGACAGGTCTCCAATGATCTTTCGGACTGGACCCGGAAGATCTCTTGCCAGGGTCGGAACTGCCACGATCTGGTCGCCGCGCGCCATTTCCGGATTCTCCAAAAGGTCTATCACTTCGATCCGATAGCGGCCTTTCAAGTGTTTTTCACACAGCACCTGGAGGTTGGCAAAGGCGCGAATCGATTTGGGAGTCTGGCCCACCACGTAGAGCCGCAGCTTCCAAAACTCCGGTTTCTGGGGCTTCGGCTTGCGAGTCCGCGCCCGAGTTTTTTTCTTGGTTTTCGGCATTTAGCGTTTCCGCGCCGCCGGCGCGCCCCCCCCTTTTTGTAGGCGGAGGTGTCCGCTTCCCGGCTCCGCACCATCTGCCCGCGGTCCTGCAACACTTCCTCGGCGAGTAATTTCGATTCGGAAATGCTCTGTTGAATTATTTCTTCCTCCACTTCAAACTCCGCCCGGAGCATGGTCATGCGGGCCTCAAAGATTTGGCGCTTGCGCTCCAGTTCGCGCCGGCGGGTCTCCTGTTCTTGCCGGCGGAACGTGACCACTGCTTTCTCGCGCCCTTCCTGTGACACCCGGGCGGAACCGGTCAGCACGCCCTCGGGTCCGAGGTACACGTCCAGCAATCGGAGGCCGTCGTTAGTAAGCACGAATTCGCGAATTTGGTTGGAATGCTCCATGCCTCGCGATTTCAGCACGTAGAGCGCACGGTTGCGCTCTCCGCCCACCTCAATCGCTTTCAGCAGGAGCCAAGTGTCCATGGGGGAGGAGACGTCCGCCTCGCTGGCTTCCAGGGAGCCACTTGCCGCAGTCAGACTGGTGAAAATCGCGGTGATCTCCTGGGTCTTCAGAAAATCGACCAGCCGCGTGAGCATGGACCGCACCTCGTTCAGGGTGCTGACCATCAGCAGATTGGTAATCGGGTCCACCACCACGATGCTGGGCTGGAAGCTGGAAATGTGTTTGTGGGTCACAAGCAGGACTTCTTCGATTCCCCCGTAGGTGGGTCGTGCCGCATGAAATTGCAAGAGCCCCTTGCGGACCCACGGTTCCAGATCGATGCCAATCGAGCGCATATTGCGGACGACCTGCTGGGGTGATTCCTCGAATGCGAAATACAAACAGCGCTCGCCGCGGCGGTAGGCCGCATCCACGAAATGTGCCGACACGCTGGTCTTACCGGTGCCGGAGGTGCCGGACAGAAGAATGCTACTGCCCCGATAAAAGCCCTTGCCCCCCATCATGCCATCCAACCGGTCAATCCCCGTCGAGACTCGTGCCGCGAGCGCCGCATGGTCTAGGCCCAGTGAGGAGATCGGCAGGACTGAAATGCCGTGTTCATCGATGAGGAACGGATACTCGTTCGTGCCGTGTGTCGATCCTCGGTACTTGACCACGCGCAGGCGCCGGGTCGAGATCTCCTCCCGGATACGATGGTCCAGGACGATCACGCAATCTGAGACGAACTCCTCGATGCCGTGCCGGGTCAGCTTGTCCGGCCGGTCCCGTTCGGCGGTAATGATCGTGGTCAATCCTTTTTGCTTGAGCCAGTCGAACAGGCGCCGGATTTCGGCGCGCAGGATACCTGGGTTTGGCATCGCGCCGAAGAGCGCTTCAATGGTGTCAAGGACGATTCGCCGCGCCCCGACCCTCTGGACAGCGTCGGCAATTCGAATGAAGAGGCCATCGAGGTCATACTCCCCGCTTTCTGCAATCTCGCTTCGCGAGATGTGGACGTGGTCCAGGAACAGTTTCTTCTCGGCCACCAAGCGATCTAGGTCGAAACCCAGCGAAGCGGCGTTTTGGGTCAGGTCCGGGATCGTTTCCTCGAACGACATGAACACGCCGGGTTCGTCGTATTCTGTGGCGCCCCGAACCAGGAACTCTACTCCGAACAGTGTCTTTCCGGAACCGGCGCCTCCACTGACAAGAAGGGGCCGCCCGGTTGGTAACCCTCCACCCGTGATTTCGTCCAACCCCTGGATTCCGGTCGACGCTTTCGGCAGCGTTTTGGAAGATGGTTGCCTTGCTTTCTGCTTGTGTGTCATTTGTTTTGTCCTGATCCGGGCGTTCTACGGCAGGTTGGCAATGGCTGCGTCATGGCCCCTCCCCACGGGGTCCCCACACCGCGGAGTCCCCTCACCAAAGGCCGTCCAAAGGGGCCACTCGTTCGCTGCAATATAGATTGGTTCTCTAGAAAGACAATTTTGATTCTGCACGACTCTGCCAGGCCACGCTGGCACTTCACCGTGCACGCCGCAGAAGTGGAGGCGAGTACAACTGTAGTTTGGGGTTTTCTCGTTTAACCGGCACCATTCGCCCAGCGGCTATATCTGTTTCTCCTTCGCGTGCGGACATTGCCAGGCGCGGCTTCGCCATTTCTTTCTTGACGCAGGCAAGCACCGCTTCGCCGAATTTTTTCTTGGTTTTCTTCTTCATCGACCATCCATGATGACATCGAGACCAAACCAATACTGTCCGGTTTGGAACAGTTCCATCAGTCCGCGACAGACACCGCCATGCCTGGGTCGGGCGTCCCGTCCGCGCGTCCCGGCCAAAGTGAAAGTTTAGGCTAAAGCCGTAGAACGGGCCGCACTCGTCTTTTCTGTTGGGAATGAACGAAACAGATGTCGCGAGGATGTAGCGGATTGGACTCCTGCTTCAAACTCATTGGACAGGGCCGATCCTATCGTACCAATGCAACTCTTGCCACTGCCCACAGGTCCAGCTCTGGGAAGTCGGAAGCTCTATTCGGAGCTTGCTGCCGATTGCGGGCGCATGTTGTCGCACTCGGAAGTAATCCACACGTTCTGACACGCTGACCGGAACTGACCCACTACCGACTTTTCGCTCTTGGGAGTGCCAGACCGAAAACTTGTTTCGCATTTCCTGGGATTGGAGAGTGGAGAAAAGAAGCCTGCCCTGGCTGGCGTCGGCCAGGTCGGCGGGTTGCCAGCGGGCGCGCATGATGCCGGCGGGGGCGTGGGAGTTCGTGCCGAGGAGGAGATGGCCAATCTCGTGGGCGACTCCGTGACCTAGAAGGGCTGCCACGCTGACGTGACTGATTTCATGAATCAGCTGGGCGCGGTCGAAAAAGAGGTCGGCGTAACATCCGGTTCCGTCGTCGGAGAGGTAGGCGATACCCATGGCGCGCTCGTCCAGATTGAGGGAGCGCCTGACGATTCGAAGTTGAAGGTGCCGGGGAAAATCAGCGGTGGCACACTCGACTGGGTTTTCCGGGACGGCCAGCGGAATAGAACAGTTCAGCCACTGAATTTCGAGGCCCGATTGGCGGAAGATGCGGGTCGCCTCCGATTCTGCCTGGAGCAAGATCGCGAGAGGAATGCGCGCGTCATTGTGGACGGATACGGTCACCTGTGGCTCCTCGATCGCGGGAATTTTGGACCAAACCGCTGAACATAGGACGGTTAGAGCGACCCCTAACCAAAGCGACTTTCGCAGCGTCTTCTGGAACATACCGTTTACTTCCAACGTGGAGGCGAGAATCGGTTAGGGGCACAAGTACCTCAATGCCGGGCCGGTGGCGAACAACTCATTTACAGGTGACGAGATAACTGCCGGCGCGTCAAATGGATAGCGGGAGCAGCGACAGAGAAGTTGACGAAACTTCTTCTAAAGCCGCAACGTTATCTGAAGTAAGGGCTCTGCGGGAGAAGGTACCAAGTGGCTGAGAATCCGACGAATGGCGTTATTAGCTTCGGACCGTTTGAAACAGACCTCCGCGCGGGGGAGTTGCGGCGAGATGGGCGAAAAATCCGGCTTCAGGAGCAGCCGTTCCAGGTCTTGGCGATGCTGTTGGAGCGTCCGGGTGAAATTGTTACCAGGGAAGAATTGCACGGCCGGCTGTGGCCTGCCGACACGTTCGTGGATTTCGACCATGGGCTGAACGCGGCGGTCAAGCGGTTACGGGATGCGCTCGGAGATTCCGCTGAAAATCCCCGATTTGTTGAGACGCTCGCGCGGCGGGGATACCGGTTTGTTGCGCCGATCCAGGTACCAGCGGGAGGAACGGCAAGTAAGCCTGTGCCGGTTGCCAAGCCACGACGTTATTGGAGGATTGTGCCAGCGGGGGCGGCGCTCTTGATCGCCGGGATTATGGTTGGATGGCATGCGGGTCACCGGTCGGTGGCTGCGGTTCGCGCTGTAGAGCGACGATTGACTAGCAATCCAGAGAACGATCCGGTGATTAGCGCGGCGATTTCGCCGGACGGCAAGATGCTGGTGTTTGCGGATCGGAGTGGAGTGTTTTTGCGGCAGGTGGGCACGGGGGAGACGCATCCGATCGGCACTGAGGACAGTGCCCACACCTATTGCCTGAGCTGGTTTCCGGACGGCAGCCATGTGCTGGCCACGCGCACGGCTTTACCTACGGAGCCACCGAGCCTGTGGAGCGTGTCGGTCTTCGGCGGCACGCCACGCAGAATCATGGATGCCGCCGAACGCGGGATTGTTTCGCCGGATGGGTCGCAGATTGTTTTTGTTCGGGGTGACTACGGCCACCAGGAGATCTGGGAGATGCAGGCGAATGGGGAGCAGGCGCACAAGATTCTCGGCGAGCCTGGAGATAATATTGAGGCGTTGGTGTGGTCCCCCGACGGTCAACGCATCGCTTATGTGGCGTCGCGTTATCAGCTGGGATGGGACGACACCGAAGTTTCTCTGTACATTCGCGACCTCGGCGGCCAAGACCTAAGCCGGGTATTGTCGAGCCCGCGGCTGCGTTCCGCGCTGGCATGGACTCCCGATGGACGCTTAATTTATTCGCTCAGCGAACTTCCCCCCAGCAGCCAGAACGACACCAATCTATGGGCGGTGCGAGTTGACCCGCGAGGAGTGAAAACCTGGGGCACGCCGACACGGCTTACGAACGGGGCCGATTCCAAATTCCGCGCCAGCATTTCTGCGGATGGCAAGAAGCTGATTTTTGTGCGTGGGGTCGATTCCGCGGGCGTCTACATCACGGAGATCGAAGGCGCCGGTAGCCGGCTGAGTCCACTGCAAAGGCTTAGCCTGGATGAACGGAGAAATTTTCCGTATACGTGGACGCCGGACGGAAAATCCGTGATTTTCACGTCCGACCGCGATGGCGTATTTCACCTTTTCAAGCAGGCGGCGGATCAACCGGCTCCGGACCTACTTGTGGGGGGAGAGCAATCGGTGATCCTGGCGCGGCTGAATGCGGAAAGCTCAGCGATCTTATACGCGCTCAATGCAGAGCCTAGCGACGCGGAAAGGCGCATCCGAATGATGCGGCTGCCGCTGGCGGGCGGGACGCCACAGTTCGTGCTGCAGGATGCGGGCATCAATAATTTTCAGTGCGCACGAGCACCTGCGAGAGTTTGCGTGCTCAGCGAGTTCACAGGGAATCGGCTGGAGTTTTTTACGTTTAATGAGACGACGGGAGAAAAGAAGCCGCTGACGAAGATTGAGGGCCCGGACTGGTATTTACAAAACTGGACACTTTCGCCGGACGGTTCCACCATCGCGATGGCTAAGAAGCACCGCGTTCCGGGGCCAGCGGCAATTCGGCTGTTTTCGGTGGCGGACGGCAGCGAGCGGACGCTGACATTGAAGAGCTGGTCGGGAATCGCCTGCCTTGACTGGGCGGCGAATGGACGCAGCATCTGGGTGAGCGCGTCTTCACCGGCGGGCATGCAGGCGCTCTTGAGTGTGGACTTGCATGGGCAAGCAAAAGCGATGCTTCAGGAACCTGAAAAGCAATTGGGCTGGGCGATTCCTTCCGCGGATGGGCGGCACCTTGCGATCTGGCAATCCAGCGGCAGCTCAAATGCTTGGCTGCTGGAAGGGTTCTGAAATCAGGCGGAGCTTGGACGCAACTTCCGAGTACTTTTTGATCGTACACGCGGCAACGAGCCGAGTCATACTTCCGGGATACCAATCCAACCAATAAAAGCAAGACAGAGAGTTTGCAAACGTCTTGGCGCAGTAAGGGGGTAAGATGGGGCACCGTAGCCAAAAGACGGAGGACGCCTCATGTTCACAAAAAGAATTATTGCGGTAGCGATTGTGCTTTGTTTCTGTGTTGCGGGAATCGCCGGAATCGCGCAGCAAAAACCCGTGGACGCGGAGGGGCACCAGTGGTGGCAGCATGCGGTGTTTTATGAGGTGTATCCTCGGAGCTTTGCGGACAGCAACAACGATGGAATTGGGGATTTGAATGGGATTGCGTCGAAGCTGGACTATTTGAGGGACTTCGGGGTGGACGCGATCTGGATTACGCCATGCTTCCCTTCTCCGCAGGTGGATTTTGGTTATGACGTTTCGGATTACGAGGCGATTGATCCGATGTACGGGACGATGAAGGATTTCGATCACCTGGTGGCGGAGGCCAAGAAACGGAACATTCGAGTGCTACTGGATTTTGTGGTGAATCACTCGTCGGACAAACACAAATGGTTCGAGGATTCAAAATCGTCGAAGACCGCGGAGCACCGCGACTGGTACATCTGGCGCGATGGCAAAGGGCCTGGCCAGCCGCCGAACAACTGGCTTTCTACATTTGGATTGTCGGCGTGGAAGCTGGATCCGAAGACGAATCAGTATTACTACCACTATTTCTATCCGGAGCAGCCGGACCTGAACTGGCGGAACCCGGCGGTGGAGAAGGCCATGCTGGATGTGACGCGCTTCTGGTACAAGCGCGGCGTCGCGGGGTTCCGTCTGGATGCGGTGGACACGCTTTTTGAAGATGAGAAGCTGCCGGACAATCCGGTGCTGCCGGGGACGGACAAGTTCGGGCGGCCGAACATGGACGAGAAGAACAACAAGAAGCTGCCGGAAGTGCACGACGTGATGCGGAAGTTGCGAAGCACGGCGGACGAGTATGGGTCCGTGCTGATCGGGGAGACGTGGACGTCGAACGTGAACGAGCTCAAGGATTATTACGGCGAGAAGAACGACGAGTTGCAGATGCCGATGGATCTGATGATGACGGGATTTACGGGGCTTTCGGCGGAGCAATATCGGAAGCACATCGGCGCGGTGGATGCCGCGGGGCATTGGCCGGTGTATGTGATCACTAATCACGACATCATGCGCTCTTACACGCGGTATGCGGATGGGGTGCATAACGACGACATTGCGAAAATGATGGCGGCGATGTATCTGACGCTGCGGGGCACAGTGGTGATGTACTACGGCGAAGAAATTGGGATGGAGAACAACGACCCGAAGAGCAAAGACGAAGTGCAGGACCCCATCGGCAAGCTGGGCTGGCCGCTGGAAAAAGGGCGGGATGGGGAACGCACGCCGATGCAGTGGAACGACAGCGCCAACGCGGGATTCAGCAAGGCGAAGCCGTGGCTTCCGGTGCCACCGAGCTACAAGACGCACAATGTGGCGTCGGAGCAGAAAGACAACAATTCGGTGTTGAGTTTTTACCGGCAACTGCTGGCGATGCGGCACAAGGAAGCGGCGCTGGTCGAGGGAAACTACGTGGCGCTGAATGGGGATGATCCCAACGTGTTTACCTACGTGCGGCGATACAAGGACGAAGCCATTCTGGTAGTGCTGAATATGTCGGCGAAGGACCAGAAAGTGCAATTTGATCTCTCGCCGCTCGGGTTCAGTGCGCCGAAGCTAAGCGTGTTGCTGACAGATTTTCGCAAACCGCTGGCGGGCATGGCGGCCGGATTGCCGATGGAGCCGTATACCGTGTTCATCGCCAAGATTTCAGACGCAGGTAAGGCGCATTAATAGCGTCCGCGTAGCAGGATTCGGAAGTCTTCCGAAGTACGTTAGTGAGTACCGTCGGTTAGGGGGCTGGTCACCCGGGCTTCGGCAACACCGACGTATTTGTCGGCAGCACCATAGTAGAAAAGAAAGTAGCCCCAGTGGCCAGCGACGTCTTCCGCACTGCGCGTTGCGACCATCCCCTCGACAAAGACGACGTTCGGCACTTGGCCGACCTTCTCCCATTCTCTTTCCGGGGCGAAGACTGGGGCTTCGGAGCGCGAAATTAGCTTACGCGGGTCTTGACGGTCGAAAACAGCGACGGCGGTGCGATAAACGAGATTGTCGTCAGCGCCATTGTAGATGAGGACGATGCCGCGCCTGGTGAGGATGGGCGGCGGGCCTGGTTCGACGACGCGGGAGTCAAATTTTCCGGGACGGCGGGGAAGGACCGGAGTTTGCGTGGCTTCGGTCCAGTGAATGAGATCGGCGGAGTAAGAGAGGCCCATCTGGTCGGTTTTGTCGGCGGTGGTGCCAAGCCAGTACATCCAGTATTTGCCATCAATTTTTTCGGGAACGATCGCCCCGGACTTGGTCCAGCCCTTGTTCCAATTCCCCTTGTACGCTGGAAGGATTACGCCCTTGCGCTCCCAATGGATCAGATCATGAGAGGTGGCCAGGCAGAGCTGCGCGTCCTTTTTGTCATAGCCGGTGTAGGTGAGGTAATACGTGTCGGCGAATTTCTGCAGGCGCGGGTCCTCGACGCCGCCATCTTTTTCGTAGTCGGTTTCGGGGGAGAGCACAGGTTCGGGGCGGCGAATGAAGTGAATGCCGTCTTTGCTTTCGGCGTAGCCGAGACGCGAGGTGCCGGAAGCGTCCTGCGCGCGATAGAGCATGACGAATTTGCCGCGTCCAAGGTCCACTCCGGGTTTGTCTGGAACAAAGAGTACCGCTGGATTGAACGTGCCTGAGGATTCCCAAGTTGCGCCCTGGGGGGAAAGGATGGGCGAGTCCGACGCCCGGCGCCAGGCCCCGATCGGGTAGGTTTCCGCGACGGCGAGAGAGACGAACAGAAAGGACAGCGGGAGAATTGCTTTTGATTTCATGAGACGCATCATGGTCAACTCCGCTCGCCTAAGTTAACAGAGAACCTCACTTCGCTGGCTTAGGATTTTTGGGAGGATCGAATTGCATGGTGCGGATGATGCCTTCGCCTTCCTTGACGAAGATGACTTGATTCGGCTTGATATCTTTGAGTGTTTCGACGAGGCCGCTGGGCCAGCGGATTTCGAGGAGTTCGATGGATTCGGCTTTGCCGATGCCGAAGTGGACGCGGAGATCGTTCTGGGAAAAATAGCCGCCGCCGCTGCGGACTTCGTCGATCTGGGGATGGAGACTTTTTTCGCCGGGGAGATGGGTGACGCATTTGATGCGCGCGCCGATGCCGCTGCGATTGGATTTTGTGCCGATGGTTTTGATTTTGATCCAATTGTTGCCGGTACGTGAATCGCAGCGCAGAAGCTGGGGAAAATCGTTGACGGTGTTGACGACGATATCGAGATTGCCGTCGTTGTTGAAGTCGCCAAAGGCGCAGCCGCGCGCGGCAACGGGGATGGAAATGCCGGGACCGGCGTCATTCGAAACGTCGCCGAAATGGCCGTTACGCAGATTTTTGTACAGCAGTTTGCGCTGCCGGTAGCCCGCTTCGGTCTTGAGCTGCTCCACTTCGGGATAGACGTGGCCGTTGCAAATTAAAATGTCGGGCCAGCCATCGTTGTCCATGTCAAAAAAACCGCAGCCCCAGCCGAGATATTGCGTGTAGCGGCCGAGGCCGGCCTGGAAAGTGGTGTCTTCGAAATTCGCACCGCCGAGATTGCGGTAGAGCGAAGGCGTGTCACCGGCGAAATTCGTCTTGACGAGATCGAGATTGCCGTCGAGATCGTAATCGGCGGCGGAGATGCCCATACCGGCTTGCGGCTTGCCATCGGCGCTGAGTGCGCAGCCGGCTTCGATGGCGATGTCGGCAAAGGTGCCGTTTTTCTTGTTTTGGTAGAGAGCGCTGGCTGTGGAATCGTTGGCGACGTAAATGTCGGGCCAGCCGTCGTTATCGAGATCGGCGGTGAGAACGCCGAGACCGTAGGTTCCGTTGGCGTTCAGGATGCCGGATTTTTCGCTAACGTCGGTGAAGGTGCCGTTGCCGTTGTTGTGATAGAGAATGTTTTTGCCGCCGTTGAGTCCAGGCGGGCCGCAGGCCACCATGACGCCTTTGTACAGACACGGGCCGGATTCGGGCACGGGAGCGGTTTTCAAATCGAGGTCGATGTAATTGGCGACGAAGAGATCGAGGTGGCCGTCGCGATCGTAATCGACGAAAGAGCAGCCGGTATTCCAGCGCTTGCCGGTGCCGGCGAC
Organism: Candidatus Acidiferrum sp.; assembly: GCA_036522305.1. GTDB lineage: Bacteria > Acidobacteriota > Terriglobia > Acidiferrales > UBA7541 > Acidiferrum. The sequence goes on along the minus strand of DATDGB010000026.1, from coordinate 1,267 downwards.
ACCGGCTTTTTCGCTGACGTCGGTGAAGGTGCCGTTGCCATTGTTGCGGTAGAGAACATTTCTGCCAAAATAGGTGACGAAGAGATCGTCGAAGCCGTCGTTATCGTAGTCGCCAACGCAGACGGCTTGGCCCCAGCCGGAATGAAGCAGACCGGCTTTGGCAGTGACATCGGTGAACGTCCCATCGCGATTGTTTTTGAAGAGATGCGAGGTGGGCTCCTGACCGGCAGGAAAACCTTCGAGGCGCCAGCCATTGACGAGAAAAATGTCCAGCCAGTCGTCGTTGTCGTAATCATAGAAAGCGACGCCGCAGCCGGTAGTTTCGAGGAGATATTTGTTTTTGTGTTCGCCGCCGAAGATGGTTTTGGCGTTAAGGCCGGATTCGCGCGCGACGTTCCGGAAGGAAACGCCAAGGTCGGTGGCAAGAGCCGGAGCAGCAGTCGCAGCGGCAGTCTGCGGCGAAGGAGTGCCCTGCGAAAGGGATACTACCTGCCACTTTTTCGGGAGCACGAGGGCGAGCACTCTCTCCAGCGGGAGGACAATTGCGGAGCGGCTGAGCGATTGGAGAAACGCGCGGCGAGTGGGAGACAAAAGAACGGATACCTTTCCTTGCGAGCGCCGTGCTAGAATCCGGCGCTTTCCTTTATAGTAAGGCCAACGACGCAATGCAAGTACACCACGCAGCGGGGGCCATTAGAATGCAAATCACGCCGGTAACAACAATTCCCTTTCAAAGACAATTCGTATGGAGCTGGCTGAAGCGGATTGGAGCATGCCTAGCAGCTGCGGTGGTCCTGGGAATCGGTGCCCCGGCTGGCTGGAGCCAGCAAGCACAGGAAAAACCGCACGAGCTCGAGCTTTCGCGCGGGGTACGCCCCTGGGAATTCCTGCCCGTCACGGGAATGCGCGCCGGACTGCTGGGAAATGAATCGGGCCGCATGGAAGCGTGGGTGTACCCGCTGAAGATCTTTCGCGAATTTCACCTGAAATTCCATACCGAAGGTCGCGTTCTGGCGGCAAAATCACTGGCGAGGACGGTGACGGTGCGGCCGGAGTCCGCGACGATTCTCTATGCCGGAGATACGTTCACGGTGCGCGAAACATTTTTCGTACCGGTGCGGGAACAGGGTGCGGTGATCCTGCTCGACGTGGAGACGGAGCAGCCTCTGGAGATTGAGGCAGCATTTCACAGAGATTTTCAGTTGGAATGGCCGGCGGCTCTCGGGGCTACCTATCTGGACTGGGCGACCGCGCAACATGCTTTTTA
>DATDGB010000025.1:0-36861 GCA_036522305.1 Candidatus Acidiferrum sp. | reverse complement strand
TTCAGTGCCCTTGATGGATTAGGGCTTCGCTGCCATTTGCCAGCTCGCCCGAACACTGCCTGCCTCACATCCAGTTCTTGTTCATCGGCTCGCGTCTTTGCTCCGCGCTTCTTTCAGGCCCCGCCTCGCGGCGAGTGTTATCTCACCCTTGCGCTTCGCTATCACTTCACGTCCATCACGTTGTGAAGAGGACTTGCACCTCCTAGCTGTCGGACATGCTCGGCACACAAAACAAAAACGCCCCGACGATGGTCGGGGCGTAGCTTTCTACGGGGAGTAGCTTATCAGAGTAGTGCCTGGTTTGTTAAGAGGGAAATGCAAGAAAAAAAAGTGGCGAGTGGCGAGAAAAAGACGAAGAAGGGACAGGCTAAAAGCCCGCCCCTAAAAAGCGCGGAGAAAGCGGCGGCGGCAAGCCGCCGCACTCCAAAATTGGAGCAGCTAGCGGGAGATGGCGACGCGGGCAGGGGCGATGAGTTCGGCGTCGGTGGGATCCTGCGAGATGGAATTGGGAGAGAGATTCCCGGCCAGCATGCGGCGGTACTTGCCGCGCTCGTCCAGGTTCATATCCACGATCTCGAAAGCCATGTCCTGCGCGCGGGAATCCCGCATCAGCGCGGTGGCTTGCAAAGCCCTCATCCCCACCTGCAATTTCAATTGCACCTGGGTGCCAGGTACCAGGTGCCGGCTTAGAGTCGCCACGCCTCCTGTCAGGCTGGCCGTCTTGATCTCCATGGAGCAACCTTCTTTGAGGTTGGTGCACACCGCGCGGACCGTCTTTCGGAGCCGCACGCGCGTATGCCGGCGCTGCCGCACAAATTTCGACGTCATCGGAATATCCAGCGGCGCGAGCGTGAAGTCTTCCCTCTCAATTCCACTGGCGGGCAGATAGTTGAGGACCCATGCCGGGGCGATTTTCTCGAGCGCCTGCAGAGCGGCAATGCGCAGTTCTTGCGGCTCGACCCATCTGAATACTTTTTTCGCCTCGACCAGCCGCTTCAAGGTGCTCGCCGATTCAGGAGCCTGAATTCTTCCAAGCGCTTCGATGGCTTTGACGCGCAAATAGGGCCCGCCGCCGGTAGGCAAGTCGCCGTCAGCGATGGTCAGCAGTTTGCCGAGCGCCTCGCGATCCGCGGTAACGCCAATCTCGTCGATGACCAGCGGCGTGACCAGCGGGTCCACATGGTCCAGCAGCTCCAGCAGGATTTGGCATCGCCTCACCGCTCCACTAGCGGAAATCTGCCGCACAATTCGGTCTTGCGAAGACCGCGGAAAATCTTTCATCCGGCCCGGCAGATAGACCATCACCGATTCCGGATCAAGCCTGCTCAGCAGCCCAGCCATGTCCACGGCTTCGGCGATCGGTCCGCCGCGCACTGTGCTCCGTAAATACTGCACACCCTCTTCGCCCAGGTCCGCCGCCAGATTCGCCACATGTTCGGAATCATCGCGCAGGCTGCAACGATTAAAGCGCACCGAAAGCTGCTCCATGGTCGTCTGCGGCAACAACTTCAAAACATTAGTTAGCCCGGCGGCCACGTGGCGCGCCTTCAGCGCTTCCTCGACAAACTCCGGCACGCGCTCTTCGATTCCCATTTTTCCGCGCAGCGTGCGCGCGATTCCCGGCCTTTGCGACTCGACGCCGGCGATGAGGTCCAGCGCTTGCTCCATCGCCGGAAACTGCCGGCTGGTGGCCGCTTCCTGGCTTAGCCGTACGAAAGCCGCGCTCACCAGTCCTTGCAATTCCGAATCCTGCTCCACGCTGAGCCGTAGCCCCAGGTGCCGCAGCGCTTCGCCCAGCAGCTTTGGGTCGGCTTTGGCATATAGCTCGGCCATCTCGGAAAGTCCGACCGCGGTTTTCTTCCGCGCATCCGCTTCTTCGCTGTCCGCGCAGGCTGCATAATTCTGAAGAATGCTGATGGCTTCCGCGATGTTCCCGTGCTCGATCAGTTCGCCAACGTACGACTGCACGTTCCGCGGCGGAATGCACCAGGCCTCTCCCGATAGCAATACGGCGCGCTTGCCGCTATCCGGCACCGCCGCCCAAAACTGTTTGTCCAGAATTTCGCGATGCGACTCCGCCAGGATGCCCGCTTCGGTCATCTTGTCTTCATGCGCGCCGAGAATATTTCTCAGGTTCTCGATTTCCTGGTTCATGCGGTCGAGCATCTGGCGAACGGCATTGACTTTCACTTCGCCGCGTTCGAACCGCTCCAATGCGAAACGAATCGCCAGGTGTTCCGCCAGTTTCACGAGCACGGACTCATCCGGCCTTGCGTCCGGCGCTTGTGCCGCCAAAGCCGCGAGTGCTTGTTTCAATGTGTCCTGCGCGCGGCCCGGCAACTGCGCCACCTGCGACTGAAAAGCGCCTGCCGCGGCCATGCCGCCTTGCCCCGCACTGACATTGCCGAAGCTCGTCAGCGCTCCAAGAATCCCGAGAAGCTCTTCTTCCGTCGGCTCGCCTCGCCCGCCTGGGGCTCCGCCCGCGAGACCGGCGACCACTCCCGAAACAAGGGTCGCGCCGCCATCATTGCCAGCTCCAGTCCATGTGCCCGCCGTTTGTGCACCGCCACCTGGTCCAACACCCGGTCCGCCCGGCCCACCTGGACCTGGTGCCCAACTACCAGAACCTCCGCCACCAGGCCCCCCCGGTCCTGGAGCCAAACCAGCTGGACCTCCGACGCTCGGTCCACCGGGTCCTGGGCCCAAACCTCCTGGCCCTCCGCCGCCCGGCCCTCCACCGCCCGGCCCCCCGACACCAAGTCCACTTCCACCGGTCCCCGGTCCACTCGTTCCCGTCGTTCCGTCGCCCTTGGCACCCTGAGCTGCGGCAATCAATTCCAGCAATTTGTGCGGGTCGTTCAGCAAGTCGGTGAACTTATCCTGATCCTTGCCGAGCGATGCCACCGCCAATTGCGCCGCCATGCTCGCGTCCTTCAGCCGCGAGTCCGTGGCCACAAAGCAAATTTCGTTAATGCGGATTCCCTGTGCGCCGGCCAGCGAGGATTTCAATTGCAGCGCCAGTTCGGCTGGTTTGGCTTTGCCGGTCGGAAATGCGTGAACAAATCTCCCAATCTCTTCTTCTGTCACCGACGCGAAAAACTGTATGCTGGCCAAGCCCGCCGCGGAGAGCAGTTGTGCGAACTGCTTTTCAGCCGGCGACCCTTCCAGAGGCACGCCATCCAGCAAAAGTTGCGAATTCGTCGCTCCGAGCAGCAGGCCACCGTCCGTCCCCATAGGAATAGCGGTGCGCAGCTCCTGCCACGCAATCTGGAGCTGTTCGATCGTCCGGGCATGTTCGTAGCCGTACAGGCGAGCAAATTTCAACAGAATGTTCAGGCTTCTTACGAAGGCGCGTCCGGCCGCTGCTTTTGGGTCTACTTTCATCCTACGCCGAGTACTCCCTGTCTAGGACTTCCTCACTAGTACCGTAGGGTTAGGCATAGTTTGCCGCAATGGTACAGGAGTCCCATGTGTCCCTGCGGTCAAGCCACCAACGGACGGGCACTGCCCCTGACCAAACGGACGGGTGCGCCTAAGGAGAGGACAGGTGGGAAGGGAGTGTCCTCGTTGTGAAAAATTCCAAACCTCGCGCCCTAGTTCTTCGAGATCGCCACGCGCCCGCGGCGCCGCGTGCGGTTGGTCACCTGCGCGATCATCGGCAATCCGCCCAGCTCCAGCAAAAGTTTCCGCAGGCGGTAGCGCTCATCCAGATCCATATCCACGAATTCGAAAGCCATCGCTTGAGGCCGCGCTCCGCGAACCATCGCTTGCGCCTTGATATGCCGCACGCCGTGAGAGAATTTCATCGTCAAAAGCGAGCCCGGAGCCAGATGGCGCTCCCCCGAACCAATTCCGCCTCCCAAGTTCATTTCGGGTATGGACAAGCGGAAATTTTCCCGTAAGTTCGTCGTCACCGCGATCAAGTTACGCGAGAGTTTCAGCCGCGCGTAGCGCCGCTGCCGGATCACAGACGCATTCGGCTCCGGGTCGGTAGGTTCCAGCGTGAGTTCCTTCTTGTCGAGCCCACTGGCGGCGACCTTTTCCATTCCTACTGCCTTATCAACACGCAGCAGCGCTTGCGCCGCGGCGATTCTCAATTCATTTGGATACACCCAGCGCCAAACTTGCCGGGTGTCCAGAATGTGCTGGAGGAGCGCGCTGGATGCCGAAGCTCGCAAACGGCCAAGCGCCTCCACCGCTTTCACCCTCGTAAAGCCAGGCGTGTCGTCCGTTTGCACTAATTCAATTAGTTTCGGTATGCAGCTGGATTGTCCGCTCATGCCCATTTCATCGATGGCCAGCGGTCGGATCATCACATCCAGAGAATCGTACAAGGCGACGAGCAGCCGCGCCCGCTCTTCCGGCGCCGCGGCGGAAAGCTGCCGAACGGCGCGGTCATGCGCGGAACGCGGCCACTGCGAGAGCCGCGCCGGCAGAATCTTCTCCACGTTTTCCGGAGATAACTGGCTCACCAAGCCGATGGCTTCCGCGGCCTCGGTCGGCGGAGCTGTCTGCAATGTCTCCAGCAGCCGCTGCGTGGCGTCGTCTCCCAGGTTGCGAACAATGGTGGTAAGCAGCTCGCAATCTTCGCGAAACCCGCAATGTCCAAATCGATTGGTGGCGTAGTGGATGGTCGCCTTGGGCATCAGGCTCAGGATATCCATCATTCCGTCCGCGAGTTGCCCGCTGCGCATCGCTTCTTCGATGAATTCCGGCAATCGCTCCTCGGCGCCAATGCGCGGCCGCAAGCTTTGCGTCGAACCGGGCCTCATGGCCTCAACGCTTTCGAGCGACGAGAGGGCCTGCTGCATCGCCGGGTAGCAGCGCTTGGACGCCGCTTCCTGGCTCAAGCGCACAAACGCCGCGCTCACCAAAGTCTGCAATTCCGGCTCGCGTTCAATCGCCAATTGGTTGCCCAATCGGCGAATCGCTTCCATCAGCGCACTGCCGTCTCCGCTCCCGTACAACTCGCCCAAATCCGAAAGCCCGATCGCCGTGGTTCGCCGCGCCTCCGGCGCTTCCAATCCCACACACGAAGCGTACTTCATCAAAATTTCGTTGACGGTCTTCAGTTCTCCGCGCCGCAGCATGTCTTCCAGGAATATGCGCACATTTCGCGGCGGCACGCACCACGCTTCATCCGAGGTCAGCACTTCTTTCTTGTTCTCTTCCGGTACCTGCTCCCAGAATTCCTGGTCCAGCAACTCCGTATACGACTGCACGGAAAGCCCAGCCTGCGACATCATCTCTTCCTGCGTCGACAAAATCTTCCGCAGCGCCTCAATCTCAGTGTTCATGCGGTCCAGCAGTTGTTTCACCGCATTGACGCGCAATTCGCCTTTTTCGTAGCTATCCAGCGCAAACCGAATCGCCACGTGCTCGGCCAACTTCAGCAGCATGGGCTGGTCGGGTTTCGCATCGGGAGCTTGCGCCGCAAGGCCCGCCAGCGCCTGCTGCAGCGTGAACTGCGCGCGCACCGGCATCGCGCTCAAGCGCGATTGGAACGTCGGCACATCCATGCGGGTTTCGGAGTCTTTCCGCGATTTGCCCAATTGCGCGAATAAGCCCAGCATCTGACGGACATCCTCTTCTTCGACGCTGTACGCCCCGCCGCCGCCCCCTCCCGTACCTGTCCCAGTCCCTCCCCCTACTCCCGGCAGACCGGCCACACCGGGGGGCGTCCCGCTTCGCAACAATGCCGAAGCCGTCAGCCATTTTCCCGGAGGAGCAGCCTCGCCACCGGCGGTCGCAACTCCCCCGCCGCCTGGCCCACCAGCGCCGCCAACTCCGCCGCTTCCAACGCCACCACTTCCAGTTCCACCCCCTCCTACACCGCCTCCGCCAACCCCTCCGACTCCGCCGTCACCACCACCGCCAGGGCCGCCTCCGGGGCCACTTCCGCCCCCGGGCCCACCAGTGCCTTTGCCGCCGCCGCTGCCTGACGGGCCAGAATCCCACAAGCTGGAGCTACCGCCGGCCCCACCGCTCCCTGAACCGCCAGACCCTCCAGCTCCACCGCCACCACCAGTTCCCCCGCCGCCCGAACCTCCACCACTGCCCATTCCGAACCCCGGCCCCGGTCCGCCCGAACCGTGCCCCGGTCCGCCCATCCCCCCGCCGCCACCACCGCCGCTGGAGCGCATGCTCTCCGCAGCCAGAATCATCTGCAGCATCTTGTTTGGGTCTTCGAAGAAATCCTTGAATTTGTCTCCCGCCGCGCCGAGCACTTTCTGTGTAAGTTGCGCCGCCACTTTGATGCCCGCCACCGAAGAATCTTCCGCCACGTAGCGGATCTCATTGACCTTGATGCTCGTCTCCCCCGCCAGCGCCGTTTTCAATTGTTCCGCAAGAGAAGACGGCTTGGCGTTTCCACTGGGGAAGGCGCGCACAAATCGCGCGAATTGCGGCTGCGTGGTTGTAGGAGAAAAATGAATGCTCGCGATTCCTGAAGAAATCAATAGTTGCGCGAAGCTGCGTTCGCCGGCGGCCGATCCGAGCGGCACGCCGTCCAGCAAAATCTGCGTTCCCGAAGCGCCCAGCAACACACCGCCGCCGCTGCTGTCATCCAGCGCGTTACGCAATTCTTTCCACGTCGTTTCAAACTGCTGCGATGTTTTCGCGTGCCCAAACTCGTACAAGCGCGCAAACTTCAGCAGAATGTTCAGGCTGCGGACAAACGACCGCGCCCCGCCTCGTGGTTCCTGACTCATGGCTGTCGGGGCAAGCCCCTGCCCCTCCTCACGCTCTCCTTACAGTAGTGTCACCCGCACCCCCAGACAAGCCTCCTCCTGCCCCCTGTACCCATCTCAATAACAGATTCCCGTACCCTTTTGGAAACATTGTTGCCCCACTCCCCCTCCAGGTGTCATCCCGAGCGCAGCGAGGGATCTGCTTTGTCTTCGCGTCTCCACTTGCTACCCCTTTCAGTAGCAATCACGCTACCGGACGAGTAAATCCTCAGCATTCGGCTGCTCATTACCTCAATACATCGTTGCCTCTTTAGTTCGCTCAATCTCCACTCACCACTCACGTTATTTCTTTGCTCGCAACTTTCAACTGTCGGTTGTGAACTTTCCTCTTTTTGAGTATAGAATCGGAGCGAAGCCCAATGACCGATCAGCCCCCATCGGATCGCTTCAAGTCGGAGATGCCGCAAATTCCCGGCGTTGCCGGTGCTGGCTCGCGCTCGTCCGCGGCGTCGAATCCCGCCGTCAAGCTTGTCATCGGAATGCTCGCTGTTCTTCTCGTTGTCTTTCTGGGAGCGCGCTGGGCCTTTCGCCCCAAGCACGTGGAGCCTTCGCTCGCCGAACAGCAGCCGCAAATCGAAGTTCCCGCGCCCGCGCCCGATCCGAGCACGCTGCTCCCGCACGCCACCGACGCCGAGCCCGGGATCGCCGACACTACGGAGATGGCCAAGCCGTGGTCCTCAAAAGAATTCTATATTCGCAACCGCCTCACCGGCGAAAACGTCCCCGGACTACTGATTCGATTGCCGGGTGGCTCCCCGTCCCAGTCGAGCGGCTACTGGGCCTTCGAGCAAAAATCTCCCTACGGCAATTGCAAGTTGGAATACCTCACCGACTTGGCGAAGCTAAAAAAAGATTACGGCTTCCGCGACCCGAAACATCCCATGGTCGGCAACCCTTGCAGCCGCACGGTATTCGACCCGTTGAAAACTTCCAATCTTCCTGGCAGTGGCGCGTGGGTGCGCGGAAGCATCGCCCTGGGCTCCGACCTGCGGCCGCCCCTGGGCATCGAAATCAAAGTGGATGGCAAGAAAATCCTCGCCGTCAGGACAGAGTAGTCCGCGAATTCCCTGCTGTTGTCACGCTACGCATACCTGAATCTAAATGAGCTAAACCCTCCAGAAGTATCGAATTTTAGAACACCCACCTGCCAAAATCGCTCGTAAGTTATAGATATAATTACTCCTTAATCCGTCGTCCCATTGGCGAACAACCTGCAATCTCTCTCCTCAACTCTAGTGCGGCTTCATCGCAACTAGATGTGTAGCTGCGGACTTCCGGGCATCTGTGCGTTGAGAGAGGTCTTGTAATGAGTTCAATTTGAGGGGGCGCAAATGATTCGTGAGAGAGCAACTAGTAATCGTCCATGTAGAAGCTGGCGTTCGAATGCAGGCCGGCTTTTCATCGGAATGTTGGGAGTGTTTCTGTTTCTCATGCAAACTTCCGTAGCACGCGGCCAGCGACTGGACGGCAGCTTGCGCGTGGAAGTGGCTGACACGAGCGGGGCATCGATCGTGGACGCGAAGGTGACGGTCACGAATGAAGCGACGGGTGTTTCCGTTTCCACCTCGGCCTCCAGCGCCGGGACATACGTCTTTCCAAACCTGTTGGTTGGCACCTACACAATCACGGTGGAGAAAACCGGATTCAAGAAATCCATTCAAAAAAATGTAATCGTCGAATCCAACGCCACTGCAGAAGCAAAAGTGGGGCTGGAACTCGGCGAAGTTTCCGCGGTCGTGGAAGTCGAAGCGGGAGCGGAGTTGGTGAAGACAGAGTCTTCGGAATTGAGCTCCACATTCAGCGGGCGAGTCGTGAACGAATTGCCGGTGAACACGCTAGGAGGCGACGTAAAAGAATTTGCAGTGTTCGCGCCGGGAACGACGACGCAACAGGGCGGCGTGCTGGGATCGGGCGGATCGATCGGCGGAACGCGGCCGCGCTTCAATGGATTTTCGATTGACGGCGTAGACGACAACCGGTTGGACGTAAATGGTCCGACGCAACCAGTGATTCAAGAATCAGTGGCGGAATTCACGCTGCTGACGAATCAATTCAGCGCGGAATACGGCCACTCCTCCGGCGGACAATTTAATATCGTCACCAAGTCTGGCACCAACAATTGGCACGGCGCGGGATGGTGGTACAACCGCAATCGCGATATGAACGCCGCCACGAACCAGGAAGTGGCCGGTTTTGTGCCTGGCAGCGGCGGAGACGTGAAAAACCGTTTTGATTACAACCGTTTCGGCGGAAGCGCAGGCGGACCCATTCTAAAAGACAAGCTCTTCATTTATGGCGCGTTCGAACGCCAAAACGAAGGATTGGGATCGCAAGGCGCCACGGTCACGATGCCGACGGCGAACGGGATGAGCCAGCTACTGGCGCTGAATCCCGACTCGGCGGTGCTGGCGATCTTGAAGGAATTTCCCGCAGCGACGACCAAGTCCGGAACCACGCTGGTAAACGGCCAAGCGATCGACATCGGCCAGTTTGCCGGGGTCGCGCCAAGCTTTTCGAATCAATACGACTTCGCAATCAATGGGGACCTGAATCTCGGGAAACACCAGCTTCGGTCTCGCTATCTCTACGATCGTTTCCGCGCTCCGTCTGTAAATCCCGTGCAACCGCAGGCGCAGTTCACTGGCTCGACGGGCAACGACGGGCGAAAGGTCATTTTCACGGATGCGTGGAGCATTAGCAACCATGTGATCAACGATTTCCGGGCTTCTTACTCGCGATTGGACGGTCCGAAGTATACGACCCCTTCCGCGTTTACGAATTTTCCGAACGTGGAAATCGACGCTTTCGGCAGCAACGTTGGCCCCTTCAGTGGCGCGCCTCAAAGCTATACGCAAAACGTTTACCAGGGATCCGACAACGTGTCTTATATCCGTGGCAAGCACACGTTTAAAGTCGGGGCCGAATTCCGGAACTACATCGCGCCGACAAACGTGCTGCAACGGTCCCGCGGAGAGTGGGACTATGCGTCGCTCAATTCATTCATGAACGACCTGGTTCCAGACGGCGCGAACGGGGCATTGCGCGGAGCAGGCAGTGGATTCACGGCAGACAACTACCATGCCTTCTATTGGTTCGCGCAAGACGATTGGAAAGTGACGTCGCGCCTTACCTTCAATCTCGGATTGCGCTACGAATACTCGGGCGTGCCGCGGGACGAAGCCAAGCAAGCGCTGAACGCAATTTCCAACGATCCAAAATTTGGCCTGATTTTCCGAAAACCCACGGCTGACACGAACAACTTTGGGCCGCACGCGGGCTTTGCGTGGGATCCAACGGGCCGCGGAAGGTGGGCGGTTCGTGGAGGCGCGCAGATCTCCTACGACGTGATCCCGAACAACTTTGCCATCAACAGCCTGCCCCCCCAGCTGCAATCGGAACAGAACCCGAACCTCACATGCGGGTTGAGCAACCCACCGGCATGGTGCACATCAGGTCCCATAGTTAATGGAAAACCGACACAAGGACCGGGCTTCTTGATCGGCGGAGGTCTGTTGCAAGTGAACGTGCCGCCGACGACGCAGGCCGAGGCGCGCGCTTCGACAGGGAGCATCATTCCGGATCAGGTGAATCCAAAGGTGATCAGCTGGTCCCTGGGAGTGCAGCACGAGTTGTTCAAAGACACCAGCATCGAAGTTCGCTACGTAGGCACACGAAGCCTGAGCTTGCCGGTGCAACAACGATTGAACTCGGCTTCGGCCTTCGATCCGAATTTCCCCGGTGGCGGGTTGGCTCCCTTGCCAACGTACTTCAAGGCAAGCGATGTGCCGGCCACCGATGCCGCTCCGGTGGACACACTGGCGAACCTCAAGAAATTTGTGAAAAACCCTCTTTCCGTGGACGGATTCCTCGGAGTAATGACCACCTTCCCGCCGAAAGGCTCGGGAATCTATCACGCGGGATCTGTGGACTTCATGCACCGATTCGCGAAGGGTTTGTACTTCCGGGCGAACTACACCTACGAGAAAAACATCGACAATTCCACGAACGAACTATTCAGCAGCTTTGTCAACCCGCGCCGCGCGCAAGATGGCAACAATTTCGCGAATGAGCGCGGACGGTCGGTGCTCGACCTACCCCAGAAGTTAGCCATGACGTGGGTTTACGACATCCCGAACGTCAGAACCGAAAACCGCTTCCTGCGGGGGGCGGCCCACGGATGGGAGGTGAGCGGCACTTACTTGGCCCAATCGGGGCAACCGATCACGCCGCTATCTGGCGTGGACTCCAATCTCAACGGCGACACTGCCGGAGACCGGACAGTCCTGAATCCTGCCGGTGTCGGACTAACGGCCTCGGTGGTCAATCCTGTGTGCAACGATGGAGCAGGCGGTGCTACGCGCATCGTAACGGCTACTAGCGCGGCCTGTCCGGCAGCCAACACAGTTGGGTATGTCGCGCAGAATCCCACGGCGCGCTTCATTCAGGCTGGAGTTGGAACGATCGCAACCGCGGGCCGGAACACTGTAAGCTCACCGGGACTGAATATCTGGAACATGTCCCTGCTCAAGACGAACAAACTTACGGAACGAGCGACGTTGCAGTTCCGTTTCGAGACCTACGACACGTTCAACCACCCTAATTTCAGCATCGGTCTACCGACCAACAACGGCTCACTCGATTCAACCACGAATTCTAACCCCTTGAATGCCGGCTACATTTTCGTGACGTCGCCGACATTCCTGGACAAGACGGCGTTCAACGGAGGCAGCCGCAACATCGAACTGGGCCTCAAGCTGACCTGGTAATCCAGAGTACAACTGGAGCGGCAGAAACGGGGAGGCTCTTTCGAGCCTCCCCGTTTTGCTTTTGGGAGAGGGTGAATGGTGGTGTGCTAACGCCAGGAGTGAAAACTCCGAAGAAGAATTCTTATCTTGCTTGACAAGGTGCTGTGCCCCGGATAAACCTCTTGGCCGACATGAACAAACCAACTGTGGATTTCCGTTCGAACGCGTCGCGAAGGAATTTTTTGAAGGGCAGCGCCATGGCTTCGGCGTTGGCGCTGGCGCGACCAGCGAACGCTCAGGCTGCGGCAAAGGCTGAAGACGGTGCCAACGCACTGCCTCCAGCATTCTCGGGGCTCAAGCCACTTGGGGCGCGGGTGCATCCCGTTACGGCGGATGAGTTCCGGGGACGGCTATTGCAGGCTCAAAAATTGATGGCGGAGCTGACACCGAAATACGATGCGTTGTTCGTTGCGCCCGGGACATCGCTGTACTACTTCACGGGCATTCGGTGGGGAGTGAGCGAACGATTGCTGGCGCTGGTGTTGCCGCGCACAGGTGATCCCATCGTGATCGTTCCTGGTTTCGAAGAGGGACGCATGCGGGAGAGGTTGCATCTGGCGGCGGAAGTGCGCGCTTGGCAGGAAGATGACAGCCCGACGAAAATCGCGGCGGCGGCGCTGGCGGACCGGGGGATTCGGACAGGGCGGATCGGAGTGGAAGAGACTGCGGCATTTACGTTTTTCGATCATCTGCGCGGGGCGGCGCCGGGATTCGAATGCGTTTCGGCTGATCCGGTAACGATCGCGTGTCGCGGACGCAAGTCGGCGCACGAACTCGAACTGATGCGATTGGCTTGCGAGGCCACGTTCGACGTATTTCGCGCGGTGTTCGCTTCGTTGAAGCCCGGGATGTCTCAGGAGGAGATCGGCAAACTGGTGGAAGGCGGATTTTCGAAGATGGGATTGCATGGTGGGGCGCTGGTTCTTCTAGGGGCGTCTGCCGCGCTGCCGCACGGGACCATCAAGCCGCAAAAACTGAAAGAGGGCGACGTGGTGTTGATCGACGGCGGGTGCACGGTGGATGGTTACGAATCAGACGTGACACGCACGGGAATCTTCGGCAAAGCGCCGGAAAAAGTAGCGCGCGTTTACGAAATCGTGCGGAAGGCGCAGGATGCGGCGCTTGATGCGGCGCGGGCTGGACGGCTATCAGGTACGGTGGATGACGCGGCGCGCAAGGTGATCACGGACGCGGGATATGGGCCGGACTACAGGTTTTTCACGCACCGGCTGGGCCATGGGATTGGGCTGGATGGGCACGAACACCCTTATCTAGTGCGCGGGAGCAAGACGGTGCTGGAGCCGGGGATGACGTTTTCGAATGAGCCGGGGATTTATATTCCTGGGGAGTTTGGGATGCGGTGCGAAGACGACATGGTGATTGCCGCGGATGGGCCGGCGCAGCTTTTGACGCAAGGGTTTGCGGTTTCGCTGGAGAAGCCCCTGGGTTAGGAACGCTGGCAATGGCAGTCCTGTAGCTCACCCCTTCAGGGGTGAGGCTTTTCCGCGGCACAGGCTCCCGGCGCAGTGCAAAGTAATTGCGGGCGCAGCAGAAGGCCTCAGGCCTGAGGGCCTGAGCTACAGTCTCTCGGCGCAGAAGTCGACGATGCGTTGTTCGGCCCAGAAGCGCTCGGGGCCGGGGTGATTCGAGATGAAGCCGCAATGGCCGCCATGTTGCGGCGCGACGAATTGGATGGCGGGATTTGCGCTGATTTTGGCGGCTAGGAAGGCAGCGTAAGGGACGAAGGGATCGTCCTGCGCGGTGATCATGAGGGTGGGCACGCGGATCTGTGCGGCGACACGTTTCGCGCCCACGTGATCGTAATAGTCCTGGGCGTCGCGATAGCCGAAGTGCGGCGCAGTGATAACGTCATCAAATTGACGGACCGATCGAACCGGGGGCAGGCCAGCGATGGGGTAGCGCTGCGGAAACAGTTTGTGTTTGCGCTCGTAACGCGCCATCAAGCCCTTCACGAAGTGGCGCTGGTAAAAATAATTGTCCCAGCGTTCAAGGGCGTCGGCGCAAGCCCCAAGGTCTAGGGCCGGGCACACCGCGCAAATACCTTGCAAGGCTTTCGGCACGGACGCGCCAAATTCGCCGGCCATTTTGGTGATGAGGTTTCCACCCATCGAGTAGCCTGCGAAAAAGATATGCTCGAAACGGTCGCTATTCGAAAGCTCTTCGAACACGGCGCGGTAATCCGCGCTCATGCCGGAATTGTACAAAGTTGGCGTCAACGCTTCGGTACCGCCGCAATTGCGCTGGTTCATCCGCACGACATGGAACCCGCGATGCGCAGCTTTCTCGGCGATGCCGCGCACGTAATTGCCGTCGCTGGAGCCTTCGAGACCGTGAACGATGACGATGACCGGAGCGTCCTTGCGCTTCCCGGGCTGCCAGTGACAATGTGCGAGCAGCTGGGATTCCGGATCGACCTGAAACAACCTGGCCTCGGCAGGCGGGAGATCGAAGCGTCTAGGCAGAAAGGCCGAGACAAGGGTCGTGGCATGGCCGTTCTTGAGCAGTGGATGTGGCTCGAAATCACTGGAAATGGTCGGCATGAAGGAAATGGGTTCAAGACGAGCATACCAAACTAGAGAGCGCCCAACTTGACCGGAATCGGAATGCCCCTTAGAATTAGAGATTCAAGGTGATGCATTTTTTCAATTTGATGAAATCAATTGCCAGCCCAGCGGGCACCCGCTGGGCGGCGCTGCTTTATGGCGCCGGTTTGCGTGCGCGCGATCTTATTAGATGAGGCGGGAACGATGGACAGTCCGATTACCGAAGGTCTTACATTTGACGATGTGCTGCTCTTGCCTGGGCGCTCGGCCGTGCTGCCAACCGAAGTCGACACGACAACGAACTTTGCGCGCAAGCTAAAGATCAATATTCCGCTGGCGTCGGCGGCCATGGACACGGTTACGGAATCGCGGCTGGCCATCGCCATCGCGCGGCAAGGCGGTATTGGGCTGGTGCACCGCAACATGCCGATCGACCGGCAGGGCGAGGAAGTGGACCGCGTGAAACGTTCAGAAAGCGGGATGATCGTGGACCCGGTGACGATTTCGCCGGACATCACGCTGCGCCAGGCGCTGGAAATCATGAACAAATACAAGATTTCCGGGCTACCGGTGACGCGCGGCTCGCGGCTGACGGGAATTTTGACCAACCGCGACCTGCGGTTTGAGAAGAATCACGCGCAACTGGTCGGATCGGTGATGACCAAAGAGAATCTGGTGACCGTGCCGGTGGGCACGACGCTGGAAGAAGCCGAACGCATCCTGCAAAAGCACCGCATCGAGAAGCTGCTGGTTGTCGATCAGGACTTCAATTTGAAGGGCTTGATCACCGTTAAGGACATCCAGAAGAAACTGGAATATCCCCGGGCGGCGAAAGACGAGCACGGAAGATTGCGCGTGGGCGCGGCCGTGGGCGCGACGGGAGATTTTCTGGAACGGGCCGTGGAGATGTCCAAAGCTAAGGCCGACGTGGTGGCGATTGACACGGCGCACGGGCATTCTGAGCGAGTGATGGAAGCAATTAAAACGATTCGACATCGTTTGCCGGAAATGCAACTTGTTGCGGGCAACGTGGCGACTTATGACGGCGCGAAGGAACTGATTTCGCTGGGCATCGACGGGCTGAAAGTGGGGATTGGACCTGGCTCGATCTGCACGACGCGGGTGGTCACCGGTGCGGGAGTGCCGCAACTGACCGCCATCATGGAAGCCGCGAGAGCCGCGAAGGGCACGGACGTGGCGATTATTGCCGACGGAGGGATTAAATATTCGGGAGATATATCGAAAGCGCTTGCCGCAGGTGCATCGTGTGTGATGATCGGGAGTCTATTTGCAGGTACCGAAGAGGCTCCCGGCGAAACAATTTTGTTTCAAGGGCGCACGTTCAAGTCCTATCGAGGAATGGGTTCCACAGGGGCGATGGAAGCGGGTTCTGACCGCTACGCGGTGGTTCAGGACAGTGGGGAACGCTCCAAGTCAGTGCCTGAGGGCGTGGAGGGCCGCGTGCCGTACAAGGGATCGCTGGGCGCGCTGACGGACCAGCTTGTCGGCGGATTGAAGAGCGGCATGGGCTACGTGGGCGCTGCCTCGTTGAAGGAATTCAAGGAGAAGGGCAAGTTTGTGCGAGTGACTGCCGCCGGACTGCGCGAGAGCCACGTTCATGACGTGATCATCACGAAAGAAGCGCCGAACTATCGCATGGAATAATGATGTATGGAGTTGTGGCCGCGCGGAAGTGTGCCGCGGCAGCGTGATGAGACAGAAAGAAGGAGCCAACTCTTAGTGCCGGAAATCCAGCCCTGGCGTAACCCGCGCTCCGCTCCACACTTACCCGAGATTCAGGCTCGCTTGCGGCCTCCCGGTGTGCCCGCGTGGCTGCGCGCGTGGTGGCCGGCATTGCTGTGGGCAGGGATTATATTTTCGCTGTCCACTGACACTTTTTCGGCGGAGCATACTGGCTCGGTGCTCGAGCCGGTGCTGCGCTGGCTGGTTCCTTCGCTGACGGAAGATCTTTTTTTGAAGATTCACTATTTCATTCGGAAGAGCGCGCACTTCTCGGAATATTTTGTGTTCTGCCTGTTGCTCTATCGCGGCGTGCGGGGCGAGCGCAAAGGGTGGCGCTGGACTTGGGGCGTGGCGGCACTTTCCTGCGCCGCAGGATATTCCGTGCTGGATGAAATTCACCAAGCCTTCGTCGCCAGCCGTACAGCATCCGCTTATGATTCGCTGTTGGACTCCATCGGGGCGTTCGCGGCTTTCGCCGTACTGTGGCTGTGGTTCCGTTTCCTGAAGGCGAATGCCAAGGAGACTTCTGTAGCGGCTTGATGGAAAGACGCGTATTGTTCGGCGCGAAGTGCTTGGCCTAGGGGGTATCGCTGTCCAGCACCTCGCGCACTTTGTTTGCCAGAGCGGTGGGAGTGAAGGGCTTCGCCAGAAAAAAAGTGCCGGTATCAAGAACTCCGTGATGAACGATGGAGTTTTCTGTGTATCCCGACATGTACATCACCTTGATGCTGGGCCAGCGTGCCGTGACTTGACTGGCCAATTCGCGCCCGCTGATTCCGGGCATCACCACGTCCGTCAGCAGCAAATCGATATCGCTGCCCCGCCGCTCACAAATTCCCACGGCCGCTGGCCCGTTTTCGGCGACGAGGACATGGTAGCCGCAGGACACGAGCACGGAATGCGTTAATTCCCGGACCTGCTGATCATCCTCAACCAACAAGAGGGTTTCGTGGCCTTCCGTTGGAACGGCGGGCCGCGCCACCTGGTGAACCCCTCCCGCAGGATCCTCGACCCTTGCGAAATAGATCTTGAAAGTGGTGCCGCGGTTCAATTCGCTGTAGACCCAAATATGGCCGCCGCTCTGCTTGACGATCCCATACACGGTAGAGAGACCGAGCCCGGTTCCCCGGCCCAGTTCTTTGGTAGTGAAAAATGGCTCGAAGATGCGCGCCTGCGTCTGCGGGTCCATGCCGGAGCCGGTGTCGCTGACGGCGAGCATGACGTAGCGTCCCGGGCGTATTCCTTCGTGCTCGCGAGCGTAATCCGCATCCAGGTCGACGTTGGCGGTCTCCAGAGTCAGCTTCCCTCCGGTGGGCATGGCGTCGCGCGCGTTGACGACCAGGTTCATGATGACCTGTTCGATCTGCCCGGGATCCGCCTTGACGGACCCGAGAGCATCCGCGGTTGCAGTCACGACCAGGATGTCCTCGCCGATCAGGCGGCGAAGCATTTTGTCCAAGTTCTCGATCAGCATGTTGAGGTCGATCACCTTCGGCTGAAGAACCTGCTTGCGGCTAAAGGCCAAAAGATGCCGTGTCAGGGAGGCCGCCCGCTCCGCCGCGGAATCGATATGCTCGACGTTGGCCCGGACCTTTTCTTCCCGCCGGGGATCGTCCAAGACCATGCGGCTGTAACCCTTAATTACCGTCAGTAGATTATTGAAGTCATGCGCCAGGCCACCAGCCAGCCGGCCCACTGCTTCCATCTTCTGGGATTGCCGCAACTGCTCTTCGAGCATGCGCTGTTCGGTGATATCGGTAATGAAACCAACGAGATGGCCGGCTTTTTCAGATCCATCGAGAATGAAATGGCCCTCATCCTTCACGGTGAAATAAGGGCCGTTTTTTTTGCGCAAACGGTATTCGATGTGCAAGGGCTCGTTGCCAACCACGAGAATACGGTCCATCTCATTTGTGTATCTTTCCAGATCGTCGGGATGAATGAGTTCCCTCCATCGGTTGTTCACTCCGCCGATCTCCTCGGGGGAATAACCAAGGATGGTTCCCAGATTGATTCCAAAAGTGACGCGGTTGGTCTTGGGGTCCCGGTCATAGATGATTTGTCTGCTGGCATGTACGGCGGCTTCGTAGCGGTTTTTCCATTCCAGAATCTCGGCTTCCGCGCGTTTGCGTTCCGTGACATCAAGGATAGTGCCCTCGATGAATTCGTTTCCCTGCTCGTCCTGCATCAGGGCCAGATTGTGGAGGACCCAGATGGAACTCCCGTCTTTGCGCCGCTGAAGAGTCTCTATGTTGGTAAAAATCCGCTGCTGGCGGAGCTTGGCCATGCGCTCCGCGCGTTCCGCTGGATTCGCGTACCGTGCCAGGGAGGTGCTTGCCAGCACCTCCTCACGCGAAGCGTACCCGTAGATGCGGGCGTAAGCCGCATTGCAGTCCAAATATCGCCCATCCATGGCCGTCCGAAACACACCCGCCACGTTTCCTTCAAAGAGAGACCGATAGCGCCGCTCAGAGATCTGCAGGCGCTCGAAAGTCCGCTGCTGGCGATATTGCGTGAGGGCCAGTCTGCTGAAAAAGCAGGTTATGGCGGCCGCTGCCGCCCCGCAGATGAGGTACGCCTCGGGATCCGATACGTAGCCTCGGAAGCGGACGAGCCAGGCGGCTACAGCCGGGAGGGAGAGAGTCAGCAGAAAAGTCAGCACAATGGGAACAAATCCCCGCTCTTTCCCGGTTTCCTTTTCGGGCAGTTGTTCTTGCCACTCCTCGGCAAAGTACACGATCAGCAGGAAGGGGATGGTCCACCCGAGATCGAACCAGCTTCCCAATCGAACCGTCCAGAAGGAGATTCCCCGTTTCCCCAGCCAGAAGCCGATGGAGTAGAGCGCCATCGGTCCACCAACACGGGCGTAAAGTTGGCGGTGCTGTTTGGAACCGGTAGTGAGGATGCGCAAGGCGAAGCCTGCGCAAAGCAAAAGGTTGCGAAAGTTGACGGTAGACGCGCGCCGGGAGACCCACTCCCCTTCCGTTAAGTGCCACCAGGGAACGTGAAGAAAGAGCAGGTAAAACGTGCCCGAGATGATGAGAATCTGGAGGAAGTCGAGATACGACTCCCAACGAGTTTCTTGCTCCGTGGCACTGGGAGTAAGGAACAACGAGGCAAAAAGGGGAGTGAAAGAAAAAAAATAGAGGATAATCCCGCGCGGTCCGACCTGGGGGTGCAGAGTCGCCGCATACAAATGATAAGTCCCAATCGTCTGGGCCACGCTCCAAATGAAAAACGCGAGGCCGGAGAGCCGCCAGAAGGATCGGGCAAAGGCGGCGGAGCGAAAGCTCGCATGAAGACAGGCCATGCCCGCGAGGAGCGCGCTGACAGCTTGCAGCGCCTGGGAGAGTACGGGACCCGGGGGCTTGGTCCCCAAAATTGCGAGAGCAAGAACTTGAAGCGCGACTGTTGCCAGCACGCTCCAGAACAGGGCAGACCCCACACGCAGCCGTCTTTCTGGCATGGAACAATAAAGTTTATTGCCACCTCTGTTGGCGGTCAAGAAACTGCGACCAGTGGCTCACCCAATGAGCAAACATTCCAAAATGGCGCCGGGTGCGGACGGGATCGCGTCATAACTCGTCGGTCATCATCGAAGACCAGAAAGCAAAAAGCCCGTCCCGGTGGACCGGAACGGGCTTCTGGAGTCTGAGTCGAGAACCAGTCTTTAGCTCTTGGCTTCGACCGGTTCTTCCTTCTTGGGCTTTTCCTGTTTTTCCTTGAGCTTGAATTCGTAGCCGACGATCTCAAGAATGGCTACTTTGGCGTTGTCGCCGACGCGATTGCCGGCATGGATGATGCGGGTGTAGCCGCCGGCGCGATCGGCAAATTTGGGCGCGATCTCGCTGAACAGCTTTTGCGTGACCGCAGGCAGCATGATGTAGGAAGCCGCCTGACGGCGCGATTGCAGGGTGTCGCGCTTGCCGAGAGTGATCATTTTCTCAGCAACCGGACGCGCGGCTTTGGCACGCGTCAGCGTGGTGGTGATCCGCCCGTGTTCAAACAGATTGGTGACCAGCGCGCGCAGCACCGCGCGGCGATGGGCCGGCTGCTTTCCGAGTTTTGAACCTGAGTTGAGATGTCGCATCGCTTATATTTTCCCTTGTCGGCTTACAGTCCGATGTTTTCTTCCGATGCCGGTGCGGCGGTTTGGCTTGGGAGCGGCGGCCAGATGATGCGGCCGTGCTCGTCGAACTTCATGCCCAGCGCGAGGCCCATCTTCACCAGTATATCCTTGATCTCGTTGAGCGATTTGCGGCCAAAGTTCTTGGTCTTCAGCATTTCGTTCTCGCTCTTTTGCACGAGTTCCCGGATGGTCTGGATGTTGGCGTTTTTCAGGCAGTTGTAGGAACGCACGGAAAGCTCGAGTTCCTCGACGGAGCGGTCCAGGTGCTCGAGGCGCGGATCGTGGGCGATGTCTTGAGGCGGTTCGACGGTATCCACGGGCTCTTCGAAGTTGATAAAGATGCTCATGTGGTCTTTGACGAGCTTGGCGGCGAGGCCGATGGAGTCCTGCGGCGTAATCGCGCCGTTGGTCCACACTTCGATCATCAGCTTCTCGTAGTCGGTCATTTGACCGAGACGGGCGGCTTCGACGGCGTAGTTGACCTTGCGCACTGGCGAGTGAACGCTGTCGACGGGGATGTAGCCGATAGGCAGATCCTCGTCGTAATTGCGGTCGGCGGCCACGTAACCCCGCCCGTTCTTGACGCGCATCTCGATCTGCAGCTTGCCGCCTTCGCTGACGGTGGCAATGTACACGCTCTTATCCAGGACGGCAAAGTCCGCGTCTTCCTCGATTTGCGCCGAGGTGACCGGACCAGCCTGCTCAACGTTGACGTAAATGGTCTTCGGCAGGTCGGTGTTGAGCTTGATGGGCACCTGCTTCAGGTTGAGGATAATGTCCGTGGCATCCTCGACCACACCGGGGATCGAAGAGAATTCGTGCAGCACGCCTTCGATCTTTACGGCGGTGATGGCCGCGCCTTCAATGGAACTGAGCAGCGCGCGACGCAGCGCGTTTCCTACGGTCGTGCCCCAGCCGCGCTCAAAAGGCTGCGCGGAAAACCGCCCGTACTTTTCGGTGAGCGATTCCAGCTCGGACGCAAGACGCTTCGGCTTCTGAAAACCCTTCCACATCGTGTTCCTTCCTTCTGGCCCGAGTGTCCGGACCTAAAACCAGATACCGTGCCCGGTTCGCCGGGCTCGCTGGCGCTGGCCGCGCCTGGGTGAGACTTACTTCGAGTACAGTTCGACGATGAGCTGTTCGTTGATCGGCGGCGTTTGCACGTCGTCACGCTTCGGCATAGCCACGACTTTGGCCTTGAACTGTTCGCGTTCCTGTTCGAGCCAGGGCACAGAGTTCTGGCTCTGCGCGACGTTGCGAGCTTCGAGCACCATGGCGTTCTGGTGCATCTTTTCCTTGATGGCCACTTCCTCGCCCACATTCACGAGGTAGGACGGGATATTGACCTTCTTCCCGTTTATGCGCACATGGCCGTGCAACACGAGCTGGCGCGCCTGCGAACGCGAGGACGCCAGACCCGCGCGCCACACGACGTTATCGAGGCGGCGCTCGAGCATGATGATGAGATTCTCGCCCGTCGGACCCTTGGCGCGCTCGGCCTTCTCAAAGTAGTTGCGGAATTGCCGTTCCAGCAGCCCGTAAGTGCGCTTGACCTTTTGCTTCTCGCGCAATTGCAGGCCGTATCCGGCGACCTTCGGCCGCCTTGACTGCCCGTGCTGCCCCGGCACGAAGTTGCGCTTCTCAATCGCGCACTTCTCCGTAAAGCAACGCAAGCCTTTCAAAAATAGTTTCTGCCCTTCCCGGCGGCACAGGCGGCAGACTGCATCTCGGTGTCTTGCCAACTTCTATTCTCCCTTCCCAAAACTCTCGAAAACTTTTCTCTTGGTCATCAATGTCATCATGTCGCTCATCAAACGCGGCGGCGCTTCGGCGGACGGCAGCCGTTGTGCGGAATCGGGGTGACGTCGCGGATTACCACGATGTGCAAGCCGGCGGCAGCCAGCGCGCGCACGGCGGACTCGCGTCCGGAGCCAGGGCCCTTTACGCGGACTTCCACGCTCTTCATCCCGTATTGGTCACGCGCCACACCAGCGGCGGCCAGCGAGGCCTGCTGCGCGGCGTACGGCGTGCCCTTGCGCGATCCCTTGAAGCCGATGGCACCCGCGGAGGACCAGCACACGACGCGGCCATCCGTGTCGGTGATGGAGATCTGCGTGTTGTTGAAAGTCGCGGCAACGTACACCACTCCGTGCGGAATGATGCGGCGCTCGCGCTTCTTCTTGAATTCTTTTTTTCGCTTCGCCGCCGCCGCCGGTTTTCCCGGTGTTACTGCGGCGTCCGGCGCTGCGTTTTTTTGCTGCTCTTTTGCCACGATTTACTCCATTCCTCTGATTGCTTGAAACTCTTAACCGCTGGAAAAGCGGGAGCAAGCTCCCGCACTCCCAAAAATCGTTAGCCCTTCTTGCCCAGGACCTTCTTCTTGGCCGCGACCGCGCCGCGCCGCGGACCTTTGCGGGTGCGCGCGTTGGTGTGCGTCCGCTGGCCGCGCACCGGCAGGTTCCGGCGGTGCCGGATCCCGCGGTAGGCCTGAATTTCGATCAGCCGGCGGATGTTCATCTGAATCTCCTTGCGGAGATCGCCTTCCACGCGGCCTTCTTTTTCGATTTCCTGGCGGAGATGGTTGATTTCATCTTCCGTCAGGTCGCGAATCTTCTTCGTGTGATCGACATTCGCCTTGGCCGCGAGCTTTTTTGCGCGCTCCTGCCCGATGCCATAGATCGAGGTCAACCCGACCCAAAGGCGCTTCTGCAGCGGAAGATCTACACCTGCGATACGTGCCATGCCATTCTCCTCAAGAAATCCTTATCCCTGGCGCTGCTTGTGTTTCGGGTTGGAGCAGATTACCCGCACCACGCCGCGCCTGTGGATCACCTTGCACTTGTCACAAATCTTTTTTACTGATGCCCGTACTTTCATAATCCTCGTTCCTCACGCGCCGAACTACTTGTAGCGGTACACAATCCGGCCGCGCGTCAAATCGTAAGGCGAAAGCTCCACGGCGACTTTATCTCCCGCCAGAATGCGGATGAAATTCTTGCGCATCTTGCCGGAAACGTGCGCCAGAACCTGGTGCTTGTTCTCCAGCTCAACGCGGAACATCGCATTGGGCAGCGGCTCAATGACCGTGGCCATGACTTCAATGGCGTCCTCCTTGGAATTTCCGGAGTCGCCTTTCTCTTTTTTTTCGCGAATCGGTCTCGCCATAGTCTCCCGTGTTTCAACCGGCCAATCTGAACACCGGCCACTACAAGTTTACCAGGACGGCCCAGTCATCTCTTTCGGCCGCGTCAGGATCCACGGCCCGTTGGCGGTGACTGCCACCGTATGCTCGAAATGCGCCGAGGGGCTGCCATCCGCTGTTTCCGCCACCCACTCGTCCCGCATGCGCACTTCCGGTCTGCCGGCATTCACCATCGGCTCGACGGCGATGACCATTCCTTCTTGCAGCCGCGCGCCGCGTCCTGCATCTCCGTAGTTCGGCAGGTTGGGCTCGTCGTGCATTCTTGTGCCGATCCCGTGTCCGACGAACTCGCGCACCACCGAAAAACCGTTTTGCTCGACCCAGCTCTGCACCGCGTGCCCGACATCGCCGAGCCGGTTGCCCGGCCGCATCTTGTCGATCGCGCGATCCAGCGATTCCCGGGTCACATCCAGCAGTTTCTGCACTTCCGGCCGAATCTGCCCCACCGGAACAGTGACCGCCGAATCCCCGTAATAGCCGTCCACTTCCATCCCGAAGTCGATCGAGACGATGTCGCCCTCGCGCAGCTTCCGCTTTGGCGACGGAATCCCGTGAACGATCTCGCCGTTCACCGACGTACACAGCACACAGGGATAACCGCGATATCCCTTGAACGCCGCCTTGCCAGGCCTTCCGGCGATTTTTTCCTCGGCAAGTTTCTCGAGGTCCATCGTCGAGATTCCCGGTTTGACTGCGCTTCGCAGCGCGGTCAAGACTTCGTGAACGACAAGCCCGGCGCGGTGCATCTTCTCCAGTTCTTCCGCGCTCCGCAGGTGAATCGCCATCTTTCCCTGTTCCGGGCCCCTCGCCGGGCCAGCTACCGCGCCCCGCGCACGTTCTTCACGCTTTGCAGCACCTGGCGGCCGACTTCTTCGACGTTCTTCGACGCGTCGATGTTGTGCAGCAAACCCCGGCTACCGTAATAAGCCACCAGCGGCGCCGTCTGCTTCTCGTACGCATGCAACCGGGGCCCGATGACTTCTTCGCGATCGTCCGGCCGCTGCACCAGCTCGCCGCCGTCGGCATCGCAAATTCCGTCGACCTTGGGCGGACGGTCGTGAATATTATAAATCTCGCCGCCCACTTTGCAGGTCCTTCGCCCGGTCAGCCTCGGCATCAGCACCGATTTATCGATGGCCAGGTGAATCACAAACGGCCGCTTGTAACCATGCTGCTTCAACAACTCGCCCAGGTATTTCGCCTGAGCCACGGTTCGCGGAAACCCGTCGAACACAAAACCGTGCGTGCAATCCGGCCGCTCGATGCGTTCCCTGATCATTTGCAGCACCAGGGAATCCGGAACCAGCTCGCCGCGCTCCATGATCGGCTTGGCTTTTATGCCAAGCGGCGTGCCTTTGCTGACATGCTCGCGAAGCATGTCACCGGTTGAAAGATGCGGCACACCATACCGCTTGGCCAATTCCTTTGCCTGCGTGCCTTTTCCCGCGCCCGGAGGCCCGAGAAAAATCACGGCGCGGTCCAGCTTATCGGGGTGCCGTGTATCCGGAGCCACCCAGCTTTTCTCCCGTTACCGCCGGCCGCGCAACCGACCCTTCCGCGCAAACCCCTCGTAGTTCCGCATGACCAGTTGTGCTTCGAGTTGCTGCACGGTGTCCATGGCCACGCCCACCACGATCAAGAGCGACGTTCCACCAAAATAAAAATTCACACCCAGGCCCTTCAGAAACCAAACCGGAAAGTGGCGGTCAAACCACGAGCCAATGCCCCAGCCGAGATGGTCAAGGTGGATTCCCGCAATCATCCATTCCGGGAGCAAGCAAACCAGCGCCAGGTATACCGCGCCGATGAACGTCAGCCGCTTCAGAATCTTGCTGACATGCTCGGACGTCGTGCGGCCGGGCCGGATGCCGGGAATGAACCCGCCGTTCTTCCGCATGTTGTCCGCGAGTTCCGTCGGGTTGAAGACGATGCCGACGTAGAAAAATGCGAACACCAGAATCAGCGTAATGTAAATCAGCGTGTACAGCGGCTCGCCCCACTTAAGGGCATCGGCAATGTTCTTCACAAACGGCCAGCGGGTCCCAAAGATAAGCGCGGCCGTGGCGGGAAACGCCAGCAACGAACTTGCAAAAATCGGCGGAATGACGCCGCCGGAATTCACGCGCAACGGGAGGTAAGAGGATTGCCCGCCCATGACGCGGCGCCCCACAACGCGCTTAGCATACTGCACGGGAATGCGCCGCTGCCCGCCTTCCACAAACACGATAAAAGCGACTACCGCGATCATCAGCACGATCAGAAGAATCAGAGCTAGCGGCGTGAATGGCCCCCAAGCCTGCGTCTTGGCCTTCTCGTACAAATCAACAACGGCGCGAGGCAGGCCCACGACGATGCCGACGAAAATAATCAGCGACATGCCGTTGCCGATGCCACGCTCGCTGATCTGCTCGCCGAGCCACATGATGAACGCCGAACCGGTGGTCAGCGTCAGAATGGTCATCAAGGTGAATTCCCATCCCGGATGGTAGACCATGGACTGGCCGTTAACGCCAGACGCGGCCTGCAAAGTCTTGGCAATCGTCAGCGACTGGATGATGCTTAAGACGATCGTCAGGTAGCGCGTGTACTGCGTAATCTTGCGCCGGCCGAGTTCGCCTTCCTTCTGAAGGCGCTCGAGGTATGGGAACACGACGGTCATCAACTGCAGGATGATCGACGAGGTGATGTACGGCATGATGCCGAGCGCGAAAATCGTCAAACGGCGGAAGTTGCCGCCGCTGAAGAGGTCGAAGATGCCGAGGACTGATCCCGCGGACTGCTCGAACATCTGTGTCAGCACCGCGGTGTTGATTCCCGGCGTGGGAATGTGCGCACCGATGCGATAGACCCCCAAAAGAGCCAGCGTGAACAGCACACGGTTCCGCAAGTCGTCGATGCGGAACATGTTCTTCACAGCTTCAATGAATCGGTTCATCCTGTTTCCCGTGATCCCTCGTTACGCTACAACCTCGAACGTGCCGCCCGCCTTGGTAATCTTTTCTTTGGCCGACGCGCTGAATGCTTGCGCGTGAATCGCCAGCTTGGTCGTCAGCTCGCCATCGCCGAGAACCTTGATGGGGTCAGTGGCGCGGCGCACGAAACCGTGCGCACGAAGCAACTCGGGAGTCACCGTTTCGCCGGCCGGAAAAACGTTCAGCTCCGCCAGGTTGACCACCGAGTACGTCACGCCGAACGGATTGTGAAAGCCGCGCTTCGGCATGCGCCGGTGCAGCGGCATCTGTCCGCCTTCAAACCCGCGACGGCGCGAATAACCGCGGCGGGACTTCTGTCCCTTGTTGCCGGAGCCGGAAGTCTTGCCGAGCTTCGAGCCAATGCCGCGGCCGACGCGCACCTTGCGGTGACGCGAGCCGGCAGGCGGCTGCAAATTCGAAAGCGCAAACGTACGGCGCGGCTTTCCCGCCGGTGTCGCCGGCTTGTGCTGACCGCGCTTGCTGGCCCCTCTCGGGCCGCTTGAAGTTTTCTTTGCCATTGCCCTATTCCACCACTTCCACGAGGTGACGCACCTTGTGGATCATGCCGCGTGTCTCCGGCGTATCCTGGCGCTCGACCACCTGATGCATTCTCCGCAAGCCGAGGCCGCGGATGGTTTGACGCATATCATCGGTGCAGCTGATAAAGCTGACCACCCACTTGACCTTCACCGTGCCGCCGGACTTCTTGCCGTCATGCTCCGTCCGGTTATAGGCCTTGACGGGAGTCTTATGTGTGCTCGCTGCCTTTTTCCCCGGCATTAGACGCCCTCACTCGTAGCGGCTTTTTCCTTGGGAGGCTTGCCGCTGATTTCTTCCACGGTCTTGGAACGCGTCTCCGCCACGTGCGCGATATCCTTCAATCCGAGAAGCGCCGCAAAGGTAGCTTTGACGACGTTGTGCGGGTTCGACGTGCCGATGGATTTCGTCAGCACATTGTGAATGCCCGCCACTTGCATGACTTTGCGCACCGGGCCGCCGGCAATGACGCCGGTGCCCTCCGACGCAGGCTTAAGCAGCACCTGCGCCGAACCGTAACGCCCCAAGACCTGGTGCGGAATCGTGGAACCCTTCACGTTCAGCTTGATCAGGTTCTTCTTCGCCTGCTCGATGCCCTTCTTGATGGCCATGGGCACTTCGCGGGCTTTACCCATCCCGAATCCCGCATGCCCGTGGCTGTCGCCGACGACCACCAGCGCGGAGAAACTGAGGTTCTTGCCGCCCTTGACGACTTTGGTGACGCGATTGATGGCAATCACGTCATCCTTCAGCTCCGAAGGATTCACTTCCAGGAGCCGCCGTACCGCTAGACTGTCTCGCAAAATTTGCTTCGACATAGGCTTAGAACTTTAACCCCGCTTCCCGCGCCGCATCCGCGAGCGCCTTGACGCGGCCGTGATACTTATACCCGCCGCGGTCGAACACTACTTTGCTTACACCGGCAGCCTTGGCGCGGTCGGCAACGATTTTGCCGATCACTTTCGCTGCCGCGATGTTGCCCCCGCCCTTCAAATTCTTTTTCGTTTCGCCGTCCACCGAACTGGCGGAAACCAGCGTCTTGCCCGAACGGTCGTCGATCACTTGTGCGTAAATGTGTCCCAGCGAACGGTACACGCACAGGCGCGGACGCTCGGGCGTGCCTTCCACCCTGGTGCGCACACGCGCGTGAACGCGCTGGCGGTGCAAATCCCGCGATAACTTGCGAACTCTTACGGATGCCACAGTCGTTTCTCCTTACTGCCAAATCTTTCCAAAACCTATTGAAGGGCGGGGCTCGCCCCGCCCTTACAACTCAAAATTACGCCGCGCCAGCCTTTGCTCCAGCCTTGCCGGCCTTCTTCTTCAAACGTTCGCCGGTGATGCGCACGCCCTTCTGCTTGTACGGATCAGGTGGACGCAGCGAGCGCATGTCCGCGGCAACCTGGCCAACTTGGCCTTTGTCCGCGCCGCTCACCACGATGTGCGTCTGCTTTTCCACGGCGACCTGAATGCCTTCCGGAATCGGGAAGTCAATCGGGTGCGACTTGCCGAGCGCGAAGGCCACCGTCTTGCCCTTCAACTCGGCGCGATAGCCGACGCCCACGATATCGAGCTCTTTCTTGAAGCCCGAGGTCACGCCCTGCACGGCGTTGGCGACCAGCGCGCGCGCGAGCCCGTGAAGCGCGCGGTGCTCCTCGGTTGCGCGAAGGGCGGTCAATACGCCGTCCTTCTGTTCGAAGGTGATGCCGTGAGGAATCGCGAAGGACAGCTTGCCCTTCGGCCCTTGCACGTCGATCTTGCCCGGCTGCATGGCGATCTTTACGCCTGCCGGCACTGGAATTGGTTTGCGTCCGATACGTGACATCTTCTGTATTTTCCTTAACTAGAAATTCCGCTTACCAAACTTCGCAAAGAATTTCGCCGCCGATTTTGGCTTTGCGCGCCGCACGGCCGCTCATCAGCCCCTTCGGCGTGGTCATGATGCTGATGCCCAGCCCGCCGACTACGGGACGAATATCATTCGCGCCCAGATACGAGCGCGCGCCCGGGCGAGAAATGCGCTTCAATCCGGTGATCACGCTCCGGCGATCCGGGGTGTACTTCAGGAACACGCGCAACATCTTGCGCGTCTTGTTCTCGTCCACCAGTTTGTAGGTCGAGATGTAGCCCTCGTCCTTGAGGATGCGCGCGATCTCCGTCTTGAGCTTCGAGACCGGAACATCTACGCGCTGGTGCTTGGCGGCCGCCGCGTTGCGGAGGCGCGTCAGAAAATCGGCAATCGGATCCGTCTGCATAATTCTCCTAAAAAAGGGCTCCTACCAGCTGGCTTTCACGACGCCGGGGATTTCCCCCTTCAGCGCCAAACCGCGGAAACAGATTCTGCACATCTGGAACTTGCGGATATACCCGCGCGCGCGGCCGCAGCAGCGGCAGCGGTTGCGGATCCGCACCTTGAATTTCGGCTTCTTGAGCGACTTGGCGATATTTGCTGTGCGTGCCATTTATTGTGCAGCTCCCTTTTCGCGAAGCGGAACTCCCAGTCCCTTGAGCAGCTCGCGGCCTTGCTCATCGGTCTTCGCGCTGGTCGTCATGGTGATGTTCATGCCCTTGATCTTGTCCACGCGCGTGTAATCGATCTCTGGGAACACCAGCTGGTCTTTCAGGCCCAGCGTGTAATTCCCGCGGCCATCGAAAGAATTCTGCGGCAAGCCGCGGAAGTCGCGCACGCGAGGCAGCACCACGTTGCAAAGGCGATCGAGAAATTCGTACATCAGGTCGCCGCGCAGCGTCACCGCGCAGCCGATGGGCATGCCCTTGCGAATCTTGAAATTCGCGATGGACTTCTTCGCCCGCGTGATCACGGCTTTTTGCCCAGTGATCTGGCCGAGTTCCACTGCTGCGGTATCCAGCAGCTTGGCGTTCTGGCTGGCTTCGCCGAGCCCGATGTTGACGGTGATCTTCTTCAGCTTCGGCACGGCCATCATGTTCTTCCAACCAAAACGCTTCATCAGCGCTGGCACCGTTTCCGCCCGGTATTTTTCCTGCAATCGACTCTTCATCGCCTTCTTCTACCTTGTCCTTTACTTGTCCAGCGCCGTGTTGCAATGGCGGCAGCTGCGCACTTTCGATCCGTCCGGCAAAACCTGGTGGCCAATCCGCGTGTGCTTGCCGCAGCTCCCGCAAACCACCATCACGTTCGAAACGTTGATACCTGCTTCTTTCTCCACGATCCCGCCCTTGATGTTCTTCGAAGGGTTGGGACGCGTGTGCCGCTTGATGATGCCCACGTGCTCGACCACCACGGTGTTGTTCTTCGCGTGGATCGAAAGCACGCGCCCGGTCTTGCCGGCATCTTTTCCGGCAATCACCTTGACGTTATCGCCCTTGCGAATCTGAATCGTGTGCCGTTCGGCTCTTTCGTGTCTCAGTGTCATGGCCTACCAAACCTCCGGAGCCAGCGAAACAATTTTGGTGAATTTCTTCTCGCGCAGTTCGCGCGCCACCGGGCCGAATACGCGCGTCCCCACCGGCTCGCCCGTATCGTTAATCAGCACCGCGGCGTTGTCGTCGAACCGGATGTATGTGCCATCCTTGCGCCGCCGTTCTTTCCGCATGCGCACTACCACTGCTTTCACTACCGTCCCCTTTTTGACTTGGCTTTCCGGTGTCGCTTCCTTAACCGCGGCGGTGATGACGTCGCCGAGGCCCGCTTGCAGTCCCGCGTCGCCGCCTACCGGCATGATGCAGGTCAGCTTGCGCGCGCCGGAATTATCGGCCACCGTCAGCCAGGTTCGCATCTGAATCATTGGTCTGCTCCCCTGTCTTTCTTATGAGGCCGACGCGTTCCGCGTCAGCACTTCTTTCAACCGCCAGCGCTTCAACTTCGAAAGCGGCCGCGAAGCCACAATGCGCACCGTGTCACCGGTCTTGGCTTGGCGGTTTTCGTCGTGCGCGTAAAACTTCTTCGAGATGTGCACCACGCGGCGGTACTTCTTGTGCTGCACCAGCCGCTGCACCTCGACCACAATCGTCTTTTCCATCTTTGCGCTGGTTACTTTGCCGGTGAGAATGGTTCTCTCGCCGCGCTCGGCCACCGGGGCGCTTTGTGTTTCGGTTGTCATTACGCCTTCCCTGCTTTCAGCTCTTGCGCGCGAACCAGTGTTTTCACCCGCGCCAGATCTTTTTTCGCTTCGCGAAGCCGCTTCAGCGCTTCCGCTTGTCCCGTCGAAAGCTGGAACCGCAGCCGGAAAATCGTCTCCGTCAAATCCTTCTGCTGCGCCAGCAGTTCGTCCACGCCCGCTTCGCGAATCTTTTCAATACGCCGCGGCATCGTTAAAACCCTCCTGCGCGGGAAACGAATTTCGTGGGAATCGGCAGCTTGTGCGCCGCCAGCCCCATGGCTTCCTTGGCCGTCGCTTCGTCCACTCCCGCCATTTCGAACATGATGCGTCCCGGCTTCACTACCGCTACCCACTTTTCCGGCGCGCCTTTGCCCTTGCCCATGCGCGTTTCGGCCGGCTTTTTGGTGAACGGCTTGTCCGGAAAAATACGGATCCACAATTTTCCGCCGCGCTTGATGAACCGCGTAATCGCCACGCGCGAAGCTTCAATCTGCCGGTCGGTGATCCACGCGCATTCCATGGCTTTCAATCCGTATTCGCCGAACGCCAAGTCCCCGCCGCGCCAGGCTTTGCCTTTGCGGCGCCCGCGCATCTGCTTTCTGTACTTCACTTTCTTCGGCATCAACATCGCTGTGTTCTCGCTTCCCTGATCTCGTTAAGTCGCTTTTTCGCTTACGCTACCGCGGCGGTTTCGCGTTCTTTCTGAATCTTTGAAAACTTCTTGGGCACGTTTTCGCCCTGGTAGACCCAGCACTTCACACCAATCACGCCGTAAGTGGTGTTCGCTTCCGCCGTGCCGTAGTCAATGTCCGCGCGCAGCGTTTGTAGCGGCAGCCGCCCCTGCAGGTACCATTCTTTGCGCGCGATTTCCGCGCCGTTCAGCCGGCCGGCCACGCGCACTTTGATGCCTTTGCAGCCGAAGCGCAGCGCCGAATCCACCGCTTTGCGCATCGCGCGGCGGAACGCCACGCGCTTTTCCAGTTGCAGCGCAATCGACTCCGCCACCAGCGTGGCATCCAGCTCCGGACGGTGAACTTCCTGGATGTCGATGTGCACTTCGCGTTTCGTGCGCTTCTGCACGTCCTGCTTCAGCTTGTCGATCTCCGCGCCTTTGCGCCCGATGATGATGCCCGGCCGCGCGGTGTAAATGCGCACGACCAGCTTGTTGGCCGCGCGCTCGATGTCGATCGAGCTGATGCCCGCGCTCTTCAGCTTTTCTTTCAACTCCTTGCGGAGCTTCACGTCTTCGTGAAGAAGATCGGCATAGTCCTTGTCAGCATACCAGCGCGACTTGAACGGCTTGTTGTAGCCCAGCCGGAATCCATACGGGTGCGTCTTCTGTCCCACTCTAGGTCTCCTTACTTCTTGCGGCCGTAAGACGGCCGACTACTTCTTGCCCTTCTTGGGCGCTTGCTGTTTGCCGGTCAACGCTTTGCGAACACGGCGCGCCGTACCGCGCACGCCCTTTTGCGCTTCCGCTTCCGCGACGTTGGCTGCCACGCGTTCCGCTGCCGCCACATGATGCTCGGCGACGCCCACCCAAAGGTGCGCGGTGCGCTTCTGGTAACGAAACGCCCGGCCCATCGGCGCGGGACGCAACCGCTTCCAGCGCGGTCCTTCATTCACAAAACATTGCGCCACGAATAACTGGTCCACATCGAGCGGCGCTCCGGCGTTCTCCGCCTTGAGCTCCGCATTGGCGATAGCGCTGCGCAACACCTTTTCAATGTGCTTGGCCGCGCGCTTCGGCGTGTACTTCAGCGTCTGCAACGCTTCCTGCGCCCGCTGCCCGCGGATCAGGTCCATCACCAGCCGCGCCTTCTGCGGCGACATTCGAACGTGCCGCGCCAGCGCGTGCGCTTCGATCAATGCCTGTTGTGTCTGCACTTCAGCCATGACTTATGCCTTCGGCGCCGCGGGTGCTCCCGCCGGTGCGCCGCCTCCTGCTGGTGCCGGGCCGGCCGCCTTCTCCAGCGCCGCTTTCACTCCGTGGCCCTTGAACGAACGCGTCGGCGCGAATTCTCCCAGCTTGTGCCCGATCATCTGCTCGGTCACATACACGGGTATGAATTTCTTCCCGTTGTGCACGGCGATGGTGTGACCAATCATGTCCGGCACGATCGTCGAACGCCGCGACCAGGTCTTAATTACTTTCTTTTCGTTGCGCGTGTTCAGTCCTTCAACCTTGATGCGCAGGTGGCCATCCACAAACGGCCCTTTTTTCAGTGAGCGTGCCATCGATTCCCTATTCCTCCACTCGCCGCAAGCGGCTCCACGGTGCCCGCCGCATCTTCTTAAATCCTCGTACCGGCCCCGGAACGCGGTGCGACTTCGGGCAGAACGGGCAAACAAACCGCGTGCCCTGCGCATTCGCAATCCGCTCCACAATGACCGCCCAGCCCGGCTTGCACAGCTTGTAAAGCACCGGCTCCGGCGGAGCTACTGCCACCTTGGCCAGCGGGCGCGCCGCCTTCGCGTTCTTTGCGGTCAGCCGCTTGGCCGCACGCTTATTGGTGCGCTTTACCAGCCGATTGCGCCGTGCTGCTGTTCTTGTTGTGCGTGTTGCTCGCATCGTTTTTGCTCTCACCAGGAGGCTCTCAATGCGCCGCCGGGTTTCTCGCCTCAGTAGACTTCCTGTCCTTACTTCCTGCGCTCGACAATGTGCTTGTCGGTGCGCTTGTTGTGCCGCGTCTTCTTGCCTAACGTCGGGAAAGCCCAGGGCGTCTGCGGATGATTGCCCTTGACCTTGCCTTCGCCGCCGCCGTGCGGGTGATCCACGGGGTTCATGGCCACACCGCGGACGGTGGGTTTTTTCCCGTGCCACCGGGTGCGGCCGGCTTTTCCATACGTTTCGTTTTCATGGTCGAGGTTGCCGACCTGGCCGACCGTGGCCATGCATTCGATCGAAAACTTGCGCACTTCGCCGGAAGGCAGCTTCACCAGCGCAAGATCGCCTTCTTTGCTCAGTAACTGCGCCGAGCCGCCCGCGGAGCGCACTACTTGTCCGCCGCGCCCAGGATACAGCTCCAGGTTATGCACCATCGTGCCTGGAGGAATGTGCTTAAACTGCAGCGCATTGCCCGGAAGAATGTCCGAGCCCTCGCCAGTTGATACCGTCGCGCCCACTTCCAATCCCACGGGGTGGAGGATGTAGCGCTTCTCGCCGTCGGCGTAGTGCAGCAACGCCAGGTTCGCGCTGCGATTCGGGTCGTACTCGATGGCCGCCACTTTCGCGGGCACGCCGAGTTTTTCGCGCCGGAAGTCCACCTTGCGGTAGGCCTTCTTGTGGCCGCCGCCGCGGTGCCAGATCACGATTTCGCCGTGATTGTTGCGGCCGCCGGAGCGCTTTTTCGATTCCACCAGCGCCTTTTCCGGCTCTTGCTTGGTGATATGGCTCTTGTCCACGACGGTGATGAACCGCCGCGACGCCGTATATGGATTAAAACTCTTCAGTCCCATCGCTGCCTCTTACCTTCTTAAAGCTTGATTCCGTTTCTCTCGGCCACTGTCCCGGTCCTACAAGTTCTCCGCGTACTCGATCATCTTTTCGCCTTCGGCGAGCTTGACGTACGCTTTTTTCCAATCGCGCCGGTAGCCTTCGCTCTGCCCGCGGCGGCGCATCTTGCCGACAAAATTCGCGGTTCGAACGGCGGCAACCTTTACCTTGAAAATCTGCTGCACCGCTTCCTTGATTTGTGTCTTCGTCGCGCTGGACGAAACTTCAAACACCACGGTGTGCTGCGTCTCTTTTACGCCCAGGCCTTTTTCCGTGATGATCGGCCGCCGAATGATCTGATAATGAGGGGTCGACATCGCTTATCCCTTCCCCTTTTTCTTTGCCGGCTTTGCGGCTTTCTTTGCTGCCGCCGGTTTTTTGGTTGCTGCCTTTGGTGCCGCTTCTTTTTTCACCGGCTTTGCCGCGGGCGCAATCGTTTCCACGTCGGGCACGACGACCGGCTTCTTCTCCGGATCGAGCGAGTGGCTCAATCGCATCACCGCATCCTTCGACAGCAGCAGCAGGTCATGCTTCAGCACGTCGTAAGGCTGCAAACCGCTGGGAGCCGAAAGCGTCACGCCTTGCACGTTGCGGCTGGCGCGTTCCAGATTCGTATTCTCGCCGTGAGCGACCAGCAAAGCCGACTTCGTGTGATTCAATTTGTCCAGCACCGCTAGCAGCGCTTTGGTCTTGTGCGTCTCGAGGGTCCACGCATCCACAACCGTAAGCTTTTGCTCCGCGAGCTTCGCCGAAAGCGCCGAGCGCAACGCGCCCAGCAGCATCTTCTTCGGCAACGCGTAACTGTAATCGCGCGGCTTTGGTCCATGGACCGTTCCGCCATGGCGCCAGAGAGGCGAACGGATCGAGCCTACGCGCGCGCGACCGGTACCCTTCTGCTTCCAGAGCTTGCGGCCCGCGCCGCTGACTTCGCTCTTGTCCTTGGTCTTGTGCGTGCCCGCACGCAGCCCGCGCAGATACCAACGCGAAGCTTCGTGCAGCAGGTGCTGGTTGACCTTCGCGCCAAAGATCGCGTCCGCCAGTTCCACCTGCCCGACCTTCTTGCCATCCAGATTAACTACGTCGACGACCGGCATAATCTCTTTTCCTTATCGCTTAAAACTCGTTCCAAACGAACTGGAACGCCCCTGTTACTTCGCTTTTCTGGCCTTGCGGATAAAAATGTACGTTCCGCTCGGCCCTGGCACCGAACCCCGCACTAGCAGCAGGTTTTCGTCGGTGTCCACTTTCACCACCTTCAAATTCTTCGCTGTCACCCGCTCGTTGCCCATGTGGCCTGGAAAGTGTTGATTCTTCCAGACGCGCGAGGGAAACGAACTGCCGCCGATGCCGCCCGGCGCACGGTGATGCATCGAGCCGTGCGTCGCATCGCCGCCGGCGTAGTGCCAGCGCTTCACGCCGCCTTGAAATCCCTTGCCCTTGCTGACGCCGCTTACATCCACGAGTTCGCCGGTCTTGAAACTCTCCACCAGCACGCGGTCGCCAACTTTCGTCTCGTCCTTCGATTCCTCAAGGCGGACTTCTTGCAGCACTTTCATCGGGGCGACGTTGGCTTTCTTGAAGTGCCCGGTCATGGCCTTGTTCACACGTCCCGGCTTCACGAATTCAACGAGGCCGAGTTGCGCGGCTTCGTATCCATCCGTTTGTTTCGTCCGGCGCTGCACGACGACACACGGCCCCGCCTGAAGCACGGTGCAACCGACGAGGCTTCCGTCGTCGGTAAATACTTGCGTCATCCCCAGCTTGATTCCGATAATTCCGTTGACCGCCATTTTCCTCTTCTCTCTTTCGCAGCATGCCATCGAGGGTATTGGCTGCGTCCTGCTTCTTCGGGTTTTCTCTACTTCTTTACGTCATTACCTCGTTGCTTCTTTGCTTTACTTCCCTGCATGCCCGAAGGCCTTGATTTCCACGTCCACGCCCGGCGGCAAATCCAGCTTCATCAGCGCATCCACCGTATCCGGCGTTGGCTCCAGAATGTCGATCAGCCGCTTGTGCGTGCGCATTTCAAATTGCTCGCGCGACTTCTTGTCCACGTGCGGCGACCGCAAGACCGTCCAGCGGTTGATGGTGGTCGGCAGAGGAATCGGCCCGGCAACATCCGCGCCGGTACGCTTTGCCGTCTCCACGATTTCTCGTGTGGACTGGTCCAGAATTCTGTGGTCGTACGCCTTCAAACGAATACGGATTTTGTCGCCCTGTCTCATTTATTTATTCCAAAACCCTCTCTTGAAACCGTTTATTCAATAACCTCAGTCACAGCGCCCGCGCCGACGGTGTGGCCGCCTTCGCGAATCGCGAAGCGCAAGCCCTTTTCGAGCGCCACTGGCGTAATCAACGTCACTTCGCAGCTCACGTTGTCGCCCGGCATCACCATTTCCACGCCGGCAGGCAGCTTCATGTCGCCGGTCACGTCCGTGGTCCGGAAATAAAATTGCGGCCGGTAACCGGAGAAAAATGGCGTGTGCCGCCCGCCTTCTTCCTTCGTCAAAACGTATGCTTCCGCCTTAAACTTCGTGTGCGGCGTGATCGAACCCGGCTTGCAAACTACCTGCCCACGCTCC
>DATDGB010000024.1:0-98523 GCA_036522305.1 Candidatus Acidiferrum sp. | reverse complement strand
ATAAAGGCGCGCGTCGAAAACGGCTAGCTCAAGAAACGCCTTGAGAGTTCGACGCGGATGTGAACGGCAGCTCAGGGTAGCTTGTCGAAAAAGAGATAAACGGCGGCAATCCGGCCGTCCCGGGCAACGATGAAATCAGTCCCGGCGTAAGCTGGCGCCTCACCCGGGCGGCCTGATACCAGCGGACCAGCCCGCCATTGCCCGATTCCGCGGGCTCGGTAGTTGGCTGATATCGGAATTCAGGGTGAGTAGCTTTGATCGCGCCCGCGATGCGGTCGATTCGTCACGGCCATGATAGACTCCCTTGCTGGGGTCGTAGAAAACGCAATCTTCAGTGTAAATCTCGTCGATGGCGGCGCGCCGGCGAGCGGGATCGTTTTCACCGAAGACATCACCAAGATTGCGGATCAGCAAGGTCGATATGCTGTATGGCATGGCTTGTCTCCTCTCGGCATCGAGTGCGGCTTGTTTCACTTTTTTTAGATACGTTACAACGATATTCGTTACAACAGATGACATTTTGACTGGATGGAACAGTAAGCGAGAGCCGCATCGGTGGTAATGAACCCACATTATCTCGGCAGGTGAGTTGGAAGATCATCCGGGCCGGACTGATCGTGTCTGGATACGGGCTTGTGTTTACGAATATCGCGTCAACTTCCGGGTGGTCGGCTAACCGGGAATGACCCACTCTTACGAGAGTTTTTCGATGGGATCGCCGCGGCGGATCACTCCGCCATCCAGAACGCGGCACAACATGCCGCGCCGCCCCCACAGCTCCTTGCGTAGGCCGGGCCGAATCGCCTCCATCTGATCGCAAGGAGTGCAGACCGCGCTGACTTCCAGACGCGCTTCGCCGATACGCAGAAGTTGGCCAACTCGCAGGCTGTTCACGTTCAGGCCATCGGTGGTGATGTTCTCGCGGATGGTTCCTGGCTGCAGATCCATGGCTTCCAGGGTCTCGCGATCCACCAGCAAGACCTGGCGCTTGCTGCCGGGCCGCCCATGAGCGCAGCCTTCAAAGCCCCTGTCCCCCACAGCATGGACTTCGGAGAGTTCCTCCATAGGCAGGCGCTTCCTTGCGGCGCGGAAGAGGTTTTGCACTCTGGCCACAGTCTCTAATCTCCGGCTGCTTTCAGATGCGTGGCGTGAGCTCCGATGTCCTTCCGGTAGTGCATTCCGTCAAAGTGAATCTTCGAAGCAGCTCCGTAGGCGGCGGCCAGGGCATCGTCGAGGGTCTCGGCTGCTGACGCGGTGACACCCAGCACACGTCCGCCATTCGTGACCACAGTTTGTCCAGCGAGCTTCGTCCCGGCGTGGAACACGGTAACACCGCTATTGTGGTCTATAGTGGTTAGTCCATCAATGCGTTTGCCACTTTCGAATTTCCCCGGATATCCACCCGAGGTTAAGACCACGCAGGCACTCGCTCCCGGTTTCCATCTTAACTTTGAGGGTTCGAGGCGCCCCGTGGCCAGATCGGCCAGGACCTCGGCCAAGTCAAAGTCCGTCCGCGCCAGAATTGCCTGAGCTTCCGGATCCCCCAATCGACAATTGAACTCGAGGACTTTCGGTCCAGGCTTCGTCAGCATTAGTCCGATATACAGGAATCCTTGGTAGCGGATCCCATCTGCTGCTAAACCATGCAACGTTGGCTCAACGATCGTCGAACGGATCGTGTCGCGAAGCCCATCTGGCAGCAACTCATCCGCGGAATATGCCCCCATGCCGCCTGTGTTCGGTCCTTGGTTTCCATCGAAAACGCGCTTGTGGTCGCGCGTCGGTACGAGTGGAGCGTATCGCTCTCCATCCGTGAGAATGATGAATGATAGCTCGTCGCCTTCCAGCGTCTCCTCCAGCAGGATTCGTTTTCCGCCTGGGCCCAGTTCGTCCTTTTCCATCACGCGTTCGACAAAGTCTTTTGCTGCGGCGAAATCCGGCGCCAGAAAAACACCCTTGCCGGCGCACAAGCCATCCGCTTTGATCACCACCGGCCAAGCCACGGATTTCAGCGCCTCGTACACATCGGCCGGGGAGTCGTACGTGCCGTACATTCTTGCGGTGGGAATGCCGTGGCGCACCAGAAATTCTTTCGAGAAAATCTTGCTTCCTTCGAGCTGCGCTGCTTGCTTGGATGGTCCTACAATCGCCCAATTCCGCTGCCGGAACGCATCTGTCAGCCCGTTCACGAGCGGCAGTTCGGGCCCCACGATGGTCAGATCAGGATGAACCTTTTCAGCAAATGCAACAATTGCGCCGACGTCACCGGCGTCGATGGCCACGCACTCTGCTTCCGCGGCAATGCCTCCGTTCCCGGGCGCGCACCAGATTTTCTGCACGAG
This sequence comes from Candidatus Acidiferrum sp., assembly GCA_036522305.1. Classification (GTDB taxonomy): domain Bacteria; phylum Acidobacteriota; class Terriglobia; order Acidiferrales; family UBA7541; genus Acidiferrum. Next base: position 96,181 of record DATDGB010000024.1, on the reverse strand, counting down.
CGGGCTCTCGCGTAATTTCCATATTAGAGCGTGTTCGCGTCCACCGCCGCCCAGCACAAGAATCTTCATCGGCAATCCCTCGTCAACGACTCCCTCGAACGATAGACGCCCCTCTTAGACGTGTCAACTTAGCGGTGCCAAAGGGTGGTGGGTTTCCGGTTAGCCCGTCACTTGGGCCAGACCATTTGGAGCGGCACGCAGGAGAGGAAAAAAGGGAGGCGGAAAGATTGGTAAGAAAGGGCTTGACATATGCCCATATGGGAATATATTGAGAGCATGGCAAGGGCGGCGACAACCTCGGACGCGTTCAATGCTGTGGCGGAACCGCGGCGGCGGCACATCCTGAACTATCTAGCGATGCGGGAGAGGTCCGTCACCGAGATTGTGGACGCAATGGAGATGGAGCAGCCGTCCGTTTCGAAGCACCTGAAAGTTTTGAAAGGTGTTGGCCTGGTGGAGGTCCGGAGGGAAGGTCGGCAGATGCTTTACAAGGTGAATGCTATGGCGATCCGGCCGTTGCACGAATGGACGAGCACGTTCGAGCGGCTGTGGAAACACCAGCTGCTGCGAGTCAAGGAACGGGCTGAGGCGCGGACGACTTAGAAGTTCAGAGGAGGGGAAATATGTGCCCAGCATGCATCACAAGCGCAGCCGTGATGGCCGCCGGAGCGGGATCCACGGGAGGAATTCTGGCGGTGTGCATCGGTAAATTCAGAAAGTTTTTCATGGCGAATGGTCTGGGTCTGTTTCATAAAATCAAGGAGAAATAAAATGGCAACAAGCAAAGAGAGAGACATGGAGCACCAGAAAGAGCATCTCGCAATGAACACACCACCGATCGTGTCGCCGCAGGAATGGGAGGCTGCGCGCCAGCAGCTCCTCGTGAAAGAGAAGGCCGCAACCCGCTCCCGTGACGCGCTGGCCGCCGAGCGTCGGCGGATGCCGTGGCTGGCCGTGGAGAAGAAGTACGAGTTCGACGGGCCTAAGGGCAAGGCGAGCCTGCTCAATTTGTTCGAGGGCCGCCGTCAGCTGATCGTCTACCGTGCCTTCTTCGAGCCCGGCGTGTTCGGCTGGCCCGAGCATGCCTGCCGCGGCTGCTCCTTGGGTGCCGACCAGCTTGCACACCTCGCCCATCTTAACGCCCGCGATACAACCCTCGCGTTTGTCTCGCGTGCGCCGCAGGCTGACATTGAACGCCTGAAGGCACGAATGGACTGGAAGATGCCGTGGTACACCATCAGGGACAGCTTCGACACCGACTTCGGCGTGGACGAGTGGCACGGCACGAACGCGTTCTTCCGCGACGGCGACCGCGTGTTTCGCACCTACTTCATCAACAACCGCGGTGACGAGGCGATGGGCAGCACATGGAGCTACCTGGACATGACTGCGCTCGGGCGCCAGGAGGAGTGGGAGGACTCGCCGGAGGGCTATCCCCAGACTCCACCGTACAAGTGGTGGAACTGGCACGACGAATACGCCGCCGCAACCTCGGTCGACCCTAGGTGGAACAAAGTGTTGGAGAAGGCCAAGGTGACGTTGAACCTCAACGACTAGTACGGTGGCGTACGCGATCGCTCACGTCGGAGGCGTGCTGGCGGAGGAGACCCTCCGCGCTTCCTCAAGGCAACGCATTCGCATTCCAATGGCGTTAATCAATTGGCTATACCCTGTCCCAACGGCCAGTTACGTCGCGGCGGATTCGGCTTCTAGACTCGAAAGAGCTATCCCTCTCTATTGCTTCGATCGGAAGGGGCTGACCGATGCTGATTCCGCTGAACCATGACAACTTGGAGGGCCGCCGCTGGCCGGTCATTTCCATTGCCCTGGTTATCCTGAACTTCGGTATTTTCCTGGCCACTCGCGGGCAGATCGACAACGAGAATCCGCAGCGCACTGAGGTTCGCGCGCACATTTTGCTCCTGGCAGCATCGCACCCGGAATTGACGCTGCCTGAAAATGTCCAGAGTCTAGTAACCAAATTTAAAGCTAATAATCCAGGTACCTGGAACGAAGCGCAATCGCAGACTCGCGAGCTGGCGGATGCCTGGGATGCCCGCATGCGCATGATGCAGGATGAAGCGGCACTGCAACAAGAAATGGATTCTTTGGCGGAACAGTGGTCCACATTGGAGAGGAGCGGCTTCCTCGACCAGTATGCTTTTGTTCCTGCGCACCCGACGGCCATAAGCTATGTGACAGCGAATTTCCTGCATGGTGGCTGGCTCCATTTGATCGGTAACATGTGGCTGCTGTGGCTGGCTGGCGCCATTCTTGAAGATACGTGGGGCCGCATCATCTATCCCATCTTCTACCTTGTGGCCGGCGCCGCTGGGCTAGTGTTTCACGCCTGGTTAAACTCGGGCAGCACGGTACCTACCATTGGCGCTTCGGGGGCCGTCGCGGCACTCATGGGTGCGTTTTTAGTTCGATTCCCTAAGACCAAGATCGAAGTAGCACTGATAGTGGGCTTGCGGAGCCTCACAAATTTGGCTCTTGGGAAAGGGCTCCGGTTTAAGGCGGCATCGTATTGGCTGTTGCCGATTTGGCTTTTGAAGGAATTCCTTTCTGGCGCGATATTTGGTCAATACTCGGGTGTGGCTCACTGGGCTCATGTGGGTGGATTCGTATTCGGAGCGGCTGTGGCTCTGGGCTTGAAGTATTCCGGGTTGGAGCACAAGGCCAATGCAGCGATCGAGGCCAAGGTGACATGGACAGCGGATGCTGGAATCGTGCAAGCCACGGAACAAATGGAGCACGGAAGGCTGGACGAGGCCATCGCCACTCTGCAGGGGTACGTTGCTACCAAACCAGATTCGGTGGAAGCGTACACGCTCCTACAGCAAATCTACTGGCGCAAGAACGACATTCCCGCTTACCAGAATGCGATCATCAAACTGTGTCAATTGCACCTGAAGGCTCAGAATTCCGAAGAGGCGTTGCACGACTATGAAGAGTACACGAACTCTGGTGGCGCTTCGATGCCGGCTGCTTCGTGGCTGGAGCTCTGCCGAATCCTGGAGGGGCAGCAGAACTACGAGCGAGCTGTCAGTGAGTACGAGAAACTCGCCAAGGCTTATCCAGCAGAGAAGCAATCGCTCCTGGCGCTACTTTCCGCTGGGCGGCTCGCGCTGAAGCAACTCTATCGTCCTTCTGACGCCTTGCTCTATTACAAGGCTGCCAAAGCGTCTAAGGTGCCGCATCTCGATTGGGAATCAAACATTCAGGCGGGAATTCAAGCCGCCGAAAAGGCTACCAGCGTTTCTTTCGCACCGACCGCGAAATCGTAGATGCTAGCCGTTGCCGACTGCGCGAATGGGAATTGTCACCGTCGAAGCCGTCTCTGAAGATCCCAGCATGTGGCAGCGGCCGTCAAAAATTCCGCCCGGATCGATAACCATACAAGGAGAATGAACCTCTCCCGTCACAACACCTTTGGCTTCGATTTCCACGCGTCCCTTTGCGAATATCACGCCATCGAACCGGCCGGAAATAACCACGCGATTGCCTTCGATTTGACCTTCCACTTTTGCGCCGTCGCCAAGGATCACGGTTTGTTCCGAGATGATGTTTCCCTTCACGTTGCCGTCAATGCGGAACGTGCCGGTGACCGTAAGCGTACCTTCGAGCGTTACGCCCTGGTCGATGAATCCTGTCCACTCTTCACTTGCGCCATTCTTTGCAGCGCTGGGCCACTTCCATGCCATATCCATTTCCCCCAAATAAAGACTCTTCTACTTTAGCTGCGTACGCACGTAAGTCAACGCAAGTCAGCAGTCGTGTTGTCGTATGAAGCGACTGAACGAACGGGCAGAGCTTCCGTGAGGCCCGCGAGGCTATTTCATCAAACGATCATACAAGCCCATGAGCTGAGCGTCGTCGTAGTATTCGAGCACAAGCTGCCCTGGCCGCATTTTGGTTTTTTGGTGGAGAAGGACTTTGGTACCGAGGTGCCGTTGAAGCTCCTCGAGCGCTGACTTGATATTTGCATCCAGGTGGCTCTCCGTTGGCGCGTGCGCCCCGCGAGAACGCCGCGAAGCCAATCGTTCGATCTGGCGCACCGTCAATCCGCCGCGCGAAGCCCGCTGCGCATAGCGCATCCGCAGCTGCGAATCAGGCACAGCCAGCAACGCTCGGCCGTGCCCTGCCGTCAGTTTCCCTTCTTCAATCCACTCCTGAATGGTTGGCTCCAGTTTCAGCAGGCGAATCGAGTTTGCTACCGTCGCACGATCTTTGCCGGTGCGTTCCGCGACCCCTTCCTGGGTTAGCTGCGCCTCGTCCATCAGGCGTGCAAAAGCGCGTGCGGCTTCGATGGCGTTCAGGTCTTCCCGCTGGATGTTTTCTACCAGCGTCATTTCCAGAGCAGTGTCATCCGAAACTTGTGTGACGATGACGGAGACTCTTCCAAATCCGGCGCGTTGCGCTGCTCTCCACCGTCGCTCACCGGCAATGAGCTGGAACCGCGAGCCGATCGGTCGTACTACTAAGGGTTGAATGATCCCGCTGGATTGAATGGAACGCGCCAATTCGTCCAGAGCTTCCTCCCGGAAGCGCGTGCGAGGCTGGTAGGGACTGGGCTCGATCAAGTCAATGTCGACTTGTTGCGGGCCTGGATGCACGGCCTCGCGAGCCGGCACGACTGCTGCGCCGCTGCCGGTTGTGGCGTGAGACTGTGTTGGTGCGGGTTCTGTTGACGTCTTGGGCTCAGGCTCCCGAATGAGCGCTCCTAGCCCCCGTCCCAGCGCGTTTCTCGGCATTGGCAATGACCTCCTGGGCGAGCTGCGTGTAGCCTTCTGCGCCCTTGCTGTGAATGTCGTAAAAAATGATTGGCTTACCGAAACTTGGCGCCTCTGCCAGGCGCACGTTGCGTGGAATCACGCTCTGAAAAACCTGTGTTCCGAAGAAACTGCGTAAATCCGTGGCAACCTGCCGTGACAGTGATGTCCGCTCATCGTACATGGTAAGCAGGATTCCCTCGATTTCCAGTGTTGGATTCAACGTGCGTCGGATGCGCATCAGCGTATCCAACAGTTCGGAAACACCTTCCAGGGCGAGGTATTCACACTGTATGGGGATAAGGACTGCGCTTGCGGCAACCAGGGCATTCAGGGTTAGCAAATCCAGGGCTGGGGGGCAATCCAGGATAACAAATCGATATTTATCCTGAGTAGTTTTCAAGGCAGCTTGCAGCTTGTATTCCCGGTTTTCGGCATTTACTAGCTCGACGGCAGCGCCGGCTAGATTTTTGTCGGCGGGGACGACATCTAAGCCCTCAACTTGCGATTTTTGGAGGATTTTGTCGAAAGGTTCGCCGAGAATCAGGGTTTGGTAGAGAGTTCTACGCGAAGGATCCTTCGGAAAGCCGATGGCAGCAGTGGAATTTGCCTGGGAATCGCAGTCGATGAGGAGAGTAGGTTGTTCAGCGGCAGCAAGGCAGGCGGCCAAATTCACAGCCGTCGTGGTCTTGCCAACCCCACCCTTTTGGTTCGCTACCGCAATGATCCGGGCCAAACGCTTCCTCGCGAGCGAAAATCTAGCAAAGCCGGTCTCAAGATGCAAGATGTTTCACGTGGAACATCACTTTTCAGTGGAAATCGTGCCGGGCGACCGGGAATTGTTCCATGTGGAACATTCCGGCCTTCCTTGGATGCGAAAATAGCGACCTCGTTCCACGTGGAACAATTCCTCGCCACCGCAAATGCCCTTCCCGCAAAGTTGTTCCACGCGAATCACGCCTCCAGGAGTGTTCCACGTGGAACGGCCCCTTGCCCATTCGCCGGGCTGCTTAAGCGCCCAATTTGGTTTGCTCCGCAAACTAGTTTACAAGCCCACGTCCGTGGGGAGAAATGGCAGAGGGCTCCAGCGAGAATTGTGGGGAATCCGATCTCGTGGGAAGGCACGTCAGACGCGATGTTCCACGTGGAACGAAAGGCAGAGAACCGCTGACAATTGTTAGGGAGCGCAGAAGCTTACTGTTTTCAGGTCGATGCGCCGACGACCGGGGGTCTCTTTGTGCCTACCAGGAGGAGGCGCCGCAGGGAATTGGGGACTTGGATAGGTTCGGCCCAGTCCCAGGTATGGACCTTCTGGATTTCAGGAAGGTCGCGCGCCCCGATCCAGAGAATAACTCGTTTCGCTGCAATCTGTTCCGACTTCGCCCACTCCAGAAAGGCGGGGAACTCGCCGAGCGCCCGCGAGCAAATATAGTCGAGCGGGGCGACCTCTTCGCCAAGCTCTTCGTAACGCCGCGCAAGAACCTGTACGTCCTTAAGTCCCAATTCACGAGTGACTTCCGCGAGAAACGTCACCTTTTTGATGCTCGATTCGACGAGAAAAACCCTCAAATTGGGGCGGATGATTTTCAGGGGCAAGCCCGGAAAACCAGCTCCCGAGCCGACGTCGGCGAGCCGACCGTTTTCCAGCGGCACGGCCACCGACGCGAACATGCTTTCGCAAATATGACGATAAAGTATCTCCAACGGGTCGCGGATGGCGGTTAGGTTTATCTTCTCGTTCCAAGCCAACAGAATTCCGATATACTGCTGAATTTGAAGGACTTGGTCGTCGTAAGCTGGGAGCTTGAATTCTCCGAGAGCACGGCGAATTATGGCTGCTGACGGCGGAGCTGGGCTGATTGTTGGCATAATAGTAAATAAAACTAACTGCACATCAAATATTCTTCTCAGGGTCGGCGGGCAATCTTCGCGTCAGATACCGTGGGCCTGCCGTCCCGGCGACCACATCCACGGCACTATGCCAGAAAATTGCCGGAACCAGACAATCGTATGCGATTCGGCTTGAGCCTAGAATAGCACCAATGATGAGCGTCATCACGATCCCACCGCGCCCCTGATAACTATGTGCCAGTCCGAAGAGCACCGCAGAAATCAGGACGACCGCCCAAGCTTGTAATCCTACATGCGCGAGGGCAGCCATGGCGAATCCGCGGTAAAGAAACTCCTCGCAAAGTCCCGCCGTAATTGCGAGCGCGAGATAGGGGAGCAACTCCACCGAGGATTGCGGAAGAATACGTTCCGCGATGGCTTGAAGAGGGCCCCGCGATGCGACCGGGATTTTTCCGACTCGACGCAGATTCAACCATTGGAGAGCCGCAATCGTTGCAGCGCCGACAAACGAAGCAACCAGAATGCGATTCCTGTCATGGACAATCAGGCCGAGTTGCGAGGCGGTGAATCTATGCGCCCATGCGCGCCAGGCCACTACTGTGACGGCAAACCACTGAAACGCGATGGTTGAAGCGTAAAGCGCAAGACGCTCCATCGGGCTGACGTGCGGCATCGCGAGCAACTTCTTCATGCGCACTCGGCCGCGCCATGGAAAAATCACGCCGAGTACAAAGAAGATTAGCCAGAAGTCCCAAGGCATCCGCGAATGAGAACACTTTCCTCTCCGCCACGCAAGTAACCAAGATTCCGAAGCATTGGATAGTTCCCAACTGGTTGACTCCGTCGACACTCGAAGGCGATCGGACCCGGCGAGTGTGACTAACCTGCTCGGGCCAGGCACCGGTATTCGCTCGCTATCTGGAATCAAACTGGCCTACACTCGTAGCCACTTCCCCGGGCTCGAAGGAACCTACGTCAAAACACTAGGTCAAAGAGGAAAGATGGCGACAGCCGTAGCACGTCCAAGCACTACCACGAAGGATTCAATCGACCTGCCGGGTTCCCGTTACGACCATTACTTCTTCTCGGCGATGGCTCTGGCGATGCTGACCACGGTTTTCGTGGGTTTTGCCCACACGTACTACCTCGCCGGAGTGTTCCGGGCACCTTTGCCCAGTCTGACCATTCATCTACATGGGGCGGCCTTCTCCTGCTGGATTCTCTTGCTCGTCACGCAGACCTCTTTTGTCGCCGCCGGCCGGGTGGACCTTCATCGCCGGCTCGGCATTGTAGGCTTCCTGCTAGCCGGTCTGATGGTTATTCTCGGCGTCTTGGCGGCTACCGATTCGTTGGCGCGGGCGTCTGGCCCTGCTGGACGGGACGTGCAATTTTTCTACATTGTTCCCCTCACGGATATGCTGATTTTTGCGGTGCTTACTTTTTTTGCCTTCCGCGCGCGCCGCACTCCCCAAGCGCATAAACGCCTCATCATTGTGGCAACGATTGGATTGTTGATTGCCGCCATCGCCCGTTGGCCGATTACTTTTCTCTTCAGAAATGCTGCCATGGCCGCGTTATTGTCCTACATCTTCCTGATCGCCCTGGTGGCCTATGACCTCTGGACCTCGCGCAAGGTTCACCGTGCGACGCTCTGGGCGGGAGGTTTCCTCATTCTTGTTCAGCAGATTCGCATACCCATCGGCAAGACAGCCGCGTGGCACACGGTCGCCAGTTGGGTTCAGCTGCAAGCTCGATAGACCATTCTCGCCATTGGGAAATTGCCTCCGATTGGAAGTCGCACTCCCGCCGCATTGTGCGCAAGCACGAACCGCGGCACATCGTTATAATCGAAACGCAATACAGCGAGGTGCGGCTTGACCCAAACCGTGAAACTTACGGCCATGGTCAAGGCAGCGGGTTGAGCGGCAAAACTGAGTCCAGGGTTGCTGGATTCCATTTTGCGCCGTTTACCGCGGCCAACTGACCCGAACGTGCTCGTTGGTTTCGACACCAACGACGACGCCGGGGTGTATCTGCTGAGCCCTGAAATGGCGATGGTGCAGACGGTCGATTTCTTTACGCCGATCGTGGATGACCCGTATACGTTCGGACAGATCGCTGCGGCGAACTCACTGAGCGATGTGTACGCCATGGGTGGCAAGCCCGTCTCGGCACTTTCCATCGTGGGCTTTCCCGACAAAGGTGATCCGGAAATTCTCGAACAGATTATTCGCGGTGGACTCTCCAAGATGGCTGAAGCGAAATGCAGCGTCATCGGCGGGCACTCGATTCGAAACGACGACATTCAATTTGGTTACGCCGTCACCGGTATCATCCATCCACAGCGAGTTTGGCGAAATGTCGGCGCGCGCACCGGCGACGCTCTGCTGCTGACAAAAGCCATCGGAACCGGCGTCATCTCAACGGCGCTGAAGAAGGACCGCGCCGCACCCGCCTCGCTGCAGGCGGCTACCGCTTCCATGTCCGAACTGAACCGCGCGGCCTCCGAAGCATTGCAGGAACTGCAAGAAAAGGCTGGAACCGCCTCTCCTATTCACGCCGTGACTGACGTTACGGGTTTCGGCTTGCTCGGCCACGCACGGGAAATGGCGCTTGGGAATCCCGAACGGGGCATCGAAGCCGTATCCCTCGAGATCGATCATTCGGCTGTCAGTTATTTTCCAGGAGCCATCGAAGCCGCGCGCGGAGGATTTCTCCCGGGCGGCCTGAAGAATAACCGCGATTTCATTGGCAATTGCGTCGGTTTCGCTCCAAACGTTCCGCAGGAATATCGCGACCTCCTCTTCGATCCCCAAACATCAGGAGGCCTGCTGATCACCATCTCGAATGAGTCCGCCGAAGCTGCCATCCCAGCTCTCGAGCGTCGTGGCGTCGCCATCCGCCGCATCGGAAAAGTCATCTCCAAAACAAATCCTCTCCTATTTGTCCGGTAAAAATGCCGCGTCCTGAGAACCTCGGATAAACTCGAACGATGGACACGATCACACACGGCATCGCTGGCGCATTGATTGGGAAAGCGGTCTTCCGCGGGGAGGATATGTTTGCGTCAGACCCAATGAACCGCGGGCGCATTATCACCTGGTCGCTGATGCTGGGCGCGATTTTTCCGGATTCCGATGTACTGCGCGACTTCTTTTCCAGCGACAGACTATTGATTATTACCTGGCACCGAAGCGTCACACATTCACTGATCATGCTTCCGTTGTGGGCGTTGCTACTTGCGGGAATCACGCGTGCATTCGCCGGCTGGCGAAAATGGGAAGCGCCCTCGTTCGCGGCGTTGAGCGGAATCTACGCCGCCGGCATCCTCAGCCACATTTTGCTCGACCTGGTCACCACGTTTGGCACGATGATCTGGTCGCCGCTGCAGTGGTCGCGCCCGGCCTGGGACCTCATCTTCATCGTCGACTTCACGCTGACGGCGATTCTCCTGGTGCCGCAATTGCTTGCCTGGGTCTATGCGCATCCCGAAAAAGTGAAACGTCGCGCGGTTGGGATGTGGCTGGTGTTCATGCCCACGCCATTTCTGATCGCCAGAATTGGTGCAATTGTCGGAGCGCCGATTTCTGATCAAGTCGTATTGACCGCGGTGGTCATTTTTGCGGCAGTCTTTCTGCTGCCTACGCGCTTCGGGTGGGGCGTGAAAATCCAGCATGACAAGTGGAACCGCGCCGGACTTGCCGCAGTGTTGATCTACATCGCTTGCACCTTCTACGCGCACCATGTCGCTCTTGCGCGCATTCAGAAGTTCGCTGATCTGGATCGCTTGCAGGTGGAATCGATCGGAGCGTTACCGCTTCCGCCATCGCTATGGCATTGGGATGGACTGGTTCGAACGGCGCGCGGGGTCTACGAGCTGCGAATGGACTTGAGCGACAAACCGGCCAGCGACACGGATTTGCTCACGCGCGAGCATCACTATTACCCCGATGCGCCGCCAAATTCGTTTATCGACGCTGCCAAACGCCTGCCCGAAGTGCAGAAAGTTTTGTGGTTCTCACGATTTCCGGTCATACAGTTCCACCCAGAAGGCAGTGTAGCCGTCGTGGAATTTTCCGACAAGCGCTTTCCCCAAACGCGCCGCGACCGTCCCGCGGGGTTCACTTATCGCGTGCGATTCAGCCCGGACGGAAATGTTCTTTCAAAGGGCTGGGTTACGAGGTAGGGATAGGCACTGTTGTCTGGTGTCTTTCGTAGCAATTCAAAATTCACATCAAGGAGAAGAGCACAGCACCGGTCTGAAGACCGGCCACTACAGGTGGAGCCAGCAAGGATGCCGGCGCTACGAGAGATTGGATTTAGCGGGGAGGTTTGCTGTCTGCTGGATGGATGACGACCTGGCGTTCTTCACCAACGCCCACGCTTTCGGTGCGAATTCCACTCATATCCTTCAACGCCAGATGCACGATGCGCCGCTCGCGCGAGGACATGGGATTCAGTCGAAACGGCTGGTGGGAAGTCTGCACGCGTTCCGCAGCCACGCGCGCCGTCATGCGCAACTCTTCAAAACGCAGCGCACGGTAGCCGCCGCTATCGATGTGAATCTTTTCATGGTAAGCAGGTTCCAGCCGCAGCGCCCGGAACGCCAGGTGCTCGAACGCTTTCAACACTTCCGCGCCGCGCTCCAGGAGAATCTCTTTGTCTTTGCCGGCCAGATCGGCCAGAACTTCCGCGTCGCTTCCCGCGAGAGCGTTTTCAGCGGGCACGGTGCGCACGTTTACCGTCAACTCCAGCCCGGAAACCCGCACCATGTTTTCCAAAAAATGGCGCAGGGCTTCAGCAGCCGCTTGCCGGTCCAAATTCCCATCGTGAATGAGTTCTTGAGCCATCGAACTTTCGAATGCCGCCTGCTTCCTCTGTCTTTCTGGAATAGTTTCTTAAGACTTCTTCCCGCGCACAGGCTTCACGGGTGCAGGCGCAGGATGCGTACGGTTCAGATACCACTGTTGGGCGATACCGACCACACTGCTGGTGAGAATATACACTGCCAGGCCGCTCGAAATGGGCGAAATCATGAAGATGCCCGCCATGGTGACAGGCATGATTTTCATCATCATCTGCTGCTGCGGGTCGCTCGAGGTCATCGGAGTCATCTTCGAAACGAGGTACATGGACACGCCCATCAGTACGGGAAGTACGTAGAGAGGATCGCGCGAGGAAAGATCCACAATCCACAACCAGGTGGCCTGGCGCATTTCGATGGAGTAACGCAGCGCGGTATTCAACCCGATCCATACCGGCATTTGCAGAAACATCTGGAAGCAGCCGCCCACCGGGTTGATGCCCTCGCGGCTGTAGATGGCCATCACTTCCTTGTTCATCTCTGCTTTGCGCGGATCGCGCATCGAATACTTCTTGTATTTATCCTGGATGGCTTTGATTTCCGGGGCCACGCGCTGCATTTTCAAGGTCGTCTTGTAGCTCGAAATGCGCAGCGGGAAGAGAAGCATGTTGATGACAAGCGTCAAAACCACGATGGCCCAGCCCCAGTTTGGAATGTAGCCGTGCAGCCATTTCAGTCCGTGGAAGAGCGGCTCGGCGATGAATTCCAGCCAGCCGAAATTAATCAGACCGTGCAGGGGGGGGCTCATCTTCTTCAACTCGTCGTAATCTTTCGGACCGACGTAGACGCGCAGATCCAGCGGCTGGTTTGAAATCGCGGCGGCCACTTGGGGCACAGCCTCCGCCGAGTCTTGACCATTCACTTTGACAGTGCGCCACGCCTTCCAGTAGCGCGTCTCCAGCGGGCCGCCTGCGGAGCCGCTGGCGGGAAGAAATGCTGCCGTGAAGTAACGGTCTTCAATGCCAACGAAGCCCTTTCCGCCTTGCCAAAGGCCGGGACCCCACTTCTCCAGGTCGTCCAGCTTCTTGTAGAGAAAGGTCGAGACTTTGCCGCCTTCGCTGTAATACGTCTGAACCGTTTCCACGGGAGCGGGATTCGTCACCGTCAAATCGCCGAAGCCGCCAAGCCAGCCGATGCCCGTTGTGATGGGGTTGCCGTTGAACTTCGCGGAGGTTTCCACACGGACCACATAGGTGTGATCAAACTTAAAATGCTTGGTGACTTCGAGGTGGCCGTCGCTCCATGTAAGTACAACATCAGCCGGGGCGTGCAAATTGACGCTGTCGGATGAAACTTGAAAAAGGCCTTGGTTCGCCGCGTTCTGCAACTGCACATCATCGAGGATCACGGAAAAGGGCCAGCCACCGGTTTGCTGCGAGGCATCCGGGTGCACGACATCGAGCACGCGCTGAGGTTTTGAATCGTCCTTGTAATTCTTCAACTGCCAACTCTTAACCACCGCGCCGCGGTTTGAAATTTCCACGCGGTAAAGAGTGTTCTCGACGACGATCGTGCGCTCCTGCGAATCGCTCTTGACCGCGACGTTCGACGCCGGCACGATCTTTGCCGGGGCCGCGGCAGCTTGCGTTGGACTTGCCGTAGAAGAGGTTGCCGGGCCTGGAGTGGCGGGGGCAGTCACTGCTGGACGATTGGCTTGCGACGGTTGAACGGGCGGCTTGGGGCCGAAGTATTTGGCCCACAGAATAATCACTCCGAAGGAAAGCAGTGAAGCCACGAGAATCCGCAGCTCCGGCGTGAACTTGTCCTTTTGCCCCGGCGCGCTCATGAATGCGCCTCAGGTTTCAAAACTTTCGCTGCGGTTGCACTCGTTGGCATCTCTTCCCATTTCTCCGGAACCGGATCGTAACCAAATTTTCGCGAGAGCGGCTGGCAGCGCAGCAAGCGCTTGAATCCCATCCAAATCCCGCGCACCATGCCAAAGCGTTCAATGGCCTCATAGGCGTATTGCGAACACGTCGGCTCAAAACGGCAGCTTCCCGCGAACAAGATCGACAAATAAGCTTTGTAGAATCGCAGCGCGAGCAACGCCGCGCGCACGGGGATGGATCTTCGGGCCGTTAAACGCTTTTCAGCAGGCGCAACAGATCCGCCGTCAGCGTCGCAAACTCCGCTCGCGCCACCGAACTCTTCGGGTGTATGACGATGTCCCATCCTGCGGGTATCTCCAGCCGGTGGCAGCGTACAACTTCGCGCAGACGCCTCCGGATACGATTGCGCACCACCGCGCCGCCCAGGGCTTTCTTGATGCTGAAGCCGAATCGGCTTTGCGGCAGTTCGTTGGCGCGGAAAAAAACAGTGAAGTGGGAACTGGAACGGCGCTTTCCGGCGCGGTAGACAGCATCAAAGTCTCCGCGCCGCACCAGCCGCGCTTCGCGCGGATACAGATTCCCATGCACGCTCGAACTCGGAGCGGGCAATGGGGTCCCGAAATTATTCGGGGGTAAGCTGATGACGCCCCTTTTTGCGGCGCGCGGCAAGCACTTTGCGGCCACCTTTGGTCTTCATGCGTGAGCGAAAACCGTGCGTCTTGGCGCGCCGGCGTTTGCGCGGTTGAAATGTGCGCTTTGGCAAAACAATCCCCCTTTGTGTCCTGCGATGTTACACACGATAATCAATACGCGGTCGCGTGGCCATCTCTTTCACCCGCAACGGCGGAACAGCACACCAATCCATTCGATGGCTGGTCCCGAATTTAATAGTGTATTCGACCCTTGCACACAGGGTCAAGAAACGAGGCCTTCCGTTCCGGGCCGATTCGAACGCTTGGCTCGTGGCCGCCCGGCTAGGACAAGGCGAATCCGTCCGCATCCAAAACTTCGCGGACCTTGTTCGCGAGAGTTGTGGACGAGAAAGGCTTCGGCAGGAATGCAAAGGAAGGATCGATGCCATGGCGCTGAATGATGGCATCGTCGGTGTATCCCGACATGAAAAGTACCTTCACCTCCGGGCGGAGCGAGCAGACGCGCTTGGCAATGTCGCGGCCGCTTGCACCGGGAAGAATCAAATCCGTGAGCAGCAAATGGATGCGGCCGGTGTGCCCTTCACAAAGCGATTCCACTTCCAGTGGATGCTGAGGCGCCAGCACCGAATAGCCCCGCGCCGCCAGCATCGAACGAACAAGCTCGCGAACCGCGTCATCATCCTCGACTAACAAGATGGTTTCGAATCCTTGTTTGAGCGCCGGCTCCAATTTCTTGGTGACTTGGCTTTCGGCAATTTCTTTTTCTTGCGGCAAGTAAATTTTAAAACAGGTGCCTTTCCCTCTTTCGCTGGACACCCAAATGTATCCACCGCTTTGTTTAATCACTCCATACACCATTGCCAGTCCCAAACCAGTCCCGTGCCCGGGTCCTTTTGTGGTGAAGAACGGCTCGAAGATACGCGCCTGAGTCGGGGCGTCCATACCCATCCCTGTGTCGGTTACCGTCAACAAAACATGTGGCCCGGAAGTGGATCCCACATATGCGCGAACAAAATTCTCATCCAGTTCGACGTTCTGCGTTTCCAGCGTGAGTTGTCCGCCCTCCGGCATCGCGTCACGCGCGTTGACGCACAGATTCATGAGCACTTGTTCGAGCTGCGCGGGATCGGACTTCACCGCAGCAAGATCCTCCGCCAGATCGGCCTTGATCTCGATGTGCTCTCCGATGATCCGCTGCAGCATCTTGAGCAGATTTCCGATGATGTCGTTGACGTTCAAGACTCTCAACTGAAACACCTGGCGCCGGCTGAACGCCAGCATTTGGCGGGTCAACGCGGCACCGCGTTCGGCCGCCTGATGCACTTGCTCGGCGGCGCGGTGAAATTTCGAGACGCTCGGAAGCTCATCCGCGAGGTAGCTGCTATAGCTCAAGATGACGGTCAGCAAATTATTGAAATCGTGAGCGATTCCGCCCGCCAGCGTTCCGATGGACTCCATTTTTTGCGCTTGCCGGAACTGCAGCTCCAGTTTCCGGCGTTCCGTAAGGTCGCGGATCGCCGCCGAAACCCACAGGCCTTCCTCCGTTTCCAGCAGGCTGAGGCTGATCTCCACGGGGAATTCCGAACCATCCTTGCGCAGACCGTAAAGTTCCAGCCCCTCGCCCATGGACCTTGCGCGCGGCTGTTTGAAAAAGCCTTCACGATGTCCCGTATGCTTCTGCCGGTATCTCTCTGGCACTAGAACCTCGATGGATTTCCCCAGCAACAGTTCCCTGGAGTATCCAAACGAGATTTCCGTCTGAACATTGACAAGTACGATTTGGCCTTCTCGATTGACCACTACCATCGAGTCCGGCGCGGACTCCAGAAGTCCGCGAAACTTTGCCTCTGCCGCTCGTATCGACTCGGCTGACTGTTTCTGTTGCGAAAGCAGTTCACTTTGCGCCCGCTGGCTTAGCAGCAAGCGAGCGCTCGAACAACCGAACGACGCCAGGACTGCCACAACCGCAAGCTTCAACTGCTGTCCGAGTGCCGAGGTGGCCATCGCCAAAACCAACAGCGGAAAGGCGATATGCGCGAATTGCGCCAACAGCAGGGACTCCGAGGAAGTTTCTCTCAACGCTGGTTCCGGCTCTTTGGGAGCAACCCAACTGGTTGTCAGCCATACCATCAGCGTCCTGGGGACGCTCCACAGCAACTCGTACCAGGTGCCGAACTGCAGACCCTGCCACGTCTGGGCGTACACAAACACAGAGTCGCCGATTCCGAAAAGCACCAGAAATACTGCCACTCGCCCGAAGAGCGACTTCACCAGCCGGGACTTTGTCAGTCCCGCTCTCAACACAAACGTTAACGCTAGAATGAAATTGCGCCAGGTAAAAACCCACCAATACAGGGCGTTAATGTCTTCTGGCCGACGTACCGAGCGCAACGGCAGGTACAGAAAAAAGAGGTATGCGGAGAACGAGACGATTCCAATCTGCAGAAAATCCAGCCAGCGTTGCCACCGGTACACCTTCGAGTCCGCGCTGTCGTCACCAAGGAACAGCGCCATGGCCATCGGCGCGTAGTGATAGAGAAAGAAAACGTCGCTGGGCCACCACTCCAGCAGCGACGCGTGGAGCACGCTGTCGTAGTAGGTCGCTAATACCTGGCCGGCGGCATACAGGGCAAACGCCATGCCCATGAGCCGCCAAAATCGCCGCGCGTATCCTTCCGCCCTGCCCGAAGCTTCAAAGCAAGCCGCCGTGGCCAGCAATAGCAGTACAAACTCGATAGCGTTGCTGGCTAGCGCGGAATGAAAGCCCAGGACGACAGAGTGACAAGCCAATGCCACCAGTGCGGCGACAAAAATCTTGCGAGAGGCCGGCATGCTTTCTTCTGACCCCCGTCAGAAAGCGGACCCAAGGTTGTAACTTCAGACTCAGGAAGAAGGGACTGATCTACAGTTTATCGGATAGATTTTGCCTTGCGGTGGATTTTACGCCGCGGATTTCCCTTTCTTATACTCGTCGAAAGCCGCCAGGTACCGGTCTACGTCTTTCCGCAGCAAGTAATAGGGTGTCGATAGCCGGATCTTTGAAGGCGCTCCGCCGCGGATGCGGATCTTCTTATTCTTCCACATCCAATTTTCGAGCTCGCTGATTTGAAACGGCGGCACATTGACCGCTGCAATCGCGCAGCGCAACGCGGGATCGGGGGACGTCCAGGACTCCGCCCCGCGTTGCACCATCTCCTTCAAAATGTAGTCCGCCATCTGCCTGTGCCGCCGTTCGATTCTCTCCAGCCCGATGTGATTTGCCAGTTGCACCGCCGCGCGTAAGCCCCACAGCGCGGGCACGTTGGAACTGCCGATGCGTTGAAAACGTTCCGCGCGCAATTTCGCTTCATCCCATCCGGCGGTCACGATGGTGTTCCACAGCCGGTCGATCACCTCATCACGCACGTAGAGCAATCCGCTGCCCTTCGGCGCTTGCAGCCATTTGTGTGGGCTGGAGGTGTACATGTCGCAGCCCAATTCGTGCAAGTTCAGCCGCATCATTCCGACCACGTGCGCGCCGTCCACCGCCGAAAGAATCCCTTTCGACCGCGCCAGTGCACAAAGTTCCTTGGCCGGCAACACCACACCCGTGACCGTTGGAATGTGGCTGAAAAACATCACACGCGTTCGTGGCGTGATCCCATCATTGAAAAGATTCAGCACCGCCGCCGCGTTTGGCACCGGCTTCGGCAGCGTCACTTTTTTCACCACGATCCCATAGCGCTTCGCGCGCAGGTTCCACGGCTGCTCGCCTCCCGGATGCTCCTGGTCGGTCATCAACACTTCATCGCCCGGCTTCATATCCAGTCCATTCGCGATGTAGCTGTTCGCTTCCGTGGCGTTGCGCACCAGCGCCAGCTCGTCGCGCGTGCAGCCGATAAACTCCGCGAGCGGGTCGCGAAACTCGTTCCACGAGCCGTACCCCCAGATCGGATAATCTTCCGGATCGCTCTGCGCCATCTTTTCCGTCTCGTTGTACCCGTCAAAAACCGCGCGAAGCACCGGCATGGGCGAAGATCCTACCGTCCCGTTGTTCAGATATACCTCGTCGGCAGGAATCAGGAACTGTTTGCGCAGTTCTGTCCAATATGCTTCTTCGTTCGAAGCATAAAGCGCGCTGTCCGGCAGCTTCGGCGGTTCCTGTTCCAGTAGTTCATGCCATTTCGGGGAGACTCCAAGCGCGCCCACAGCGCCGGCGGCACCAGCAAACGAAGACAAGAATCCACGGCGATCCATCATCATCTCCTCCACTGAGCGAGTTGCGCGGATTCTACGCCCTACGCATGGCCATCACAACGCTATTCGGCCCATGGAGACTTGCGGCCTCGCCCGAGTCGGTCTATCTTTGCGCGGCGTCCATTCGCGTTGAAAGGTTGCTGGACATGCGCTTTCAACCCAATCCGCGCGGCAGTTTCGGCCAGGGCGAGGCCTTCACCGGCGCCAACGTCCGCGATTTCGGCTACGGCGATTTTCGTGATGTCCTCGCCGGCCTAGACGAAGCCCTCCGCGCCACTTCCATCGACCCCAACCGCCTAGGCCTCACCGGCTGGAGCTACGGCGGCTTCATGGCTCGTCGTCTACGAACACGAGGGCCACCACTTCGTGAAACCCGATGACCAGCGCGAGCGCATCCGCCGCACCGTCGCCTGGTTCGACGCTCATCTCCATTGATCCCGCACGACTATCCGGAGCCGGCATTCTGAGTACTCGTAACCTCTCGACCGCCAATTTCTCAACCGCTCTTGGTTCACAATTATCCAGCCAACGGTATCGCGCTTCACGACATCTATCACGCCGGACGGATTCGTCTGCTCCGCCGCCTGATGGAGCGATGATTGGCTTTCAGTTTTTGCAGGGACTGGACAAGAGAGGACAAGTCGCGAGCATCCTGAAAAAGCCGAATGGCAGCGATCCCCGACGCGCCCGTGGCAAGACAATCGGCGGCATTTGCCAAAGTAATTCCGCCGATGGCCAGCACCGGAATGGCGACCGCGCGGCAGACTTCGGCGAGCCGCACAAGGCCCTGCGGTGCGCCAAACGCCGTCTTCGATGGTGTGGCGAAGACAGGGCCAAAAAAAAGATAGTCCGCGCCACCGTTCGCCGCGGCTTGCGCCGCTTCGAGAGAATGACAGGAAATGCCGACGAGGAAATCATTCCGTTCGCCGCGGCTCTCAACAATCCGACTTACTTCCGCCAGCGGCAAACTTTTTTCGCCGAGATGCACGCCGCCGGCGCCCTCGGCAAGCGCCACGTCCAGCCGATCGTTCACGAGGATGCGCGTTGCAGAGGTTTTGTTTGCCGAAAATGTTGCGGCCCGTTGCAAAGCTTCATGCGTGAGGGAACTGCAATCCTTTCCTGAAAGATCTTTCTCGCGAATCTGGATCCAATCGACGCCAGCATCCGCAGCGGCGGCGATTTTGCGCAACAGAGTTTCCAGTTGTCCCGCAGGTTGGACTTCAAAGAGGCTGTGCCGGTCTGATACGTAGCACAGCAGCGGCTTGGAAGAAGTCTTATTGAGGCGGGACACGATTAGGCCCCGGTCGCGAACCGATCCAGCCGATTGCCACAAGAATATCCAAAACACCGATGCCGCTCACGGCCCCGCGAAACGACGGATGCAGCACAATCGGCATGAGCGAAGGATAGTGGCTGAGGAAAAAATTCTGCTCCCAATACAGAGTCCACGGCAAATAGAGCAACATTGCGCCCATTTCGAACGCAAGCACGACTTGCAAAGCGCGATAAACCCGGTTCATGGGTGAGCGGAGCCCCGTCTCGTCTGGAAAGGTGCAGGATCAGCGCGCGGGCTTTTGAAGGGCCGCGATGCGTTCGGCTACTCCACGGTAGTCGATATTCATCGCGTAGACCTGGGAGAAACTTTTCAGCGCCGCTTCAGGCTCGCCCGCCGATTCCTGAGCTACGCCCAAATCATACCGCAAGGCGAGCGTGCTTTCCGGATCATTGCCGGGAGTCTGCAAGGCCCGCTCGTACCAGATCGCGGCGATGGCCGGCTGGCCCTTTTCCATAAACGCCAGGCCGAGCAGCGTGCAGCACTGCATGGTGTAGCGGAAGGGACGGCCGCGGTCGCTGGTTTTGGCAACTTTCTGGAATTCGCTGATGGCCTCCTCGAGGAGGCCCATTTCGCGGAAGGCGATTCCCAAATTGTAGTGCGTCTCGAGATCTTCTTCCTCGGCACCCATTTCGCCCAGCTCGGCGCGAAACTCGTCGAAAACTTCCTTGAGCGGCCCGGACTCGCCAGACGGAGCGGAAGGCGCCACCGGCGCCGGAGGCTTCGCAGCGGATGGCGGTTGAGCGTTGGGCATCGTTCCGGAGAATCCAGGCGAAAGCTCGCCGATGCCGAGCTGATCGATTTCGTTGGCGAGGTCTGCGAGAAATTGGTCGGAGGCAAAGCCACTGCCCGAGGGTGGGGCGGGCGCGGCGTTTTTTGCGATCGGCTCCGGCGCAGGCGGAGCAACGGGAGTCTCGGGCGGCCGCTGGTCGTAAGCCGGGACGAGTGGCTCCTGATCGAGAACCAGTTCGTACTCTTGTTCCAATTCGAATTCGGGCTCAGGTGCCGGCGGCGGTGGAGGAGCTTTGGCCGCTGGCACTTCTCTAGGCTTGGGTGGCGCGGGTTTTTCCGCGGCCTTTTCCCGGATGGGTTCCGGTTTGAGCGGAACTGCGGGAGCTTCGTCAGCTAATTTGAACGAGGTGACTGCTGGCACATCGTCGGCCGGAACGACCGTGGGTTCCTCTCCAATTTGAAACTCTTCGACATCTCCAGGTTTCGTGTGAGGCGCCGGCGTGCCCGCGGGCTTCGCTGACACGGGAGCAGGAGGTTCCACGGCGGGCTCGCTGGGACGTGTCTCCTCGATAAGGGTGGCCCATTCGTCAGATAGATCGACTTCTTGCACTTCTGCTTCCGCAGGAGCGGCGATTTCTTCGACAGGCGCAGGGGGCGCTTTCTCGACCGGGGCGGCCTGGACAGGCACCGGAACTGGAGCGAGTTCTAGCGGCGCAGGTTCCGCGGCGATTTCGGGAATCGAAGCATCCATCGGCACTGGTTCAGCGATCGGCGGTGCAGCAGATTTTGCGGGGGGAACGGCGATCGCCAATTCCTCGTCGGTCAGGCCAGCAGCACGCTGGAAGCGGCGGCGCAATTCGCCGAAACGTTCGGAGCTGCGCTTGTCGCCCGTTTCGCTGTGGATCTGTTCCAACTGCGCGGCGAGTTCGGCGGTGCGGCGGTCGTCGCCGGCGCCAAGGACAAAGTCGAGCAATTTCTCGAGCGTCGGCGTGTGGCGCGGAGCGCGGCGCAGAATGGCTTCCAGCAACCCAATGGCTTTCTGAGTAAGGCCGTAGCTGGCGAAGAGATCGACGTCCGTGAGCGACTGGGCGATAAATTTTTGCGTCTCATCATCGAGCGCGGGTTCGTTGGAGGTGGCCACAGGCGTGGAGGGTACTCCGCGAGGAGTCTCTTCTTCGTCAGCGCGCAGCTTGGCGGTGGGCGGTTTCGGGATTTCCGCCTGCAAGTTCTCCTGGGGCAGCTCTTCCAGCTCTCCGCCTTCGACGAGTCCCAACTTGCGGAGCGCATGATTCAGTTTGCGCTTGGCAGAATCGCTTTCCGGTTCGCGATCGACGAGCTGTTCGAATATGGTCTTGGCGCGATCGTACTGCCGATCGGTGACCAGGGCGTCGCCGAGGTGCGCGAGCGCATCCGCCATATGGAAGGAGTCACTGGTGCGGCCGTAGAGTTCCACGAGCCATTCCAGCGGCTCAACAGCGCCTGGCATGCTGGCAGCGAGCTCGTTGAGCAGTTTCCCGACGACTTCGTGCTCTCCAGCATCGATCATAGGCAGCCGGGACTTTTCCAGGATTTCCATGGCTTTTTCGCCATTCCCGGCTTGCAGGAGCGATTCGACGACCTTTTGCATGGGCCCAAAATTTTTCTCGTCGGCTTCGAATACGCGATGCGCGAGCGCCGAAGCCTGGTCCCAATCGGAATTCTTAATATAGAGATCGAGCAGGAGTTCGGTCTGCTCGCCGCCCTTCTCGAGATCGGCGACTTGCTCAAGAAGCTGTGCGGCCTTGGTGAGGTTGCCTTGGGATGAATAGGAGCGGGCTTTAACAATGGCCGCGGCCAGATTCGCAGGCTCGAGTTTCAACGCCTTGTCCGCGAGCTTTTCGCTTTCGCCCTGGTCACCGCGAGCCAGGGCCCGCTGTGAAGCGGAGACGTACGCTTCGATGGCTTCCCGCGTCTGGCCCATGGCTTGGTACAAATCAGCGAGGCGGATTTGGATGCGGAGATTATCGGGTTCCGCCTGCAGAAGTTTCTTGAGCAGGCCCACGGCTTCCGGCTGGCGATTGTTCTTCAGGTGAATTTCGGCCAGTTGGAGGAAGAGGGGACGAGCCTCGCTCATCACGCCCTGTTGAACGTAGAGGTCGGCGAGTTTTTCGAGCGGGCGGATTTCTTCGGGAGCGAGCTTGGCGATGCGTTTGTAGACGGCGATGGCTTTTGTGAGGAATCCATCGCCGACAAAAATCTGAGCCAGACGCTCGAAGTAGTCGATGGCTTGAAAAGTCTCGCCCTGGCGGATATAGAGCTCGCCGATGGTCATCAGGGTGACTTGATCACGCGGCTCAAACTTCAAAATATTCTGGTATTCGGCTATGGCCTGGGCGACCTTGCCCTGGTTCAGCAGTTTTTGTGCGGCTTCGACGTTTTTGCTCTTGTTATAGGCCATGCGCGAACAGGGACAAATCTCCCACAGGAGACTGCCCCGCACGTTCTCCTCGAATTACAGCGGTAGCGAAACGGCGCGTAACGCTACCTCGTTACGCTAACAGGGGGGAAAAAGCCAAGTCAACGTACGCAGAATCTAGTGTGAGCAGGCAGTTATCCCCTTCCTTATTTGGAAACTTCTCGGCGAAGATCAGGCGAACGAACGGGAAACTCTTTTCCCTCTGAACTCTATGGCTTGCAGCCGGCAATGCCTCACCTTGTGGAAGACGGTGGTACCATCCCAGAACAAATACTTTGTGCGCCAAGGGAGTGAAAAACCATGCGTGCGTTCGAATCGCGTCGCCATTTTCTCGCGGGCCTGGGAGGAGCAGCTGCCGCTTCACTTTTCTATCAGTCTGGCGGAAGCGCCTCACCGTTACCAGTGAGCAGCCGCTTCAAGCTTTCGGTCATCACTGATGAAATTTCGCAGGATTTCGGGCACGCCTTGGAAGTTGCTTCGAAGGAGTTTGGCCTGGGGTACGTCGAGCTGCGAGGCCTGTGGAAGAAAAACGTTATTAATCTCGATGAAAAGGAAACCGCCGAAGCACGGCGGCTGCTGCAGAAATTTGGCCTTCAGGTAACCGACATTGCCAGCCCGCTCTTCAAAACGGATTGGCCCGGGGCGCCCATTTCGAGCTTCAGCCCGAAAAAGCCGCAGTTCGGCGCGGACTATAATTTCGCGCAACAAGCCGAGGTGCTGGAGCGTTCTATCGCAGCCGCGAAGGCCCTAGGCACGGACCGCATCCGCTGCTTCGATTTCTGGAGGTTGGACGATCCGAAGCCCTTCCGTGACGCGATGGACAGTAAGCTTCGGGACACCGCTGCTCAGGTTGCGCTGAAAAACATTGTCCTGCTCCTCGAAAACGAATTTGCCTGCAACACTGCGACCGGTGCTGAAGCGGTGCGTACATTGAAGGCCGTGCAATCGCCAAACTTAAAATTGAACTGGGATCCGGGGAATGCCGCTTATCGGGGCGAGATCGCCTTTCCGGACGGGTTCGCAAACATCCCCAGGGAGCGCATCGGGCACATGCATTGCAAAGATGTAGCGCGAAAAACGAACGGCACCTTCGAATGGGCGGCGATGGGGCGAGGCATCATCGATTACGTCGGCCAGTTCCGTGCGATGATGCAGGCGGGATACTCGGGGACGATGAGCCTGGAAACGCATTGGAGAGGGGCGGGCACCGAAGAAGAGTCTTCCCGCCAAAGCTTCGCGGGAATGAAGGAACTCTTGAGCAAGGCCGGCGCGCTCTAAGCGCGTTTCACTTTCGGAGGCAAGCATGCCAAGGAAATGAATCTCGAACTGGCCGCCCTCTTGGATATTTATCGCTTTGAGACTTTGTAGAGCACCGAGGCGTGCGGCGCGAGCTTGACCTTCAGTAGGTCCACGGGCCCTAGGTTCTTCCGCTCCCACAGATCGCGCAACGAATACTTACCGCCGGGAAGTCGCGCGTCCGTCCAGGAAATCTCCGATGATAAAATGAAATCGGAGAGATTGAAAACCGCCACATAATATTCTTCATCCGAGACTGTATGGGCGTACCAGACGGCCATCTTATCGGTCTGCATCACGGGATGATTGGCCCGGGAATGCTGGTTTACGGCGATGACCTCGGGATTCGACAGAAGTGACTCCGTCCACTTGTCGCATAGCGTGAGGTTGCCGCCCATCATTAGCGGCGAACGGAAAATCGACCAGAGCGTGAGCTGCGTGCGTTGCTCGTCGTGAGTCAGGCGAGTGGCGCGTGGCTGTTCCCAGCCAGCGACCGGTTCCAAACGACCGAGGGGGAGCATGTCTGCGTCGGGCCAGTGGCCAGGTCCAGAGAACTGAGCCCATTTCGCGGCGCGTGCAAACTGATTCTCGATGCCTGACGGAAACTGTTTGTCGCTGTGCCAGAGATCCCAAACATCATCGGAGATGCGCCACATCTGAGCATACTTGCTGAGCTCCTCGGCGTTCTCGAAGGCCGCGGGCCCTGGAGAGAGACTCAGGACAATCGGACAGTCGGTTTTGCGGAGCGCCTGGCTGAGAATGCGGATTTCGTCTCCCTTGTAGGGATGATCGGCGATGCAATCGACCTTCAGGAAGTCCACGCCCCAGCCGGCGTACTGCTGTGCAATCGAATCGTAATAGGCTTGCGCGGCGGGCTTACTTGCGTCGAGCCCGTAATTAAACGGATTCCACGGACAGGTGTCGGAAGTGTTGGCGGCATCGGCGGCGTGAAAGGAAGAACCGGCGATGGGCAGATTCTTGCGGACTGCTTCCTTGGGGATGCCACGCAAGATATGAATGCCGAATTTCAAGCCCAGCGAATGAATGTAGTCTGCCAGCGGCTTGAAGCTTGCGCCCTTCGCCGCTGAAGGAATGCTGTTCACGGCGGGAGTGAAACGGCCGAATTCATCCATACTGAATTGCGCGTTCTCGGCATTCGAACCGGCGGAGTGATTGGTAACGTACCAGCCCATATCCACGACGATGTATTGCCAGCCGAATTTCTTCAGATGCTGTGCCATCCACAGCGCGTTCGCACGGACATCGGTTTCAGCGACGGATTCGCCGAAGGAGTCCCAGCTGTTCCAGCCCATCGGCGGAGTTGCGGCAAGTGTAGCTGGCGAATCTGGAGCCGTCGCTTTTGCCAGTAGCACAAATACGGCTGCGGATATAACGGCGATGCTGAATAGCGGCCTGGAAAAACGCATTCGGTTGCTCCCCCCAGCGATTTTCGATGACGTCTCGATCGAACTAGGGATGCTCACGGGTAATTTTGTCGCCCCCTCAAAAGATCGGCAGCGACGTTTGCGTCGCGCCAGCGGCCCAGCAGGCGGATTCGCGCACGGGCGCAAAGGAATGGCGGTGCAGAGGCGACGGGCCATGCAAACGCAAGGCTTCGAGATGGTCGGGCGTGCCGTAGCCTTTGTGGCGCGCGAGGCCGTACTGCGGATAGACAGCGTCCCACTCCTCCATGCGGGTGTCGCGATGCGTTTTCGCGAGGATGGAAGCGGCAGCGATGGAGATGCTGCGGGCGTCGCCTTTGATTAGGGATTTCTGCTCGATCAAGACGTCGAGCTGCATGGCGTCGATAAGCAGATAGTCGGGCGAAATGGTGAGCTGCTGGAGCGCGGCGGTCATCGCCTGGCGCGAAGCCTGATAAATGTTCCACGCGTCAATGCGCTGCGCATCTATTTCGGCAACAGCCCAGCACAACGAGTGCTCCTTGATGCGCACGGCCAACTCAGCGCGGCGGTCGGCAGAAAGTTTTTTGGAATCGTCGAGGCCGACGATACGCCGCTTGGGATTGAGTATCACCGCGGCGGCAACGACGGGGCCAAACAGCGCGCCGCGTCCGGCTTCATCAATGCCGGCGATGCGCGTCCAGCCCAGTTGGCGCGCCGCTCGCTCGAAACGGGAGGAGCAGAGTCGGCTCATTACGAGGGGAATTTTAGCACGGCGGATAAGTTGTGGACGGACGAGTGGAAGAAAAAAAGTTTACTCGTACCGCAGAGCTACTACCGGGTCGACGCGCATGGCGCGCCGCGCGGGAATCCAGGCGGCCAGGAAGGCCACCGCGAGCAAAATAAATAGAGCCGAGAGGAGAAGGGACGGATCGTGAGCGCGAACATCAAAGAGCAAGGACTCCAGGAGACGCGAGCAGAACCAAGCTCCCAGAAGGCCAAGCGCCGCCCCAGCCACTGTCCAGCGCAGCATGTTTGAAAGAATCAGGTTCAGAACACTTTGCGGAGAGGCGCCAAGGGCGATGCGAATGCCGATTTCGCGAGTTTGTTGTGCGACGAGAAAGCCGACGACTCCGTAGATGCCGATTCCCGCCAGCAGGACGCCCATGCCTGCAAATAAGGACAACAGGACAGCCGTGAAGCGGGGCCGCTGAGCCAGCTTTCCGATTCGTGTCTGCATGCCCTCGATGGTCACGGGAACGGTTGGATCGATGGCCGCGGTCTCCGAGCGAATCCACCGGGCAATGGCCTGCGGATTGATGGCGCTCTGCACGGTGAAATGCGCGGATCGATAGTAGCCAGCGGGCTCATTCTGCCAGGGAAGGTAAAACTCGGGGTCGGCCGGAGCAGCGAGGCCGTTGTTCTTTACGTCTCCGGCAACGCCGACGATGGTGCGCCACTCGTTCTGCGAGCCAAAACGAAAAGATTTCCCGAGGGGATCTTCTCCGTTGGGGAAGAGCTTTCTCGCGAGACTTTCACTGAGGATCACGGGTCGTTCCGCGGGCGAGCGATCTTCCTCGAGAAAGCCGCGGCCGCGCAGGAGGGGAATCCCCAGCGCAGGATAGTAAGCGGGAGTGACGAAGCGATAGTTAATCATTCCTCCGGTGCCGGCGCTAAATTTTGTGTGTCCTGGGATTTCGATGGACGAGAGAAAAGTAGCTTGGCTGCCGCCGGAAGGAGGCAGCGTGTCACTCAAGGCCAGCGCGGTGACGCCGGGCATTTGCTTCAGGCGGGCTTCGAGTTGATTGAAGAAGGCGAGCTGCTTCGCGGAGTCGGGATAACGGTATTCGACGAGATCGATTCCTGCGGTGATGACGCTTTTCGTGTCCATGCCAAGGGCGACGGTTTCGAGATTCCAGAGGCTGCGCAGGAGCAGGCCGGCTCCGGCGAGAAGAATCAGTGAAACGGCAATTTGCACGGTAACCAGGACCTGGCGAAGCATGCCGCGCGACGTCGGGCGATTTTCCTTTCCGGTGAGCAATTCTGGCGCGGGGGGACGCAATGCCGAAGCTAGTCCAAAGAGAACGCCTGACACGAGAGAAACGCCGAGGGCAAAGAGCAACACGCGAATGTCGATAGAGGCTTGCTCCAGCCGAGGGATACCTTCCGGGGCGATGGAAACAAAAAGACGAAGCAGCAGTTGGGCGATCCAACAGCCTGCAAGGCCGCCAAGAACTCCCAGGAGCAGGCTTTCGGTGAGCGATTGACGAGCCAAGCGTCCGCGTGTCGCGCCAAGTGCGGTGCGAACGGCTAATTCGCGGGTGCGACTGGTAGCGCGCGCGAGGAGCAAGTTTGCGACGTTGGTACACGCGACGAGCAGCACCGCGAGAACTGCGCCGAGAAGGATCCACGAGGCGACGCGGGCGTCCTGGATTTGGCGGTCGCGGAGGGAGCGCACGCGGAAGGAAACCTCGCGACGAAACTGCGGAGGAACGTAATTGAGGGATTGCTGGAACAGCGGCTCCATCGCGGCGGCGGCTTGTGGGATGGAGACGCCGGGTTTGCGCCGCGCAAAAGCTCGCAAAATGATTTGCCGGGCGTTGGGGCCGCGATCGGTGGAACCATCGAGGGCGGCGGGAACAAGAATGTCGTCGCGGCCGAGATTCGGCATTTCGAATTGCGGCGGGAGAACACCGACGACGGTGGTGGGCCGCCCGTCGAGCGAAATGGTGCGGCCGGGAAGATTGCGATCGCTGGCGAAGCGCGAACGCCACAAGCCGTAGGTGATGAGCGCGACACGCGGCGCGTTGGGGCGGTCTTCATCGCTCGAGAAATTACGGCCGAGGAAGGGTTGAATGCCGAATGTCGGCAGGAAAGTCGACTCGACGAGAGCGCATTTCAGGCGGACCGGATCCTTTTCGGTGAGATCGCAATCCGCCCCACTTGGGACGAAGGAGGTCACGGATTCGAAGGGAGTTTGCGCTTTCTTCCAATCGACGTAGTCTGGTCCGAGGACGAACTCATTCGCTTCGAATGGCGCTTTGTCACCAAAACTGACCAGGCGGTCGTCCTGGGGATAGGGAAGGCTGCGGAAAAGAATGCGGTCGACGACGCTGAATACCGCCGTGGTAGAACCAATTCCCAGTGCGAGAGTGAGGATAGCAACGAGCGCGAATCCCGGGCGATTCCTCAACCCTCGGAGAGCAAATCGCAGGTCTTGCAGCAGCGAGTCGATGAGCTGGATGCTGTGCTGCTCGCGGTACAACTCTTTCGCCCGTTCGACGCCACCGAATTCGCGCCGCGCGGCGTGACGCGCCTCTGCCGGACTCATGCCGCGGCGAATGTTTTCCTCAGTGAGCATCTCCAAGTGCGCGCGAAGCTCGACATTCAATTCCTTTTCGTGGCTTCTCTTGGTGAAGAGTCCACGAATCCGATTCACCGCGACTCGCCATCCTTGCATGGTGACCTCCACTGGCAGCTTAGTGCCTGGATTTACTCGTAACGCAGCGCGACCGTGGGATCCACACGCATCGTGCGGCGCGCGGGTAGAAAAGAAGCTATCAAAGCGCTGGCTGAAAGAAGGAAAGCAACGGTTATATAGGTCGGGGCGTCGGTGGGATGGACGCCGAAGAGCAGTGAGGAGAGCAGCGGCGCAAGCAGGAGAGACAACATGAATCCGATGGAGATGCCAAGCGCAACCGGAAGCATGCTTTGGCGCAGAACCAGGGCAAAGAGATCGCCCGACTGAGCGCCGAGCGCGGTACGTATGCCCAACTCGCTGGTCCGCTGGACCACGGAGTAGGTGGTCACAGCGTAAATTCCCGTGCAGGCAAGCATGAGGGCGATGGCTGCCATGACCCCGGCGAGCAAGGTTACGAAGCGAGTTTGTTTGCGAGCCGATTCCACGTAGTCCGCCATGGGTGTGACGTGGTAGATGGGCAGATCTTTGTCGAGCGCGGCAACCCGCTGGTGAATCAGCGGCAGAAGAGCCTGGGCGCTCAAATTGGATTTCAGAGTGAAAGCCATGTGCGTGCGAATCGCCAGCGGATACAAGAGGTAAATCTGTCCGCGGACTTGATCTGTGAGGGTGTGATACTGCATGTGCTTAACGACACCGATGACCTGCGCGGTGTCGCGGACAAAGTTGCCATTCTCAATGTTCAATAGTTTGCCGACGGCTTGCTGGCCCGGCCAAGACTGCTGCGCGACGGTGTCGTCGATAATGACGAGAGGGAGGTTCTGTTCCACGTCGTGTTCGTCGAAGTCCCGGCCAACCAGGAACGTGACTCCCATACTTTTGAAGTAGCCCGGGAGTATGGAACGGTGGTCCGCCATGATCGTGTTTTGTTGTTCTTTTGGAGCGCCCTCGGGCCAGAAGAAGCTGTACCAGTTCGGGAGAGTATCGTCGAAGGGCAGATGAGAGGTAATACCCACGGCGTCGACGCCAGGAATGGCGGCGAGATTCGCTTTCACATCGCGGAGAAATTGAACGCCGGACGCGCTGGTGTTGTACTTCTCCCACGGCACCGAAACTCGAAAAGTAAGGACATTTGCAGGGTCAAACCCAGGATTGACCTGCAAAAGCTTTGCAAAAGTTTGCAGCATCAAGCCCGCACCGATGAGGAGAATAAAGCCGAGGGCAACCTCTGCGCTCACCAGCAGACTGCTGTGGCGCCGGCTGGCCGAGTTTGCCGTTTGCCGAACTGCATTCATAGACCGCGCTAGATCGATCTTTCCGGCCCCAAGGGCGGGGGCCAGTCCAAAAAGCAAACCCCCAGCAATCGCGACGGCGAAGGTGAAGGCAAATACGGATGCGTCCATCTGAATAGCAGAGAGTCGCTCCATTTCCTTCGGCTGCATGGCCAGAAGCAAACGCAACGCGGCCCAACCAAAGCTGATAGCCGCAGCGGCACCACAGCAGAACAGCAAGACACTCTCGGTGAGCAATTGCCGAATGAGGTGCCCGCGTCCAGCGCCCATCGCAATTCGCAACGTGATTTCTCGAGTGCGTTCATTGGCCCTGGAAAGAAGGAGATTGGCTACGTTCGCGCACGCAATCAGAAGCACCAGGCCGGCCCCGCCGAAGAGCGCAAGAAGGGCCGGGCGGATGTTTCGAACCAGGTCACCCTGGAGCGGAACAACCTGAAGGCCAAGGGGAGGCTCGACGAAAGCGGTGAATTTGGAACGGAGATGCGCACCGATGGTCTCCAATTCTTGTTGCGCTTGCGGAATGGTGACGCCACCGCGAAGGCGTCCGATTACGCGGAGATAACTTTGGTCTGGAGGATCGCTGGAGAGTTGACTGCGAAAAGGAACAAACGCGTCCATTTCCGGCGGAACACTGGAGCCTTCTGGAAAAACAATTTTGAACCCTGGTGGCATGATGCCAACGATAGTGGTGGGCTGGCCGTTCAGCCGCACGGCCCGCCCGATCATGCGAGCGTCTGCGCCATACCGCCGACGCCATAGACCATCACTGATGATTGCGACGAAGGGCGAACCGGGGCCTTCTTCACCAGGGGCAAAGAAACGCCCTAACTGGGGATTCGTGCCAAGAATCTCGAAAAAATTAGCCGTCATCATGCCAACTTTTACCTGCTCGGGCTCGCCTTCTCCCGTCAAAGCACCGCTCTGCGCCCAGATTCCGCCGAGGTCTTCAAATAAGCGACTCTGCTCGCGGATGGCAGCGAGTTCGGGACCGGATGCGGGAGCACGCCCTTCGTTTCCATAAATCGACCACACGATGGCTAGCCGGTTGGCATTTGGAAACGGCAACTGCTGAAGCAGGACGGAATGAACAACGGTGAAGATGGCGGTATTCGCGCCTATGCCAAGCGCGAGAGTGAGCACCGCGATAAAAGTGAACCTCGGCCGCTTTGTGAGCATGCGAAAGGCGAAGCGGACATCCTGGAGAGAGTTACCAATCCAAAGCAAGCCGCGCCGTTCGCGGTAAAGTTCTCTGGTTTGCTCGACGCCGCCGAACTCGCGGCGCGCAGCGTAGCGCCCTTCCAGCGGACTCATGCCGCGGCGAATGTTTTCCTCGGTGAGCATGTCCAGATGAGCTCGCAGCTCGGCGTCGAGCTCACCGTCAAGCTGGCGCTTACGGAAGAGGCCGCGCAAGCGTGCGCCGAAAATGCGGAGCCACTCCACCTCAGGCTCCTTCTGTACCGCCGAGAAGACGCGCCATTAGCGCGGTCATGCGTTCCCAACTCTCGGTCTCTGCGAGTAATTGTTTGCGGCCGGAGCGAGTAAGCGAGTAGAACTTGGCTTTGCGGTTGTTTTCTGAAGCGCCCCATTTGGAAGAGATCCAGCCGCGCTGCTCGAGGCGCAGGAGCGCGGGGTACAGCGTGCCTTGATTCAGCTTGAGCAGATCCTCAGAAACTTGTTTAACGCGCTGGGCAATGCCGTAACCGTGCAGCGGGCCCATCGCATGCAGAGTTTGGAGCACAATCAGATCGAGAGTGCCTTGCAGAACTTCCCCTCGCGGAGGAGCCATGTTTTCTCCTGTTGACAAACGACAGGAGCATAAGCTTCTTCCTGTTGAATGTCAACAGGACGAAGCTTTCATTGAGATAGTCGATGGCAGACCTTTCCGGACGTTTCCCTGCCGCCGTCGGGGGACTCACACCCGTATTCGGTTTGACGAACATTCTTGGGGCGTGGCAGCATACGCTTGCCACAAACGGTTCAACCTGCGAAATTCTGGCCCATGACCCTTCAAGGAGCAGCTCAGCGATGATGACGAATCCAACCGCCCGCTTACTTCCTATTTCCCGGCTCCTCGCTTCCCTGCTATTGCTCGCAGCTCTCTTCGCGAGCCCGCCCGCCCTGGCGCAAACGCGTCACCTCGAATTAAGCGACTACGCGAAAACTACTTCCGTTTCCGATCCGCAAATCTCTCCCGACGGCAAGAGCATTGTTTTCGTGGTCTCGCGCCCGAATCTCGAGCAAGATCGCAGCGACCGCCAGCTCGTACTGATAGAAATTTCCACGGGAACGCAACACGTGCTGACCTACGAACGCAAGGGCGTCGGCTCACCGCGCTGGTCACCCAGCGGCGATCGCCTGGCATTTGTCGCCGTGGACGGAGCGGGAAAAGAGGCGAAGCCGCAAATTTTCATTCTCCCTATGGCTGGCGGCGAAGCGCGCAAAATTACGGAAGCGCCGAATGGCATCGAGCAGTTCGCCTGGCGGCCCAACGGGCAAGAGATCGCTTACGTCACTTCCGACGAGCCGGAGAACAAAAAGGAAATCGAGAAACATCACGACGCTTTCGAAGTCGGGGACAACGACTTCCTAGCGACTGAAGCGGAGCAGCCTTCTCATATCTGGATTCTTCCCGCGGAGGGCGGAAGGGCGAAACGGCTGACTTCGGGTGCCTGGAGCCTTACCAAAAGTGCGCCGCCCAGCCCGCCCGCGTCTCCGATTTCGTGGACTCCCGACGGAAAGTGGCTACTCTTCACCAGACAAGAGCACCCTCACCAGGGCGACAGCGACTTGACGACGCTTCAAGTGCTCAACGTGGAAACCGGAGAGATTCGCAAACTTACCAAGCACGAAAAATTTGAAAGCTTCGGGCTGTTTTCTCCGGATGGCTCACGCGTGGCTTACTGGTATCCCCGCGACGGCGATCCTAACAATGAGGTTGAAATTTTTGTTACCGAAACGACGGGCGGCGACGGCTCGGATGCCACGCGAGGCATCGACCGCGACCTCCAGCGCGTAATCTGGATGCCCGATGGCAACTCGCTGCTGGTTGGCGGCCACGACGGCGTTAAGACTTCGCTGTGGTTGCAGCCACTTGTGGGCGCCGCAAAGAAGCTGCAACTGGGCGACATTAGCCCCTCGTGGCTGTTCTGGGTGGATGCTTTCGTCGGCCGCAAAGGCGAAATCGCCTTTACCGGCAGCACGCCCACACAGCCTTCGGAGCTGTACTACCTGGTGTCTGCCAACGACACGCCGAAACGGCTAACGGACTTCAACCACGAGATCGCCTCGCTGACGCTTGGCAAAGCCGAAAAGTTCGAGTGGAAAGGGCCGGACGGCTTTCAGGAAGACGGCGTGCTGTTCTATCCTCCTGATTTCCAGAAAGACCGGAAGTACCCGCTGGTGCTGATCATCCACGGGGGACCGCAGGCTTCCAGCACCACGCAGTTCAGTTTTCTTCCGCAACTCATGGTCACGCACGGCTACGTAGTGTTCTCTCCGAATTACCGCGGCAGCGACAATCTAGGCAACGCCTACCAGCGAGCCATCTGGAACGATGCGGGTGACGGCCCCGGGCGCGACGTCATGGCAGGACTTGATGCGGTAAAGAAGCTGGGGTTCATCGACGCGAACAAAATCGGCGTGACCGGGTGGTCGTACGGCGGATACATGACTTCGTGGCTGATCGGCCACTATCAAATCTGGAAAGCGGCGATGGCCGGTGCGCCGGTGACAGACATCTACGACGAATATAATCTCTCCGACGGCAACGTGACCGGCCGTTACAGCTTCAAAGGTTCGCCTTACGTGGGAGATAATCTCAAGGACTATCGCGCGCAGTCGCCCATCGCCTTCGCCGCGCAAATGAAAACGCCGACGCTGATTATGCACGACACCGGCGACGCGCGCGTGACCATCACGCAGGGCTAT
This sequence comes from Candidatus Acidiferrum sp., assembly GCA_036522305.1. Classification (GTDB taxonomy): domain Bacteria; phylum Acidobacteriota; class Terriglobia; order Acidiferrales; family UBA7541; genus Acidiferrum. The sequence goes on along the minus strand of DATDGB010000024.1, from coordinate 62,120 downwards.
TCGCTGTACCACGCCCTCAAGGACAACGACGTGCCGGTGAAATTCGTCGCCTACCCCGTGGCAGGCCATTTTCCGGGAGATCCCGTACGGGCAATGGACGTCGATCGTCGCTGGGTCGAATGGATGGATCAATACTTGAAGTAAGCAAACTCCTGGGAAGTGTACGTCTGCTTAAGACTCACCGCCGTGGCGATACGTCTCTAAAAACTCAAGGGGGCACTCCATGCGACTGCGACCGCTAGCAATCTTGATTCGCAGTATTTTCTGTTTTGTTTGTTTGGTAGTTCTGCTCATCGGCGCACAAGCCAGCGACGCCCAGGGTCTGGGCAGCAGCGACCTTTCACGATTGCGCTCGGTTGGCAGCGTCGAGTTGTCACCGGACGGCCATCGCATCGCGTATAGCGTGACGATGCGCGATCGGCCGGGCCGCCCCTGGGGCCAGCTTTGGATCATGGATGTCGATTCGAAGAAATCCGTTCGTGTCGGAGGCGAGAAAGATTCCGGCGGCGGCCCACTGTGGTCGCCGGATAGCAAATGGCTGGCGTTTGACGGACATCAGGGCGAAAAGAGCGGATTGTTCGTCGTGCGGCCGGATGGCTCTGAGGTCACTCTACTTGCCTCTCCAGAGGGCACCAACAGTCCCTTGCCGGGCACCGGCAAGGAGTTCACCTGGTCGCCGGATGGCAAGCAAATCGCATTCATTTCCTCGACTCCCGGGGCAGAAGCGGCGGAAGCCAACGGCGATCCCATGGTAATCACGCGCTACTTATACAAGCCCGACGCCGGCGAAGGAATGACGCGCTTCAACGACAACCTGCGCCTGCACATCTTTGTGGTCGACGTGGCCACCAAGCAGGTGCGCCAGCTCACGCAGGGCAATTTCGATGAACATTCCATCGATTGGTCGCCGGACGGCAAGGAAATTCTGTTTGCTTCGAATCGCGAGCCGAATCAGGATGAGTTTTTTAATTACGACATTTTCGCTCTGAAGGTTTCGGACAACAGCATTCGCCGCTTGACGGCAACGGAATACAACGAGTACGAACCGCTGTGGTCGCCCGACGGCAAGCGCATCGTCTTTCGCGGAACTCGCCGCGGCCTGACTGACCGCGAGACGACCATGGAAGACACGCACGTTTGGGTGATGAACGCCGACGGCAGCGAGCGCCGCGAAATCGGCGCCGTCCTGGACAATCGCCAGGGTGTGCCGCGATGGGCGCCGGACGGCAGTGCCGTCTACTTCACTATTCAAGAACGCGGCAGCAACCATTTGGTGCGTTTGCCGATTTCTGGCGGCAAGCCCGAATATATGATGAAAGACATGGGAGGCGTGGGCGGGTGGTCCGTTGGAAAAGACGGAACGATCGCGTATGGCTTCGCGTCGCCACAAGACGCGGCGGAGCTTTACCTCAAGACGGGCAACGCTGCAGCGCGAAAGTTGACGGACTTGAATGCACAACTCTTCGCAGGAAAGCAGCTTGCCGAGGTCGAGTCCTTCACTTTCGTGAGCAACGACAACAAATTTGAAGTCGAAGCGTTTCTCACCAAGCCCCTGGGGATGACCGCCACATCGAAGCATCCTCTAATCGTCAATATTCATGGCGGGCCGCACGGGCAGAACGGTCCGGCGTTCAATTTCAAGAATCAGGTTTACGCTGCGCACGGCTGGGCGACCCTGCAGGTGAACTATCGCGGCTCGACAGGCTACGGACAAAAATTCGCCGACGCCGTCTTTGGTGACCAAGACGGGAACGAAGGCCAAGATGTTCTGTACGGCGTGAGTGCGGCGGTACGTCGTAATTTGTGGATCGATCGCGAGCGCCTGGGCATCGAAGGTGTCAGCTATGGCGGCCAACTTACTGATTGGCTCATCACGCAGACGAATGAATTCAAGGCCGCGATTCCCATCGCCGGGATCGCCAACCTAGTCAGCTACAACTACATGACCTATTACAACCAGTATGAAGAAATGGAATTTGGCCAATTCCTGCACCAGGGCAACCTGATGGACGTCGCATGGGAACGCTCCGCGCTGAAGCATGTGGCTGCCGCGCATACGCCCACGATGCTAATGCATGGCGAAAATGACAATGATGTGCCGATCGCCGAAGCCGAGCAGTTCTTCATCGCCCTGAAAGATGTGGGGACCGAGGCCATCTTCGTGCGCTATCCGCGGGAAGGCCATGGACTGAGCGAAGTCAAGCACAACATTGATTCCACCGACCGCTGTATCGCGTGGTACGAAAAGCATTTCCCCAAGCCCGGCGCGGAAGGTACCACTAACGTCCAACCCTGATTGAAAATGAAAAAGCCCCGGTTGTCCGGGGCTTCTTCTTCAATCCGTCTGAAATTGAGAAGAGTAGCCTAAGCCTTCGCTTCAGTTCCCGCGACGGCTACGGCCGCCACTTCCTCGCGCGCGGCGCGCTTGATGCGAGCAGCCTTGCCCTTCAAATCTCGCAGGTAATACAGCCGTGCCCGGCGAACTTTACCTTTGCCTACTACTTCAATCGAGCTGATGGTCGGCGAGTGCAAAGGGAAAATGCGCTCGATGCCTACGCCAAAGCTCACGCGGCGCACCGTGAAGGTCGCGCTGGACGCCCGGCCCTTCTTGGAGATCACCACGCCCTCGAATGCCTGGAGGCGCTCTTTCACCTTTTCGCCTTCGCCCTCCTGCAGGCGGACGTTAACGCGCACGGTATCGCCCGGGCGGAACTCGGGAAGGTCTTTGCGCAATTGCGCTTCATGGAGTTTACGAATTACCGGATTCATGTTCCTGTTTCCTTGCAGACCCACTCAGGCGGGGCCAGCTCATTAGAGACAATCAATAATTATAGACAAATCGTCGCTAATTTCCTAGTGGATTCCCACCTGCGGCATCACTCTGTGGCGGCTGAAAGCATTGCGTGGACCGAGCCAGGACCGCTACCACCCTCCTGACGGCAGACTCGCGGTTCTGCGCGAAGGTTACGCCTAGCGCAATCCGGTTAGAACACTCGCTCCATTTCAACCACGTCAGGGCTATTCTGCCCTCGGGGACATCCAAAGCGTGAAGACCGTTCTCGCCATTGCCGCCGTTATCCTTCTCCTGGTGCTGCTCTTTTTCCGTTTCCAGTCGGAATCCGGTCCCATGGCATTGGCGCGCTGCAAGGCCGCTGTCGGTCAGGCCAAGAGTTGGACCATCGAGAGTTTTTCTCAGCCCAGAAACTCAAACAACACTACCTTCAAGGATCGGATTGAGGTCAGTTGCCCGGCTGACTACAAGTCCGTCTTCATAAGCCGTACGCCAGATAACGTCATCAGAGAACAATCCACCGTCTACACCAGCGGCGCGACCTATGTTGAAAACTTGGAGGGAAACTGGACCAAGAGCCCGTCGGCTGGTGATTCCCCTGCGCTAAAGGAATGCGGCAAGGGACCTGTGCTTGTGCAAAATACGGTGTTCAATGCCATCATCGAGTTGCCGCGCCGAAGAGCTGGGACAATGGTCAAAGGCGAAATCCAATCCATCAATGGGGGGTCCTGCCAGGACTGGAGCATTGACTACGGTAACGAGTGGCCGCAGATGGCCCCCTACACTGTCTGCCTTGATCTCAAGACTCATCTTCCGCGGCGCATCACGTATTCCGAGTCTGGCGTGGCAAATGATTTTAGCGGTTGGAACAGCACGACCGTGCAGCCGCCCGCGCTCTGAACATTCCTTGAGATTGATGTTCAAAAAGCTACGCTTCCGGAAGGAATTTCACTTTGCCATCGCTAGCGAGGAATCTCGCCGGATGACGGTCTGTGCGAACCGTTCCATTTCTTCTAGCTGTGGACTGAATTGCAGCAGAACGAGATCGACGCCGGCGGATTCGAATTTGGCAAGGCGCTCGGCGACCTGTTCCGTCGTGCCAACCAGTCCGGACCGCAAGCCACGGTTCGAAACGGAATAGTCTTCGAGGGAAACGCGCTGTTCCAATTGAGTTCCCGCCAGCCATTGCTGGTAGTTCGCGTATCCCGCCGCGGATTGGTGAACATCCGTGATGCGCTGCAGTTCGTCTTGGGCTTCGCGGTCCGTTTCGCGAACAATCGTGTACCCGGCAACGCCAAATTTTAGGGGCGGCAAATTGTGCCTCGCACGGCGTTCGCGAAGATCCGCTATTTTTTCGGCGACGCGCTCCGGCGGATCACCGTGCATCAGATAGGCGTCGCATTTTTCGGCGATCAATTCCTTTGCTGCTGGCGATTCGCCGCCGGCGTACAGCGTTGGCCGCGGCTTCGCCACGGGTTTGGGTTCGAGCACATTGTCGTCAACGCGGTAGTATTTCCCCGAAAACGAAAAATGATCCTGCTTCCACACTCCGTCCAACACGTCGAGCCATTCGCCGGTGCGCGCATATCGGTCGTCATGCTGTTCGAACGCCACGCCATACTTGCGCGCTTCGTCGGCCCACCACGAAGAAACCACATTTAAAGTGAGTCGGCCATTGCTGATCCGGTCGATGTTGGCGGCCTGCTTCGCCAGCAGCGCCGGCAGATGAAACGTTGGCCGCACTGCCACCATCAACTCGATGCGCTCGGTCACCGCAGCCAGCGCCGCCGCCGTGGACCACGCATCCAGTGAAGGCGCTTCGACACCCTTGATGTCGTTGAGATTCAGCTCCGCGATCAGCGTCAGATCGAAGCCAATCTGTTCGCTTCGCTGAGCAAGTTTCTTCACGTACGGCCAGCTGACTTCCATATTCTCGTTTTCGACGTTGCGCAGCCACCCGCCGAAAACGGGAAGCCAGTATCCATATCTCATCGCCGGCCTCCGCCTGCGGCAATTCGCTCGCCGCGGCTCGCCTCGTGGCGCTGTGCCTCTGCGATCAGGAAGTCAGCGAGCCGCGCGTAGGGATTGAAGCCGATGACGCGCACCGGATCGGCAACGAAATTGGAGAGCGCGTTCACGTCGTAGTAGAGCTGGCGCCCGGTGCGGTCGTCGATCACATACTCGATGCCACCGACCTCGACGCCCGCTAGTTCCACGATGCGCTCCACATCTTCGATCACTTGCCGCGGCGCCTGGTAACCTTCCACCTTCATGCCGCTCTTCGGCGCGTCCACCGGGCAAGCGATGCGCGTCAATTCTTCGCCGCGCGTGTTTTGACAGATATCCGCCGGGCACAGATTGTAACTCTCGCCGGTAATGTGGATCTGGATGGCGTACAGAAACTTTCCACCAAGAACCTCGACGCGCGTAATAATTCCGTCTCGCGCCGTAAAGGCTTCCTGCACCAACGCCGTGGAGTCGATTCCAAAGTACAAGCGATTCGCTTCCACTGCCGCGCGCAACTCCGCCGCCGAATTGAACCGTTCAATTCCGGCGCCGCTGCCGCCGATGTTCGGCTTGATTACGACCGGATATCCGATATCCTCCGCGGCCGCAAGCGCCTGAGACGGATGATTGATGACCTGTGCTTTCGGATACGGCAATCCCAGTTTTTCCAGGTTCGTCAGTTGTAGAGCCTTCGAAATTTCGTGATTGAAGCACCGGTACCCGTTTACGACGCGCACCCCTTTGCCTTCGAGGTGCGCCAAATAATTGAGCGTATAGAAAATCGCGTGGCCCAATCCGCGCTGCCATGCCGAAGGGCTCATGCGATTGAAGAGCAGTGAATATTCACGCTCCGGCGAAGCCACATCGTAGTCATGGTGCCGCGCATCGATTTTCAGCCACGGCACGCCGCGCTCGTCCAATTGCTGAAACAGCGGCCGGAACCAGTCGGGGTGCTCGTAGTAAACGGCGATCGGTTTTTCCAAGTCGTTGCCATTTTCGTGGATCAAATTGTCCATAATTCCTCGTATTCGACTCTTATGCTGACGCGCAGCTTAAGGGCCAACGCGGTATCCGGTTTACTGACCGGCCGTTCAGTAGGATGAATGTAAACCTCAAGCAGGGACATTTTATTCCTTCCCCGACAGATCAGGCCGATTGCGCAGAGTCTTCTCCAGAGCTGCAGCGCGCCTCCACTTGGCGACTTCCGCATGGTTTCCACCGATCAGTATTTCTGGAATGCTCCAGCCGCGGTATTCCGCTGGCCGCGTGTAATGCGGAAAATCAAGCAGAACGTGACTAGTGACTGGTGGCTGGTGACTCGCGCCGCCCACAGGAAGATGCGTCTTGGATTCCGCCTGCGCGGTCGCGCTGAAAGATTCGTTTTGCGCGGAAGCTTCATTTCCTAACGCCCCAGGCAACAAGCGCGTGACCGCGTCCACGACCATCATGGCCGGCAGCTCACCGCCGCTCAACACAAAATCTCCAACCGATATTTCTTCCGTTGCCAGATGCTCCGCCACGCGTTCGTCCACTCCCTCATACCTGCCGCAAATAAAAATAATTCGCTCCAATTGTGCGTAGCGGCGCGCCGTTTCCTGCCGGAACAATTTCCCTGCCGCCGACATCAGCACAATCGCGGTCTTCGGGTCGTCAGCGCCCGGCTTCGAGGCGTCGCCGACCCCATGCCCCAGCAGCGACTCCGCCGCTTCAAATAGAGGTTCCGGCTTCAACACCATGCCCTCGCCGCCGCCGAACGGCCGGTCATCGACGGTGCGGTGACGATCCTTTGTGAACACCCGCAGGTCCTGCACATTGACCTCAACCAAACCGGTGTCCCGTGCGCGGCGGAGAATGCCGTAGCTTATGGGCCCGGCAAAGAATTCGGGAAAAATGGTTATGAGGTCAAATCGCATGTGCTGTCAGTGTAGCCAATCGAAGGACCAGCCGCCATTCAGAGTTATTTCCCCGGCCTCTAGCCCTTGCATTGCGAATCGTTAACGTTTACGATTCTCGGGACTTGAACCATTTCTTTCCTCTGGGACAGCTTGTCCGGCCCCATCCGGTCTCGTAACCTCTTGCTATTGCGGCAGTTGTTTTCAGCCTGAGGGCCGGAGTCGACGTAGGTTCGACGCATGCTCGTTCGTACTTCCTGGGAGGCCAGTTTTATGTCATTTGCCCCTCGTCTGACCCGCACTTCATTGCTTTTGTCGCTGACGGCCGCCCTTCTTTTCCTATTCAGCGGCTGCGGGAGCTATAGCAGCAATGGCGGAGGTGGTGGCGGAGGCGGGAATGCGCCGGCCGCTCCCACAGGGCTAGTGGCCGCCGCAGGAGACAAGCAGGTAGCGCTGTCCTGGACCGCAGTCTCTGGTGCCACAGGCTATTACGCAAAGCGCTCCACCACTGCTGGCGGGCCGTACACTCAATTGTCGGGAACAGGCACGACGAATTTCACCGACACTGGCCTGGCCAATGGCACGAAATACTACTATGTGGTTTCAGCCTATAACTCTTACGGCCAGAGCCCCAATTCCGCGGAGGTCAGCGCCACGCCTACTGTGCCGCCTCCCCCCGCACCCGCGGGCCTCACCGCTATTGTGGTTGACTCCCAGGTCGCCCTCACTTGGCCAATCAGCAGTGGCGCAACCAGCTACAACGTGAAGCGTTCTACCACCAGCGGAAGTGGTTACGCACAAATTGTCAACACCACGGGGACAAACTTTACGGACTCCGGTCTAACCAAAGGCACGACGTATTACTACGTTGTGTCCGCGGTAAGCGGCACCGGGGCAGAAGGTCCGAATTCCAACCAGGCAAGCGCCACGCCTGTCAGTGGCCCAGCGGATGTAACCATCACCGTGAATCCCGCTGTCAACCACCCAATCTCTCCGTACGTTTACGGCACCAATTTCTATGGTGGCAACACAAGCCCTCAACCGCACTTCACCCTCGACCGCGACGGGGGAAACCGTTGGACGGCCTACAACTGGGAGACCAACGCGTCCAATGCAGGTAGCGACTTTAACTATCAGAGCGACAACTACCTGAGCGCCAGCAATGTCCCGGCGGAGGCAGTGCGCAGTTTTATCGCCGGTGACCAAGGCGCCGGCCTCGCGAGCCTTGTGACGTTCCAACTTCAAGGCTATGTGTCTGCGGACGAAAGCGGCCCCGTGCTTCGCCCCTTCCCCAACTTGACTCGCTTCAAGCCGGTGGTGGATAAGAAGAGCACAGCTTCCAATGCTCCTTTCACCTTCGATCCCACCAAATTCGACGCCGATGTTTACATGGACGAGTTCGCCTGGACGTTGGACCAGAAGTTCCTAAGTCAAAATATCTTTAGCACCGGGGCTGCGCAACCAACTTTCATCAGCTTAGATAACGAGCCGGATCTTTGGTATTCGACACATGAGGAGATCCAGGGCTCCACAATCGTAAATGGCCAAAAAGCAAACAACCTTAGCGCAGCCAACTTCATTACCAAGACCGTCAGCCTTTCAACCGCGCTAAAAGACCTGAATAAGAATGCACAGTCCCCCGCCGGCCATTTCTCGAATGTCGTGATTTTTGGGCCCGTGAACTATGGCTTTAACGGCATCTACAGTTGGCAAGGGGACCCAACATTAAGCCCTACCCCGAGCGGGGCGGATTGGTTCGCGGACAAATACCTCGCTGGGATTAAGGCTGCTTCGACTACGTACGGGGCGCCCCTGGTGGATGTCTACGACTTCCATTGGTATTCGGAAGCTACAGACGGGACCACGAGAGTCACCAACATGAATGGTTCGACTCTCACGGATCCCCAAGTGCAAGCGATTGTCCAGAGCCCGCGCAGCTTGTGGGATCCCACATTTAAGGAGAATTCCTGGATCACCAACAACGTCCTTAACGCGCCCATCCAAATCCTTACCCGCCTTCAGGCCAAGATTGCCGCGAATAACCCGGGCATGAAGCTCGCTATTACGGAGTACGAGAACGGAGGCTTCAACCACATTGCCGGAACCATCGCGCAAGCGGACAATCTCGGCATCTTCGGAAGCATGGGGCTCTTCGCAGCCAACTTCTGGCCTCCGAGCGGGACATATTCTTATACCCTTGCGGGCTTCCGGGCATTCCGCGGATTCGACGGGGGAACCGCGAACTTCCCCAGCACCTCGCTGCAGACGACCTCCAGCGATGTTGCGAGCGTAGTCGTTTACGCTGCTTCGGACCCCTCGATCCTGGGCCGGATCTGCTTCGTGGCCATCAATCGTTCCACGTCTTCCAAGGTGACAGTGATCAACGGCCAGGCTCTAGCTGGCGCCGCTCACCTCTACCAGATGACGTCCGCTTCTGCCGCGGGGCAGAGCCCGGTCCAGCCCGTGTTCGCTGGACTGGTGCCCGCGAGTGGCCCGTCCTTGACGATCACGCTTCCGCCTCTGAGCGTCACGACCATTGACGTCGACTAGGTAACGAAACAGGCTGAGTTTCTCGTAAGGCAGGGCACTACCTCGCCCCTCTTCTTGACAAACGCATGGGCTTACGAGGAATCCACCGCGGCACCTGTCGGCAATACTCTTCATACTGCGCGCCGAATTTCTGTGTCAGCGCCGGCTCCTCGAAAAACAGGGTGAATAAACTCGCAGCCACGAAAAAAACCGTCGCCCATTCCGCCAGTGCCGCGGAATGAAACACTGCCGCCTCGCCCAGCATCACGGACGCAACGCTCCAATACATCGGATTCCTCACAATGCGGTAGGGCCCTTCGACAACCAGTTTCTTCGGCGGATCGAGCGGCAACGGCGTGCCCTTCCCGCGCACCGCGAAGCCCCAGAAAGCACACGCGAAGTAAAGTGTGATTCCTCCGGTGATGAGCGGCCAGCCCGCGGCGCCCGCTCCGCGAACATCCGGCCGCACGCCGCGCGGCAGCAGCCAGTAGGGCATCATCACGGTCCAAGACCCGGGACGAAAACGGTGAAGATCAGCGTTCGAAGAATGGAGACATCGGAACAAGCGTACACCTATTGCGCTATTGACGATTGAGGTCTAGAAGGCCATCAGGGAGAATCACATCAATCCGCCGCGCGGCGGTGTCGATCTTTACGCAGATATCCATGGCCAGCGGAATCAGAATTTCCCCGCGCGCTGTCTCCACTTCCAGCAGCGGCGTCCCGGAAATCTCTTCCCCAGGAAATTGCACATCGCGTACCGTCCCGAGAAGAGATGGAGCTTCGGCCAGCGAGCAGGGCGAAGAGGAAACAACCGGCGGTGAAGATGAATTTTCAAACACCGAACAGCCGATGAGGTCCGATACGAAATATTGCCCCGCGGGGAGCGTCACGCGCTGTTCGAACGGAAGCAGCACTTCGAGCCCGCGGAATTTTTCCGCCTCTGAGATAGACTCGACCCCTTCAAAATGAAAAACTGCCTGTCCCCGATGATTCTGGCTTAACCAGCAGGATTTCAACGCCATGCGCCGCGGCTCAATTTTGCCTTCCCCATGTCCGACAAAAACTTCCCGCAATCGTGTCAGGCGTTCCGGAAAATCAGTGAGCAGTTCAGCGGCGACTTCGCCCTTGTTGCCGCGCGCTTTAAGAATGCGCGCAACCAGGACCCAGCGTGGAGTTTGAGTGTTCAATGAGAAGTAGGACCGTTCAAAGGTCTACGGAAAAAATGATCGCGACGCATTCAATCTTCAAGGATTTCCAGCGTGAACCGCTTGTGCAGCTTCATCCCCGACGCACCCAGCAGCGTTCGAATCGCTTTGGCCGTCCGCCCCTGCCGCCCGATCACCTTGCCCAGATCTTCCGGATGCACGCGCAGCTCCAGCACGGTAACCTGCGACCCTTCGACGGACTTCACCCGCACGTCCTCGGGATGATCCACGAGGGCTCGGGCAATGGCTTCAACCAGATCCTTCATAGAGTGCCTGGGATGCGCGCCCCGACCGGGTCGGGGCGCGCAAATTTCAGGAAGGCGCCGAAACTAAGCGATCTTCTGCTGCTTAAGGAAACTGCGTACGGTGTCGCTCGGCTGCGCGCCAAGTCCCATCCAATACTTGATGCGGTCCGCATTGAGTTTGATCTCCGCCGGATTCTTCAGCGGATCGTACGTGCCCACCGCTTCCTTCACGCGGCCGTCTCGCGGCCGGGTTCGCTCAATGACCACCACGCGGTAAAAGGGCTTCTTTTTCTTGCCAATCCTTGACAAACGAATCGTTAACACTAAGTCAGTCCTCCTGAACCCACCTATTCTAGCCTGCCAGGGTGCCATGCGGCAATCGAACTCTCACTGGGATGAAGGACAGCCCGTGATATCAGTGTCAGGCGTGAATATGTCCCCACGGATGCGCCAGGCTGTCTTTGCGGAGCCCCCAGGCACCGTTTGCTGTAGCTCCAGTCCCTCACCAAAGCAGTTTCAGCCCGAACTGGACCTGACGCGATGTGGTCGTGGTGCTGGTGATGACGCCGGCGGTTGGGGAAACGCCTGATGGGGTGAAGACGACAGCGTTGGGCTGGTTGAAATTGGCGCGATTCAGGAGATTGAAGATTTCGGCGCGGAACTGAAGATTCAACTGCTCGCGCAGCCGCGTGTCTTTGAGCACGGAGAAATCCCAGGTAGCGAGGCCGGGACCAATCAACGTATTTCTTCCGAGGTTGCCATAAAAGCCGGCATTGGCGGCGGTGTTCGCCGGCGCCAGAAACGCGCTGGGGTCAAACCACCTAGCCGGTGTGCCAAGAATTACCGGCCCGGTGAAAGCAGAGTTTGCGAACGGGCGCACGGGATTCCGAGTGTCGCCGTTATTCGAGGGGTTGTAGCTAAGCTGCGGGGTGAAGGGGAAGCCGCCCTGCAAGGTAACGATGGAATTGACGGTCCAGCCACTCGCGGCAGCATTGCCGAAGCCGCCAAGTTCGCCCAGGAAACGCTTTCCGTGGCCGATCGGTAGTGCATAGGTTCCATTGATCACGGCAATATGCCGGACATCAAACGTTGCGAGTCCCCAATCGGCGCGCAAATTGAAAGGGTTGGAAGCCAGCGCCGGACCGCCTCCGGAGGTAGTGGCGTTAAGGGAATCTCCATCGTCGAGGGTTTTCGAGAAAGTGTAGACGCCGCGGAACGACAGCCCTCTGCTGAACCGATGATTTATATCCACTTGAAGCGCATGGTAAAAGCTGTCTCCTTCTGAAAACCAAGTCCACGTATTCGCCAGGGCGGGATTGGCTTTCGTCGCGGTAGGAACGAAGTAGCTCCCTGCGGGTACGGGCGTGCCGGCTAAACCGGCGGGGAAAGTAGCTGGATAAGTTGCAGGGCACGGCGACGCGGGACAAATCACCGGAAAGGGTTCGTTCGCGTCAATGCCGATCAGTTCGTGGTAACCGTGAGAGCCGACGTAGCCGACAGTGAGCGCGGTATTGGGAGTGAGCTCGCGCTGGATGCGAAGAGACCAGGAAATGAGCGTCGGCGTTTGCATGTCCGGCTGAACTCCCCCCGGAACTAACTTCGCACCGGCCGGTACAGGCGCAGCGGGATCTATGGGGAGCTTCGATACAGTTGTATTCGCGAGGGTGTATGTCGGATTGAACGGAGCGTTCTGGTCCGCGCGATACCCAAGCGCGTCTTGCAAATCGTTGTACATCCCAAAACCGGCGCGAAGGACGGTTTTGGTTCCGAGTGGGCTCCAGGCGACGCCAATCCGGGGTTGCGGCAAAAACGTTGCGTTGTTAACGGTAAAGAAAGAATTCCCAATATGCGGCTGCGGTGAAATGATTCGGTTGGCGAAAGTGTAATTGGCGGCGCGGCCGTGCGCTTCGTTCCATCCAGTCGAGAATTCGCCACGGAAACCGAGGGACAAGGTCAGTTTGGGACTGACGCGGATAACATCTTCCGCGTAAAGCGCCCCGAAAGTGGAACGCCAGTTCATCGCCGTCGGAGCCGGATCAAAAAGGAAGCTTCCGATATTTCCTTGAAGGAAGGTCGTCAGGCTCGCAAACGTGGCCTGCCCGTATTGGCTGAGAGCAATGGTCTCGTTGGACTGGAATCGCTGGAACCACACGCCGAAGCTCAATTGATGGCGTCCGCGCGTGAGGGTGACGCGATCTTCGGCGGTATACAGATTTCGGTGAATGCGGAGATTGCTGCCGTTGTTGCTCCCCGCCAAGCCTATAGTTGCTTGGGGGTTCGACGTCGCGGCGCCACCGACCACGACCGCGCCCACAGGAAGGCCGGTCAGAAAACCGGGAACGCTGGCCGCGGGTGTGCCGGGAGTAGGCTCTCCAGTGAAAAAATAGCCGGCACGCGAAAAACCGATGCGGACGGTGTTCAGCAACGAAGGCGAGAAAATGTGCGTCTCTTCAAGACTAAGAACTTGCGCACGCAGGCTCATAATGTCCGAACTGAAGGGATTCAGAGGCGTGGCGGTCACGTCGCGACCGTCGTCGACGGTGTAGATGGCCGCGACTGAATCTTTTTCGGAGAAAATGTAGTCGAGGCGAGCTGTTCCAAAGTCCTCGCGGATCGTCTGGAGGGGGCTGCTGAAGACTTCAGAAATTCCGTAGGTTTGGCCGGGAATATTCAATTCGGGCGTGCCGACAGGAGGCGTGGGCCACAGATTGAGCAGCGGTTGAACGGTTGGTGCTGCAATCGCGCGCGCCGCCAGGCCTGGAACGAAAGCCACCGAAGTCTGATGCAGGTTCTGGCGAAATCCCTCGTAGTTGCCGAAGAGGAAAGTTTTGTCGGAGCGGATAGGCCCGCCCAGGGAGGCTCCAAACTGGTTGCCTTGAAAAGGCGGTGCAGAACCTTGGTCAAAGAAATTTGGCGCATCGAGGGCGTTGTTGCGCAAGAATTCGAAGGCAGATCCGTGCAATTGGTTGCTACCCGATCGCGTGGCGATGATGACTTGGCCACCGGGGCGCTTGCCGAGCTCCGCGCTGTAAGAATCGCTTTGCACGTTGAATTCGCGAACGGCGTCGACTCCCAGCAGCATGCCGCTGGTTCCGCCGGGCTGCATATTGTTTTCCGCGGCGCCGGTGTATTCCACACCGTTCAAGAGAAACAAGTTTTGCTGCGGCCGATTGCCGGAGACAGCGAAATTGTTCGCGGTCGTCGAGTTGGAGATGCCCGTCCCGCCGGTTTTCTGCGAAGTGAAGTTGACGATGTCAGGATTCAGCGGAAGTAGCAGATCATAGCTCCTTCCGTTCAACGGAAGCTCTTTTATGGCTTGCTCTCCAACAAGGCCGCTAATGTCCTTCGTAGTAGTCGTTACGATGGGAGCGTCGGCCGTGACCGTGATTTGTGAAATCTCGACTCCTACTTGCAGCCGGAGATCGACGTTAGCCTCCTCTCCTACAACGAGCTGAATCCCGCTGCGGATGGCATCTTGAAAGCCCGTCTTGGTAATTCGTATTTCATATTCACCGACTGGCAGCGACAGGACGAGATAGCGGCCCGCATCGTCGGTGATGCTGTTTCGTATCGCTCCGGTCTCTATATTCCTCGTCTTTACTGCTGCGGAAGGGACTGGCGCATTCGAGGGGTCCGTGACGGTGCCCTTGACGCTCGCCGACACTTGGGCTCTGGCCGAAGGCAAGCTAGCCAACATCACGAAGAGGGCCAGCGAGGCAAGGCGATACCTTGTCCAAACAGATTCTCCGGGGCTATGGCGAAGGCTTGCCAGAGAGTCCTGTCCGCATGCTAATAAATCATTCCTGTTCATTTTGGAATCCCCCTTCATGCTGAAGGCGGGCCGCGGGCGGCCCAGTCACCCCATGCCGGCTGGTCGCCAGCCAGTGAACCAGTAATTCAATACGGTTCGGTTCGTTAAGTCAAATCGGCTTAATTCGAATAACAGTGATATGAATTTATGCGAATCGCGGCTTCAACTGGACAGCGCGATTAACCGGGCGTATTCTTTGCTGCATGACTCTATCCGCCCGGAATCGTCTCGAAGGCAAGGTTGTCGAAATCCAGTTTGGTGGCGTTATGGCTCATGTGGTGATGCAGGTCGGCGAGAACCTGATTGAGAGCGTAATCACCAAGCGCAGCGCCGATGAGATGAAATTGAAGGTAGGGGACAAGGTTTCCGCGGTGATCAAATCCACAGAAGTGATGTTGGAAAAGGACTGAGACACTTTTCAAAACCAATATTCGAAAGAATCGCACCAGTGCCCCGCATAATTCGAATTTGCATTCCCATGATGATCGCTGTACTGCTGCCGCAGTTTCTTCCTGCCTCGCGGGAGATGTTTGCGCAAAGTCCACCAGCCGTTGCGGAACTCCGAATCGCCGGCGCTGTTTCCACCCCTCTGGTATTGGCCGTGACTGACCTCAAGAAGATGCCCCGCAAAACGCTATCCGTTATGAATCCGCACGAGAAAAAGAAGGAAACGTATGAGGGAGTGCTCCTTGAAGACCTCCTTGCCAAGGCCGGCGTTCCGCAGGGCGAACAGCTTCGGGGTGTTTCGATGGCCACTTACGTTATCGCTGAAGCGACGGACGGCTATCGAGTGGTTTTCTCCTTAGCGGAACTGGATTCGGGAATTCTCGAATCCGAGGTAATCGTCGCAGATACCGTGGACGGCGCTCCGCTGTCCGCCCAGCAGGGGCCATTCCGGCTGGTGGCGCCACATGAGAAACGCCCTGCACGCTGGGTCAGAATGCTCAAATCAATCACCGTCGTGCGCGCCACGGTCCAATAGATACTTTCCCGCCCCACTCTAAATCTGCACGACCGATATTGATCCTAGGTTTGGTTTTGGACGAACCGCTGCTCACTCGTATCTCAGGCAAGCGATGGGATCGAGATTGGCCGCCAGATTTGCCGGATAGTAGCCGAAGAACAGACCCACGCTGACGGAGATCGTAAACCCGATCGTCACCCACAAATAAGAAAGCGTCGCGGGAATCGAAGGTATCAGTGTACGTACCGTTGCGGCTACGCCAGCGCCGATCAGGATGCCGATCGTTCCGCCCACCAACGTGAGCACCACGGCCTCCAGTAAGAATTGCAGGCGGACATCCGCCCGGCGCGCGCCGATAGCTTTGCGCACGCCAATTTCCTGCGTGCGCTCCGTCACGGAGATCAGCATGATGTTCATCACCCCGATGCCCCCAACCAGCAAGCCGATCGAACTGATCACCGTCGTCAGAATCACCAGCGCACCCGTGAGCTGGTTCCACAGATTGCTCAGAAAGTCCGGTGAACTCAGCTCGAAATCATTCTCATTCCCAGCCGGAATGCGGCGAAGACGGCGCAACGTTTGTATGACTTCGCCCTGTGCCGTTTCCACGTTGATGTTCTCCGGAACGGTAAATGCCATGAACAACTCTTTGGCTTCCGGGTAGTTCTTCTTGAAGTTACTGAGCGGGATAACTACAAAAATGTCCACACCTGGGCCGAGGAACAATCCTTGGTCGTGCTCAAATACCCCGATGACTTCGTAAACGGCCCCATTGATGCGCACGGTTTTCCCGAGAGCGTCCGTGTTGGGAAAGAGCGACTCGCTGATGGCCGCGCCCAGCACGACGACCGGCCGCGCGTGTTCTTGGTCGAACGCGCTGATGAAGCGCCCGCGCTCGATACTGAACAAC
The DNA here is from genome assembly GCA_036522305.1 of Candidatus Acidiferrum sp. Lineage (GTDB taxonomy): Bacteria > Acidobacteriota > Terriglobia > Acidiferrales > UBA7541 > Acidiferrum. The sequence continues at coordinate 45,763 of DATDGB010000024.1, read as the reverse complement.
GGAATTGCTTCCGTGTACTCGGGCTCAGCTCCGCGTATGACCACCTTCTCGACGCTACGGTCACCGCTGACAATGCGGTTGCTGTCTCCGAAAAAGAACCCCCGCGTGCCAAACGTCGTGACGATCCGCACGTCAGGTGCGGCCTCCCGGACAAACTCGGCGTAGTTGTATTCAAGATATTTGCGGGAGCGAATCCTTTCCGGCAAGCGGGAAGGGTCCGTGCCAAACGGGAATCGGGAGATAAAATAGGTGCGCGAGCCCAGGCGTTCCACTCTGTCTTGCACGAACTTGTTCAGGCCTTGAATGATCGCCGCCATGGAAATTACCGAGGACACGCCGATAACGATACCCAGCACGGTCAAGGCGGAGCGAACCTTGGAGGAGCGCAGCGTCTCCAGCGCAGCAAGAAAATTCTCCCGGGCTTGCGCAACCGTCATGATCGCCATCAGTCGGACCTCAACGCGACAACCGGGTCCAGCTGTGATGCGCGCACCGCTGGATAGATCCCAAAAAACAGTCCCACCACGGAACTCAGGATTACCCCCAGGACCGCGACCCACGTTTGCACGGAAGCTGGGAAAGGCGTGTACGTGCGCATCGCCAGCGCCACCAAAAACCCCAGTGAGATGCCCAAGGCTCCCCCGGCGATGCATTGCATCACGCTCTCCACCATGAACTGCCGCAGAATGTCGCTCCTCGTGGCCCCGACCGCCCGGCGCACGCCAATCTCCCTCTTCCGCAAGCTTACGCTCACCAGCATCACATTCATGATGACGATCCCGCCGATAACTACGGATATGGCGCTCACCATGATGAACACGCCGAAAAACGCTGAGCTGATGCTGCGCCACAGGGCCATGTAGCTTTCTTTCGTGCCAATAAAGAAATCGTCCTCCATTTTGCCGCTGAGGTGGCGCCGCGCCCTCAGGACCAGGTCTGCCTGATCCTGCGCCTTTTCAAAATCGCCAGCGTTCGTCTTGACGTTGATCGTGAGGCTGGTACGATGTGCGCCCTGGATGCGAAGGAAGACTGGGAGCGGGACCATTACGAAGTTATCTTGGTCCTGCCCAAGGACGCTGCCAATCTTCTCCATAACCCCTATTACCATGAATTCGTCGTTCCCGACGCGAATGCTCTTCCCGATGGGATCCGCGCCAGGAAACAATTGCTGTACCAGCGTGTCGCCGATCAAGCAAACGTCAGCCCGGTGCTCGGCTTCCGCGGTGGTGAAATAGCGGCCAAATTCCACGATGCGCGTGTCGATATCCGCCATACTCGGTGTCTGCCCGTAGAAATTCACGTCAGCCATCTCTTTGTTGCCGTATCTCGCGTGAACGCTGCCGCTGGCAGTAGCGCCCACCTCGGCGCATGCCGGGCATCCTTCGGCGACCGCGCGCATATCGTCCGTCTCGATCTTTTTGAACTTCAGCGCTTTGATGATGATATTAAAGTCGGTCACCGCGAAGGGCGTGCGCGCGACCTGAAAGACGTTGGTTCCCAGGTTGGCGATTTTTTGTTCCACATAAAGGTTCGCGCCTTGCACGATGGTCATCACTGTGATCAGCGTGGCCACACCCATCGTCAGCCCCAGCATCGTCAGCGACGCGCGCAGTTTGTGCGCGCGCAGGGCGGCGAAGCACAACGCCAAATTGTCACGGACGGCTAGCATGGGCGCGGAAAGAATCTCCCGGTGCACTACGGAATCCCGCCAGGCGCAAACTTCGCACTCGGAGCGTGGCCGCTTCCGGACACACCAGAACCTGTAGGAATCCCTCTATGAGATTACGATGAAAGGCATGCCGGAGTTACATACTCCGAAGCTTTATTCAACATTCTATCGCCAGCGACTGGCTTGTTTCTTGAAACTTGATGCCTATTAGCTTAGGCGGTTCGTTCCGTAGAAATTCTTGTCGTAGAGGCCGGAGAGATGCGGCACCGCTTCGCGCATCGTCTTGCTGGGGATCGTCCCGGTGTTGATGCACACTCCCTCGATGGAGCTCTGCTTTTCGATGACCCCTACTCGTTCCCTGCTTTTGCTCCTTGAATGGCGGCTCGCTGCCCGCCGGGGCCGGAGCCAATTCACAATCAGATCATACGGCTGCATTCGAAGACTCCTGCGCTGTCGAGTCGGCTTCGGGGGATGATGGGTCAACCGCAGAATCCTTTGACGTATAAACGACCCCGGAGCCACGCAACACGGAGGTGCGCCGACCGTCACCTACGCCAGCCGCTTGTCGCATCAGATGTTCCTGCACCGAGAATCCGTGTCCGTTTCGGACCGCTCGTGGCCTTGAATATGTTCCATCTGGCCCTAGAATGCGCGTCTTTCGCGTATCCGCGAGATACGCCGAGAGTATTTCCGTCGATACCCGCTCGAAGAGCTGCGGGTCTTTGAGTGGAAAGAGCACTTCGACTCTTTCGTACAGGTTCCGCGGCATCCAATCGGCGCTGCCCAGGTGGATCTCCGGCTTGCCCCCATTTTCAAAATAAAAGATCCGGCTGTGCTCCAGCAGGCGCCCTACAATACTGCGAACCCGGATGCGGCTGCTGATCCCACGCAGTCCCGGCACAAGCGTACATTGCCCTCGTACGATTAGGTCGATCTCAACCCCGGCCTGGGAGGCCTTGTACAGAGCCCGAATGAGTGGTGGATCGACAATGGCGTTCACTTTTACGATGATCCGCGCCGGCCTCCCGTGCCGCGCATGCCGTGCTTCCCTCTCAATCCAGCCGATACAGGTTTTCGCCATGTCCCGTGGAGCAACGAGCAGAGGTTTGTAGTGGGTATGCTCGGCGTAGGCCGTCAGATAGTTGAAAACGTCGTGTACCGCCGATGTGATTGCTTCATCGCGCGTCAACAAGCTTAAATCCGTGTAATACCGCGCCGTCGAAGGGTTGTAGTTCCCCGTCCCCAGGTGCGCGTACCGGCGTATCTTTCCATCGGGGTCCTGCCGGACGATCAGCGCCAGCTTCGCGTGTGTTTTCAGCCCCACCAATCCGTGAAACACCTGCACGCCGGCATCTTCGAAGCTTTTCGCCCAGCGAATGTTGGTCGCTTCATCGAAACTGGCTTTCAGCTCCACGACCACGGTAACTTCTTTCTTCCCGGCGGCCTCCAGCAGCGCTCGCGCGATCGGCGAATCTGAATTCGTGCGATACAGTGTCTGCTTGATGGACAGCACTCGCGGGTCATGCGCCGCCGTCTGCAGAAAATGGACTACTCCGTCATAGGAATCGTACGGGTGATGGAGCATTACGTCCTGGCGCCGGATCGCTTCAAACATCGAATCCGCATCGCGGCCGATATGCACCTGTCTGGGAACGAACGGCGGATATTTCAGGTCCGGTCTCGGCGTTTCCTCATAGAGATGGAAGAGCCGTTGCAAGTTGACCGGCCCCCGCGCCCGGAACACCAGTGATTCGTCGAGTTCGAATGTCGAGACCAGCCGTTCCACGATCTCCTGGCGGGCCCCGTCTTCGATTTCCAGCCGCACCGCTTCGCCTTTGCGCCTCTGCGCCACTTGAGAATCCACTGCATCCAACAGGCTGCGCGTTTCCTCTTCCTCCAGATACAGGTTGCTGTTTCGCGTTATCCGGAATGGGGCGGATGCCAGCACCTCGAACCCGCGGTAGAGCTTCGGGGCGAACGTGGACATGATCTCTTGCAGCGACACGTAGTGGATGCCGCCGTTTTCCGCTGGCACGCGCAGCAGGCGCGGAAGCGCCCGCGGTACCGTCACCACTCCGAAATAGTTCTTCCCGTTCCCGCCACGCCGCCGCTGCAACAAGAACGCGATACACAACGCCTTATTCAAAACGTGCGGAAAGGGGTGGGACGGGTCCACCGTCACGGGCGTCAGCATCGGCGCCACTCGCCGGTCGTAAAACGTTTTCGCCGCCTGCAGCGCTTTCGCATCAAGTTCGCTCACCCGTAGCATGCGGATGGAGTGTTTGGCTAGCGCGGGCAGCAGCTCCTCGTTCCAGCACTTATACTGGTCCCGCACAAAAACCTGCATGGCCGCCGAGACTTTTTCGAGTTCCTGCGCCGCCGTCAGTCCGTCCGGCCCCGTTTCGCGCGATCCGTGTTCGATGCGCTGCAGGAAGCTCGATACCCGGACTTCCACGAACTCATCCAGGTTATTCGCGGTGATGGCGAGAAATTTCACCCGCTCCAGCAGCGGGTTCCCGATGTCCCGCGCCTCTTCCAGCACGCGCCGGTTGAACTCCAGCCACTGCACGTGGCGGTTGAAGTAGTAGCGCGGATCGTCGAGCGCAAGTCGTTTCATAAGCGTGTCTTAGGGGATCATGAGTGTTACCCCAGAAGTGTTACGGGCAGATGAACGCCCCGCCGGGATGATATGCTGCCGCCTGCACGAAGGAGGCCTGGTGAAGCCGCGTCTCATCCTCGCAATCGTTGCCCTGTTCTTTCCGGTCATTGCCGTTAAAGCTCAGGCGCCACCATCGGAATCGCCGCTGGGCAAGAAGATAGATGCGTTGTTCTCGGCAATCACTTCTCCGGCTGATCCTGGCCTCGCTGTAATAGTCCGACAAAAGGGTAAGCCGGTTTTCGTACGCGGCTACGGCGTTCGCGATCTCCGTTCGAAGGCGGTGATTGACGCCCACACCAATTTCCGTCTCGCCTCTTTCACAAAACAATTCACCGCCATGGCCATCATGCTGCTCGTTCACGACGGAAAACTTCGCTACGACGAATCGCTCACGGAAATCTATCCCGATTTTCCAGCCTACGGCAAGTCCATCTCCATTCGAAACATTCTCAATCACACCTCCGGCTTGCCCGACTACGAAGACTTGATGGACACCCTTGAAAAAGCGAAGGGACCGCGCTGGACTCCAGAAAAGCAAATTCAGGATGACGAAGTCCTGGATTTGCTTAAAAAGGAGAAAAACGGAAAATTCCCGCCGGGAACCAGTTGGTCGTACAGCAATTCAGGTTATGTAGTTCTGGGAACGATCGTCGCAACAATCTCAGGAAAAACATACCGCGATTTTCTTCGCGAAAGAATTTTCGCGCCGCTCAAAATGGATCACACGGTAGTTTTTCAAAGAGGAAAAAACGAAGTTGCAACTCGCGCCTTCGGTCATTCCAAAGAAAATGGCACCCTCAAAGAAACGGATCAGAGCTCGACTTCCGCGACGCTCGGCGATGGCGGTATCTATTCCAACCTCGAAGATCTCGCCAAATGGGACGACGCCCTGCGCAATCACACTCTCCTCGGCGAGAAGGAATTTCAGCCTGCGTTAACACCTGTGAAACTCAACGATGGCTCCGAGCCGCATTGGCCCACGGAGGCCAACGATGACAATCTGCATCCCGGCAAGCCCGTTTCTTACAGCTTCGGGTGGTTTCTCGATCCCTACCAGGGGAGCCCGCGCATGTGGCATACCGGTAGCACCATGGGCTTCCGCACGGTAATCGAGCGCTTCACTGATGGAGATGGCCTGACCGTAATTATTCTTTGCAACCGCACGAATCTCGAGCCGGAAAAACTGGCGCTGCAGGTTGCCGATCTTTTCTTTTCCTCTAAATATTAAGCTTCAAGAGAGTCCGGCCAGTTTTCCAAGGCCTTTCATCTTAGTCCGCGCGGCCATCGCGCCGTACTGTTTCATCATCGTGCGCATCTGAAGGTATTGCTTGAGGACAATGTTGACGTCCTGCACGGTAGTCCCGCTCCCCTTGGCGATTCGTTTGCGCCGTTTGCCGTCGATGACGTTGTGGTCCCGCCGCTCCTGGTTGGTCATCGAGTTGATGATCGCTTCCACGCGCGTCAGCTGCCCCTCGTCCACTTTCGCATCCTTTGGGAGATTCTGCAGCGGCCCCATCTTCGGCAGCATGTCCACGATTTTGTCCAACGGTCCCATCTTGCGAATCTGTTTCAACTGATCGCGAAAATCTTCCAACGTAAATTCTTCCTTTCGCAACTTCCGTTCGAGGTCGGCGGCAGCCTTTTTATCGACAGTCTGCTCCACCCGTTCGATGAGCGACATCAGGTCGCCCATGCCGAGTACGCGCGACACGATGCGCTCCGGATAAAAACCCTCCAGCGCGTCGTACTTTTCGCCGAGCCCTACGAACTTCACCGGAGCGCCAGTAACTTTGCCGATCGACAGCGCCGCCCCGCCGCGCGCGTCGCCATCCAGCTTGGTCAGAATCACTCCGGTAAGCCCGAGCCGCTTGTGAAATTCTCCCGCCGAGCGCACCGCGTCCTGCCCGATCATCGAATCCGCAATAAACAGCATTTCGCTGGGCTGCAACTCTTTCTTCAGCATGCTCAGCTCGTTCATCAAGTCATCGTCGATGTGCAGCCGGCCGGCCGTATCCACCAGGATCACATCGCTAGCGGAAAGTTTGGCTTCCTTGATCGCGCCTTTCACGATTTCCAGCGGCTTGTCCGTGCCGGTGCCTGGCCAGATCGCCGTACCCACAGCTTTCGCGACTTGCGCGAGCTGTTCGCGCGCTGCAGGACGGTACACGTCCGTTGAAACCACCAGCGGCCGGTGTCCGTGCTGCGCAAGCCATTTCGCAAGTTTCCCGGTAGTAGTCGTCTTGCCGGAACCTTGCAGGCCAACGATCATCCACACCGAAGGCGGCCGCGAAGCAAACAGCGGCTTGGCATGCTTCCCAAGCATGGCCGCCAGCTCATCGCGCACCACCTTGACGACTTGCTGGTCCGGCGAGAGTTGCAGCATCACTTCGCTGCCAATCGCTTTCGCGCGAATGTTAGCGAGCAGTTCGTCGGCCACGCCCACGTTGACGTCGCCTTCAAGCAGCGCTTCGCGAATTTCCGCCAGCGCCTTGTTCAGGTGCTCATCGGTAAGCTTGCCCTGCCCGCGCAGGTTCTTGAATGTCCGTTGCAGCTTTTCTGTCAGATTCTCAAACATGGTTCGTGACTCGTGATTGGTGAAAATCTATATTAGGCTCCCGATTCGTGCCGGGTCAAACGTGCGCGCGGGGCAATTCATGACCGCAGCTCGCTTCAGAGCCTATCAGACGGATTTGTGTTTAGCGCTGTGGCCTATAGCCACTAGGAAGATGGCGCTCTTGCCTTCCGCGTGAGGAGTGAAAAAGCGGGTGACATCGTCGTCGAAGAAGGTGAGACCGGTGGCGCCGAGCCGTTGGGCGTAGGCCGCCAAGTAGAGCTTGCCGCCCAGGATACCGGCTTCGAGTTGTACGGCGCGATAGCCGCGATTGCCGAAGCGCTGCAAAATGGGGCGCAGGTCCGCCAGGAAAAAAATGTCCATGGCGGCGTCCGCGGGTAGCTCCTGCTCCAGCCCGAGGTAACCGGCATCGGCGCGAAAATTCCCCTGCTTTAGACATTCGAGCGCCCCACGGCTGCGATGCAGTACGTAAGCTCCAGGCGGGAGCCCTTCGACAGCGTGGACAATCAAGTAGAGATCGTTGAGCCGAGCTCCGGGTGGAGCGAGGAAATCCGCGGGGACGCCGCGCGTAGCGCGGTCCAGCACAGTGGAAAGCTGCGCCAGTGTAATCGGGCTCCGGGCAAACTTGCGCGTCGAACCACGCCGCTGGATAACCTGCTCGACGGGGTCACGCGGCATCTCCGCATCGGACAAAGGCGCGAGTTGAATTACTGAACCACTAGGTGGTGGAAAGTCTGTCATCAGTGTGTGGCTTCGCCACTTTTCTGCTTCCTCGGCGGAATCGAGCGAAGAGGCCGCGTGCATTTCTCGCATAAGCGGATAATCCACCTCCTGTTGAGAGAGCGGGACAGTTTCGAGGCGAAGAGGAGAGGTTTCCACTGGAGATGACGGCGTGGGAGAAGCAACGTGGCCGAGTGCTACGAGGGAGAAAGCCACTTCGCGATGGGGATCGACATCCAGCAGGCGATTCACGTCAGCGTCAACAAAGCCGCACACCACCTCGGCCGGCAGACCAAGCGCGGTGGCGACCGCTAGCAGGTTGGCGAGGAGAGTGCCATTGTCCCAGCCGAAATGGCGATAGGTGCGCGCTTGATATTTCCAGGCGTTGCGCCAGTAGGTGCACGTACAGACGATAGTAAGCGGCGCGTGGGCGATGGCTGGTTCACCGCCAGTGGCTTCGAGCAGCACTCCGCGATAATCTCCGGCGCGCAGCCGGCGCAGGCCAAATTCGGCGGGAGCAAAGTGATAGACGCCGGCCTCCAAGCCGGCCAAGCCGCCGCAAACCAGATACAGCTCGACTTCGTAGAGCGCGCCGGTGCAAGCGGCGGCGCGAAAATGGAGTTCGCCGCCGGGATATTTCCTTTTGCGGGTGACACCAGCGGAAAGATAGAGGAGCTGGGCTACCGCCTCCAGATCAGGAACCGCGTTGAGATGCGGAGAGACTCTCTCGGCGATGGCGGAGAGGGCGGCCACCCCGGATTGGCGCAACTCGCCGGGCAGCCGCAGGGGTTCAATTGTCGGATAAATCTTGAAAGGTAAAGGTTGGTTGGACCAGTCCATGAAATGAGGGTTAGTGCGGATGCTGGTGTAGGAGTGTTTCGTAGCTTCGTGATAGTTCCAAGCGGCTTCGGAATTGCGGTTGTCAGTCATTTTGGCCATGAACCGTCTTCACATTCGAAAAGGAGCATATCAGGTTGAGGCGCGGCCACGCGCAAGCGCGGGGCCCGCAGAGTTCTTGCAACGGAGAAAAGGCCGCCCCGTATCGTTGCGGGGATACAGTTAGTGAGAAGGGCGCGTTAGAAGGTGAGCCGCACTCCGATTTGGGCGGCGAAGGGAATGCCGACAGTCGTGCCCGGCCCAAAAAAGTCGCCGAGCGCGCCGGCGGGGAAAAGCAGTTGGTTGCCGCTCGTCACCGCGCGGTTTTGCGTGCACGCGGGCGGATTCAGGCATACCGAAGTGACGTTGCTCACATCGTTCACCGGCGTCGGGATGGCGCTGATGTCCGGAATATAGTTGTTGCCGGGATTGTTGCGATTGAAGAGATTGAAGAATTCAACAAACGGGGAAACCGTCACGCGCTCGTTGATTTTGAACGGACGTGTGACGCGCATATCCATTTGCACGTAGGGGGTGCCGCGAAACTGATCGAGTGAGGATTCCACGCCATTAATGACCGCGCGATTTCCGGTGGCAGGCGTAGTGAGAGTGATGGGTCGCGCGCTTTCCGCCTGAAACAAGAAAGTCACGTCGAAACCGGCAGGCGCGTGAACCGTGCCGGCGACCACCCCGCGATGACGCACATCTTCTCCGGAAGGTCCGTAGTCGCCAGGGGCGAAAGGATTGAAGGGCTCGCAAACGCCATTGACGTAGTCAAACAGTTCGCCAATCTGGCAGCCCCAGGTTTTCGCGCTCGCAAGAGTGTAGTTGGCGACCAGATTCAAGCGCTTCGCGACGTTTCCTTGCAAGTGCAGCATCAGCGCCTTGTAACTGGAACGATTGTCGGTCCGGAATACTGAGACGTTCGGATAATCATACCGGCGGTAGCCATGCATTCCGGTCTCGAGCGTGTAGTCCGCGCTTAGCGTCCAGTCCCGATTGAAGGCGTGCTGGATGCCGCCCGTGGCATGCAGTGCGTAGGGCGTGGTGTAGTTCGGGTCGATGAGCGAGGGCGGACTGGTGCCATTCGCAAGATTGCCCTGATTGACGGCGGTCAGCGCTTCGACCCAGCCGTTTTGCGCCAGGTCGGCGTAGTACAGCCCAACGCCACCGCGCAGGACGGTGTTTCCGGAGTCGCCAATACTGTAGGCCACGCCAAGTCGCGGCGCGAAGGCCTTGCGATAGTCGTGCGGGATTCCCGAGATGATGCCATTGCCGGCGAGTGCCGGATTGACGCTTTGATTTTGTCCTGAGGCGATAAACAGTCCGTACGTCGTGTCATAGCGCAAACCATAGTTGATCGTGAGCCGTCGGCTGGCGCGCCAGGAATCTTCGGCGTAAAGGCCGAGGCGCCGGATGCTCTGCGAAAAACTGCCGTCGCTCGCGGCAATTGGGGTGCTCCCCGCCGCGAGATCGGCGGTAAACTGCGCTTGATTGTTCAGATAGAAAGTTGGATCTTCCGGGAATGTGACGACCGTCTCGGCGTTCGCGGCAAGCGCGCCGCTCAGCACCGGCTCGTGAATGAGGTTCACTCCGAATCGCACTGCGTGCTTGCCAGCTGCGTGGCTTACGTCATAGCGAAACTGATATTTTTCCTGATTCCGAAGGACAGGAAACGCTGTGATCGCGGTTACGAATTGCTGATCTCCGAACGTCTCAAACCCGGATATCGTGCTGGTGGTGGTACTGAATGGAAATGCCAAAGCGAATCCCAGATTCGAATTGCGCGATTGGGTCAAGTGCAATCCGCTGGCACTGAAGAGGAAGGAACCGACCCATGACGGGCTGAACGTAAATTGATTGCTGAGCACTAGATCGAAATAGTTGTTATGTGTGGTTGCGCCGGTCGATGCCAGCGTCGCCTGCTGAATCAGCGCGTTGTGCGTCGTGTAGGTGTCGAAGGAGGCGCGCAGAAACCAGTTGGAGCGCGCCGATTGAGCCCAGTCGAAGCGGATCAAACCGAGATAGTTGCGGAAAGGGACCGGCACGCTGCTCGGAACAGGGATCGAGTTCACGGTTGTGCCATTCACCGTGACCAGGCCCTGTTGCGCAAGCTGCGAAAGAGCATCAAATTCCGTCAGGCTGTTTGCGCTATACGCGATGCTGGCGTTCTCGTGGACGTATTCGAGGGAACCGAACACCCATAGCTTATCCCGAACGATCGGGCCGCCGAGCGTGCCGACATAATTTTGCCGTAAGAATGGCTGTTTGGGATTGGGTGCGGGATTGTCGATAGGGAAGCGCGCATTGAGAGAAGCGTCGCGTTCGTAAAATGATTCGTCGCCGTGCCATTCATTGGTGCCGCGTTTGGTGGTGATCACAACGGCAGCGGCAGTAGTACGGCCGGTGTCCGCGCTCTCCTGCGCGGTGGCAACGGCAAATTCCTGAATGGCTTCCGGCGAATAGTTCTGAAGAAATCCGCCAATCCAGTCGTCGGAGTTGTCTCCGCCGTCCACCGAAAGATCGTTGTTCAGGCCGGAACTGCCGCCCGTCGAAACCGCCGTAATGCGGGCTTTCGTCGGATCGGAGGGCTCGAGAGGCTCCGTTCCGGGAGCGAGATACGCGATGTTCGCAAAGCTGCGGCCAGCAAGTGGAATGGTGCTCAGATCCTGCGAGGTGATGACCGTTTGATGCACGGCGCTGGAAGTATCGATCGATTGCGTCGTGATCGAAGAAGCTTGCCCTTGGACGCTGACTGTCTGTTGGACGGTTTGAGGTTTCAACGTCACCGTAATTTCTTGCACGGAACTAATGATTACTTTCACGTTGGCGCTGGCTTCCGCGAATCCAGGAGCACTCGCTCGGGCTTGATAAACGCCCGGCAGCAAATCGTCGAGACGGAATTCTCCGCCCGAGTCGCTGGTGGCTTCGCGCCGAAATGAAGATTCGGCCGCTTGCACGGTGATTTTCGCGCCACCCACGCGCCCGCCGTTCGAGTCCTGCACCGTGCCTCGGAGCGTGCCGCGCGGGTTTTGCGCCAGAACCGCTAATGGCAGCAGAGCAAGAGAGATGCACAGCAAAAGGACGCTTCTCAAAGAAACCAGACGCTTTCCGTTCGAATGGCGGTTCATGTTGAGAGATAGGCTACGGAATGCGGCGGTCTACTACCACAGGTCGTAGATGGAGCCTGCAGCCAGCCGGGGGAAATTGCGTGCGGTGCGTACCAGCGAATCGCGTTTTCCTGAAACCTAGCGGAGAAAAAGTTCCAGGAGCCGGTGCACCAGCGATAAAGTTGCGGGCCACACCAGAAGAATGCCGACGCAAATCGTTATTCCGAAACTCGAGCCGATCGCGAGAGTTCGCGCTGAAAATTGTGAATTTGTAGGCGGCGGCTGGATGTGGAGCAAGCGTTCCACGCGCGCGGAAAGATCGTGATCATCGGCGCAAAGTGAAGTGTGGAGAAAAGACAAGCGCGGCGCCGTTCCCATTCTCGCGACGCGAAGGAGCGCGGCGGCGAGCGAGAGCGCGCGGTGAGAGTCTCCGCGCACGGTTTCGTCATCGGCAGCCCATTCCGAGAACTTTGCCCAACAACGTTCTAGAAAGGCGTGCGACCGCAGGAATGGAATGGGGCTTGGCGCAAGCAAGAGAAAGAGGCGCTTAAGATTGTCGTGCGAGATGCGATGCGCATTTTCGTGCTGCAAAGCCAGGTGCAACTCTTCCAGGGAAAGTGAACGTAGTAAGAGCTTTGAAACGACTAACCGCGGACGAAAGAGGCCGACCAGCGCCAAGAACATGGCGTTCTGTTCGACAATCACAGCGTCCAATAATTCTCCCAGCAGAAGAGTTTCGCAACCGGCCTGCTGCCACGAACGCTTTAAACGAACGGACGCGGCGAGAGCACGCGCGACTCGCACGATGGAGCCAAAACAAACTACGGCTCCCAAAAGAGCCAACGCCAGACACGCCCAGCCGATGCGCTCCGAAGAGGCTTGCGGTTCAAGCCAAAGGTAACTGGGCACGCACAGCGCGAACACTACGCTAATTCCCAGCACGCACGGGAGCATGCGAATGGCCAGTAGAAAACGGGCGGCGGAACGCGCGCGCATCGATTCCGCCAAGCGAACGGTTGCGCGCGACGCAAACGAAATCAGCAAGCCAGCGGCGGCATTCACCGCGAAAAAAGACGCGAGACAAAGACACAAAAGCCGCAGCAGGTAGGGACCGTTCATGACGACCCCCGCCGCGAAAGTTCCTTGCGCTTGGTGCGAATTTTCTTTTCCAGTTCGTCGAGAAGGCGGGAATCGTGTTCGCCGACAGCGTCAAGAAAGGAAGAGAGCAGCAAGTCGCGCGAAGGGTGCGGCCCGGCCAGAAATCCGGCAAAAACGCTTTCCGCCTGCCGGTGTTCCCATTCCTCTCGGGTGAAGCGCGCCGAATAAAGGAAGGCGCGATCCGGCATGCGGCGGTCCAGCAGGCCCTTTTTGTAAAGGCGGTCAAGCGTGGTCATGACCGTGGTGTAAGCCAGCGGACGATGCAACTTTTGAGCGACATCGCGGACGTTGCTCTCGCCGTGCGCCCAGAGAATTTCCATCAGGCGAAACTCCAGGCGGCCGAGAGAAAAATGCTGATCGGCTTGGCCGGCGCGCGCGATGCGATTTTTGAGAAAGCGAAGCATCTCTAGAATCTCACTCCACAAATGCCCGGAACGGCAGAAGGCATTCTACGCTTTTCGCGAGAAGATGTAGATATTTGAAATTCCTTGCTTGGGAAAAGGGAACGGGCACGCGCGAAACAGAGTGATCCTGTTTCAGCGCGTGCCCGTCGGTGACCTTGAAGAAACAAAGAGGCGGCCAACACCCGCTTTGAGCTTGAGACGCGCGGAAGACGCTCCCGGTTACAGGTGGGCAGGAACACCTCTGAACGCCCGAAGGTCGAAGCGTCGTGAACCTCCGGTCGGGTCGAATCTCCGACAATCGAATAGCGAGTTCCGAAATGGGAAGAATACCCCCCACACCCCGGGTGTTTTCGTAAGAGTGGCAAACAAAGGAGATAGGGGATACGGAACTTGGAAGTGTGTACGGAGAATGGAAGAGGGGTCGGCCACGAACTCAGTCGAGAAAATAATCCCTCGTCGAAAGGGCTGCTGTCTGTCCCTTCCGTACACTTTGGTTGGTTCGCGAATCCCGAAAGAGCAAAACTGGGTCAAACGTGGAACCGGAGACTGATACTGCGCCTCAGGTAATCGCCAATAAGCCCGCGAGGTTGTTCACTCGTTCGTAAAAACGGTCCGCCCACGATCATCTCTTCGCGAGTAAACAGAAGGCAGATTCACTAGACGCTCGCAAACGCTGGCTGCCAGGGCCGTGCCTGCCGCGCGGCAAGCAATGGCTGACTCGTGGCGATTACACCATTTGGTAATCGGGGTCGAGCAGTTCGAGCCAAGGAGGGGAGGTAGGGAAAAGCAGAGAGAAAAGCCAGATGAAAATGACTTGCAAACGATATAGGACTAAGTTAGTCTGCTTTAGCAGTTGCAAATCATTTGCAAGGAGATCTCGTGACCTCGGTCTTTAGGCTCGTTATGCTTGGCTTTTTCACCTTTTCGGTAATCTCGATTTTCTCACCCAGTTCCGCCCTCGGGCAGGAAAACCCCTACATCGTCGCTTACGACCACTATCTTGAAGAACCGGGCAACCTGGAGATCGAGTATTTCTCCACGTTTGGCACGCAGCGAGGCGGCAATGACTACCACGCTTTCTGGGCGGAATTTGAATACGGCGCCACAGCCTGGTGGACCACGGAGCTTTACCTTGATGGTCAATCAACCTTCAACGAGAGCACCATCTTCACCGGCGTCAGGTGGGAGAACCGCTTCCGCCCACTCAAGCACGAGCATTTCATCAATCCCGTTTTCTACGTGGAATACGAGCACAAGAGCGGGGCGGACAAGATCTTGAAGGAGGGAGAAGGTCACGATGTGGAATCGGACTTCCTTACCCCAAACTCAGAAGCGCGCAAGGAACACATAAACGAGATGGAAGTGAAGCTTATTCTGTCGAGCACCTTCAGAGGCTGGAATTTCACTGAGAACACCCTGGCCGCCAAGAATCTCTCAAATTCACCGTGGGAATTCGGCTACGCACTGGGGGCCAGCCGCCCGCTGGCTCTTAAGGCCGCAGCGAAACGTTGCACTTTCTGTCCGCAAAACTTTGTTTCTGGGGCAGAAATGTATGGAGGACTGGGTGACCGGCATCATTTTGGGCTTCATGATACATCGCATTATTTGGCGCCGGTCCTCGCCTGGAATTTGCCTTCCGGATGGACGTTACGGGTTTCGCCGGGATTCGGGTTGAACGACAACAGTCATCAATTCCTGATGCGCTGGGGTGTCGCGCGCGAAATAACCGGCTTCGGCTCGATGGTGAGCCGGCTGTTTGGAGGGCGCCAGTGAAAGCCACGGCCGCGGCGCTAACTGTTTGCGCTTTCTTTCTTGGGGTGTCCGTCGTCCTTGCGCAGAACACGAAAACCGAGCAACCTCCTGTTGTCCAAGGGCTAAAATACGATCCTGCCATCTACGCGGAATTGCAAAAGGCGCCCGAAAAGGCGCGGAACCGACCCAATCCGCTGCAAAACGACCCGGACGCTGTTGCCGCCGGGGCCATTGTCTTCGAGCAGCACTGCGCGGAATGTCATGGGAACGCTGCTGAAGGTTCACGCAAAGCTCCGAGCCTGCTGGTGCCGGAGGTACAAAACGCCACGCCCGGAACACTCTTCTGGGTGATCACCAACGGGGTGGTACGGAAGAAGATGCCGGTTTGGTCAAAGCTGCCGGAACCGCAGCGCTGGCAGCTGGTGCGGTATATCAAATCGCTTGGCGGACCGGCTGAAGCAGTGCAAACTCCCGCGGCGAAACCTTGAGGGAAGAATCCTAATTCGCAGACTTGGCGGCTTCATTCAGAATCATTGCCAGGCGCACACCCGCTTCAGCAAGGGCTGATTCCACGGCCTTGGCGGCATTGAGTTGATATGCCTCGCCGACGGCCAGATGCTTGTCGAACATGCGCTTTCCGATGTGATTGTCGTCGGCGCAGCTTTTCGGTTTCATGTCCGGTTCGATGGCGATTTTTTCGGGGAAAGCATCGTAGACCGCGGTTTCCGCGCGCTCGTGGCTCTCCCAGGCCCAGTTGTCCACATGGATGCCAGCAGCTTCCCAAGTGGTGCTGTCCGCACGGAACTTTTCGTCAAGTTCATCGGCGTAGCGGAAGGGGTTGGAGATTTCCATGTCGCGCTCCAGGATCTCCGTGTCCCAGATCTGATGGAGGTTGGGCGAATAGTCTTCACGCTCCGGATGCAACGCGTTGGGAAGCGGGTCATGGCGAAAATATTTCACCGCCACACAGTTGCCGCCGTTGTCGGCATTGTTGATGGTGTGCAGCGGCTGGTGCATATCGCCGACAAAATGAATGAGGTAGCGGACGGCTTCGGCGCGCTTCAAGGGATCGGCGGACTTGTCTTTCAGAATGGCGCGCTGCTCTTCGACGGCGCGCGTCACGCAGCCTTCGGAGCCGCAGTATTCGCTCAGGTCTCCCTTGTGCTTGCCGCGAGGAATATCGATGTAGTGCCAGGGGCCATTTTTGCGTTCGTTGCGCACGTCATCCGGCCAGGTGGAAGCATCCACGAGGAGATCGGAGGTGGCATTGCCGCACCAGCGTTTTAACTTCGGATCGATGGGGTTGTCGCCCAGAAGCTTTTGGAGAAATTGTTTCGCTTCAGGCGTCAGATGCTTTTCCGCGATCAAAGCCACCGTCTGATGGCCTTTGCATCCCCAAGCATTGGCGGGAGGCGCGGCAGCGGCCAGAAGCGCCATAGTGCCGGCAAGAAAGGCAATCCTAAGATTCATGATTTTGCCCCAAGAGAATTTTGCCCAGTGCAGCGCGGCTCACGGTTGAACTGGTAAGACGCTCACCGTCCCTGCCAAGGTTTCAAGCGCTCAGCCAGCGGCCGATGGGTTTCCACGATTCCGTATGATCGCAGATCACGCGCAGCGCGGCGGTGATAGGAATGGCCAGAACCAAGCCCATGCCTCCCCACACCCAGCCCCAGAAGAGCAAAGCGATGGTGATGGCCACGGCATTCAAACGCACGCGCCGGCCGACGAGTTGCGGCGCCACTAGATTGATAGCCAAAACGTGAATGGCCGTAAGCGTGGCAGCAATCAGAACGAACTGCCCGAGGGTATTCCAGTGCGCCAGCGCAATGATAAACGCCGGCAGCCAGGCCATCACTGCCCCGATGTACGGCACCATGTTCAGGAGTCCGGAAGCGATACCCGTGAGAACGGGATACTCCATCCCGATCATCCAGAAAAAGAGACTGCTCGCGGCGATGACGATCAGCGTGACAATGCTCATTCCCGCGAGGTAATCGCGCAGGACATCGCGCAGGTCTTCCAGCGTTTCCTTGACTTGCGTGCGCCGCGAGACGGGAAAGAGTTCCAGCGTGCCGTGCCAGACCTGGCGCTTCTCCGCAAGCATGAAGAAAACCAGGAAAGGCATGAAGGTAATTTCCAGAAACAGGGCGTAGAGTGAGCCAGCGCCGCGGAAGATCAACGTACGCACGATGCTGGGTTCCATGCGCACCGCGGGCGCCGCGGAAGCCCCCTGCTCGGGCGCAATCTGGGAAACCTGCCCTTCGAGCCCCTTGATTTTGCCTTCCACCGCACCGGCGGCGCGTCGCAGGACACTGCTGTATTTCGGCCAGTTCTCGGCGAAATCGGCGGTGCGCGTCCACAGCCCGTAGCCTGCCGCGGCCAGCACAGCAATCAGGATCAGCACCATGGCCATGGCGCCAAGCGTCCGGGGCAGACCTATTCTTTCCAGGATTTCGACGGCGGGATCGAGAAAGTAGGCCAGCAAAATGGAGAGCAGCAGAGTGATCACCACGCCGGCGGCGTAATAGAAAAACAAAAGGATGATGGCGGCGGCGATCACCCGCATGCTGAAGTTGGAACTGGTAAAACGAACGAGTGATGGTGGCGTAGGCGTGGCGGACACGAGCGGCTCCGGTGCAACACGTTACCACAGTCTCGCAAGGCGTTTGCGTCGTCGTGCGTGTCCGTTTCGAGATAGCAAGCCCCGGGACTTGCGCATGTGGTGCTTCCAGTTGTCCCGTTTATCCAAAAGACATGCGCGGGACGGGGCCGTCACGTTGGCGTTTTTACGTGTGTTAAGCTTTTTTCGGGGTCGTCCACACGGCAATTGGCCACGACCGGGCCGAGCACTACACTCTGGAAAGACAGGCTTTTTCCCATGGGCAAAGAGTTTTTTGGAACGGACGGGATTCGAGGCGTCCCGGGCACGCCGCCGCTGGACGACGGCACTCTCTACGCCACCGGGCGCTCACTCGGCGAGTATCTAAAGCGAGAACATGGCGCGGCGCATGTTCTGATCGGCATGGATACACGCGAATCCGGCCCGCATATTGCCTCGCTGCTGGCTGCGGGACTTGCACAGGCTGGCGCCACCGTTGCTTTTGCAGGAGTGATTACCACTCCGGGCGTGGCTTGCCTGGTGCGGCAAAATGATTTTCAGGCGGGCGCGGTTATTTCCGCTTCGCACAATCCCTTTCAGGACAATGGAGTGAAGCTGTTTTCGCACGCGGGGATGAAATTTCCCGACGTGGTGGAAGAGGAACTGGAAGCCGGGATCCTGAAGAATCGAGGCGAAGCCGCGCCAAAAAATTCGCCCGCGCTCACTGCGGATGAATCGCTTGACGCTGAATACCTTGCGTTCTTGAGGAAGCGGTTTATTGCCGGTGCGAAGCTCGACGGCTTTCGAATCGTACTGGACTGTGCGAATGGGGCAGCCTACAAGCTGGGGCCGGAGCTGTTCCGTTCGTTGGGAGCGGACGTTGTGGCCATGGGAGTTTCGCCCGACGGCCGGAATATCAACGCTGGGTGCGGCTCGCTGCATCTGGAAAGCTTGCAAAAACGAGTCGTGGCGGAGAAAGCGAGGCTCGGCGTGGCGTTTGACGGCGATGCCGACCGCGCGCTGTTCGTCTGCGAAACGGGAAAAATTGTGAACGGTGACGGCGTGCTGCTGGCCGCGGCGCGGCACCTCAAATCGCAAAACAAGCTCACCGGCGACCGCGTTGTTGCTACCTCGATGTCCAACCTCGGCCTGGAGCGCGTGCTGGCACGTGAAAATATTGTGCTGGCCCGTGCCGCCGTCGGCGACCGCTACGTGCTCGAAGAAATGATCCGCAGCGGCAATGTGCTGGGCGGCGAACAGTCCGGCCACATTATTTTTCTGGAGGACAGCCCGGCCGGCGACGGCTTGCTGACGGCTGCAAAAATTGCGTCGCTGGTCTCCATGCACGGCAAAATTGAATCGCTTGTCGATGGCCTCAAGGATTACCCGCAGCTCATCGTCAATGTGAAGGTGCGTTCGAAACCGCCGCTGGAGACGCTTCCGGACGTTTCCCGGGCGCTGGCCGAGGCCCAATCCGCGCTTGGCGACAATGGCCGCGTCGTTCTGCGCTACTCCGGAACCGAGCAGCTTGCGCGCGTCATGGTCGAAGCCGAACACGAAGCCGACGTGCAGCGCTTCAGCCAGTCCCTTGCCAACGCCCTGCGCTCCACCATCGGCGCCTAATCTCCTCTTTTCTCCGCTGTCTTTTCCTACCTCCCCCATTTCTTCATGGCAGCATTGCAAGAAATCGCGGCCTCCCCGTTCTAACCGTGAAGTCACAGGAGACATTGCCATGATTGATCGTCTGCGAGCCCTCGTCGTTCGAATCCGTGAAAGTTTTTCTTCCCGGCCCCGTCTGATGTTAGTGGGATGCGTTGTGACAGGAGTTTTTCTTCTCTTCTTCTCCTTGTCGAAGCCAAGCGCGCCAACCGCGCATCAATTCGGTGCTACTTTCCCGCCGAGTAGCGTGGGTCCGAACAGCGAGTTTCCGTTGCCGGATGGAGTTCGTCCGATGGGCGGCGACACAAAAGAACTCAATGCGCTGCTGATGTCTCGCCCGCCATTCGATGCCTATAAAGCGGGAGCGCGCGCCTCCGCGGGTTTGCTTCAGGAGCCCCGCATCGCCTATTCCGCGGAACTTACAGTTGCGACAAAGGAATTTGCGCATTCGCGCGCCAGTCTGGAAGAGATTCTCGAGCGCCACCACGGCTACGTGGCCAAGCTGCGCATGGTGGGCCAGCCGGCGGGGAGCGTCCTTTCCGCCACGCTGCGTGTGCCGTCATCGGAGTATCGCTCCGCTCTCGTGGAGTTGAAAGCCGTGGGCCTAGTGGAACACGAGGAAGAAGCTGCCGATGAAATCACGCAGCAGCACAGCGAACTCGAAGCGCGCCTGGTGAACGCGCAGAACGAAGAGCAGCGCCTCCAGCGAATACTGCAGAATCGGGACGACAAATTTAGCGATCCCGGCTCGCTCGAACGCCAGGTGGCGATGCTTCGCGGCGAAATCGAGCGAATCCAGGCGGAGCGCTACTCTTCCGGGAGCCGCATCTCTTTTGCCAACGTTTTCTTCTCCCTGCGGGAGGAACGCACGTCGCAGGCCGAGACCATCGGAGCGAAACTTCGCAATGCAGGACTGAGCGGTTTGAACGACGCTCTCGAGAGCGTTTCCACCATACTGTTGTTCCTGGCTGGCAGGGGCCCACTGCTCGCATTGTGGGCGTTGCTGATCTATTTTCCAGCGCGATATTTCTGGCGTCGCCGAGCTCAGTTGGCCTTTAGCCAAGGCGGAGCGCCCAAGAATTCATGACCGTTCCAGCCCGGGACCAAGCTGAGAAAATCGGCTTAGTCCGGGAACTTTTAGCCGCCTCGCGACATTACACTTAGTGAAGGAGCTAGGCGGCTTACCATGGACCAGGCACTGCCCGCTCTCGTTCTACACTCGGAGGCGCTTCCCCGGACCGCCATGAACGAGACGTCCACCAATGAAGCGAACGCCTCGGGCGGTGCCGGGGCGGCTTCCACCACGAGCGACGAGCAGCTCATGCTGGCGTTTTCCAAGGGTTCATCGTACGCCTTCGATGAGCTCTTCTCGCGCTACAAGCAGCCCATCTACGGGTTCTTCCGTCGCCGCGTCCACTCAGGCGGAGGAACTGACGCAGCGGAGGAACTGACGCAAGAGACATTCGTTGCCCTGCTGCGCGCTGCCGCCCGCTACGAACCGCGCGCCCTCTTTCGCACCTACCTCTACGCCATTGGTTTCAAGATTCTCCGCGCCCATCGCCGCAAAGCCGCCTTCCGCGCCACGTTCTTTGGCCAACGAAACTCGGCGCCCGATCCTTCCAAACGGGATGCCACCGAATCCGGCTTGTGGGTGCGCCGCGCCGTCGAGAGACTCGAAGCCATGGACCGCGAAATCCTGCTTCTGCGCGAATTCGAGCAACTGAGCTACGCTGAAATCTCAGACGTCTTGCAGCTTCCGCTGAACACTGTTCGCTCGCGCCTCTTCCGCGCCCGCACCGCGCTTCGCAATTTGCTCGAGCCGCCTGCCGCATCTGCCACGCAGGGCGCTCCGCCGGACATCGCACAGAAAGGAGAACGCGCATGAGCACCACCACCCATCCCTTCACCTCCGAAGAAATCATGGCCTTCGTCGACGGCGAACTCTCCGCCGACCGCGCTCAATCCATTGCCGCTCATCTCGAGACGTGCTCTGAATGCCAAAAAGTTGCAGCCTCGCTGCGCGACACTTCACACACACTCTCCAACTGGACAGCCGGTACCGTCCCGACCCATTTAGAGGAAGGGGTTCTCAATCAATCGCACGCTACACCCAACCTTTCAGAAGAGAGTCTGATCTCAAAGCTACGAAAGTTCTTGCGTTTGTCCCCAGCACTCGCTTTCGCGGCAGCCGCATTTGTTTTTGTGCTAGCCCTGATTGGCCTCAGCGCACCGCAGTACAAGAGAAGTACCTCCGCTCAAAGAGAGATGATGGATTACTTCGCTAAGCCAAAAGCGCCCGAGAATCGAGGCTCACTTGGGAAACTTGATCCCATTGTGCCGGCCGCAGCACCGATGGCGCAAGCCGGTGTCCGGCACGGTGATGTGACTGCTAGCGTGGATTTCGCGCAAGTTGATGAGCCGAAATTGCCAGGTCCGCAGCCTCCCTCCCCGGGCTACGCTCAGATTTCGGGGGTGCGCCCGGTCGGACCCATGATCGCGCGCGCCGTTGCACTCTCGGTCGTAGTCAAGGATTTCGATGCGGCGCGTGGTTCGCTTGACGCGCTCCTGGTGCGCCACAATGGCTATATCGCTGGGCTGAACGTTGGCACGACCCTGGGAGCCGTACGCACGATTCAAGCTTCGTTGCGTATCCCCGCACCTCAACTCGTCGCCGCAGTGGCCGAACTCAAGGCACTTGGGCGGGTTGAAAATGAAACTCAAAATGGCGAAGAAGTCACGCAGCAGCACACGGATCTCGTCGCGCGGCTAAAGAACTCCCGCGAAACTGAGCAGCGCCTTCAGGACGTTCTTCGCACGCGCACCGGCAAAGTGAAGGACGTATTGGAGGTCGAACAAGAGATCGCCCGTGTGCGGGGCGAGATCGAACAGATGGAAGCCGAGCAGCAAACGCTGGAGCACCGCGTCAACTTTGCCACCATCGAACTAAAACTTGCTGAAGAATACAAAGCGCAACTCAGTTCGCCCGCGCCTTCGGTGGGAATGCAATTGCGCAACGCGACTGTCAACGGGTTTCGCAACGCTTCCGAGACCCTGCTCGGCATCATTCTCTTCTTCGCCGAATCCGGTCCGACGCTATTGCTCTGGCTGCTGATTCTGCTGTTCCCAGCCTGGCTACTTTGGCGGCGCTATCAGCGCTCACTCGCGATGGCCGCATCTGTAAGAGTTTGAGGCCTGGCGGTTCGCCAGAGCAAACGCTCCCGCATTAGCGCAACCGCTTACATTCTCTTCGACTTGTGAGATCTCCGACACAGATTTGCAATGGCGGGCGTAGTACGGACTCTTGATCACTCCCCTAGGCACTGCCATGCCCGATCTGAGGTGCGGTACAAATGAAACGCGGAAAACACTCCCAAAGAATGGAGAGTTTCGTGGCCGTTCTGTGGGATTTTGTAGACTTGCGCGAGGTAACATCGTTCGTTCCAAGCCGTCCCCATTGCTAACTGCCGTGCTTTCAGTCAACTCGAGAGTTTCTCGTGGAACATTCGTCGCTGGCATGCCGTTTGCTCTCTTGTTGTTCACTTAAAAGATTGGCTTCCCGGGGTGGCCGGAACCGATCCTCGACTCGGTTACCGGTTTGGGGCGTCAATTACGAAAAGGGGGCTTGCACCAGCCCCCTTTTTCATTTCTATAGGGCCGTTTTCTTCGCCATTCCAAAACTCACGACTGGCTTCCCTGTCCGCACGCAATTGAGTAGCCCATCGAAAAGTGTGGAGTCCAGCTGTTGCGGCATCCAGCTGGTAAACCGCGGGAGGGCCTGCACCACCGTTTACGTACACGCTCCTCGCCTTTCCGAACTGTGTACCAAAAAAAGTGAGCGGCCGCTGGGGGGAGCGGCCGCTCGGGCGTGGGATGGAGGAAAGTAGTCCGAAGTCTGTTGGGTTTGTCAGACCGTTGAGCTGCGCTCGCGAGCAGCAAAGCGGCACAGGAGCACTGATGCTCCAGGAAACCCAAAGAACTCCCGACTACTTGAGCAGTTTGCGCCGGCCGAGATTGTGCGTCGATAGCTCGCTGGGTTCATTTTCGCCAGTACCTCCGTACTTCGCGTCGTCTGGGCCATCGTTTCTGGCTATAGATTTCGAATCACTGTTTCGAGATGGTCGATCAACTCGCGCAACTTCTCCCGGTCTTCCTTCGAAAGAGCGGAGAGAGCCTGCGCCAACGATTCCACGCGGCGCAAGCGGCCCTCCTGGAGGATCCTGGTTCCCTTTGCAGTTGCTGCCAGCCGCACGCGCCGCCCGTCTTCTGTCTTTCCCCGGCGCACCAGGCCCGCGCGCACCAGGCCGGCGACGATGCGGCTCATGGTCGGCGGACGCACTTGTTCCGCCTCCGCAAGTTCGCCAAGCGAGCGTGGGCCGCCTCCGAGCACCAGCACGGACAACGCCGACAGCTGCGCCGGGCCCACGCCGCTTTCGCGGTCGCGTACCCGCAGCCTCCGCAACAGGTGAATGGCCGCGGAGTGCAGCCGGTCGGCGGTCTCGAAAGTTTCCCCGCCCGCCAAACGTTTGGACTTGACAGCCGTCATAGAATATAGTTAGCTATGCTAACTAAATTGCTCCCGGAGGTAAATCGAAATGAGCACCGCTTCTTCCAACCTCGGCATCCAGAATATCGGGCAGATCTCCATCATTGTTCACGACCTGCCGCGCGCCACGGCATTCTATCGCGATGTGCTGGGGCTGCCGCTGCTTTTCACGGTGCCGAATCTGGCTTTCTTTGACTGTGGTGGAGTGCGCTTGATGCTGGGCCCTGCAGAAACGGCGGAGTTTGACCATCCCAGCTCCATCCTCTATTTCCGCGTGCCCGATCTGAATGCTGCTTACCAGAAGCTGGTCGAACGGGGTGCGCAAATTTTTGCCCCTCCGCGCCTGATTGCCCCGATGCCCACGTACGACCTGTGGATGGCCGCGTTCCGCGACACCGAGGGAAACATTCACCAATTGATGAGCGAAGTGCCGCGCGCGAAGTAGTATTTTCCCCGGCGAGTCCAGCCCGGAACCCAACGCTACAAGGGTTGTGCGGATTACGGTATCCTTCTACCTCCATGCATGACCTGAGCTATTTCAGAGACCACCTGGATGTTTTCGCCGAAATGGCGAAAAAGCGCGGCGCCGCGCTCGACCTCGACGGTTTTCGCAAGTTTGACAAGGAGCGCCGCGAACTCATCACCGCGACCGAACAGCTGAAGGCGCAGCGCAACAAGGCCAGTGAAGAAATTGCACGCCTGAAAAAGGACAAGCAGAACGCCGACTCGATCATTGCTGAAATGAAGCTGGTTTCCGAGCGCATCAAGCAATCCGACGAACGCATCGCCGAACTGGATGCCACGCAGCGCGAACTTCTCCTCACTATTCCGAATATTCCGCACTCGTCAGTGCCGGTTGGAACTAGCGCCGCGGACAACGAAGAAGTCCGCCGCTGGGGAGCGCCCCCGAAATTCGATTTCGCTCCCAAACCTCACTGGGAAGTCGGCGAACGCGCCGGCATCCTCGATCTCGCGGTCGCCACAAAAATCACTGGAGCTCGTTTTGCCGTTTACAAAGGCTGGGGAGCCCGCCTGGAGCGCGCCCTCGCAAATTTTTTCCTCGATGTGCACGCGCGCGAGCATGGCTACACGGAGATCCTGCCGCCCTTCTTAGTGAATTCCGCGTCACTCACCGGCGCGGGCCAATTGCCGAAATTTGCCGCTGACCTCTTTAAGATTGAAAACACCGACTTCTGGCTCACTCCCACCGCCGAAGTCGAGCTGCACAATCTCTACCGCGACGAAACCATTCCGGAAGAAAAGCTTCCCATCTACGTCACCGCGTGGACAGCTTGTTTCCGGTCCGAAGCCGGCGCCGCTGGAAAAGATACTCGCGGCATCCTGCGCCAGCACCAATTCCAGAAGGTCGAACTCTTCAAATTCACGCACCCGGAGAAAAGCTACGAAGAACACGAAGCCCTGGTGCGCAACGCCGAAACGATTCTCCAGAAGCTCAGCTTGCACTATCGCACCATTCTGCTTTGCACCGGCGACATGGGATTTGCTTCCGCCAAAACGTACGATCTCGAAGTGTGGCTACCTTCCAGCAACGAATTCCGAGAAATCTCATCCTGCTCGAACTGTGAAGCCTTTCAATCCCGCCGCGCCGGCATTCGCTTCAAGCCCAAAGGCGGCGGCAAAAGTGACTTCGTTCACACCTTGAACGGCTCCGGACTTGCCGTCGGCCGCACGTGGATCGCCGTCGTGGAGAATTATCAGCAGGCGGATGGCTCGATCTTGATCCCGGAAATCCTGCGTCCCTACATGGGAATTGACCGGATTCCGGCAGCCGAGTAAGGGTTGCCGCCGTTTTTCGCTGGAAATATTGTGCTTTGGCACCAATTTTGACTTTAGCCCCCTATCGCCAGACTAACCCATTGTAAATAAACACTTTATCTACGATTTAGGGCCATTTTTTCCAAAGAGGCACCTAACAATTCGCCTCGCAACCCCTTGAAATCACACCTTTTCGTTTGACGGGCCCTTTTCGCCTTGCATACACTCCCCTCACGGCCCAAATGGGGTATTTGGCAAATGAGGCCGTTAGGGCACACACTCATATAAGATGAACTTTCTTGCGCGCATCGTGAGATTTCTGTTCTGGCTGTTGGTCCTCTCCTGGGGCTTGCGGCTTTTGCGCCGCATCGTCGGCGGCATGTTGCGAAATGACCAGGCTCCAGCACCGGAAACTACGAATTCCGCGGAAGGGATTCCGGCACCGTCCGCTGCACGCCGGTTGGTGCGCGATCCGGTGTGCGGCACGCACGTGGACGAGACGCTTTCCATTCCGCTACGCGAAGGGGGCGAGCTTGTGCACTTCTGCTCCCCCGCTTGTCGCGACACATACGCAGGCAATGTCGGGAAGTTAGCGGCAAATGGATAGACCGAATTTCCATAAAGTGAATCTTGAACCTGGGCCAAGTGAAAGCAGAGTTTCTTAGACAAATCGCGTAGACGAAAGGACCGACGCCAATGGCCACGGTCGCAAAGCCCACAGCCCCGACAAGACAGATCGGCGCACCTCCCATGGTGCCCCGCATCGCCCCCCGCGAGGACTTGAATCCATTTCGCATCGCGCAGATTCAGTTCGACATGGCAGCCGAATTCCTGAAGCTCGATCCCGGCCTGCGGCAGATTTTGCGCACGCCCAAGCGCGTGCTGGAAGTTTCCTTGCCGACGAAGATGGACAACGGCCAGGTAAAAGTGTTCACCGGGTTCCGCGTGCAGCACAACGTGTCGCGCGGGCCGGGCAAAGGCGGCATCCGCTATCACCCCAACGTCACGCTCGATGAAGTCAAAGCGTTGGCCATGTGGATGACCTGGAAGACAGCCGCCGTAAACGTTCCGTTTGGCGGCGCCAAGGGCGGCGTGATCTGCGACCCCAAGCGCATGTCCAAAAGCGAGCTGGAACGCATGACGCGTCGTTACGCCAGCGAGATTCTGCCGATTATTGGCCCCTCCATGGACATTCCCGCGCCGGATGTTTACACCGACGCGCAGACCATGGCTTGGATTATGGACACCTATGCCATGACCATCGGCCATTCCGCGCATGGCGTGGTCACCGGAAAGCCTCTCTCCATCGGCGGCTCCGAAGGACGCGGCGAAGCCACTGCACGCGGCTTGCTCTACGTCGTCGAAGAAGCCTGCAAGATGAAAAAGATTTCGCTGCGCGGCGCAACCGTCGCCATCCAGGGCTTCGGCAATGCCGGCGCGACGGCGGCGCGGCTATTTGCGGAAAAGAAGGCAAAAATCGTGGCGCTCAGCGACACTCGCGGCGGCGTCACCAATTCCCGCGGCATCGATCCCATCAAAGCGATTCGCTACAAGGAGCGTTCCGGCACTGTTGTGGGCATGCCCGGCGCGTCGCGCATCACCAACGACGAACTCCTAACCATGAAGTGCGACATCCTCATCCCCGCGGCGCTCGAAAACGTCATCACCTTGCACAACGCCGAAGCCGTGAAGGCCCGCATTGTCGCCGAAGCTGCCAATGGTCCCACCACGCCGCACGCCGACGAAATTCTCGCGCGCCGTGGCGTTATCGTGCTGCCGGACATTCTCGCCAATGCCGGCGGCGTCACCGTCAGCTACTTCGAATGGGTGCAGAACCAGGAGGGCCTGATGTGGGACGTTGACGAAGTGAACGCGCGCCTGCAGAAGATCATGACTCGCGCCTTCCACGAAATGGTGGACACCATGCGCAAGCATCACGTTCCCCCGCGCGCCGGCGCGATGATTCTCGCCGTCGGCCGCGTCTCCGAAGCCACCCTCGTCCGGGGCCTATTCCCGTGATGTCGTAATCTGGCGCCCACAGCAAGGCCGCGAGGCCGTAACTTAGGGAAGCGCTTCTCTCGCTCCACGCGGCAGAGTATTGCCAGGGCAGCCCGGCGGGCGCTGCGTATCCACACTTTCCACATAAAACGCGCTTTCGCGCTTCGATATAGTGAAAAAAAGTTCGGCCGGCACGTCTCCCGGCAGGTCATGTTCGCCGGCTCCTTCCAACTGCAATCCAATTTGCCACTTCGCTGTTTTCTCTGAGCCCTTGCAAAGCTGGACGAAATCGAATTCCGTATCGATCTTCTCGCGGCTTTCACGGCTCAACCGGTCATGCCAGTGCTGAATTTTTGTTGCATCCACACTCGCAGTCCAAGTAGCGGCGTCTTCCCACTTCAGACCGACCCATTCGTCGAGGAAGTCTTCAGGCGCCAATGCCAGTGGCGGGATGCGCGTGACCTGATTTCCGCTCACCTCATAATTCCTGACATGCTCGCGCGTGAGGATGCTGTCATCGAGACCCTGCGCGGCCACGATGTGGAGTTCGAAGCCTTGGGGACTAAGGGTCAGCCGGTAAGGCAGGTCCGTCCCCAGATAAATGCTGGCATGTTCATCAAGCAGCACCGCGGGGTGATTGGCATCCTCGCCTGGGCGCAAAACCTTGTAGCGGAGTTGCTGCCAATTCGAACTGCACCATGGATTCACATCGGCAGCGACGACATACCAATTGCCTTCAGCGTCCGGCGGGGAGACGGCAAATTGGAAGGAGCCCTGGCCCCCGCTGATATCCTTATATCCGTTGGATTCCTCCACCAGAATCAGTTGCCACGCCGTTCCATTCCGGCGATACAGATTGAGAGACGCATCGCTGCCGCACGGGATCGTCAAGTTGGTGACCACTGCCATCAAATCCGGATGTCGCGCCGGCTGGCGCACCGTCACATCATAGAGATTGCCGAAATCGTCCCCATCCGCCGTGTAATACCCCTCTCGCTGAGCTGGATTCAAAGCCTCGATGCCTGCCTTCTTCAGGTCCACGAGGATCAGTTTATGCAGCGATTCGGGTGAGGAAGAAAAATGATCGTTTAGGGTTCGGCCGATGATCTCCCGCAGCCCCGCCTTGAATTGGGGAAGCAGTTTTTGTGCGGCAGGCGGCACATCGCCGGACGGATTTCGTTTGCCCCCCGTATCGATGCCGCGGAGCTGTTCCGCCACGTCATGCAGCTTGTTCGTCTGCGCCCGGAGAAAAAGGAAAGGTGAAACGATTAGAAAGGTTAGCAGTGGGAAAACGCGCGGCGCAAAGTTCATAGAGTTATTCCAGAATGCAATAAATGATGGAACCGGACCGCCGCAGCTAGCCTCCTTGGTCTGGTCCAACAAGAATATCATCAAGTTTTTTCTTGCGTTGGGGTAACAGCGCGCGTACATTCGCAGGTGCCGGTGCGTCTCGCTGACGCGATCGGCTATTTTCGTCGTTGGAGCAAAAATAGACGATGAGCACGAACGGACACGGCCACCCAGCGCCGCCCATCCTGCTATCCATTGCGGGTTTCGACCCGTCCTGCGGCGCCGGCACCGCCGCCGATTTGAAAACGTTCGCCGCGCACGGCTGCTACGGCGTCGCCGCCATCACTTCGCTCACGGTGCAAAATACGCAAGGCGTCGAAACCGTTCACAATACGCCGAGCGCGGAACTGCGCGCGCAACTTGATGTGCTGGCCAAGGATTGCGAGATCGTCGCGGTGAAAATCGGAATGCTCGGCAACCGCGGCAACGCCGTTGTGGTTGCGGAATTCCTCGATGCGCACAAATTTGCGCACATCGTGCACGACCCGGTGATGAAGTCCTCCAGCGGCGCGGAACTCCTCGATGCCGCCGGCATAAAATTTCTTGCCACCGAACTCTTGAAGCGCGCCAGCGTCATTACCCCGAATGTTCCCGAAGCTGAAGTCCTGACCGGCCTCTCCATCAAGGACGTGGCGGGCATGGAAGCGGCCGCGCGCAAGATCGTCGAGATGGGCGCCCGCGCGGTGATCGTCAAGGGCGGCCACATGGAGCGCACCACGGACGTGCTTTTCGATGGTACAGATTTGGTTTCGCTAGCCGGTGAGAAAACAAACGAAGACCATCTTCACGGAACCGGCTGCACTTTTGCTTCGGCGCTGACCGCGCAACTAGCAGCCGGTCGGGGCTTACTTGAAGCCGCCACGCTCGCCAAGGTCTATGTAACCAAAGCCATCGAGAAAGCCTACGCCGTCGGAAAAGGCCGTCTGCCGCTGGATCATTTCTTCCGCCAGCGCATCGAGCCTCCCGCCCGCGGCATCCACGAAGTTCCCCAACACGGCATGCACCCCGCCGCCGAACCCACCGCCCACTGACAACTCAGCACACCTGTCTGCGTCTAGCAGGCAGTGCTCTGCGTTCTCTGTGTCTCCGCGTTTCGTTTCTTACTGTTTGTAGACGACCCGGCCGGCAACGATGGTGGCAACCGCTGCGCCTTTGAATGCGCGGCCATCGAACGGGGAATTACGGGATTTGCTCGGCGATTCCTTCACGCGGTAGGTCCAAGGATGATTCATAGAAAAAATGGTCAGGTCGGCTGGCTGGCCCGCAGCGATCTTGCGTTCGATGCCCAGCACATGCGCCGGACCCATCGTGAACAGCTCCACCATGCGCATCAACGAAATTCGCCCGCTTTGCACCAATTGTTCGAGCGCTAGCGGCAGCGCCGTCTCAAATCCCAAAATCCCAAACGGCGCGCGATCGAACTCCACATCTTTCAGCGCCGGCTCATGAGGTGCATGATCTGTCGCAATCGCATCCACCGTTCCGTCCGCCAATCCCGCCAGTAGCGCTTCGCGGTCTTCCCGCCCGGCCAGCGGCGGATTCATCTTGAATTTCGAATCGTACTCCACGTCCTCATCAATCAACGTGAAATGATGCGGCGTCACTTCGCAACTCACCTTTAGCCCGCGCGACTTCGCCCAGCGCACCTGCTCTAGCGACGCCTTCGCCGAAAGATGCGCCACATGCAGCCGCGCCCCGGTCAATTCCGCAAGTTGCACATCGCGCGCCACGCAAACCGACTCCGCCGCCGCCGGCATCCCGCGCAATCCCAGCCGCGTCGAAGTCACTCCCTCGCGCATTACCGCCCCGGCAGCCAGCGAAACGTCTTCCGAATGTTCGATCACAGGCAAATCCAGCGACCGGCAATAATCCATCACCTGCCGCGCCAGCTTCGCCGTCGCGATCGGTTTTCCGTCATCGGAAACCGCCACGATTCCCGCTTCTTTCATCGCCGCGATTTCCGCAATCGCTTCGCCCTTGCTCCCCACCGAGGCCGCGCCAATCGGCCACACACGGACGCTGCCGCCGACTTTCGCGCGGTCCACAATGAATCGTGTCACCGACGCGTTGTCATTCACCGGTTTCGTATTTGGCATGCAGCAAACCGCCGTGAATCCGCCACGCGCCGCCGCCCGCGTACCCGTCTTGATGGTTTCCGAAGATTCCTGCCCTGGCTCGCGCAAGTGCACATGAAGATCGATGAACCCTGGAGCGACGATCAACCCGCTGGCGTCAAAAACTTCCGTGCCCTGGGGCGCTGCAACCTTCCCCGCTGGCTCAACCTCTTTGATCTTCTCCCCATCCAGCAACACGTCGAGCGTCGCATCCGTCTTCGACGCCGGATCGATCACCCGCCCGTTCTTAATCAGTAGCATTCGCCGATTCCTTCGACTTTACTTCCAGCGCCGGATGCGCATCCGTCTCCGTAGCGCCGCTGATCAACAGATACAAAATCGCCATGCGAACCGCCACTCCGTTGGTTACCTGCTCCAGTACGCACGACTGCGGCCCGTCTGCCACTTCCGGCGTGATCTCAATCCCGCGGTTCATCGGCCCAGGATGCAGCACGATCGCATTCCCGCTCGCCCTCCGCAGCCTCTCTGCGTTCAGCTGATACAGCAAAATATAATCGTCCGCGGAAAGCGGCGGATCATTCAGCCGCTCTGTCTGCACCCGCAGCATAATAATCACGTCCGCGCCTTCCAGGGCCTCTTCCATCCGGTAGACGCAGCGAATCGGTGTCCCCGGCGCGATTTTCTCCAACTCGCGCGGAACCCACATCGCCGGTCCGCACAAAGTAAATTTGCATCCGAATTTTCCCAGCAGATGAATATTCGAACGCGCCACGCGGCTGTGCAGGATGTCACCCAGGATCGTCACGTTTAAATTTTTGATCGTTCCCAGCCGGTCGCGAATCGTCAGCGCATCCAGCAATCCTTGCGAAGGATGCTCGTGCGTGCCGTCGCCTGCGTTCACCACCGGAATGTCCAGATGCCGCGCCACGTAGTTCGCCGCGCCGGAAGCCGCATGCCGCATCACCAGACAGTCCGGCTTCATCGCATTCAAATTGAACACCGTGTCCAGCAGCGTCTCGCCCTTTTTCAGGCTGGACGCCTCCGCTTGCAAATTCATCTGATCCGCGCCGAGCCGCGAAGCCGCCGCTCCAAAGCTGATGCGCGTGCGCGTCGACGTTTCGAAAAACGCCAGCGCCACGGTTTTCCCGCGCAACGTCGCCAGTTTTTTCAGCGGATTTTTCTGGATGGCCTGAAAGGGCTTGCTTTGATCGAGTAAAAAGCTCAATTCGTCCGCGGTGAGCGGTTCGAGGGCCAGCAAATCGCGGAAGTTGTAACTCAATGTCCCTTCTCGGATGTGGAACCACGCAATTCCAGAAAAATCTCCAAAACTACTCCACTCGATCGACCAGCACCACACGCTCTTCCTTGTCGATCTCCCGCAGCCGCACTTCAATAATTTCCGTGTCGCTGGTCTGCACCGTGCGCCCTGTGTATTGCGCCTCGATCGGCATTTCGCGATGCCCGCGGTCGATCAGCACGCAGAGCGACACGCGCTTCGGCCGCCCCAGGTCAAACAGTCCGTTCATCCCCGCGCGAATCGTCCTCCCGGTGTAAAGCACGTCGTCGATCAGCACCAGGTCCATATTATCGACGCCAAAGGGAATGTCCGAGGAGCGCAAGACCGCCATCGGCGCCACCTTCGATAGATCGTCGCGGTATAAGGTAATGTCCAACACACCGACGGGAATTTCGACCCCGTCGATCCCGCGCATGGCCTGGGCGATGCGCTGCGCCAGCGGTACGCCGCGCCGCACGATCCCGATCAACGCCAGGTTTTTCGTTCCGCCGCTTCTTTCCACAATTTCGTGCGCCAGCCGTTGCAGTGTCCGATCAATCTCCGGCGCCGACATCAATTGTGCTTTTTCAACGATGCGCATGGTCGGGGTATCGTATCATCCCTGGCCGCGCCCCGGTCAATCCAGTCCGCGACCAGCGCACTGTAATGGGGCCGTAGTAGACTCTTGGGCGGATTTGGGAGGCGGTCTTGGCCATGTTTCCGAAAACACTCCGGTGGAAGCGTTCCTTTTTGCAACGCGAGACGTTTGCGGCGGCGATATTTCTCGCGGGCAGCATTTTATTGGTGCAAATAATCGCGGCCCAAGCCCCGCCGCCACGCGCGGTAGCTTCAAAGGCGTCGCCAACGTCCGCCAAGCCCAAGCTCGTCGTCCTCCTCGTGGTCGACCAGATGCGCGCCGACTACGTGGACAAATTCCTCCTGCAATGGACCGGCGGACTCAAGCGCCTCGTAGATGAAGGCGCCTGGTTCCGCGATGCCGCCTATCCTTACGCTGCCACGGAAACCTGCGTCGGCCACTCCACCATCTCCACTGGAGCGTTTCCCGCCACTCACGGCATGGTCGCCAACGCCTGGTGGGACCGGAAAGAACAGAAAATGGTGACTTGTACCTCCGATCCAGATCCCAACGTAAAGAACATCGGCTATGCAGGAGCAAGCCCCAAAGGCGCAGACACCGCTTGGCGCATGGCTGTACCCTCGTTTGCCGAAGAATTGAAATTTCAGACCAGCGGCGCAACGCGCATCGTGACGTTTTCTCTGAAAGCCCGCGCTGCCCTCACCATGGCCGGCCACAAAGCCGATGCCGCCACCTGGTTCGACGGCGGCGCGTGGGTCACCTCAACGCCGTACGGCACGTTGCCTTTCCTGGAAGATCCCGCAAAGGCTCACCAGGCAAAATCAGACTTCGGCAAGACGTGGTCTCTTTCCCTCCCGGAGAGCGCCTATTGGTACGGTGAAAAAGCTCTCGGCGCCGTCCCTCCCGCCGGTTGGGAGCTCACCTTTCCCCATGCCCTCCGCGGAAAATCGAGCGTTAGTGAGCCGGACAGCGCTTATTATGAACAATGGGCTTCCAGCCCGTACGCCGACACGGCCTTGACCGCGCTCGCCGAAGAAGCCGTGGACGCCCTGAAGCTTGGCAATTCCACCGGGACCGATCTTCTTGCTATCGGCTACTCTCCAGTCGATTACGTCGGCCACGAGTTTGGTCCCCGCAGCCGCGAAATCCAGGACATTCTGGCGCGGCTGGACAAGGATCTCGGCAATCTTTTCGCGCATCTCGACGAGAAAGTCGGTCGCGGAAACTACGTCGTCGCGCTCAGCGCGGACCACGGCGTCGTGCCCATTCCCGAGGACATGCAAACTACTGGCGCCGACGCGGGCGTTCTCCATCTCCCAGAAGTGCAGGACCGCATCGAGAAAGCTCTCGAATCTTTCAACTT
Source organism: Candidatus Acidiferrum sp. (assembly GCA_036522305.1). GTDB lineage: Bacteria > Acidobacteriota > Terriglobia > Acidiferrales > UBA7541 > Acidiferrum. The sequence continues at coordinate 11,606 of DATDGB010000024.1, read as the reverse complement.
TGCAAAGCCAGCGGTAGCGCGCATCACCGGCAGCGACATTTATTTTGTCCCCGGCGTTTACGAAAAATTGCAGCACGACCACGCCGCAATGCAAGCCGTACTGGATGCCGCGCTGGCGCAGCCCGGCATCGCCGCCGTCTATCGCGCCGAAGAATTGCGCGATCGCCCCGCCACGCAAAGTTCCACGCTCCGCGCCTTCGCAAACAGTTATTTCCCTGGCCGCAGCGGCGATCTATTCATTCTTCCAAAGCCCTACTGGCTCATGGACGGCACTCCTGCTGGAAAAACGCGCTCCTACGGCACCGGCCACGGCGTCCCCTACAACTACGACCAGCACGTCCCCGTCCTGCTGATGGGCTTCGGCATCCAACCCGGCCAATATTTCCAACCCATCACGCCCGCCGACATAGCCCCAACCTTCGCCGCCCTCTGCGGCATCACCCTCGCCTCCCGCGACGGCCACGTCCTCGCCGAAGCCCTGAGAAAACCAGCCGAGCCCCGTGCGCTATCTCAGCCCGCGCGGCCAAAATCTGCCCCGACGCCGACTTCAGACACTAATCCCTGACACTACCTTCGGCCTTCAAAAATGTTGTGTGCGTGCCCCAATTAGAAGCCTCGGATCTCGCATTGCCGATGAATTTCCGATATTCACATCTCTCATGAATCGAGAAAACTAAGTTTCATTCTGAATTGCACTCTGGAGTTTTTCATACGCTTCTTTCGGAAAGGGATGTCGCCAGGCTCGTTCGTAGCCCTCAAGCCCTAGGTTGGTCTTTATTGATTGGAGGGATACCAACAGCTGGCTAGCAAAAGTCAACCATTTCGTGCCAGCCTTAAACACGGAGACCCCTTCTCCACGATGATGGCCAGGATAGTTGATGTCGGGAAAACTCAGAATTTCTAGTACCAGCTCTTTGTCACTTCGACGCAAACTCCAGTGCAGTTCCCCTGGCTCTTGAAACCAGCAGCAATCCGACGTCTGGGTGCTTTGCAAGCTCTGGACGGCGTCGACAAGGTCGCGCAGTCCATCGACGGGTGAGTAAGGGGCAGTTAGCACCATCTCTTTGCAACCGTCACTGAGGCAGGCATAAGCCCAGCCAGATTCCGGATTGTTCAAAATGATTTCAAGCAAGTTTGTCTTCGTAGCCCGCGAGATTGAAATGGTAGACCAATTCTAAAAGGGAATCCCATGTAATGGAAACCGCTCATTTGCTCTGAAGCCCTTCCTAAAGCTAAGGCTTGTGAACTCGGGAAGCCGGAAAGAGACTGATCGCCAGATTTTGCGGCGGGGAGAAAGGGCTTCGTGATATCCTCTTGCACGAAGTGAGTTCCGCTGGCGTTGTTGATCTCAGCGTAAAAATTGGCGCGTTGCGCCTGCGGAATCCTATTCTTGCTGCTAGTGGAACCTTCGGCTACGGCCTCGAATTTGCCCACCTTGTTGACCTGAACCGCCTCGGAGGCTTCGTCACCAAGGGCCTGTCCCGCGAACCCATCGAAGGCGCCCCCGCCCCCCGCCTCTACCCCACCCCGTCCGGGATGCTCAATGCCGTCGGGCTCCAAAACGTAGGCGTCCGGGCCTTCGTTGCCGAAAAACTCCCGGTACTGCGAAAATTCGATACGGCGGTCATCGCCAACGTCTTTGGCTACACCATCGAGGACTACGTTGAGGTCATCCGGGTCTTGGAGGATGCCGAGGGGCTTGCCGCCTACGAGCTCAATGTCTCCTGCCCCAACGTCAAAAAGGGGGGTATGCAATTCGGCAGCGACCCTTCTTGCGTCGCTGAGGTCGTCACCGCCGCCCGGAAGGCTGCCGCAAAGCGCCCGCTCTGGGTCAAACTCTCCCCTCTTGTTACAGACATTGGACTTATCGCCCGAGCGGCCGAGGAGGCTGGGGCCGACGCCCTGACCGTCGCAAACACCTATCCCGCCATGGCCCTAGATTCCCGCACCGGAAAGTCCAGGCTGGGGAACCCGACGGGTGGTCTATCCGGTCCGGCAATCAAACCTATTACTTTGAGGCTCGTCTGGGAAACGAAGAAGGCCGTCAAGACACCAATTATAGGTCTGGGAGGCATCGAGTCGGTCGAAGACGTGCTTGATTACCTCGCCGTAGGCGCTTCGGCGGTACAGGTCGGGACGGCCAGCTTTACTGACCCTCGGGCCAGTCAGCGACTTTCCGACACCCTTACGAAGGTCCTATTACGAGCTAAACTGTTTACTTTGAGTGAGATAAGAGACAAATTCGTAGCCGAAAATGGTTGACATAATGACTCCTTTTCGCTACACTTTTCTTGTTCTTAGTAGCACAAAGAACACACTATGAGACATCGACTTTTCATGAGCTGGGCTGCACTGCGCTGGGTTCTCCTGATGTTCCTCATTGCACCGGGGATGGAAGCACCCCTCGTAGCGCATCTGAATCAACCCGTGAAGCCGATCAAGACCTGGGTGGGCAATTCCAGTTGGTATGGCCCCGGGTTCAACGGACGCAAAACCGCCAATGGCGAGCGCTTCGACTCCGAAGCCCTCACGGCGGCACACCCTAACCTTCCCTTTGGCTCCGTGGTCCGGGTCGTGAACCCCCGGAACGGCAAGTTCGAGATAGTACGTATCAATGACCGGGGTCCCTATCAAGAAGGGCGCGAAATTGATGTATCCTATCGTGTCGCCCGGAAAATCGGCTTGATCCATTCCGGCGTGAGCCAGGTTCGGCTCGAGCTGATGGCACTACCCGAGAAACACTGACCCCGAAGGAGTCGGGGTCGACTATGACCACGACGACCTTTGACGCCCATCCCCGCAGTAGCCTGATCGTCGCGCTTGATTTTGATTCTCTATCCACGGCGCTGAAATTCGCGAAGCAGATTGCCGATCTTGTGGGCATGTTCAAGATCGGCAATCAGCTCTTTACCGCCGCTGGTCCCGCCGCCGTCAAGGAAATCTCAGCTCTCGGCCCGGGCATTTTCCTCGACCTGAAATTCCATGACATCCCCAATACCGTTGCCGGCGCCGTGCTTTCATCCGCGGCGATGACGGGAGTGCAGCTCGTCAACGTACACGCACTCGGCGGCAAGGCTATGCTTGAAGCGGCGGTACAAGCCATCAGCGCCGGCGTGCCCATGGGAGCAGACCGGCCGCGCTTGTTGGCCGTGACGGTTCTGACGAGCATGGACCAGAAGTCGATGAAGGAAGTAGGCATCTCGGGCGCGCCGAAACTGCGCGTGGTGAAACTCGCACAACTTGCCAAACGGGTGGGTGTCGACGGCGTCGTAGCTTCCGTGCAGGAAGCGCGCGCGATTCGCAAAGCTTGCGGCCGTGATTTTCTGATCGTAACGCCCGGCGTTCGTCCCAAGGACTCCACGGTGGAACCCAAATCCGAAGACCAATCGCGGAAAGCGACGCCCACCGAAGCGATTCGCGCCGGCGCCGATTTCCTGGTTGTTGGCAGACCGATCATCGCCGCGGCTGATCCGCGAGCCGCCGCACAATCGATCGTCGAAGAAATCGGCGCGGCGAAGTAGCTTCCGCAGTTTGACCCACGATTCTCTCCTCCAGTAGCATCCAAAGCGGCAGAAGAATTTCCGCCCATTCCAATATGTTCACTGCGATGAAGAGCGTCATTGTCGGCACGGCCGGGCACATCGACCACGGCAAATCTACGCTCGTCGAAGCGCTGACCGGCACGCACCCGGATCGGCTCGCCGAAGAAAAGCGCCGCGGAATCACCATCGATCTAGGCTTCGCTTTCCTGGAAGAAAATGGCGTGCGCTTCGGTTTTGTCGATGTACCGGGACACGAGCGGTTTGTCAGCAACATGCTCGCAGGTGCAGCGGGAATCGATGTGTTGTTGCTGGTGATTGCCGCGGATGAATCCATCAAGCCGCAGACGCGTGAGCATTTCGATATTTGCCGGTTGCTGGGCGTGAAACGTGGAGTGGTGGCGCTGACAAAGAGCGATATGGTGGACGGCGACACGCTGGAACTGGTGCGCATGGAAGCGGAGGAATTCCTGCGCGGATCGTTTCTGGAAGAAGCTCCGATTGTTTCCGTAAGCGCAAAAACGAGAGCAGGACTCGTAGAACTAAAAAAAGCGTTGACTGAGGCAGCGGCAAACGCAAGCGTCAAAGACTCCGCGCGATACTTCCGGCTACCAATCGATCGCGCGTTCGCGATGAAGGGTTTCGGTTCCGTCGTAACAGGCACGCTGATCTCTGGAACTGTTGGCCCTGGTGATGGAGTGGAATTGTTTCCGAGCGGCGAGCGGCTGCGCGTGCGCGGCGTGCAATCCGGCGGAAAATCCGTGGAACGAGCGATGCCGGGGCAGCGCACGGCGGTGAATCTGGCCGGAATCGAACACACCGCGCTGAAGCGCGGCATGGTGCTGGCGACGCCGGGAAAATTCCGCAAGACGCGAAGAATTGATGTGCGGCTGGAGTCGCTGCCTTTAGCGAGAAAAATGAAGCAAGGCTCGCGCGTGCATTTTCATGCGGGAACAGCGGAGACGATCGCCGAAGTATTTTTTCACGGCGAGAAGGAATTGCCGCCGGGGGGAAGCGCGCTGGCGAATTTAAAATTGCAGGACGAAGTCTTGGTGCTGCCAGGCGATCGTTTTATCGTGCGGCAGTTTTCGCCGGTGGTGACGATTGGCGGCGGAGCAGTGCTGGATGCGCTGGCGCGGCGTCCGATGCTGCGCGACACGGGACGCGCGGCGTTTCTTGAAACGCTCGAGCGCGGAAACCACGAAGAAATACTGGCGGCGATGGCGGAGCGTGCGCTGCTGGGACTTGGTTATGAGGAAATCATCGCGCGAACGGGATGGATGGAAACCGAAATTCAGGAAGCGCTGGAAAAACTTCGCGGAACGGCGCGCGTAAAAATCGTGTCGAGCGAACCGCTGCTGCTTGTCTCTGAGAAGTTATTTGAAGATGTGCGCAAGAAAATTGTCGACAAAGTGGAACGATTTCAAAAAGAAAATCCTTTGCTACCGGGAATCTTGCGCGAGGATTTGCGCGCCAGCCTGGGAAAGCGCGTGCGCAGCGAAACTTTTCGGGCCGCGCTCGAGGAACTGGTGGCGCAAAAGAAATTGGATGCGCCGGGCGAACTGGTAAAGAAGGCCGGATCCGAAATTGCCCTGCTTCCCGAAGAAGCCAAAGCTAAGGAACAGATCGAGGCAGCGTTTGCTTCCGCGGGTTTGGCGGTGCCAACAGTGAAAGAGGTGTTGGCAAAACTTGCGGTCGAATCCAAGCGCGCCGAGAAACTTTTGCAGATTCTTTTGCGCGAGAAAAGCCTGGTGCGCGTCTCGCCGGAGCTGGTTTTTCACTGCCAAGCGCTGGCCCATTTGAAAGAGCAGCTGGCGGTCTACAAAAAAGCCAAGGGCGACCGAATAAGCGTGCCCCTTTTCAAGGAGTTAACCGGAATCACCCGGAAGTACGCCATCCCCTTGCTCGAATACCTGGACCGTGAGCGGGTGACACGCCGCGCCGGGGATGAGCGTGTTATACTTTAGATTCCTGCCAGTCGGCAGCGGCGGCCTAGCCCGGTTTGCATGCTGAAGTTCGGTTGGTAGATGCAGGAGGCAACATGGAATTCCCAATGCACTGGCTGATTATTCTGGTCGTGGTGCTGATCCTATTTGGCGGGCGGAAGATTCCCGAATTGATGCGCGGACTCGGCGAAGGCGTGCGCGGATTCAAAGAAGGCATGCACGGCAACTCGCAGTCGTCGGCCGCGCCGGCACAGACGGCGGCTCCCACGCCGACGGAGAAGCCAGCGGAAGAGAAGAAGTAGCGGCGGCGAAGAGCAGGAGTTCAGAGGAGATTGGAATTGGGCCCCGACTTGGTTGGGGCCCTTTTTATTTTTGTGCGGGGAATTAGAAGAATCTTGCCGATCAGAGCGACGGGAGGGGCAGAGCCCCGCCCCTACGGAGGCACGAATCCATCTCTTGTGGTAAGCCGAAGGAAAAGCGGGAACCAGCTCCCGCACTCCAGAATTGTGTCCAAAGAGTAGCGGAAAAGGCTTATCCAATGCGAAAACCTGAACTTTCGGCCAGTAGTCACAGCAAAACTTCCACTTCAGACTCGGGTTATACAGGGCGACCCGGGAATTGCAATCTTCGAAATTATTCAATAGGAGAGAACCATGAAATTCACCTCGATGAAGTGGAGCGCCTTGCCCGTTACGGTGTTGATGTTGGGCAGCGTGGCTATGGCGCAGGATCAATCGTCTTCCGGCACGCAATCTTCGAGCGGAAGCACAACGACTACACCGGCACCGGCGACAACGCCAGCGCCGAAGCCGACGGTGGCGCAGCGCAAGGAAAATCAGCAGGACCGCATCGCGCAGGGCGTGAAGAGCGGCCAGTTGACTGCCGGTGAAACCGCCAACCTGGAAACCAAGGAAGCGGCCATCAACGGCGAAACGAAAGCGGACCGCGCGGCCAACGGCGGTAAGCTGACCGCTGCCGAGAAGACGCAGATCAACAAACAGCAGAACGGTGTTTCCAAGCAGATCTATGCGGACAAGCACAACGCCAACACGCAGCACTATGGAAATAACAAAGTGGACCAGCGCCGCGAAAACCAGCAGGACCGCATCGCCCAAGGCATCAAGAGCGGGCAAATGACCGCCGGCGAGGCTGCGAAGGCCGAGAACCAGCAAAAGGGCATCAACCAACAGGTGAAAGCGGACCGCGCGGCCAATGGCGGAAAGCTGACCACCGGCGAAAAGGCGCAAGTGAATAAGGAACAGAACGCAGCGTCCAAGAACATTTACAACAAGAAGCACAACGCCAAGACGCAGCCGGACGCTAAGCCCAAGTCCAAGTAAGTTTCCTCCACCCCGCGAACAAGAGAGGCGCTCCGGTTACCCCCCGGCGCCTCTTTCTTGTTTTCAGTGGTCCGTCCTCAGCTTTCAGTAAAGGGGAAAAGCAGGGCAGTGGATCGTCGTGTCCCAGTGGAAGAACCGATAATGGGCCTCACCCCTCCCCTATTTTTAAAAATTGTTCATTCTAAAGGAACTTAAAGTCCTTTGTTTTGATACACTTTTGTAAGTGTTGATTCTAAAGATAGTTAGGGGCGTTCTTTTGGCACATTTCTATAAGTGTTGATTGTAAAGATCTTAGCTGAATCCACTAGGGACTCTAATCCTTGATACAAAACGTGAACAAGGGCTACCCGCAAAAGCTTGCGGACACACGAACATCCAAAAGACGGGGATTCTACATTAAGAACAGGTTCTAACGAAGGCGCGGCGCACTTCTTTACTGAGGTAATGTACCAGAGTAGTGACCGGCTTGTCAATGGAATTTACATGAAAAATGAAGCCTGTTCGCTCGGGATGTCATTCCGCTGGACTTGGGCTTGCAAAGAACGACAGTTGTGCGCGAGAGGCTTGGTCGCTGCCGCAATGTTTGGCGATGATGAGGGTGATGTCGTCGTGCTGCTCATGAGGACTGAAGCGCTGGACTTCGTCGACGATGGCAGCGAGGGCTGACTGGGAAGACGAATCGCGATGGCGCTGCAAGGCATCGATGAGGCGCTGTTCGCCGAATTGCTCATCGGCGGAGTCGTAGGTTTCGGTGATGCCGTCGGTGTAGAGAGCGAGGGTGTCGCCTGCGTGAAGCTGGCATTCTGCAATTTCGCAATCCCAATTCTTGAAGATTCCCAGCACAGTGGCGGTGGCGTCGAGGCGCTCGACGGAACTGTCGCTGCGTAGCACAAGACCGGGCAGATGGCCGCAATTGGCGTAGCGCAGGCGGCCAGAGGTGTCGTCAAATTCGGCAAAGAAAAAGGTGGCGAAAGAGCCGTCCGGAGTGTTGTCACAGAAGAGCTGGTTCACCGAGCACATCAGACGTTGCAGTTGGTCGAGGGCGATGGCGCACTGGCTGCGCACATTGGCTTGCAGATTGGCCATCAGGAGGGCGGCAGCGATTCCCTTTCCGGAGATGTCCCCGATGACGAGGCCGAGGCGCTCCTGGCCGAGATCGAGGAAGTCGTAATAGTCGCCACCGACTTTGCGGGCTTGGATGCAGACGCCGGCGTATTCCAGGGTTTTGAGCGGCGGCTGGGTTTGCGGGAAAAGACGGGCCTGGACCTGCTTGGCGATTTCGATTTCCTGGGCGGCGCGGCGTTCGGATTCTTGTTTCTGGACAATCGCGCGGCGATGGGCTTCGACGGCGTGAGTTACCTCATCGAAGCTCACTAGGCCAAAAGAATTTCCATCGACATCGCGGAAGCGGGTGAAGACTCCGCCCCAAATCGGCGTCTCTTTTCCGAGCAATACGGATGGAGTGGGAGAAGGCGGGGGTTGCGCGATGGGGTCGTACTTGATGCGCCTGAGGCGAGGAGTGTATTGAAAGCGCACGCCGCGCATGGACCACTCGTGAAATTTGGCGGCGACGTCCTCGGTGACAAAAACAACCTGGGTGGAGCGGCCGATGAGCTTGTATTCCTGGGACTTTGGCTTGGGAACGACTAGAGAAAGGATAGCGCTGCCATCGGGAGGGGCGACGGCGACCCAGCGGTCACCGGACTGGAGGCGGGCGTCGAAGGCTAGGTTGAAACCGAGTTGATCGAGATAGAAGCGCAGGCTGCGATCTTGGTCGCGGACGTAGACGTTCACGCAGTGGAGGCGGAGGTGCAGGTCCGGAGTGGCCGGTGAAGGAGAGGAACTCACAGGCGAGATTATAAGTCGGAAAGAGGGGTGACTGCGTAAAAGCCGCCGCGGGAGTTTGCCGACGAAGAACGCGCGGTTTATTGAGGCTTGGAGAGGGCTTCAAGCTGCTCTTTGGCCCAAGAGTCGTCAGGATGAAGCTCGAGTACTTTGCGGAAATCGTCTTTGGTTTTCTCAAGGTCGCCGGCGGCACGGTGGGCTTGCGCGAGCATGTGATACGACCACAGCGTGGTGGGATGATTTGAAGCGAAGTGAAGTTCCATGATGGCTACCGCTTCTTTTGTTTTGTTTTTTGCCAGCAGGGATTCCGTGAGCTGATTTAGCGTCGTTTCGCTGAAATCATATTCGCCTGAGCCGTAATACTCTTCGCGAAGATCGTGATAGAGCTTGACGGCACCGTCAATGCCCTGCTTTTCGATGGCTTCGGCGAGAACGGCGTTGAGAGCGCGAGGCTGCGGTAAGCCGTGGTGGCAGGTGACGCATTCGACCTGGAGGGGAGACGCTTTTGGCAGCTTGCCGACATAGTCGCGATTGATGGCGGCGACCATTTGCAGCATGGCGCGGGCGGTCCGCTTCGGTTCTTTGTCATCGGCTGGAAAATCAAATTTGTTGTCGGGGGTCTGCACGTGGCAGTGCTGGCAGCGCACACCCAAGGCGAACGCGAAGCGGCGCATGTTGGCCATTAAGTCGGCCTTGGAAATATCTTTGGGAAAAACCTTGAGATTGGTGAATTTGTCGGGAAACTGGGCAGCCGCGGGGAAAACGGCAAGCAGAAGCAAGGCGAGCAGACGCAGGCAAGACTTGGTGTTGGCAAGGAAGCGATTCGTGGGCATGGATTTCTCCGTCAAACCTCAGCGCGACAAGGCCCTTTCTGGAGAGACGCCGAACCACGCGAATAGTAAGCCGTGAACGAACGGGTGCGCGGAAAGGGGCGAGTCAGTCTTCGGACCAGCCCAGCGAGGTGAGGGCGTGCTGGAGGCGGGCGAGGGGGAGGCCGACGACGTTGAAATAGCAGCCTTCGATGCGCGGGATGAAGCGACCGGCGTGGCCTTGGATGGCGTAACCGCCGGCCTTGTCGTGGGGCTCGCCAGTGGCGAGGTAGCGGGAGATTTCTTCGGCGGAGAGCATGTTGAAATGGACCAGCGTGGACTCGACGAAGGTTAAGCGCTCGGCGTCGGGAAGGCGAATGAGGGCGACGCCGGTGACGACAGCGTGGGTGCGGCCGGAAAGTTTTTCGAGCATGTGGCGGGCGTCGTCGGTGGAGCGGGGCTTGCCGAAGATGTGGCCTTCGAGGGTGACTTCGGTGTCGGCGCCGATGACGATGGAGGGGCCGACGGCGCGCGCGGCGAGGAGTTCGGCTTTGGCGAAAGCGAGGCGCTGGACGAGGTCGTGGGCAGATTCGCCGGAGTAGGGCGTTTCGTCGATGGCGGAAGGTAACACGGCGAAGGAGAAGCCGGCGTCGTGGAGGATTTCGGCGCGGCGGACGGAGGCGGAGGCGAGGATGAGTTTCATGGTGGTCCGAGATTTCTGGAGGGGAAGGATACTATAGCGCGAGTGCGGTGACAGCTTGCTCTTTGGTGCGGCAGCATGGGCGGACGGAAAAGCGGGAGCAAGCTCCCGCACTCCAAATTAGATGACTACAGATTCCTGGTATTCGCCGAAGACGCGGCGGAGGGCGTCGGAGATTTCGCCGATGGTGGCATAGGCTTCGACGGCGACGAGGATGGCGGGGAGAAGATTTTCGGTGGTGGCGGCGCGGCGCTGGAGTTCGGCGAGAGCGGATTTGACACGGGAGGAGTCGCGTTTGGCGCGGAGGGCGTTCAGGCGGGCGATTTGGGTGCGCTCGATTTCGACGTCGATGCGGAGGGTGGGGATGCTGCGCGGTTCTTCGGCGATGAAATCGTTCACACCGACGACGATTTGGTCTTTTTTCTCGATGGCGCGCTGGAACTCGTAAGCGGCTTTCTGGATTTCTCCCTGGACGTAACCGGCTTCGATGGCGCGCAACATTCCGCCCATCGCATCTAATTTCTCAATGTAAGCGACAGCGCCTTTTTCGATTTCATTGGTGAGGTGCTCGATGGCGTAGGAGCCGGCGACGGGGTCGACGGTATTGGTGACGCCGGTTTCGTTGGCGAGGATTTGCTGGGTGCGCAGAGCGATGAGCGCGGCGTCTTCAGTGGGCAAGGCGAGCGCTTCGTCCATGGAATTTGTGTGAAGAGATTGGCAGCCGCCGAGAACGGCGGCGAGCGCCTGAATGGCCACGCGGACGATGTTGTTTTCCGGCTGCTGCGCGGTGAGTGAGGAGCCGGCGGTTTGCGCGTGGAAGCGCAGCATCAAAGAGCGCGGATCTTTTGCGCCGAAGCGTTCGGTCATGATTTTTGCCCAGAGGCGGCGTGCGGCGCGATATTTGGCGATTTCTTCCAGAAGATCGCTGTGGGCGTTGAAGAAGAAGGAAAGCTGCGGGGCGAATTCATCGACGCGGAGTCCGGCGTCGAGCGCGGCCTGGACGTAAGCGATGCCATCGGCGAGGGTGAAGGCGACTTCCTGGATGGCGGTGGAGCCGGCTTCGCGAATGTGGTAGCCGCTGATCGAAATGGTATTCCACTCGGGGATTTCGTTTCCGGCCCAGGCGAACAGGTCGGTCACAATGCGCATGGAGGCGCGTGGCGGATAAATGTAAGTGCCGCGCGCGATGTACTCCTTGAGGATGTCGTTCTGCACGGTGCCGGAGAGTTGGCGGACGCCAGCGGCGCTTTGGCGGCGGGCTACCAGCACGTAGAAGGCGAGCAGGATGGCCGCGGTGGCATTGATGGTCATGGAGGTCGAGACCTGGCTGAGCGGGATGCCCTCGAACAGGCGCTCCATGTCGGGGACGGAACAGATCGCCACGCCGACACGGCCTACTTCGCCCGAGGCCAGCGGATGGTCGGAAT
>DATDGB010000023.1:0-8216 GCA_036522305.1 Candidatus Acidiferrum sp. | reverse complement strand
CGCTTCGTAGATTTTCGCGGCCTCTTCGATCTTGTCCACTGCGCAATACTCGTCGGTCTGATGCGCCAACTTCATCTCGCCTGGTCCAAGGATCACCGTCGGAGCGCCGTCGAAAGCGGGCTTGAGTGCGGAGGCGTCGGTGAAGTAAGGCGCGCCGCGCGCCTGGGGCTTCTCCCCCAAGACAGGTTCCACGAGTTTAAAGACCTCCCGAATCCAAGGGTCGTCGGCGGGTTCATCGACTCGATGCGGACGAGATCACGAGCGATTTCCAAGGGCCCCTTTTTTGTCACCAATTTCGCGCCTCAGGCCCCGCTCCAGCCGATCCATAACGTCGCTGAGCGGTAGCATCAGCGTTCTGCAAATACCACATTGAAAGTAGGCGGAGCGTACTCCCGAACCTTTGAGCCGTCAACACTCCTGCACCATTCGGCATTTCGATTCGGGCCACCACGCGATAACTCCCGGATTGTCGGCTAGAACGAAGCCGGAAGTAATGATCCGGTCGGGGTCTACTGGGATAACTTCCGCATAGCTCGTCAGGGCATAATCCGGAGAATCACAGCTAACAGCCCGCCAAGGAAGTTAGACGACTGAAGGGGATGGTTCGAGCGTCGAATTGCGAAGTATCATTCGTAACGTAGCGCGACCATCGGATCCACGTGAGAAGCGCGCCACGCGGGCAGAAACCCGGCAAGCGCAGCGACTACTGTCAGCAGAGTTGTGGCCATCAAAATGGCGGCGGGGTCCGCGAAGCCAAGTCCAAATAGCATGCTGCGCACCAGGTGAGTTCCACCCAGCGCGAAAGGCACACCAATAGTGATTCCTGTCAGCACGAGCACCAGCGTCTCCCGCAGGATCTGCCAAAGAACGTTCCTTTGCTCCGCGCCCAGCGCCAGGCGAATTCCGATGTCCTTCGTCCGGCGGGAGACCGTATAGGCCATCAGTCCGTAAAGGCCGATGGCGGCCAGGAGCAGAGCCAGCAGGCCAAAAGCGGTGGCGAGTTGCTTGATGAAGTGATCGGTTTGCAGGGAGTCATCGACCAGCCCCGCCATCGTGCGCACCTCGATGGGTGGAAGCATTGGCGCAGTTTCCTGGACAACTTGCCGAAGCGCCGCAGTTACCCCTTGAGGATCGGCATACGTGCGCACTTCGTAGAAAGCCGCGGGATTTTCCCACATTGGATTGGCAAGAGGGGCGTAAATGCGCGGCATAGCCTTCTCTCTCAAATCATTGTATTTCGCGTCCGCGACCACACCCACGACGACCATCTCGGCGGGATTGCCGGAATAAGTATCGCGGACGTGCATGCCGATGGGATTGGTATTGGGAAAGAAGCGGTGCGCAAAGGTCTGATTTATGACACCGGCGCGAACACCGCCAGCGGTATCCTGGGCTTTAATTTCGCGCCCCATCAAGATGGGAATTCCGAGGGTGGAAAAATATCCCGGCCCGACGTGATCCATGCGTGAATGCATCTCGTCGCCGGCCTTGGGCGTATAGCCTTCGACGGCGATCGGATCCGCTGATTCGGAGCCGCTGAAGAGTCCATCTTTGGAAACGGTAGCGCAGCGCAAACCGGGAATGGCGGAAATCTTCGCGAGCAAATCGAGTTGGAAGCGGGGAATCGCCGCGCCTTTGTAACCGGCGGCTCCGGCGTCGACACGGAAGAGGAGCAGGTTTTCGCGGCTGTAGCCCAGTTTTACTTCGCCGAGCTTGGAGAGGCTGCGGACAAAGAGGCCGGCAGAAACCAGGAGAATCACGGAAACGGCCACCTGAGTGACTACCAGGATTTTCCCCGCAGGAAATCGGCGGCGCGACGTCTCGCTGAACACAACGCTTCGAGTGGACTTCAGCACCGGGGTGAGATCGAGGCGAGTCGAGAACAAAGAAGGAATTAATCCGAAAAGGATTGTAGTAAGCAGGGTCACGCCCAAAGTGAAACCGAGCACTTGCGCGTCAGGCTGTAGATCGAGATGGATGCTCCGGGGTCCGGATGTCCCGCCGGAAACCATGCGCAACAGAAGCGTATCGGTCCAATGGGCGAGCAATAAACCAGCGGCGGCGCCCGATACTGCGAGGAGGAGGCTCTCCGTCAGCAGTTGCCTGATCAGGCGTGCGCGGCCCGCTCCCATAGCAATGCGCATGGCGAATTCTCTTTGCCGCGAGGCGCCGCGAGCGAGCAGGAGGTTCGCTACGTTGGCGCAAGCGATGAGAAGCACGAACCCTACCATGGCCATCAAGATCTTCAGCGGCTCACCAAAATGTTCGCGCAGCACGGAAGAACCCCTCGCTGCCCGCTGCAGATTGATCCGCTGATCGAGATCTTGACGGCGCTCTTCGGCCGAGATCGTGGTGCCAATCTTGGATTCCAGCAAGCTCTTGAATGTGACATTGACGCTTGCCTTGGCTTGTTCCGGAGTAACACCGGGCTTCAGCCTGGCCATCACTTGAAGCCACATGTGCAGGTTCGTCAAGTCTCTCGAGGCCGTGAGGAGATCGCGTCCCGGGTAGACGGAGTCTTGCATCATCATGGGGATCCAAAGATCGGGGAAGTCTCCGACGGTCTCTCCAAAGAATCCGGGCGGACTCACGCCCACAATTTGGAATGCGGTTTGGCGGATCTGTATGGTTTTGCCGAGCGCCAGCGGGTCGAGACCAAAGCGTTGCTTCCAGAACGCGTAGCTGAGGACCGTGATCGGCGAGCCGCCCTTGGCGCGGTCCACTTCGCTTGAGAAGAACCTGCCCGCGGCGGGAGTGACTCCAAGGGTGGCGAAGTAATCTCCGCTGACAAGGCGGATGTGAGCGGACTCTTTTTGCGCGCCCGTGCTCGACGACGAATTAGGGATGGTGACTTCCAATTGCGGAAGCTGGCTGTCGGCGGCGAAGATTTCTGAGAAGACCGCGTTGTGATCCCGAAAGTATTCAAACTCTGAATAAGTGAGGAGGTCGCGGTCGCCGCTTTGACTTCCAAAGTTGGAACCATGCGAGTCTGGATCCGAAAGAATAACCAGTTGTTCGGGATGCGAAACGGGGAGGGAGCGCAGCAGAACCGAATCGAGCACGCTGAAGATCGCCGTATTGGCTCCAATCCCCAGGGCAAGCGTCAGGATCGCAATCAGAGTGAAACCTGGGTTTTTCCCCAGGATGCGCAACGCAAATCGCAAGTCTTGCCAAAGATTTGCCATACCCTCCTCCTTGGCGCACTAACCCGCCTGAATCCACGCACATCGGCGGCCGAGCAATAACACGCCTGTACCGCTTGACAGCAAAGCACTTACTATACATGGCCGTCCGTCATGATTCTTCTCTTCGCTCGCTTTTGGGATTTTCCTATTCCTGAATCGAACATAGTGACCATCCCAAAAAGCCTGCACCGGCCACCTTGTGATCGGCATCGCCACCTTACCTAGATGGTGAAAAGGAACTGTAGCGCACGATGGATAACATGTTCGTGTTGCGCAGGTCGATTCGACCCTCCGTGTGATAATTTCTGGATCGTCGGCAACTCTTACCTTACAGGGATTAGGGAAGGGTTGCCCGTGATACGCCCGCAATCTTCAAGAAGGGCAACTGGGTTTCCAACTTCCCACAACCGGACTCCTGGACCGCGTAGCGGAATTCATTTCTATGAGTGGTGACGGGTCGCTACGGGTCAGGTGTTTCAGACTGTGCGGGCTAACAATGCGTGCTCCACCTGAAGAAGCATTTCCCCATCGAGCAGCAGCTAGCGACGAGTGACGGGACAACCCTGCAGGCACGCCAACCATCCAGGACAGATGAGTGTTGACGCGGACGGTCGATTCTCAGATGGTTATCCTTCGACGGCCAGGGTGGTGTTCAATGAGAATTCGAACGGCGATCCGGGGGCTGATGCAGGTCGCGGCAATTGGGGGCATGTTATGGGCTGAGCAACTCGCGCGCGCGCAGGAAGTCTCGCTGGAGGTGCGCACCAAAGACGGCCGAGCCGAATATCGCACCGGAGAGCCCATCCCCCTCCAAATGGTCTTCACGTCAACCAACAAGCAATACGTTGTCGATACCTCTTTCCGCTATCCCGCACTCCAAGGGAGTCAGGACGATTTCTTGATCAATCCAAAGGAAGGAACCAGCGACCCGATGGAGGATTATCGCAGGGCGATATCCAAAATCGGGATGTTCGATGGTGGGAAATTGCGCGGGATTGGGCCTCTGGGGAACGACCCGGTCTTGCTCGACCTGTATTTGAGTGACTATGTTCGTTTTTCCAAGCCCGGCCAATACGTATTGACGCTCCGAGACCGCCGAGTGAGCGTAGCCCGCAGATCGTGGAACGAGCCTCCCCAAGTAATCGAGCTAATTTCGAAGCCTCTAGGCTTGACCATCCTCGCCGCTGACGCGGAGTGGCAGCAACAGCAGTTGGATTCCGCCCTGGAAGCTCTTAAGAAGCGCCCTGGAGTTAACGTCAACGCCTGCCGAACCCTCACGTCCCTCGGAACGGCGGAAGCAGAAGTCGCCATGGCTGACGCCCTGGAGGACGAGTACGAAACGATGGGTTGCGGCTACACCTACTCGCTGCTTGGCGTGAGTCATCGGCGATTAGTCCTGGACCGCATGCAGCAGAAGCTTGAGAGCCCGCAGGCGAGCGTAACTCCCATGTTCGTCGAAACTATGGCCACCTTGATGGTGCTCGAGGAGAAGGGAGAGACGGACTTTTACCAGCGGCAGTCGGAGTTCCGCAAACAGATCAATGACGATCTCTTCGCCCTCCTGGCCGAAAAAAAAGGCCCGGCCAGGATCGCGGCGATCAGCACGCTCGTCAATGAGAGTCTTCAAAACTCAGGAATCGAAGGTTCCGCGCGAGGCGCGCAAGTCTTACGGCTCGCCGCCGAAGTCTTCGATCAGTTGAGCTCGCAAGCGCAGAGTACATTGCTCTCCGCGCGGTGGGCCGACATTGCAGGGCCCACCATGGTGCCCGTTCTGCGCCGATGCGCCGAGGCCGATAACACGGTGAGCTGCGGTACTCTGCAGGGCGATCTTCTGCTGACGCGCTTGAATGAACTTTCACCTGCCGACGCGCGGGAAGTGATTCTTGACGACATCCAAAGAGACAGTCCGCACTTCCCCAGCCGGCTGTTAGGGATCTTGCCCGACAAGGAACTTCCAGAAATGGATGGCGTGTTCCGCGAACACCTGCAGTCGAAGAACGGAAATCTAGATACGACGGCGGGATTGATCCAGCGGTATGCATCCAGCGGAATCGCTGGTACTGTCGCGTCGTTTCTTGACGAACACGGGCTCGGGAATCTTGGTGGTCAGGTCGAGCCCAACCTCATTGCCTATTTGTTACGGGTCCAGCCGGACGCTGGCGAGCAGGCACTAAAAGCTGCCCTGGCAACGAGGAATGGCACTGGATGGTATAAGTACCTCCTCCGTGATGTTGCGCAACGAACTCCGAGTTCGAAGATTCAGGGAACCGCCATGGATGCACTCTTCGACCCGGACCATGACGTAGTTCTGAGCGCAGTGCATGCCTTGGCACTGGTGGGAGATACTCAGGCGAAAACCGCCCTCTTTGAGCGTCTCAGTGAATGGCGCGCGCGATGGATGGGCCGAGAGCACGATATGTTCTGGATTCCCGGCGACGGCCCGGTCACCGACGACCGCTACCTTGGCGACGAGTTGATTCGCGCCATCGCCACCGGCGCAGGATGGCTTCTGACGGAGGAAGACCAGCGGAGATTGTTGCAGAGTGCGGTGACAGAAAACCAAAAACAGCAAACGAAGCAGTTCGTGGACACTGCCAGGAATAAGCCTGTTTCGATTACCATCGTCAATTCAGGTTTTCCGAATGTTCAGATTATGGTCGCGCAATACACCTACGAAAACACGGAGCCAGCGCAGCGCAAGTTGTCCCAATTCTCGGCTGGAACCACCTTTCTCCTGCAAAACATCCCTCCGGAAAGCCCCGAAACACAGAGTGCCGTCGTAGAGATTAAATCCTTCCTCACGCAACACGGAATGCACCTCGATATACGCAAAACTAATTAGAGGTCCTGCTCCCCGCCGAGCGCGATCACGGCAAGATGGTTCCGTAAGAGCATCGGCAACCATAAGCGGCGTATCGCTTGCCGACTCTGGTTCACCAACCGTAGGCGAAGAGGACTTGTGCCTGTCACGGTCCACAAACGGGGATGTGGGAAGTGAAAGACGGGTTCTGGGTGAATGGTCGGCAACCCTTACCTAATCGCGTTACATCAGAGTTGCCCGTAATACATCCGCGAACTCCAAAGGAGTTGCCTCGCAAACGTTTCCCAGCGTTATAATCGCGGCCAATCATGCCGCTGAATACCGGGTCAAGGCTAGGACCTTATGAGATTGTCACGCCGCTAGGGGCAGGCGGGATGGGAGAGGTGTACCGGGCGAAGGACACGAGGCTGGGGCGGGATGTGGCGATCAAGATTCTGCCGAAAGAGATGTCGGCGGATATAGCCCGGAAGCAACGATTTGAACGAGAAGCCAAGACGATTTCCAGCCTGAATCATCCCAACATTTGCACGCTACACGACATTGGTTCGCAGGATGGCGTGGACTATCTAGTGATGGAGTGCGTCGAGGGAGAGACGCTGGCGAAGCGGCTGGAGAAAGGACCGCTGCCGCTGGAGCAAGTACTGAAATATGGGGCGCAGATCGCGGATGCGCTGGACAAAGCGCATCGTGCAGGGATTGTGCATCGCGACTTGAAGCCGGGCAACATTATGCTCACCGCCAGCGGGGCGAAGCTGCTGGATTTTGGCTTGGCGAAACCTTCGGCGGGTGCAGTAGGCGGAATGACACTGACGGCGGCGACGCTGAGCACGCCGGTGACGCAGGAAGGGACGATTGTTGGAACGTTTCAGTACATGTCGCCGGAGCAAATTGAAAGCAAAGAGATAGATGGGCGGAGCGACATTTTCTCACTGGGCGCAGTGCTGTACGAAGTGTTAACGGGTCAGAAGGCGTTTCAAGGTAAGAGCCAGCTTAGTGTGGCTTCAGCCATCCTGGAAAAGGAGCCGGAGTCCATCGGCGCGCTGAAACCACTGACGCCACCAGCGCTAGACCATGCTATACGGCGCTGTCTAGCGAAGGACCCGGAGGAGCGCTGGCAAACCGCCCGCGACTTGGCGCAGGAGTTGAAGTGGATCGCGCAATCCGGCTCGTCGGCTGGCACGCCATCGGCTGCGCCGTTCCGATCAAAAGCTTGGTTGGGCTGGGGACTGGCGGCGCTCGCGACGCTGGTTGCAGTTTTCATTGGGATCATGTTCGTCCGCCGCACCTCCGCCCCGGAGCGAGTGGTTCGTGCTTATATCCTTCCGCCGCAAAAAACGTCGTTCTCTTCGGTGGGAATCATGGGAGCCCCGTTGACTGTTTCACCCGACGGCCGGAGGTTCGTATTTGGCACCACGGAGGAGACGGGAAAACAGCACCTTTGGGTCCAAGCCATCGATTCGGTAACCGCGCAGCCGCTTCCCGGCACAGAAGGCGGCACTTGGCCGTTCTGGTCGCCGGATGGGCGATCCATCGGTTTCTTTGCCGATGGTAAGTTGAAGAAGACCGACGCTTCTGGCGGGCCCGTTGAAACCTTGTGTGAAGCAGCGTATGGTCGGGGCGGGACCTGGAGCACTGACGGCACAATTCTCTTTGCGCCTTTCACTTTTAGTTCGCTTTATCGAGTATCGGAGTCGGGCGGCACACCCGTCGCTGTCACGAAACTGGATCAATCACGCCATGAGGCGTCCCATCGCTGGCCTTATTTCCTGCCGGACGGGCAAACTTTTCTTTTCGTGGTCCGGGGTGACCAAACGGGAATTTATGCGGGCAAGCTCGGCTCGCAGGAGTCGAAATTCCTTTTGCCCACAGATTCAAATGCCGCCTATGCGGCACCGGGTTATCTGCTTTTTTGGCGCGATGGCAGCCTAATAGCGCAACCGTTTGATGCCCGAAATCTGCAATTGAAGGGAAGGGCCGAAGCTGTCGCGGACCACATCATGTTTTCCGGCGGGCAAAGTTTTGGTGTCTTCAGCGTCTCTCAAACCGGTGTCCTGGCAGTGCGCGCCGGAGGGGTCTCCGGCACGCAGCTTTATTGGTTTGATCGGAACGGCAGGCAGCTCCAGCTTATGGGTACTGAGAACGGCGTTGCCATTGGTCCTCGCCTCTCTCCCGACGAACACAAACTCTCCCTCTTGGTAGCCGATGCCGGG
>DATDGB010000022.1:0-2562 GCA_036522305.1 Candidatus Acidiferrum sp. | reverse complement strand
GTCATCGCGCGGCTGTCCGCCGCGTCCTGCTTGAAGGGAACGAAGAACGCCTGACGGGTGCCGCGCATGACGCTCTCCTGCTTAACATCGTGCGCGACGCCGATGACCGTCATCCATTGTGAGTCGGCGCCTGCCATCTTGAATCTCTTGTCCAGGGGGCTCCCACGAGGCCAATATTGTTTGGCCATCGCTTGATTGATCACGGCGACGCGCTCCGAGTCTTCCGAGTCCTGTGACGAGATCGGCCGCCCGCTCACTAGCGCGATGGAAAGCGCGGAGAAATACTCAGACGAAACCGCGGCATAGTCCGCGTCAGGCACGTTCCCCACCGCTTCAACCGAACTCCCGTCAATGGTGAGCCTCGCGCTTAGAATCGGACCCAGCGGTATGTCCGTCGCCGATGCGGCGTTCTCGATGCCCGGAAGCTGGCGAACGCGGATCAGCAATTCCCCGAAGAAGTGAGTGATCTGTGCGTTGCTTGTGTACCGGCCGGGCGGGAGGGCAATCCTCATCGCGGTGACGTGCTCGGGACGAAAGCCGAGGTCTTCCCGTTCGAGGTTATGGAAGCTTCTGGTCAGCGCCACCGCTCCGCACACGACAACGAAGGCCAGCGCGATTTCTCCCATCGCCAGGATATGCCGCACCCTGCGGCTCGACGAATCTCCCGTCGTCTTGCTGCTTCCCTGCTTCAGAGCGTCGTGGAGATTGGTGCGAAAGATTTGATAGGCCGGCGCCAGCCCGAACAGCAGGCCTGTCATAAGCGACAAGCCCATTGCGAAGAAAAGTACGCCCGTGCTGAGCCGGACATGCGCTTCGATCGGAATGAATCCGAAGGGAATCAGAGAGACGATGGCGGCGGTACTAGCATAGGCGAGCGCACATCCAGCGATCCCGCCGAGCATGGCCAACAACGCGCTCTCCGTGAGAAGCTGTTGCATGATCGCCTTACGGTCTGCGCCGAGCGCGACACGTACAGCGATTTCGCGCCGCCGTCCGTTTGCTTTCGTGAGTAGGAGGTTCGCAACGTTTGCCGATGCCACCAGCAACAGGAGCCCGACCGCGCCGAGTAGAATTGTCAGTGACTCGCGCACATTCCTCAGCACCGCGTCGCGAAGCGGCACGAGATGGATGTGAAAGCCCTCATATTCGGGAGCCTGCGCACGGAATTCGCGGGCCATCTCGCGGCTAGAGCTTTCGAGCGCAGATTCTGCCGCTTGCAGTGTCACGCCGCGGCGAAGCCGGGCCTGGACAACGATCGTTCGATCGGTGCGGTCCAGGTGGCTGAAATCCGGAGCGAGCGGGAACCACAATTCCGAGTCCCACCACACGAAGTCACGCGGCATGACGCCTACCACCGCATAGAGTTGATCGTCTAGCCGAAGTACCTTCCCAACGATGTCCGGCGAGCCGCCAAATCGGCGCGTCCAGAGCGCATAACTCATCACCACAACCTTCGCCGCTCCGGGACGATCTTCCTCAGAAGTGAAGACACGGCCTAATATTGGTCTCACTCCCAGCATCGAGAAGGCATCAGCCGTCATAGCCGCGCCGACAATGCGCTCCGGATACCCATCTCCGGCGAGATTTGGCCTGCGGCCAATTCCTGCGATCACGTGGTCGAAGATGTCAGCGCGCTGGCGCAGGTCTTGGAACTCCGCGACGGACCAAAGATCGTAGTCCTGAGCGCCCAGCTTAGGGAATTCGCCTTGCGTTGTGACGATGCGATCGGCGCCCTCATACGGCCAGGGATCTATGAGCGCGCCTTTCACAACGCTAAAGACTGCGGTGCTCGCGCCGATCCCGAGGGCTAGCGTCAGAACAGCAGTAGCCGTGAATCCCGGGCTCTTGATCAAGAGCCGGAAACTATGCCGTAAGTCGCTGCCGAATCTGCTCATTGCACTCCTCGTGGGGCAAACTACACCTTACTGGCCTTGCATCCCGAGGGCCGATTCTCATGGTCGCAAATTGCTGAAAATAAGACAGCGTTGCGAGTCTGGCCGAAGCCCGTTGGTCGTTCCTGGGACAAGTCGTCGTTGCACCGGACACCGGACAGCCCGCCTCCCTTCAATAGGTGGCTGCTGTCCCGCCGAAACTTCGCCAAGGGTCAAGAGTAGAATCCCGCATCCAACGGCTTTGAAGAACCGCATCTTCATTTGTCTGCCCTCCCGATGTTTCTTGACTGGACCAACACTCACATCCAATCCGCGCGAATTCGCTGCCGGATCTTATCGAGGTGCACTTCCGGCGCTGCGAAATATGGCAAATGGGATGCCGTCCGGATCTGCCGCTACAGCCATCTCATCGCCGTCGGGCAGCGTCTGCGGTGGAATCACAATGTGGGCACCCAACGATTCTGCCTTTTTTGCATGTGCTTTCACGTCATCGACACGAATGAAAAGCTGCACCATGCTATGTCCTTCCTTTTCCGAAATCGGCCAGAAGCCACCGTGGATGCCCTCTTTGCTAGCTGTGTCGACCTGCCGATAGCCTAGTGGGTTATCACCGGAAATCTTCCAGCCAAAAAGCGCCGAATAGAATTCCTCCAGTTTCTTCGGTTGCTTG
>DATDGB010000021.1:0-36057 GCA_036522305.1 Candidatus Acidiferrum sp. | reverse complement strand
TGTCCTTTGAAAATCATGTTTCCATTTACATGAACAGTGCTAGTCTTTTTCATAGCCGGTCTCCTTTTCTGTGCCTTGAGCACGTCGAACATGGGGAGCGTATCGCATCCCGCTGGAGACCGGCCTTCTCATCCCATCTGGCAAGTCGCGTTTCCGGACATCTGCCCGATCAATTTTGTGCTCGATTCCAATTCCTCGGTATTGGCGTAAGTCTGCTTGGAACCTTGGTGACGCGACCATGATCCGGGCCGCGTCCCGTATGGAACAAGTGAAAGCACCTGCACTGGCGTATCATGAGGTAATGAAGCGAGAACTGCCTGTTACGTGTTGTACAGAGTGTGGCGGCGCTGGTTACAACATGAGGGTCGCAAACGGTCATTGTTGCAAAACCAGGGAGGGAAAACGCTGTAGCGGCATCAATGCAATTGCCATCAACACGCTGGATTGGACCGAATGTACGCACTGTCGAGCAATCGGATATTACCGCAATAAAGAATGCCCGAACTGCAAAGGTGCCGGCTATCTATTCGTGGGCCTGCGGGATAAAGCACCGGTTTAAACGCGCCAACTTCCAGCGGATCGCCGAAACGGATCGGCCTGGTCCTTCAACGAGTAGACTGAGTGTTGGTGTCGCACCGATCCATTGAACCTACACGCGTAACCGGCCGTCTGCCCTCAAGGCCCGGAAACGGGTTTGTGGGGAGCGAACGGACATTCTGGGCGCATCGTCGCAAAATCGCAAACTGAAGAACCGCCCGAAACTCGCAGCTCTTGGCTCGCTACCAAGGCTCTTGCCGCGTTCTTCGGACATGAAAATGGGACCTGCCATGCGCTATCTGACAGAACCCAAACCACTTACTATTAACCTATTGACAAATTACACGGATGTACCATAATGGTCTTTGATTTTAGAGCCGCAAACTCGTCTCGCCCGCCAGGTAGTCCTTCAAACTCCTTCAAGTTCATTCGGCCGCACTAAGTTACCTCAGCGCCTACCTTTCGTTTGCGTAAGTCCTTTAACTGCAACACTTATGGATCCCCGCGCAAGTGTTGCAAACAAAAGACTTACTGTGGGGCTAACTTCTTTATCGGCAACACTTACAAAAACCACGGGGGTGGTGTGTGCCCCCCAATTTCGGCTCGCCCTGAGCTCAGTCCGCAAAGGGTCCGCTAAGCGCCCTTTCCTTGCCTCTTTACTTCCTTGTTTCCTTACCTCATTCTCTCTCTCTCGAAGCCCTCAGCCATGACGGAACAACTCACCTTCAACCTCATGCCTGACCGCAAGACCTGGACCGTCAGCGAACTGACCGGCAAGATCCGCGACCTCATCGCAAAAAACTTCACCGATATCTCTGTCCAGGGCGAAATATCCAACTGCCGCGAAGCCCAGTCTGGCCACATCTATTTCACATTGAAGGACGACCGCTCCCAGGTCCGCTGCGTTTACTTCAAGCAGCAGCGCGGCATCAAGTTCCGTCCCGAAGACGGCTTGCAAGTCACCGTGCGCGGCAGCATCAGCGTCTACGAGCAGCGCGGCGAATATCAGATTTACGTCGAGAAGATCGACCTGGTGGGCCAAGGCGCGTTGCAACTCGCCTTCGAGCAATTGAAGAAGCGCCTCGAAGCCGAAGGCCTGTTCGATCCAGCGCGCAAAAAGCCGTTGCCTATGCTCCCCAGCCGCATCGGTATCATCACTTCACCCAAGGGCGCTGCCGTCCGCGACGTCGTACGCATCCTCACCCGGCGATTTCCCAACGTGCATCTGACGGTCTTTCCGGTGCGCGTGCAGGGCGAAGGCTCCGCCGAAGAAATTGTCAAAGCGCTGAAATTCTTCAATGCCAAGAAAATGGTCGACGTGCTGATCCTCGCGCGCGGCGGTGGCTCCATGGAAGATTTGTGGTCCTTCAACGAAGAAATCGTCGCGCGCGCGATCTTCGCTTCGGAAATTCCCGTGATTTCCGGAGTCGGCCACGAAACCGATTTCACCATCGCCGATTTCGTCGCCGATGTTCGAGCCTCCACGCCATCCGCCGCCGCCGAGCTCGTCGTTCAAACGCGCAGTGAATTTGACAAACACATTGCTGTTCTCCGCGATGCTCTTACCGAACAGATGCGTTACCGCATCCTCGTGCTGAGCCGCCGCGTCCACGAACTTTCCGCCCGCCGCGGTTTCCGCCGTCCGCTCGATCTCCTCCGCCAGCAGCGCCAGCGCGCCGACGAAATGACTTCGCGCCTCGCTCTCGGCCTCCGCGCCCGCCTCGAACAATCGCGCAAGCGCTTCACCGCCGCGCACTTGCGCATCGCGTCCTTCGACTTTCGCGTGAAGGTTGCCGCCTTCCGCCTGCGCCTCGAAAAACGCAGCGCCGATCTCGGCGTACGCGCCGAGCGCATGCTGCGTGCCAAACGCGAACGCTGGCAGCGCCTCACCCTGCAACTCCAGGAACGCGGCCCCCTGAAAGTTTTGGAACGCGGTTACGCCATCGCCACGGACGCCGCCGGCAACCTGCTCCGCTCTGTGGATCAAGTTCAGATTGGTGACGCCGTCGCCATCCAGCTCCACCGCGGCAAACTTTCTACGCAAGTAGCAAAGAAAGAGGAATAACTTACAATCAAAAACTGACAACTGAACACAGGCAACTACTCGTCGTCGGACGAGGAAGCCACCTTGAGGACGGCGAGGAACGCTTCTTGCGGGATGTCGACCTGGCCGACGCGCTTCATGCGGCGCTTGCCTTCTTTTTGTTTTTCGAGGAGTTTGCGTTTGCGGGAAATGTCTCCGCCGTAGCACTTGGCGAGAACGTTTTTGCGGATGGCCGCGACGGTTTCGCGCGCGATGACGCGGCTGCCAATCGCCGCCTGGATCGGCACTTCAAACATTTGCCGCGGAATCAGTTTTCGCAAGCGCGTCACCAGATCGCGCCCGCGCTCCGTCGCAAAGTCGCGATGGATGATCAGCGCCAGCGCATCGACCGGTTCGCCCGCGACCAGCACATCCAGCTTAATGAGGTCGGATTCCCGGTAGTCCGCGAGGTGATAGTCGAGCGAAGCATAGCCGCGTGAAGTGGACTTCAGACGATCGTAGAAATCGAGCACGATTTCGTTCAGCGGCAATTCGTAAGTGAGCATCACGCGCGTCGGCGACAAGTACTCGAACTTTTTCTGAGTGCCGCGTTTTTCCTGGCAGAGCTTCAGAATTCCACCGATGGAATCCTCATTGGTGATGATCATCGCCGAGATGATCGGCTCTTCGATTTTTTCGATGTCGCTGGGGTTCGGAAATTTCGAAGGGCTGTCGACTTCGATCACTTCGCCCGTCACACGCGTGATGCGGTAGCGCACGCTCGGCGCAGTGGTAATAAGGTTTATGCCGAACTCGCGCTCCAGCCGCTCCTGCACGATTTCCATGTGCAGCAGGCCGAGGAAGCCGCAGCGAAAACCGAAGCCGAGCGCCACGGAATTTTCCGGCTCATAGAAAAACGACGCGTCGTTCAATTGCAATTTTCCGAGCGCATCGCGCAACGGTTCGTAATCATCGGCGAGCACCGGAAATAATCCGGCGAAAACCATCGGCTTGATGGCTTCAAATCCCGGCAACGCTGGAGCCGGGCGGCTCGCATCCGTGACGGTATCGCCCATGCGCGCATCCGCCACGCGCTTGATGTTGGCAACGACGAAACCGACGTCGCCGGCTTCGAGGTCATCCAGGGCAATGGGCTTGGGCGTGAGCGTCCCGAGTTGCTCGACTTCGTAAACTTCGTTGTTGTAAACGAGTCGAACTTTCATGTGATTCGTGATGCGCCCTTCCATCACGCGCACCAAGACAACCGCGCCGCGGTAAATGTCGAACCACGAATCAAAAATCAGGGCCTGCAGAGGATTTTCCGCTGAGCCTTTGGGCGGCGGCACGCGCGCGACTATTGCTTCCAGCACGTCTTCGACGCCAAGGCCGCTTTTTGCGCTGATCAGCAGTGCGTCCTCGGCGGGAATCGCGAGCACGGTTTCGATTTGCTCTTTTGCGAACTCCGGCTGTGCGGCCGGCAAATCAATCTTGTTGATCACCGGAATAATCGTGAGGTTGTGCCCGGCGGCGAGAAAAGTATTTGCAACCGTCTGCGCCTCCACTCCTTGCGAAGCGTCGACGACGAGGAGCGCGCCTTCGCAGGCGGAGAGGGCGCGCGAAACTTCGTAAGAAAAATCCACGTGGCCGGGCGTGTCGATCAAATTCAAGCGATAGGTGTTTCCGTCTTTTGCTTTGTAGTGCAGGCGGATGCTTTTTGCTTTGATGGTGATGCCGCGTTCACGCTCCAAATCCATCGAGTCGAGAACTTGTTCGTGCATTTCGCGCGAAGTCAGCGCGCCGGTCATTTCCAGCAAACGGTCAGCGAGCGTGGATTTGCCGTGGTCGATGTGTGCGATGATGCAGAAATTCCGTATGAACTTCGGGTCCATTTTTCTCGCTTACCAATTTTCTCGATTGCGGGCAGGATGCGAATTGCCCGGGCGATTTTTCGGCGGGCCTGCTGCTTTCGAACGAGCGACACACGCAGCCTGCCTGCCGCAGGCAGGCGCAAAAAACCGTGCCGTATAAACATCCAGTTTGCCACAATTCGAACGGCGCGTCAGCCTGCTTGCGTCATGGAAAAACTTGCTTCCCTTGACGCTTTTCGGTCTGCAGCATAGAGTTCCCGAAACCATTGACTTCCTTGCCCGGCGACTTCCCCGAACCAACATGCGCGCGGCAAAGATTCGCGAAGAGGTGAAATTGGGGAACGACACAAGCGCCGCCGCGAAGGGCATTGAACCCAGGACGATCCGGAAACTGCAACTCCGGCTGATTCCGTTTCTCTTTCTTCTTTATGTCGTTGCGTACGTGGACCGCATCAACATTGGCTTCGCATCGCTGACGATGAACAAAGAGCTGGGGATCACGAGCCAGCAATATGGATTGGCCGCCGGGATTTTCTTCATCGGATATTTTCTTTTTGAAGTGCCCAGCAATTTGATGCTGCACAAGGTGGGGGCGCGGGTGTGGATTGCGCGCATTCTTTTGAGCTGGGGCTTGGTGGCGACGCTGACCGGCCTGGTGCAGAGCGTTCATCAGCTGTACATCGCGCGCATTTTGCTGGGCGTGACCGAGGCGGGCTATTTCCCCGGGATCGTCTTGTACTTGACGTATTGGTTTCCGCAGAGGCATCAGGCGCGGACGCTTGGGCTGTTTCTGACAGGCAACCCGATCAGCAGCGTTGTGGGGGCGCCGGTCTGCGGCTTCATTTTGGATCACACCCATTGGCTGGGATTGGGAGGCTGGCGCTGGCTGCTGATTCTTGAGGGACTCCCGGCGATCGCCCTAGGATTTCTCACTTACTATGTCTTGCCGTGCCGGCCAAGCGATGCAAAGTTTCTGACACGCGAGGAAAAAGTCTGGCTTCAGGGTGAATTAGAGCGCGAAGAGCAAGCCAAACTACGGCAACGGAAACACTCGGCGATGGAGGGGCTGAGGAATCCAAACGTGTGGCGGCTGGTTTTGATCTATTTCGCAATGATGATCGGGGGCTACACGATGTCTTTCTGGATGCCGAAGATGGTGAAAGCCCTGTCGAGCAAATATTCGAACAGCCTGGTGGGAAGTGTGGTGATGATTCCTTACCTGGCGGCGGTTGCGGTAATGATCCTGGTTTCCCGCAATTCGGATCGCAGGCTGGAGAGGGGGTATCATGCGGCATTCTCCTTGCTGTTGTGCGGAATTGCATTTTTGGCGCTGACCGGAACCTATTCCCCAACCGTTACCGTAATCCTGCTGTCCTGCCTGGCGATTGGCTACTGTAGCTCTCTAAGCCCATTCTGGGCGCTGCCTAGCGAATTTTTGACGGGATTCTCGGCCGCAAGCGGCATCGCTCTGATCAATGCCACCGGAAACCTAGGGGGATTTGCCGGAACGGCGGTAGTAGGGTTTATCGACCAGAAAACAGGCAGTCTTGGCGGCGGGCTGGCATTTGCAGGAATATGCATGCTCGTCGCCACGGCGCTCGTGCTGCTACTCCCGAAATCCAGCAATGACGCGCGCGTTGCAGAGACGCAAACAAATACACTGAGGTGATGGTGGACAACCAAGCGAGCACCGTGGCTGCGCTCGACGAAGCCAGAATAGTTCACAAACTAAAGATGAGGATTATTCCGTTTGTGTTTGTCCTCTACGTCATTTCCTTTCTTGACCGCATGAACATCAGTTTCGCGGCCTTGACGATGAACAAGGAGCTGGCGATTACCAGCAAGCAGTTTGGGCTGGTGGCGGGGATTTTCTTTTTCGGATATTTCCTGTTTGAAATTCCGAGCAACTTGATGCTGCACAAGATTGGGGCGCGGATCTGGATCGCGCGGATCCTGATTACCTGGGGAATTCTGGCGACGCTGACCGCTCTGGTGCACTCGGTCAATCAATTGTATGCGGTCCGTTTTTTGCTGGGGCTGGCGGAGGCGGGCTATTTTCCGGGAATCGTTTTATACCTGACGTATTGGTTCCGCCAGCGGGAGCAGGCGCAAATGATTGCGCTGTTCCTGGCGGGCATTCCTTTCACCAGCATTATTGGCTCGCCCGTTTCCGGATTCATCCTGGATCACGTGCACTGGCTCAATCTGGGCAGTTGGAGATGGCTGCTGATTCTGGAAGGCGTGCCAGCCGTCGTTTGCGGCGTGCTCACCTATTTTCTGCTGCCCAGCCGCCCGGCGGAGGCCAAGTTCTTAAGCCAGCAAGAAAAAGATTGGATTGCGTCGGAACTGGCGCGCGAAGAGCAGGAGAAACTGGCGAGCCACAACATCTCAGCGGGCCGAGCACTTCTGAACAAGCGAGTCTGGCATTTAGGATTGATTGGATTCACCTTGAATACCGGGATGTACTCGATGAATTTCTGGATGCCGCAGCTGGTGAAGTCGCTCTCGAGCGGAATCTCCAATAGCTTGATCGGAGTTCTGGCGATGATTCCGCATCTCGTGGGCTTGCCCGTCATGGTAATGGTGTCGCGCAGTTCTGATCGAAAGGGGGAGAGGAGATTTCATGCGGCGATTCCGGCCATCATTGCGGGAATCGCGCTGGCGTCGCTGGGATTAACTCATTCCATTTTCCTCACGATCCTGCTTCTCACGTTTGCGGCGCTGGGGATTTACAGTGTCTATGGTCCTTTCTATTGCCTGCCGGGAGATTTCCTGGCGGGATTTGCGGCGGCCTCCGGGATTGCCTTGGTGAGTTCGCTTGCGAATCTAGGGGGATTTGCCGGGCCGTACGCAACAGGATGGATTAGCCAGAAGACAGGTACCTTGTATGGTGGCCTGGCGGTTGCGGGAGTTTCGTTATTCGTGTCGGCAACGCTGATGTTGTTGCTACCGAGAAGGCTGCGGGGGAACCCGGGTTGAAAATAGGTGAGGACCGCAATTGCATATTAAATCTGGCTCTTGGGCGATAGGGGCGCAGCAGTGCTGCGCCCCTACAAGGGAAAGTTTCGGAGCGCAGTCTGCGGATTTGGTGAAAAAGAGGGCTAGCGCGATGGCTAGGTTGCGGGTTTGCGGGACCAGGCGCCGACGAGGGCCATCCAGGTGACGACCGAGTTTGATGCAGTGACCTCGGCATGGATCCGCTCGGGAAGAGTGTTGAGGTCGCCGAGCGGCTCGAGGGGAAGATTGAACTGATGAACCAGGGGCATCAAGCTGCCGATGACGTCTGGGATCCAACGTGTGAACTCCGGATCGTTTCCGAGCGGCATTTCCAGACTCATGGTCGGCGCAGGCAAACCCGCTTCCTGGAAAAGTTGGTGAAGAGCGAAGCCCATCTCCGTGTTTGCACCGGAACTCCGGAAGGCTTCGTGGGCCAGGGAAACGCCGGCGGACCACAGAGGGAAGCGCTTCGCGAGTAAAAGAAAAGGCGCCCAGGAAATTTCGTGGAAGGCAACAACTCCGCCGGGGCGAACCAACTGAGCCAAAAAACGCAAGACAGCGAGGGGGTCAGGAAGAAACATCAGGATGAACCGGCCCACCACGGCGTCGTAAGGTTTGCTGCTCGAAAGTTGAGACACATCGGATTGAGTAAAGCTGACGTTGGGCAAGCCGGCTTCGGCAACGCGAGCCCGTGCTCGGGCGATCGTGCCCGGGTCGCGCTCCACGCCGACGACTTCTCCCGAGGGACCGACCAGCTTGGCCACCAGCATGGCCACATCTCCAACTCCGGAACCGACGTCGAGCACTCGCTGGCCTGGGCCAATGCCTGCGTCGCGGAAGAATCGTTCGGTGAATGGAGCGAGGCGTGCAGCCTGGTGAATGAGGCGGTCGTGCTCGGCTTCCGTGCTGCCCAGAGCGTATTGCCGGGCGGGAGTCGTATTCGTCATGATGGCGGGGGATTGTATCACCGAGGTCAGCGCAATTGTCGCGAGGGATGGAAAGCGGCAAGGCGTGCGGTGATGCATACCGCATCAGGGCGTTTCGAGTGTTTTGCCGCCTTCCAGCATGGGGTATATAGTTAACGAGGGAAGTTCGCGACGAATGCCGCGTGCAGCCTGGTCGCATCTTTCGATTGGCGCTTAATGAGCGCTTAGTCAGCACCCGATTGACAGTTTTCATTCTCCGCAAAGGCAACCTGGACGGATGGCCGCAGACGTAAGCAAACATCTGGATCGCGCCAAGCGTTTCCTCGAGAAGAACCGCGTCGAGGACGCGATCGTGGCGTATCTGCAAGTGCTCGAAGAGGCGCCACAACATCAGGAAGCGACGCAGGCGCTTGGGGACTTGTACGCGCGCATGGATCAGCCGGACCGCGCGGCGGTGTACTACGGCCTGCTGTTCGACCTGCTGATCGAGCCCAAAGACGAGACGAAGGCACTGGCCATCTACAACCGGTTTTTGCGCGGGGGGCTTAGCCCGCAGCCGCCTGAACGCATTGCGCGATATGCTTTTCTGCAACAAAAACAGAATCATCCGGATGAAGCCATCGAGCAGTACAACAAGGCCGCGGAGTTATTCGCGGCAGCGAACCGCGACGAGGACGCGCTCTTCTGCTGGGAACGGATTGCCCAGCTCGATCCGGAAAATCTTGGGCGGCAGCTTCGTCTTGCCGAAGGGGCCGAGCGCATCGGCAAGAATGCGCTGGCCGCCAGGGCTTTTTTGCGAGCCGGGCAGCTGGCCACGGCGAGCGGCAATTCAGCCGACGCGCTGCAAATTCTCGGGCGCGCGTACAAGCTCGCGCCGCAAGAACGCAGCGTGGCACTGCTCTACGCACAGGCGAATTTGCAGGCGAGCAATGCGGTGCGTGCTGCGGCGTTACTGGAGCCTTTTGTAGCATCCGAAAGTGATGCGGCGTTTCTCGCCACCTATAGCGATGCGCTGATGCGCTCGGGAAACCTGGAGAAAGCGCGCGAGCTGCTCGATAAACTGCTGCGAGAGAAAAATGAAGGAATGACGCAGCTGTTCGAACTAGCGGACCGCTACGTTGCCGCGGGGCAGGATCAAAAAGCCGCGGAAATTCTTCAAACTTTGAAACGGCGCATGTTTGCCGACAAGCGGCAGAATGATTTCGCCACGCTGATGGATGGCGTGGGAGCAAAGTATCCGCACTCGCAGGCCGTACTGGAATTCTGGGCTTCCGTTCACAGCGAGCTGAATCGCGAGTCGCAATATTTCGAAGTGCTGATCCGGCTTTTCGACGTGTACCTGACTTCCGGGAACGTCAGGAAGGCGGCGGAATCTCTCGAGCGGCTGGTGGACATCGACGCGTACGACTACCGCAACCAAGAGAGGCTGGAACTGTTGCGCGGCAAAGTGGATGAAACGCACCTGAAACGGATCGCCAGCCGGCTGATGAAATCGAGTAGTCCGACGCCGGGGCATACACAGCATGCAACTGCGGCACAGGCTCTGGCGGCTCCTTCTCCGGGCAGCGAAGAGGGGCGGCAGTTGCAGGCGCTGGAAGATTTGATTGTGCAGACGGAGATTTTCTTGCAGTATTCGCTGCAGAACAAGGCGCTGGAGCGTTTGCAAAGAATTGCGGCGATGTTTCCCGGGGAAGAAGAGCGGAGCGCGCGGCTTTCGAATCTTTATCAGATGGCGAATTGGTGGCCGCCGGGATCGCCAAAGCTGAAGACGGATACCGCGCCTGCGGCGCCCGTGGTAGCCACGGCTCCGGTTGCACCGGCCGCGCCTCCCGCGCCGGTCGCTGAAGCACCATCGCCCATCACCACGAAAACCGGAGTTTATTCGGCCGAAACGTTGCGGGATCTTGCGAAAATTTCCGAGGTGAATCAAAAAATATTTCGGCAGCAGACGCCGCGGGCGATGCTGAACACGGCGGTCAGCGAAGTCGGGGCATATTTGCGCGGGACGCGTGCGCTAGCGGTGGTGGGAACGCCGGGGCGTCCGCCGGAAATGGCGGCAGAATTTTGCGCGCCGGGAGTGAAGCCCGCGCCCGGGGCGCAGGTGGTGCTGCTGCTCGCGCACTTTGAGAAAGCGGAACCGGACGAACTGGGCGGGCTCGTGGTGAATGCGACGGAAGGATCGATTCTGAGCGATTTGGGGCTGGCGACGGCGCTGGGCGTGATGATCACGGACAAAGAGACGCAGATGCCGGCGGGAATGCTGATTATCGGGCACGCGGAACCGCATAAGTGGCGGCCCAATGAAGCCTATTTCCTGCAGGCCATTGGCGATCAGATGCTGATGAGCGTGAGCCACACGCGGCTGCGGTCGCTGGTACGGCGCATGGGAGTTTCGGATGAGCGCAGCGGACTCTTAAGCCGAAGCTCTTACCAGAGTTGTTTGCTGACGGAAGCGGATCGCGCGCGGACGCAGGGGACGCCGCTGTCGTTGACGATTCTGCAGATCGATCGCGGCGCGGACTTGCTGCGGCAGCAGGGGGAATCGCCGCTGGAACGGTTCTTGGAGCAACTGGCGCGATCGTTGCAGCCCATCGTGCGGCAAAACGATGTAGCGGTGAAATACACTTCGTGGTCGCTGGCGTTTATTCTGCCAGATACGACGCTGGCGGGCGCGCAAAATCTGGCGGATAAGTTGCGGCGGGCAGCGAGTGGGCTACGGCCGCCGTGGGACTCGACGCAGATTACGTTGAGCGCGGGAATTGTCGAGGCGGTGCCGAAGCAGGATTACGATAGCGAGGACATTGTGACGGACTTGATCAACCGCGCGGAGTTTTCGATTGAAGAGGCGCGGAAGCGCGGCGGGGATACGGTGGTGGCGCTGGAAACGCCGAAGCTGTAGAGCTTGCTTGCCTTCTTGTCGTTGGTCCCTGCTTAAACTCACGGAACCGGTTCGCCAAACCCAGTAGACTCATTGCCGAGCGTATGTGGTCGTGGTAAAATGACCATGGTCGCGAAGAGGACACTATGAAACAGATGAAAGCGAGCATCTTCAAGGCGCAATGTCTGAAAGTGATGAATCGGGTGCAAAAGACCGGTGAGCCGGTTGTGGTGACAAAGCGCGGAAAACCAGTGGTCAAAGTGGTACCAGCCGAGCGAGAGAAAGACGATTTGTTTGGATTCATGGCGGATCAATTCGAGATCGTCGGCGACATCGTGTCGCCCGTTGTACCGCTGGAGGACTGGGAGATTTTGAAAAAGTGATCCTGCTTGACACACATGTCTTGCTTTGGCTGGCGAAAGATCCAGCGAAGCTATCGAATAAGGCTCGCGCAGCCATTCGCGAAGCGGCCCGCAGTGACGGAATCGCGATTTCGATGATGACCGTGTGGGAGTTGGCGGTCCTTGCTGCTCGGGGCAAAGTGAATCTAACCGGGACGGTGGAAGCGTTTGTGGAGAACATTACCGCTAGGACGGCCATTCGGCCCATAACCCCGAAGGTGGCGGCTCTGGCGAGCCAATTTCCGCCAGACTACCCGAAGGATCCCAGCGACCGGCTAATTGGAGCCACGGCTCTCGCCGAGGGCATGGCGCTGGTGAGCGCGGATCAATATATCCGGCGAAGTGGAATCGTACGGATCATCTGGTAGCGAAAACCTAGAGGCGAAAATTTGAACAACATCGTGGCCGGCAGTGCGAGGCGCATTTCCACGTTTTGAGGTCAAGCAGTAAGCTGGAAAACTGCGATTCATTGAAAGAGAGGCAGGCATGTTTCCGACGGATGTGGTAATTGTGGCGGGGGCGCGGACGCCGATGGCGAGGTATACCGGGGCGTTTTCGGATGTGAGCGCTATTGAGCTGGCGGCGCATGCTTCGCGGGAGGCGATTCGGCGGTCGGGTGTGGATCCGGGTGAGTTTGATCACGCGATTTTTGGGAATGTGATGCAGACGAGCGCGGATGCGCTTTATGGGGCGCGGCACGTGGGATTGAAGGCCGGGCTGAAGATTGAAACGCCGGCGGTCACGGTGAACCGGCTGTGCGGGTCGGGGATTGAAGCGATTGCGCAGGCCGCGCAGCGTTTGCTGCTCGGCGAAGCGAACATCGTGCTGGCGGGCGGGATGGAGAATATGACGCAGGCGCCGTTTGTGGTGCGCGGGGCGCGGACCGGATTAAAGCTAGGCGGCGGAGCGCTGGAAGATTCGCTGATGGCAGGACTGACGGATACGTATTGCGGATTGCCAATGGCGCTGACGGCGGAAAAACTCGCGGACCAGCACGGCATCACGCGCAAGGATGCTGATGCGTACGCGTTGCGCAGCCAGCAAGCGGCGGATGCGGCTTACAAAGCGTGCCGCATTCGCGAGGAGCTTGTGCCGGTGGAAGTGAAGCAGGGGAAGAAAACGATTGTGGTGAGCGAAGACGATCACCGCCGGCCGGAAACGACGATGGAGACGCTGGAGAAATTGCCGCCGTCGTTCAAGAAAGATGGGATTGTGACGGCGGGGAATGCCAGCGGGATTGTGGATGGCGCGGCGGCGGTGGTGGTGACGCGAGAGAAGATCGCGAAGGAACGCGGATTGAAGCCCGTCGGGCGGATTGTGTCGTGGGCGGCCGCGGGAGTGGATCCGAGCATCATGGGGATCGGGCCTGTGCCTTCTTCGCAGAAGGCGCTGAAGCTCGCGGGGCTCACGCTGGAGCAGATGGATCGCGTGGAAGTGAACGAAGCGTTTGCGGCACAGTATTTGGCGGTGGAAAAAGTGCTGGGGCTGAACCGCGAGAAGACGAACGTCAATGGCGGAGCGATCGCGCTGGGACATCCGCTGGGAGCTTCAGGGACGCGGCTGGTGATTACGATTTTGAATGAGCTGCGGCGGAATGGGCTGCGGTATGGGCTGGCAACGGCGTGCATCGGTGGCGGGCAGGGGATTGCGATGATTGTGGAAGCGCTGAACTAGACGAGGTAAATGAGGCCAAGGAAGTAAAGGACGTAAAGGAACTTCGTCTCTGGTAGAATTTGGGCGCGCACGAGGGGGCTCGATTTATAGTGCCCCACGGGCGCAAGGGTAGACGGCTCCTCCTGCCGGTGTGGTGGGCGGCAACTCCAAGAGGAAAAAATGGCGATTCGAAAAGTGGGTGTCGTGGGGTGTGGGTTGATGGGCTCGGGGATCGCGCAGGTGTCGGCTGCGGCGGGATTTGAAACCGTGGTACGCGAAGTGAGCGCGGAGCTGGTGGAGAAGGGCATCAAGGGCATTGAGAAGAATTTGAATCGTTTGGTTGAGAAGGGCACGATTTCGGAGGCAGTGAAAAGTGAAATCAGAGGCCGATTGAAAGGTTCGACTTCCATCGACGATTTTAAAAGTTGCGACTTGGTGATTGAGGCGATCATCGAACAGCTTCCAGCGAAGCGAGAACTTTTCAGCGCGCTGGATGTGCTCTGTCCGCCAGCGACGATTTTTGCGAGCAACACGTCGTCGTTGACGATTACGGAAATCGCTACAGCGACGAAGCGGCCGCAACGTTTTGTCGGGCTGCACTTCTTCAACCCTGTGCCGGTAATGAAGCTGGTTGAGGTGGTGCGGACGATTGCGACGGAACCTGCCGTTTACGAAGAGATGGTGGCGTTTGGAGCGAAACTCGGCAAGACGCCGGTGCGCGCGCATGACAGCACGGGCTTCATTGTGAACCGGCTTCTGGTGCCGTATCTTCTGGATGCGATTCGAGCGCTGGAAGAGGGCGTCGGGTCCATCGAGGACATCGATAATTCCATGAAGCTGGGCTGCGGGCACCCGATGGGGCCGTTGACTTTGCTGGATTTCGTGGGCCTGGACACGACGTATTACATTTCGCAGATCATGTTTGAGGAGTTCAAGGAGCGGCGATTTGCGGCGCCGCCGCTGCTGAAGCGCATGGTGCTGGCTGGATGGAACGGGAGAAAATCGGGGCGCGGATTTTATGATTATTCGGATCCGGCGAAGCCGAAGGCGATGAAGTTTTGAGGTTCGATCTGTTTCAGCCGGAAGCATAAGAGGACACAATACGACTCGCTAGAGTGATGGTCGGAATCTTGATTGCCGCTGTCGCCGTTTGTACGGGCGCTCCCGGCGATAAGAACATAAATGGTTTCGCGCTTACGTTGTCAGCGTCCCAGAACGCGATACAGCCTGGCACGCCAGTTTGGAAAGCAGGTGCGGCTGTTTTTGTAATAGTAACGGCGATCAACAATTCTAAGAGGACGGTCCACTACAGCTTGACGAATCCCGGATTCGATTGGGAAATGGATGTACGGGGCGCATCGGGTAATCCGGTGCCGGAAACCGAGGAATTTCGCAAAATGAAACAAAACGGTCGCTTTACGGTTGCAAGAAATATCCTTGTTACCTTGGGGCCGCACGAAACCGGGCAGGATACTATCGAGGTGAGCTACTTTTACAATTTGCGAGGTTCCGGAAAATACTCCATCCGGGTGCGCCGTGAGTTTCCCGAGGTCGGCAAAGGCTTCGTAGAGTCAAACCGTCTCGACATCACTGTTGAGGAGTAGAAAGCTAGGCTTATGGGCTACGAGAATATCTTGTATGAGAAGAAAGACCGGATTGCGTACATCACCTTTAACCGGCCGAAGGTGCTGAATGCGTTGAACCGCAAGACGGTGGAAGAGCTGCAGCATGCCCTGCTCGACGCGCGCGCCGATGACTCCGTGCGCGTTTTGATCCTGACGGGAGCGGGCGATAAATCTTTCGTGGCCGGTGCGGATATCGGCGAACTAGCAATTCAGACGCCGGTTAACGGCAAGGAATTTTCGCTCTTCGGGCAGAGTGTTTTCCATCTGCTCGAAACGATTGGCAAACCGTCGATCTGCGCGATCAACGGATTTGCTCTGGGCGGGGGTTGCGAGCTGGCACTTTCCTGCACCATTCGAATCGCCAGCAAGACGGCGAAACTTGGACAACCGGAAGTAAAACTCGGGATTCTTCCCGGTTACGGCGGATCGCAGCGGCTGGCGCGGCTGTGCGGCAAGGGCGTAGCGCACGAACTTTGCCTTACCGGTGAGATGATTACGGCGGAGGAAGCGCTGCGTATCGGGCTGGTCAATCACATTTACGAACTGGCGGAACTGATTCCCGCGGCGGAAGCGATGGCGAAGAAAATTATTGCCAACGGGCCCATCGCCGTGAAATTCACCATGGAGGCGATTGAGCGCGGCATGCAAATGGCGCAAGAAGAAGGATTGTTTCTGGAGGCGACTCTTTTTGGCGTAGCTTGCGCAACGGAAGATATGAGGGAAGGCACGAAGGCGTTCTTGGAGAAGAGGGCGCCACAGTTCAGGGGGAAGTAAAGGATTAAAAGCTCGAAGGGTGTGGATGGGCGATGGCGGATAAAATACAACCCGGGAAGATGGATGGCGGCTTGAGCGCAGCGGGTTTCCGCTTTGGTCTTGTGGTGAGCAGATTTAATAGTTTTATCATTGAGCGGCTTCTTGCGGCGGCGTTGGATGCACTGGAGCGGGCGGGAGCGGGCGGCAAGGATGTTGATGTCATACACGTTCCGGGGGCGTTCGAATTGCCGCTGACGGCGAAAAAATTGGCGGCGACCGGGAAGTACGACGCGCTGATCGCCATCGGATGCGTACTGCGCGGCGAGACGACGCACTACGATTACGTTTGCTCGGAAACGGCGCGCGGCCTCCAGCTCGCGCAGATGGACAGCGGCTTGCCGATTATTTTTTGCGTGCTGACGTGCGACACGCTGGAGCAGGCCATCGACCGCGCGGGACTCAAAGGCGGGAACAAGGGATTCGAAGCCGGGCTCGCAGCGATTGAAATGGCGCAATTGTCGCGCAAGCTTCGCGCCGCGCATTCGAATGCGGCGCCATCCGGAAAGCCGCGGCGCAAGTAAAGTGTCACTCCGCACAAAATCCCGCGAGTTCGCGATGCAGATGCTGTTTCAGTGGGACATGAGTCAGCAGGATTTCACCAAGCTGGAATCCAAGTTCTGGAAGAGCGCCAAAGCTGCCGACAAGACGCGAGCGTTCGCCAACAAACTTTTTGAAGGCGCGGCCAAGGACGTGGCCGTTCTCGACGCCTTGATCGTCGGACATTCGGACAATTGGCGATTCGAACGGCTCTCGGCCATCGATCGCGCCATTTTGCGCCTGGGAATCCATGAAATGAATAGCTCGGACACCCCTCCTAAGGTCGTGCTGAACGAGGCGGTTGACCTGGCGAAGAAATTTTCCTCCGAAGAGTCCGGAGCGTTCGTCAACGGGATCCTCGACTCCGTCCATAAGTCATTGAAAAAAAGCTAGTTATACCATTTCCGCTGCCCTTGAGTCCCTTTCCCAAGAAACCATCCCTGGGTGCCGAAACTTTGCCGCGTTCCCTGTGTTCGATTTCGTAAGTGTGGTGGTAATTCCAGGAACACGTTCAAGAGGAGAGAAGAATATGAAGGCAGAATTCATAGTCCGTCGAGGTGTGCTCGCGTTTACTTTTGCCGGTTTGCTCGCCGGTGGTGCGTTTGCCCAGAGCCATGATCCCACGCCGCAGCAGCAAGACATCCAGAACGACAAGAAAGACATTCGGAACGATAAGAAAGACCTGGCGAAAGACCGCGCCGACCGCAACGCCGACCAGCGCGATATCAATCATGATAAACGCGACCTGAGCAAAGACCGCGCCGACCGCAACGCGGATCAGAAGGACATCAATCACGACCGCACGGATTTGAACAAGGACCGTGCGGACCGCAACAAGGATCAGCGCGACATCAATCACGACAAAAATCAGCTCGCTCGGGATGACAAACAATACGGCGCCAACAGCGCGCAGGCGCAGGCCGACCGCAAGGACCTTCACGCCGATCGCGTCGACAGGAACAAAGACCAGAAGGACATCAACCACGATCGCACGGACTTGAACAAAGACCGCGCGGATCGCAATGCCGATCAGCGGGACATTAACAAGGACAAGAAGGACCTGTCCAAGGACCGCAAAGACCGCAACAAGGATCAGAAGGACATCAACAAGGACAGGAAGGATCTGCACAAAGACCGCAAGGATCTGCGGCAGGATCGCAAGGGGCACAAGTAAGTTTTCAATCTGCAAAGAACAAGGGCCGCCCGGGAGAAAAAAACCGTGCGGCCCCTTTTGTTATGGGCGAGAATTTGTATCAGACGTGAAACGTACCTTCGAAGATTCTTACGGCGGCTCCGCTGACGCGGGGAATTAACTTTTTGCCGCTCTGCGTCACTTCCACTTCGAGCTGACTCGGGCGTCCCATCTCCACGCCTTGAAGGATGCTCAAAGTGTGGCCAGGAGTCAATTTTCCGTTGCGCACCAGGTACGCGCCCAGCGAACCGGCGGCCGAGCCCGTTGCAGCGTCCTCATACTGTTCCCATGGCAGCATGCCGCGGGAGAACGCTTTGCCATTGCCGCTGAGCGCGAAGCAATATGCCATCGTTGCGTTTTTTCCTTGAAGGCGCCGGAGCTCGGTCATGTTCATGACGATTTTGCAAAGCGTGGCACGGTTGTGCAGCGGCACCATCAGGTTGAAGACGCCGGTAGAGACAAACTCAGGCTGCAGCTTAGGATCGAAATCTTTCGGTGAAATCCCCAGCGCCGCGGCAAGTTTCTTCTTGTCGATTTTCTCGGGCTTGAAGAGGGCTTCTTTCTGAGTCATGGTAACGCGCTGCGGGCGGCCGTCTTTGAAACGGATTTCCACTGGCAAGATACCTGCTCCGGTCTCTTGCAAAATATGCACCCCGCCATCCTGCGCGGGAACGACGCCCAGCTCCGCGAGCAAGAACCACGTCCCAATCACTGGATGGCCAGCGAGTTTGAGCTCTTCTTTTGTGGTGAAGATGCGCAAGCGAGCGAGCGCTTCTTCATTCGTCGGCTTCTGCACGAAGACGGTTTCGGAAAGATTCATCTCGCGCGCGATGGCGAGCATTTGGTCATCCGAAAGTCCGTCGCCGTCGGTAAATACGGCAAGCGGATTTCCTTCGAAGCGGTTGTTGGTAAAAACGTCGAGTGTGTAGAAACGGTGTTCCATGGCTGGTCGCGGATCGCCGCGCGGGCGGGGTTCAAATGTGCTCGAGCTGGGCGACCGTCCTTTCGTTGGTGATATTTCCCGTGTTCAGAGTCGATTTTGGTTCGATCAGGATAACGTGGACCTCTTCGTCCGCAACGGGGCAGTGTTCGACGCCGTGTGGGACGACAATGAATTCCCCTTCGCGTACCAGTCGGTCGCCATCGCGGAATTTCATGCGGAAAGAGCCTTTCACGACGAGAAAAAGTTCGTCCTCGTTATCGTGATGATGCCAGAGAAATTCTCCTTTGAACTTAACGGCTTTCACGAGGCAATCATTGACTTCGCCGATGATGCAGGGTTTGTAGTGCTCGGAAATAAGGCTGAATTTTTCTTTCAAGTTTATCGTGTTCATGGGGCACCTATAGTTTGTGAACAATTTGTGTTACGGCGTCGAGGATGCGGCGCGTGGTTTCAGGCTTTGAAGTTTCCGAATACACGCGCAGAAGATTTTCTGTTCCAGAAGCACGCACCATCACCCATCCGCCATCGCTTAAATACAACTTGATTCCGTCCATATCTTCCCGATGCACCACGGGAAGTTCGAGGATGCTGCTCAACTTGTTATTCGAAAAGTAAGCGATGGCCTTTTCTTTTTGCCCCGGCTTCAGATCGAGGTCGACACGGCCGTAGTGATATTCGCCGAATTCCGCGGTAAGGACGGCGAGCAGCTCTCCCAGCGATTTGCCATGCCCGGCAATCAATTCCGCGAGGAGGAGCGCCGAAACTGTGGCGTCTCGTTCGGGGATATAGAGGTTCGTACCGATGCCGCCGCTTTCTTCGCCGCCGATTAAAATGTTCTGTTCGAGCATCAGCTCGCAAATGTACTTAAAGCCGATAGGCGTTTCGTGAAGTTTTCTGCCGAATTTTGTCGCTAGTTTGTCGATGAGTTTTGTTACCGAGAATGTTTTTGCGATGTCGCCCGGCAAGTTGCGAGTTCCGGCAAGGTGCCAGACGAGCAACGCAAAAATCTGGTGCGGGTTGATGAACGAGCCGTCGCGATCGATCGCTCCGATGCGGTCGCCATCCCCGTCGGCGCACAAACCGGCGTCGAATTTTCCGGCGATCACCGCCTGACGCAGGGCGTCGATGTGCGGCTCGATCGGTTCCGGATGCACGCCGCCAAAACGCGGATCGCGCGTGCCGCGAATCTCTTCGCAGGTGATGCCATTGCGCCGCATGAGCTTGGGGAGTAGGCCTGCAGCCGACCCGTGCATTGGGTCCGAAACGAAGCGAAATCCCGAGTCGCGCAGCTTTTTCCAGTCCACCAGTTTTTCAAGCGTGTCGAGATAAGGCTCGCGCGGCTCCAGCGGCTCAATGAGATTTTTCTGAGGAGGCAGCGGCGGCACATTGGCTCGCTGCACGATATCGAGATCGCTTTCAATTTGCGCCACGATGGAAGGCAATGCCGAGCTGCCGTAGCTCGCTTTATACTTGATGCCATTCCATTGGTATGGATTGTGGCTCGCGGTGATCATCAGGCCGCCGGCAGCACCGCGTTGCTTCACGAGCAAGGAGACTGCGGGCGTGGGACAGGGTTTGTCGGTCAAAAAAACGGGCGTGCCAGTGGCGGAGACAACTGCTGCGGCTGCGGCAGCGATATCGTCCGAGGCGGAGCGATGGTCGTAGCCGATGATGACGCCCTTGCGCGCATCTTCGCAACGCACGACGTAGCGGGCGATGGCCTGCGCCACAATCCGCGCATTCGCGAAAGTAAAATCCTCCGCGATGATGCCGCGCCATCCATCGGTGCCAAACGTGATCGCAGTCATAGCGAGCTGAGCAAAGTATACGCGAAGCGATAGGTCTGCCAAACGGCCGTATTGGCCTGTTAAAGGAGGTCCTTCCGTCGCCGCTCTTCCAGCCATTTAACGATTTTACCGACGTCCTGGGCGCGGTCGCGCGGGCAGATCAGCAGTGCATCGGGCGTATCCACGACGATCAAGTTGTGCACACCAATCAGGGCGGCAATTTTTCCAGGGCAAGAGATGAGATTGTCGCGGGCATCCAGGGCGTACCCTGGAGTGGCGAAGACGTTGCCGTCCGCAGAGTTCTTGTCCAGGAGCAGTCCGTGCACCGCCGACCAGGAACCGATATCGCTCCAACCGACTTCAGCGGGAATCACAAATACCTGTGGGGGCCCTTCCGCGCGAGTAGCGGGTTCGAGGACGGCGTAGTCGACGGAAATATTTTCAATTTTCGGGTAGATGGCGCGCAACTTGCGATCGTAGCTTTGTGTTCCGATGAATTTAGAGAGCTTTTCCAGTGCGGCGTGCGTTTTCGGCAGGAAACTTTTCAGATTCTCGAGGAACGTGGAGACTCGCCAGAAAAACATCCCCGCGTTCCAATGATAATTCCCAGACGCAACGTACTCTTGCGCGAGTTTCAGTTCGGGTTTCTCCGTGAATCTCCGCACGGCAAAAACCGGGAAGCCTTTCGAATCGATCGGCTCGCCAGCTCTCTCGATGTAGCCGAACCCCGTCTCCGGCCGGGTCGGCGGGATACCCAGCGCGACCATGCGCCCCGCCTCGCGAGCCACGTCGAGGGCGGCGCTCACAATCTCGCGAAACTCTTGCGGGCGCTCGATGTAATGATCCGCAGGGAGCACGGCCATCAAGGCGTCGCCGCGCGCGGCATCGCGCAAATGAATGGCTGCGAGGCCGATCGCGACAGCGGTGTTCATTCCCATCGGCTCGATCAGCACGTGTTTGCGTGCCGCTGCCGGAACTTGCTTGCGTACGGCGGCGGCCTGTTCTGCATTCGTGACCGTCCAGATGCGCTCAGGCGGAATAAGCGGCTTCAGGCGCGCAACTGTCTGCTGCAACATGGTGTCCTTACCAACGATATTCAGAAGTTGTTTCGGAGTGCGCGTGCGGCTGCGCGGCCAGAAGCGCGTGCCACGCCCTCCGGCGAGGATGACAGCATGGACTGTGAGCTTTTCAGTCGGCATCACTGTTCTTCTTCAGCTCATTCTTCGGATTAAGTGGAGAAGCCATCAGCACGCTAGTTTTCTTCTTCGGATAATACCCGCGGCTCCCGAACACAGCGGGAAGGAACCAGCACTCCCCCTTTTTATAAGAGAATTCACCATAATTAGTTCTGGTCATGTCCTGCGGATTAGTGGACCAGCCGATCTTTCCTTCGCCTTCGAGAAAAACCCACAAACTAAATTGATCGCTGGGTTTGCCGATCGACTTCAGATGCATTGGCTCGGCGATATCAAATTTGCGTGTGGAGAAATAGCGACAGTCAACCAATTCTGCCCAAAGCTTTAAATTACGGACTAGGAAGGGACGTGCCTCTACTTTTCCGCCCGCATTGGAATCGAAATTAATCACATCGAGAGCCTTTTCAATGTGAAGCTCGCGGGGCTTGTCGGTGGCATCGCGGCGATCGTAGTCGTAGATGCGATAGGTGAGGTCTGAGTATTCCTGCACTTCGCAAACGATCATGCCGGGGCCAATTGTGTGCGGCATTCCCGCGGGAATGAAGAACGTATCGCCAGCGTGGACTTCGTGCGACTGAAAAAGATTTTCTAGTGTGTGCTCGGCAAGAGCGGCAAGAAATCTTTCTTTAGTCACTCCCTCCTTTAGTCCCGCCAGCAATC
This sequence comes from Candidatus Acidiferrum sp., assembly GCA_036522305.1. GTDB lineage: Bacteria > Acidobacteriota > Terriglobia > Acidiferrales > UBA7541 > Acidiferrum. The sequence goes on along the minus strand of DATDGB010000021.1, from coordinate 14,021 downwards.
GCGCGCCCGGCTCCGCTGAGACGACGTACCACATCTCGGTTTTGCCCCGGCCTCCAGCAGCGGATTCGTGCGCGGCGGCGTACGCATCATCGGGATGAACCTGGATGGAAAGTTTCTCGGTGGGAAAAATGAACTTTAGAAGCAGGGGGAAGTCTGCCTCGCCTTCAAACGTTGAACCACGCCAAGGAATTGTCATCTCCTCCCACGCTTGGCCCAGCGTCCGTCCTCCGAACGGCCCCTCAAGGATTTGGCAATCAAGAGCAGTTAGCCACGCCTCGCCAATCGGCGACGTAAGGTCGCGCATTTCAGGGAAAAAAGGAGCGAGTGAGCGAGCCCCCCATAGACGCTCGGAGAAAATCGGTTCAATGCGAAAAGGTTCAGGAGCAATTGGCCAGGCACTCACGGTTTACGACGCGGCTTCGGCGCGTGAGAAAAAACGTTCGAGGCGGCGCAGGCCTTCGTCGATGCGTTCGATGGAGGTGGCGTAGGACAGCCGCAGGTAGCCCGGTGCGCCAAAGGCTTCGCCAGGCACCAGCGCAACGTGCGACTTCTCCAGCAGCAACTTTGAAAGCTCGGTGCAAGTCTTGGCGTGCGCGTGCTTGCCCGCACCGAGATGCGCCGAAACATTCGGAAATGCGTAAAACGCGCCACCCGGCCATTCGCAGGTCACGCCGGGAATCGCGCGCAGACCTTCCACAATGCGTTTGCGGCGTTTTTCGTATTCGGCAAGCATCACGGGAACGGTAGCCATCGTGCCGCGCATGGCTTCGAGAGCGGCGTACTGTGCGATCGAAGTGGCGTTCGAAGTGGACTGGCTTTGCAGCTTGATCAGCGCCTGGATCAACGCTTCTGGCCCCAGCGTGTACCCGATGCGCCAGCCGGTCATCGCGAAAGTCTTCGAAACCGAGCCGATGATGATCACGTTTTCTTTCGAGCCCGCCGCGCTGGCAATTGAGTATGGCTTATGCGGTTCGTAAGTGAAGTGCGAGTAGCACTCGTCACCCATCAGCCAGACCTTGTGCTTCTTGCAGACCGCGAGAATGCGCTCGTATTCATCCGGCGGCACCACACCGCCCGTCGGATTGCTGGGCGAATTCAAAATCAGCAATTTTGTCCGTGGAGTGATGGCCTTTTCGATAGCCGAAGCGCGCACCACAAAGCCATCCTCCGGCAGTGTCGGAACAAAGACCGGCGTGCCACCCGCGTACTTCACGATATCCGGAAAGCTCACCCAGTAAGGCGCGGGAATAATCACTTCGTCGCCATGCTGGACCAGCACGCTCATCACGTTGAAGATGGAGTGCTTGCCGCCGACACTCACGACGCATTCCTTCGCTTCGAACGACGAGCCAAGTTCGCGCTTGTGCCACGCACAAATCGCTTCGCGTAGCGGCATGATCCCGCCAGTCGGCGTGTATTTCGATTTGTTTTCCTCGATCGCTTTGATCGCTGCCATTTTGATATGGTCCGGGGTGGCAAAGTCCGGCTCGCCAGGGCCGAAGTCCGCGATATCAACTCCGCGTGCCTTCAGCTTCTCCGCTTCGGAGATTACCGCCGCGGTGGGCGAGATTTGTATGCGATTGATCCGGTCCGTTAGTTGCACCTTTGCTCCTCGAATGAAGTTCCCAGTGTGTGGTTGACGATAAATTCGCTACGAAACTTTGGCGCGCATGCGCTGCTCGACCACTTCCGGGACCAGGCCCTTAAGCGAAGCACCCAGCTGGGCGATTTCGCGGACCAGCTTCGAGCTCAAGTAGCTGTATGTCAGACCCGGCAGCATGAATACCGTCTCCAGCCGCGGCTCCAGCTTTCGGTTCATCAGCGCCATCTGCAACTCATATTCATAGTCGGAAACGGCGCGGATTCCGCGCAAGATAACGCCGGCGCCGCGCTTCCGCGCGTAGTCCACCAGCAGTCCATCGAATACGTCAATCTCCACGCCCGACCACTGTTTGGTAACTTCGCGCAGCATATCGACGCGTTCGGCTACGGAGAACAGCGGCTGCTTCTCGGCGTTCCGCAGCACGGCGACGATCAGGAGGTCGAACATCTTTTCCCCGCGCTCGATCAGGTCGAGGTGGCCGTTGGTGACCGGGTCAAACGAGCCGGGGTAGATGGCAATCGAAGTTTTCATCGTCGAGTCATCAGTTTCGCAAGGCTTGGTTTATTCTAACTCAGGCGGGGAAAACTGCGGCTTGCAAACTTGGCGGGAGACCAAAGTGGATTCTTTTTCATACGGAAGGAATCCTCTTCGCGGGACGGCGAAGATGTGACAGTATTCGAAAGCTCGTGCTACATAGCAGTCATTTGAGATTTGCTACCCTGCGTGGGAGGATTTTCCAGACCATGGCTCAGAATGTTCGGTCGCGAGTGCTTGGCATACTTGTTCTTGGCGTTTTGTCGTACCCGGCGATGACCACAGCTCAACAGCCTGCCTTAAATCTGATGCCGCTTCCCGCCAGCGCCCAGTCCGGCACGGGGACCTTGGCAGTGGACTCGACTTTTTCGGTGGCGTTTACGGGCCACACCGAGCCACGCCTGGAGCGCGCAGGCGAGCGATTCATGGGGCAACTCGCGCGTCAAACGGCGCTCCCGCTTTCACTCAGGCCGGCAAAGGGAACAAAGGCAACGTTGGTGGTTCAGACCGATCATGCCAGCAAGGAAATTCAGGATGTTGGCGAAGACGAGAGCTACGTCCTGGAAGTCACCGCCGAGGGAGCGAAACTCACCGCGCCGACGGCTCTCGGCACCATGCACGGCCTCCAAACTTTTCTCCAATTGGTGGATGTTTCTCCCAACGGCTTCGCCGCACCCGCGCTCAAGATCCAAGACCAGCCGCGTTTTCCCTGGCGCGGTTTGATGATCGATTCCGCCCGCCACTTCATCCCCCTCGATGTCATCCACCGGAATATCGATGGCATGGAAGCGGTGAAGATGAACGTTTTTCACTGGCACCTCTCCGAGAACCAGGGCTTCCGTGCCGAGAGCAAGAAATTCCCGAAGCTTCACGAACAGGGCTCCGACGCGCTTTACTACACCCAGGACGAGATCCGCGATCTGATCGCCTACGCAAGGGATCGGGGCATTCGCGTGGTTCCGGAATTCGACATGCCGGGACATACCACCGCGTGGTTCGTGGGGCACCCCGAACTGGCCAGCGGGAAAGGGCCCTACGAAATTGAGCGCAAGTGGGGAATTTTCGATCCGGCAATGGACCCCACGAGCGAGAAAGTCTACAAATTTCTCGATGAATTGATCGGCGAGATGGCCAAGCTTTTCCCGGACCACTATTTCCACATCGGCGGCGACGAAGTGAACGGGAAAGAGTGGAACGCGAATCCGAAAATTCAGGCTTACATGAAAGCGCATGGAATCAAGGATAACGAAGCGCTCCAGGGGTATTTCAGCGGACGCGTTCAGAAATTGGTGACCAAGCACGGGAAGACTGTGGTTGGCTGGGACGAAGTGTTGGTGGAAGGGGTTCCAAAGGATATCGTGATTCAGTCCTGGCGCGGGCAAGCTTCACTGGCCAAAGCCGCCAAACAAGGCTACCGCGGAATTCTTTCGAACGGATACTACCTGGATTTGGGATGGTCCGCCGCGCGCCATTACGCCGTGGACCCCATGAGCGGCGACGCTGCAAATCTCTCCCCGGAGGAGAAGCAACGAATTCTCGGCGGTGAGTCCTGCATGTGGGCGGAGTACGTTAATCCCGAAAACGTGGATTCGCGCATCTGGCCCAGGAATGCCGCGATTGCCGAGCGCCTCTGGTCTCCGCAGGAAGTCCACGACCCGGCTTCCATGTATGCGCGATTGGACTTTGTCAGCGCCCGGCTGGAGTGGCTGGGCCTCACGCACCGCACCGTTTCGCGTCACATGTTGCAGCGCCTTGCGGGTCCTGCATCGTCGGCGGAATTTGCGGCACTGCGCACGCTTACCGACGTGATCGAGCCTGTGAAAGATTACACTCGCGAACGGACTGCTCCCGCCGAGCCAACCAGTGCGACGCCACTAAACCGCGTCGTGGACGCAGTTCCCCTTGAGAGCGACGCCGGACGCCGTTTCGTGGAACTGGTCGATCAATTCATTGCATCCACTTGTCACGATCCCGCGACAGAAGCGCGGCTGCGCGCACAATTCACCGCTTGGCGCGACAACGACGCGACACTTCAGCCGCTCGCGCAGCGCTCGTTCTTCGTGAAAGAAGTAGCCGCCAACTCACAGGATCTCTCCGCCTTGGGCGCAGCAGGCCTTTCCGCGCTCGACGCCATCGCAAAAGGCCAGCCCGCTCCCGATTCCTGGAAAGCGCAACAACTCGCCATCATCGAGCAGGCGAAAAAACCGAAAGCCCAGCTGTTGCTGATTCCCGCACCGGCGGTGCAAAAGCTAATCGAAGCTGCCGTCGCTGGCGGTGCGTGCGCTAGCCCTAAGCCCTAGATCTATTTGTTGCCAACGTAACTGCCGGTTAATCAGACTCGGTGGGATAGTTGTGGCAAGCTCCGCTTCCAACATCATGAAAATTCTTCCCTTCTTCCGGGATGAACTCCCATGCATATTTCCCGGGAGAGAGCGTGAGCTTCAGCACGCCGAACGTATCCCATTCCCGCAGTTCGCTGTTCTCAGTAGCAAAGCCCAGGAGATCATGGCTGCGCCCTCCAGTCCCCACTACGATTTCGCGGATGCCATTCACAGGATCGGACTTGCCTTCCGGGTCCTGCAGAGCGAATCGCTCGTAGGAATGTTCGTGGCCGGCAAGAACTACGTCGGCGTGGGCGGCGTACAAGTCTTCCCAAAGCTGCTTTAACTCCGGATGCACGGCGTGCTTCTTGAAGACCCCGCTGCTGAACAACGCATGGTGGCCATACGCCAGAATGCAAACACTGGGCCGCTTCGCAAGATCCTCCTTCAGCCAGGTCTCTTGCGGTGAACCCGCGCCGCACCCACCCAGTTCCTTCACGTAACAATTGGTATTCATCACCACAATATGCCAGTCGCCCAGTTCGTAGCTGTAGTAGCCTTTGCCCCGCGGCCCCGCCTGTGCCCCCCAATATTGGAAATAAGCCGACGCAGTAGGATCGACATACTCGTGATTCCCCAGTGCCGGCCTCGTCCGGTCTTTAAACTTGCCCCAAGCCGGGTCATAGCAATTCTTGAATTCCTCCGCGGTTCCCTTTTCGTAAGCCAGGTCACCGGCGGCAAAAACCGTTCCCGGGATCTGCTCGATCAGCTTGGCGGTTGCCGCAGCACCGTCTGGATTCTCGCAGCCGGCGATGTCGCCAGCCCCAACGAGGACAAAAGTCCCTTCGGCCCCGCGCTTCCTCTTTGGCTTGGCCTGAGTCTTTTTGGAGGGTCCGGTCGCCGGGGGCCCTTCACTTTGCGCGCGCATACCTAGCTGAGTAGAGAGGACCAGCAGGAACAATCCACCCACGATTCGGCCTTTTCGCCATCTACTCTTCCCAATGTATCCGAGCATGCATCTCTCCCATCAAAAGTCTAGACTACCATGGTGCAACAGCAAACTCAGCGAGTTGCAGTTCAGCACGGATTTTTCGCCGTTCGCTACATGAAACGACCGTTCATTGAACTCTGCTTGGAACTAAGACTATTTCAGTCGTACTATAAGTTACTGGAAATACAGGGGTTGTATTGACGGCGAGGGAGCCGTCGGGTTGACTTTTTGGCTCTTAGAGGGGTATACTTCATGTGCGACTGATTCAGTCGCATATAACGAAGCGTTAGAAAGTCTCTCGAACGATGTTCAAGCTTTCCAAAAAGGCCGACTACGGTCTGATTGCCGTCAAGCATCTGGCCATGCATCGCCAGCAGCATGCTTGCAGCGCCAACGAAATTGCCGAGGAGTACGGAATATCCGCGACGCTGATGGCCAAAGTGCTGCAGAAACTGGCACATTGCTCGCTGGTAGCCGCCAAGCACGGTTCAAGCGGCGGGTATCAACTGGCGAAGGAGCCGTCGCAAATTAGCGCGCTCGATGTCATTTCGGCGATCGATGGTCCGGTGCTGATTACCTCCTGCGTGACCAGCCACGGGAATTGCGATGCCACGGAGAGGTGTTCGGTCCGCGAGCCGCTGCGCCGCGTGAACGAAAGCATCCTGAATGTTTTGAGCACTGTCACTATTTCGCAGATGAGCGAAGAGCCGTACGAGCCAGCGCTCGTTGCGCTGAGGACTTAGGAGAAGAGGGAATATGGCCGTCAAGCTACCAATTTACATGGACAATCACGCGACTACGCCGGTCGACCCCCGCGTGGTCGAGACGATGCTGCCGTACTTCACCGAGAAATTCGGCAACGCCGCCAGCCGCAACCATTCTTTCGGCTGGGCCGGCGAAGAGGCCGTGGAAACCTCGCGCCAGCAGATCGCTTCGCTGATCAACGCCGCGCCGAAAGAAATCATCTTCACCAGTGGCGCTACGGAATCCGACAACCTGATGATCAAGGGCGTCGCGGAGATGTTCCGCGAAAAGGGCAATCACATCATCACCCAGGCCATCGAGCACAAGGCGGTCCTCGATACCTGCAAGAACCTCGAAAAGCACGGCTTCGAAGTCACCTATCTGGCGGTTCAGCGTGATGGCCGCGTGAGTCTTGATGATCTGAAAGCCGCGATCAGGCCGACAACAATTCTGATCACCATCATGTACGCCAACAACGAAATTGGCGTGATCAATCCCATCGCGGAAATCGGCAAGATTGCCAAGGAACATGGTATCTTCTTCGCCGTAGACGGTGTACAAGCTGTCGGCAAGATTCCGGTCGACGTCCAGAAGGACAACATCGACCTGTTGGCTATCAGCGGCCACAAGATTTACGGGCCCAAGGGTGTTGGCGCTCTCTACGTTCGCCGCCGCAATCCCCGTGTGCAGCTTTCCGCCATCATCGATGGCGGCGGGCACGAGCGCGGCATGCGCTCCGGCACGCTGAACGTGCCTGGCATCGCCGGCCTCGGCAAAGCCTGCGAAATCGCGCAGAAGGAGATGCCGGAAGAATCAGCGCGTATGCTCGCCCTGCGCACTCGCCTGCAAAAAGGTCTGGAAGCCAAGCTGGACGAGGTTTTTATCAACGGTTCGATGGAGCACCGCCTGCCTAACAATTTGAACATGAGCTTTGCCTATGTTGAAGGCGAATCGCTGCTCATGGGCATCAACGACATCGCGGTGTCGAGCGGTTCTGCCTGTACTTCGGCAACCCTGGAGCCCAGTTACGTACTCAAAGCATTAGGCGTCGGCGAAGACCTCGCCCACACCTCGATTCGATTCGGCCTCGGCCGGTTCAACACGCAGGAAGAAGTCGACTACGTCATCGACAAGATGGTCCAGGTCGTCACCAAACTGCGCGAACTGTCCCCGCTCTATGAAATGGCCAAAGAGGGGATCGATATTTCTAAAGTGAAGTGGCAGACAGCCTAAAGGACTGGAACAAAGAACATGGCAAATGAAGGAACAATTCGCATTCATCGCTCCATCGGCGGCACCGGCGCGGCTTTTCGCGTGACGTTTGTGCCCTACGGCGGAGAAGGGGAAGAAGCTGCCGTCGCCGGCGAGCGCTCTTTCCATGAGCTTCAGCAAGTGCGCGCCTTTCTGAAAATGCTCGGGCTTGGCGCGGAATTTATCAAGGACGCTCTTCGTCAGTTGACGGCGGGCCGCTCGGCTTCCGTGCCGAACGTTTCGCTTTCGGACAAAGCAGTCAAGAGTGCTGGTTTCGGGAATCTCGTGAATATGGCAAGGAGCAACAGCTAATGGCATACAGCGATAAAGTGGTCGATCACTACAACAATCCCCGCAACGTCGGCAGCCTCTCGAAGGAAGACCCCAACGTTGGCACGGGTCTCGTCGGCGCGCCGGAATGCGGTGACGTCATGAAGCTGCAGGTGAAGATCAATCCCGATACCAATGTCATTGAAGAAGCCAAGTTCAAGACCTTCGGTTGCGGATCGGCCATCGCCAGCTCCTCGCTCGCTACCGAATGGGTGAAGGGCAAGACGGTCGAAGAAGCGCTTTCGATCAAGAACACGGACATCGTGCGCGAGCTTTCGCTCCCGCCGGTGAAGATTCACTGTTCCGTGCTCGCCGAAGACGCCATCAAGGCCGCCATCGGCGACTGGAAGAAAAAGAACGGCATTGCCGTGCCGGTTGCGGGAAAAGCATCGCACTAAGCGCGAAATCTTCTCAAGGGCAGATTGCTATGGCTACTGACGTCGCAAGTCTGAATGTCGCGAAGATCCATCTCACCGAGCGTGCCGCGCGCAAAATCCGCGAACTGCTCGAAAAGGATGGCGTTTCGCCTGAACAGGGCGGCTTGCGCGTTGGCGTGCAGGGCGGCGGCTGCTCCGGCCTCTCCTATGCCATGAGGCTGGACACGCAAGCCCGCGACCGAGACAAGATCTTCGAGGAATTCGGCGCGCGTATCTTTGTCGACCCGAAAAGTTTTCTTTTCCTGAACGGCACGACGCTCGAGTTCGAAGAGACGCTGATGCGCCAGGGATTCGTTTTCCAGAATCCCAACGCGGCGCGCAACTGCGGCTGCGGCAGCTCTTTCACGGCCTAGTGGCACGGGCTTCAGTCTGTGCTCTTCGCCTCTGAGTCGGTTCTAGCAGGAGTAGCGCACAGGCGAGCCTGACAAGTGGTTGGCAGCCGCACTCGCCAGCCGCTTTTTTTTGTGCCTCTGGGGATTCTTGAAAAGTTTTTCATGAGTACAGCTCCGACATCACAGACTCCCGCGAAGCCCGTGGATTACTTCGCCATTTTCGGCTTGCCGCGCAAGCTGTGGATTGAGATGAGCGCGCTCGAGCAGAAATTCCTGCAGATGAGCTGGAAGCTGCATCCCGACAATTTTGTCAACGCCCCGGAGCCAGAACGCGAGCTTTCCCTCAAGCGCAGCTCGGAATTGAATGACGCTTACCGCACGCTGCGCGATCCCGTTGTGCGGGTTGAGTACCTGCTCGAAATCGAGGGCGCGCGCAAGGAAGGCCAGCACAAGCAGCAAGCGCCCCCTGAGTTGCTGGAAGAAGTTTTTGAGCTAAACGAATCGCTTGACGAGCTTCGCGAAGCGAAAGCCTCCGGAGGCGATCTCGGAACGCTGAAATCGCGCCTCGAAGCCGCGGAAAAGAATTTTCAAGAAAAACTCGGCGAATTGGACACGCAGCTTCAATCCGCTGCCCTCGAATGGGATGCCGCCCTGCAAGGCGAGGCCGCCACCAGAAAACAAATCAAGGAGCGGCTCAACGAATTGCTAAATCGCCGCTCGTACATCCGGAATCTGGTCACCAACGTCCAAAAGGAGTTGCTGTAACGCGTAAGTTGGATTTGTGATTTTTGTTTTTCTCACTGATAACTGAAAACTTGGAACTGAATATTGAAATGGGACGCATAGTAGGAATCGATCTCGGCACAACCAACAGCCTCGTCGCGTACACTGACCCGCAGACAGGCCAGCCGAAGTGTATCCCCGGCCCTTATAGCAGCACGCTTTGCCCCTCCGTCGTCAGCATTGATCCCGACGGCAGCATCATCGTCGGCGAACCGGCGCGTCGCCGCTTGCTAACTCAACCCGAACGGACCATCTATTCTGTAAAGCGCCTGATGGGCCGTGGCCCCGCCGATGTTCAAGATGAACTGAGGCTCTTCCCATTTCGCATCGATCCGTCTAACAAAAATGTAATCCGCGTCATGCTCGGCGACAAGGTTTTCACGCCCCCGGAGATTTCCGCATTCATTTTGCGCGAACTGAAAAATTGGGCCGAAGCCCACTTCGGCGAACCCGTCGACCGCGCCGTCATCACCGTCCCGGCCTATTTCAACGATGCCCAGCGGCAGGCTACCAAGGACGCCGGCAAAATCGCCGGCCTCGAAGTTCTCCGCCTCGTCAACGAACCCACTGCGGCGGCGCTTGCCTACGGCCTGCACGAAAAGCAGCGCGGCAAAGTGGCCGTCTACGACCTCGGCGGCGGCACCTTCGACATTTCCGTCCTCAAGCTGATTTCCACCACCGACGGCGATATCTTCCAGGTTCTCTCCACCAACGGCGACACGCACCTCGGCGGCGACGACATCGACAATCTGCTGCAAGCGTTTGTCCACGAATTGATTTTGCAGCATGATGAAATCGACTTTTCGCCGCACGGCGAACTCGCCCAGGAACTCCGCAAGGCGCTGATCGACGTGAAGCACCAGCTTTCCGAAGCAGAAGCGGCTACGCTTCGTTTCACATTGCCGAACGGCACAGTCTTCGCGCACGAATTCACGCGCGGCTCGCTCGATGCCCTCATCCGCCCGGTGGTTGATCGCACAATGGGGCCCGTCAAGCTAGCGCTTGCGGACGCGCAACTCAAGCCCACTGACATGGACGAAGTCGTGCTCGTCGGCGGTACCACGCGCACGCCGTTGATCCGCCGCACTGTGCAGGAATTTTTCGGCCGCAAGCCGCATATCGAGCTGAATCCCGACGAAGTCGTCGCGCTCGGCGCCGCGGTCCAGGCCAACATTCTCGATCACGGCGTGAAAACCATGCTCCTGCTCGATGTCACCCCGCTCTCCCTCGGCATCGAAACCTACGGCGGCGCGGTCGCGAAAATCATTCCGCGCAATTCCACGATCCCCGCGAGCGCGCAGGAGCTGTACACGACTGGCGTCGACAATCAGACCGGCATCGACATCCACGTCCTCCAGGGCGAACGCGAACTGGCCAAGGATTGCCGTTCACTGGCACGCTTCACTCTGAAAGTTCCGCCCGCGCCAGCCGGCTTGCCGCGCATCGAAGTGAAATTCCTCATCGACGCCAATGGCATCCTGCAAGTCGGAGCAAAGGATCTTCGTACCGGCGCAGAGCATTCCGTCGAAGTCCAGCCGAGCTACGGCATCAACGATTCCGAAATTGAGCGCATGCTCGAAGAATCCATCGAATACGCCGAGCAGGATTTTACCGAGCGCCAGGTCATCGAAGCGCGAACCGAATCCGGAGCGATCTTGTCGGCCACTGCCAAAGCGCTCGCCAATCCCCAGGTTTCTGCTCTGTCTGCGGAAGAAGGCGCGAAAATCGCCGCCGCCGTCGACGCATTGAAAGAGGCTGCGGCCGGCAGCGATTACAAACTAATTCGCAAGCGCATCGACGAGCTCAATCACTCCACTGAGCATCTGGCAGAGCTGTTGATGAATTCAGCGTTGTCATCGGCGCTAGAAGGCCGGAATCTGGCCGAAGTTTAAGTTTTCTTTGTAAAGGCGCTCCGACCCGGTCGGAGCGCCCCAGTTGGCAGCATCATTGAGCAACGGGGCGTTCAGCACATCGCTCGGAGAATTTTAGGGAGATTAATCATGGGCGGCAGCAACCCATACATCGAAGAAGTCAAATACAAGCCCGCAACGAAGAAATACAAAGTCACCTTTCTTCCGAGCGGCAAATCCATCGAGGTCGATCCGGAAAAAATTCCCTATGGCCATAACGGCCTCCCGGGCAGCATCCTCGACATCTCCGAAGGCCTCAAAGCTGGCCTCGACCACGCTTGCGGCGGGGTCTGCGCTTGCTCCACCTGCCACGTCATCGTGCGCGAAGGCCTCGAATCTTGCAACGAAGCCACTGACGCCGAACTTGACGAACTCGACGAAGCCCCCGGCATCACTCCGAAATCGCGCCTCGGCTGCCAGACCGTGCCCGACGGCACCACCGACATCGTCGTTGAAATCCCCGACTGGAACAAAAACTACGCCAAAGAACTCGATCACTAATTCTTGTTGTAGAGGCGGGTTGATCCCGCCACCTTTCTCTGTGATCTCTGTGTTAAGTCTTTTTCTGGAGCAGACATGCCGCCGACATTTGGCTGGGACAATTTCGAAGACATCGCTATCGGCCTCACCGACAAATTCCCGGACACCGATCCCCTCACTGTTCGCTTCACTGACATGCACAAATGGATCACCGAGCTCCCCGGCTTCTCCGGCGACCCCGCCGCCTCCAACGAAGCCAAGCTTGAGGCCATCCAGATGGCCTGGCACGAGGAGTTTCTCGACCGCCAGGGTTAGCCAATGCAACCTGCAGCATGCCCGCGCCGTCTAACAATATCTATTAGACTCTCTTCTCCTCGGGGGAGGCGCACCATGAAGCGAATTCTTTTCTTCCTTCTCTCCGTGTTCCTTATCCTGCCAAACTCGGTTTCTTTGGCTCAGACGCCGCAGTCTCCTCCGCAGCAACCACAGAGGCCGCCAGATGGAGGCACTCGCGAAGTCCTCATCAGTATTCTCATTCCGTCCATGCCAAATGCCCCGTTCACTGCCACCGTGAACACGGAATGGATTCGGCAGCTCCCGGACGGGAGCGCCATCACGCTGAAGAATCACCGCGCCATTGCCCGCGACCCCGCCGGACGTATCTTCCAGGAGCGCCGCGCGCTCGTTCCCGACGACGGCAAGTCCAAGTCAGGTGTCACCCAAATCGAGATCAGCGACCCGGTTTCGCACGAACTCTATATTTGCATTCCTTATGAACGTACCTGCCAATTGGAAGAGTTTTCTCCGCGGGAGTCAGCGCGCTATGGTGCGCCTGGCAAGGTTCACATGGTGCAGGGTGCATCGTCGGAATCGGAGGACCTCGGCAAGCAATCCATCGGCGGCCTCGAAACCGCCGGCACGCGGGAGACGACGGTCATTCCCGCCAACACGATTGGCAACAACAGCCCGCTTATCTCGAAGCGGGAGTTTTGGTTTTCGCCGCAGCTTGGCGTAAACCTTGTCAGCAAGCGGCAGGACCCGTTATCAGGCACACAGAATTTTGAAGTTTCCGATATCACTTTGGGTGACCCTGACCCTAAGCTCTTCGAAGTGCCCAGCGGCTCCAAAATTCTGGACCTGCGAAAACCACCAGAGATCTCTTCGCCTCCGGCCTCTTCACCCAATTGATCGAGCCAATTCCATTATTCAGAGCCGGGCCGAATGTGGCCGATCTTTGGCCAGGAGCGGATACCCCCGGGCAATTTGTATGAATATCACAGCAAAAGACTTAGGAAATTTGCAATTCGTAAAGTTCTGATTTCAAAGGGAATATTTTCGCTGAGCCAAAAGCGTGAGGGCTCTTAGGAAAGAAAAGCGGGAGCAAGCTCCCGCGCTCCATACGCACTTATCTACAGGGTTAAGTATACCATATATTCAGGAAGAGTCAATAGGGAAAATATTTCCCATTTTTCGTGCTTTGCGTGATTATCTGTCAGCTTTCAGCACGAACACGCGCCAGCCTAAGTTGGACCTTGGCAGAAAGGGACTCCGCTGGCAGAGTGCAGCCGTCCCGCTTGTGAGAGCACGCTATTTCCCGTATTCTATTAATGTCGTAACCGCAGCAACTGTGGCGCTATGGTGCAACGGTTAGCACGTAGCCCTTTCAAGGCTTAGAACAGCCCTCCAAACACACAACTTACCTGTAAAATCAATGATTTAGCCCACAGTGAGGGGTCTGTGCAAAGCAGTGAAAAGTTCGTTTTGGGTGCAACTTAGGTGCAACTCACAACCAAGGCCCTGTGCTACTCGTCGGGAAAAGGTTCCCTCCACCAGTGGTCCGTTCAATAGAATAGGGAACTCTCTTTTGCAGTTGACGCACTGCACGATTTCAGTTGTCATCGCGCCAGCACCCGACCGCACTTCGTGCTTAACCGCCATTTTCGTGTTGCAGTGCGGACAAGAAATAGATTGGACGCTTGTGGATGGCATTGGCACCGTGGATGGTACTACGGAAATACAGACGGTGCGAATCCGAAGACCCGCGCCGGGAAAAAAGCTTTGGGGCCGAGTTCCTACGCTAGCCAAGACGTTGTCACTCACAGAGGTGCCGATGCCCGAAGTGGTCGAGGCGCTGGTCTGCAAAACAACGGAAAGTGAGAAGGGATTTACGAATCGGCTGCTCTACCACTGAGCTACCTCGGCCGAGCACTGACAAGTGATTGTATCACAGGCATTTATTCTTCCTCACTCTATCCGGCGCTTCGAATTTGGTGCATGATTGGTGCACGTTCGCAGAAAAAGGAGT
>DATDGB010000020.1:0-2175 GCA_036522305.1 Candidatus Acidiferrum sp. | reverse complement strand
GGAAAAAAGACAAGCATCACGAGCAAGCTGACACTGGGACCTAGAATTCCTATCCATTCGAAGACCCGACCAATATGGAAGCGACTGTGATTTTGATACCACCAAAAGGAAACCACGATATTTGCGTTTCCAAATAATCTTGCAGTTAGCCACCAGGCCCATGAAAAAATATACGAGATGCCTATAAACGCCGAGATCCGAAGGATATTGGAACCATTTGTCCTGCGCATTTTCGTGCCGAGATCCAAGCTTCCTCGATATTGCTTGTACGAAAGCTAAATACTACCTGACCTGCCCCCCAACTCCGCACACGTCATAATACGACATCTGAACCGTTAGCCTGCTCGGCGGTGGATAGATCGTCGCCGCCGGGGCTGTGGGAAAGTGGGAATCCCGCGTCTTTTGCGAGATTTCCAAGCGGAGAGGAAAACCTGCTTTCGGTTTTCCTCGGAGCGGCTTTTCCACAGCCCTTTTCCCCGCCCATTTCTCGCGCAAATTCCTCCGGCGTCCGGTATCCCAAGCTGCTGTGGGGCCGCTCTTGGTTGTACTCTCGCCGCCACACTGCGATCCTCTCCCGCGCCTCCAACAGATTCCCGAACCAGCTCACGTTCAAGCACTCCTCCCGCATCCGCCCGTTAAAACTTTCCACCCGTCCGTTCTGCATCGGACGTCCCGGTTGAATATGCACCAACTCGATTTTCCGATCGATGCACCAGGCCAGAAAATGCCGGCTCGTCAGCTCCGGCCCGTTATCGCACCGAATCGCCTGCGGCGTCCCTCGTTCCGCCACGATCCTCTCCAACACGCGCGTGACGCGTCGACTCGCGAAGCTGGTGTCCACTTCCAACGCCAGGCACTCCCGCGTATACGCGTCCACCACGCTCAGCACCCGGATCGCTCGCCCGCTTTCCACTGCGTCGTGCACGAAGTCCAGCGCCCACTCCTGATTCGCCGCCGTGCAGACCTGTAGCGGCTGCCCGGTTCGCTCGCAGTGTTTGCGCTTCTTGCGCCGGATACTCAGCCCCGCTTCCCGATAGACTCGATACACTCGTTTGTGGTTCACCTCTTCTCCGCTGCGTCGCAGCAAAACATGCAAGCGCCGATAGCCGAACCGCGGCTTCTCCCGCGCCAGCTCCACCAGCCGCAGCCGCAACCCTTCATCGCTGCGCTTGGTCTGATAGCGGTAACTCGATACCGCCACCGTCAGCAGCCCGCAGGCTCGCCGCTGGCTGAAGGCATACTCCTGGCGCACTTGCCCCACAGCCGCCTTCATGACTGCGAGCTCCATCCGTTTTTTCGAATCACCGATTGCAACGCGTCCTTGTCCAAGCTCAGATCCGCCACCAGCCTCTTCAATCGCGCGTTCTCTTCCCGCAACTGCTTCACTTCTTGCGCCTCGCTCACCTCCATCCCACCGTACTTCGCTTTCCAAGCGTAGATCGTGTGCCTGGACACCCCAGCTTCCCGCGCCACATCTTCCGCCTTCCGCCCCGCCTCCACCTGCTTGAGCACTGCAATGATCTCCGCCTCTGTGTGCCTCGTTCTAGACATGCTCCTCCCCCTTTCCGAAGTGCGAAATCATACTCAGTTTTGTGCGGATTTAGGGGAGCAGGTCACTGTTTAGTTCTGATTGAGTACAGCCGGACGGATCAGTTCTCTAGGGGAAGTATTGTCGGATCAACTGATTAGATGAGGTTGCGACGACCCATTGAGCTCACACCTCTAATCGGAAACTGGCTTTTTGAATCTGGACCACTTACCGAGAAGCGCGTTTCTCAGGTTGAAGCTGGAGTTCCAGCGGATTATGATCGCCATGGCCTGCCTCGAGGCACGGGCATTTGGCAGAGAGGGGTAGATCGTCGATGGAATCCATTGAGCAGTTCGAAGACGAAGAAACGTGGACAGCAACCGAGAAGAAAACGGCACGAAGAGCTTTTGATAAAGCATTCCAGCGAAACTGCGCGAGGATCACTGCAGAAGCGAGGCGGATGCTGGAGAACGTGGCCGCTCCATCTGACATCTGGCGAGTTCAAGAGTATCTTTCGGAGCATCGAAAAACAGTGGATGGAATCTACGACTACAGATATTCGCATTTGCTCCTGGTTTTCTCGAGGCTGATGCGAGATGGATGGTTGACGGAGGCGGACCTGGCCGGCCTCCAACGAGAGAAGATTT
>DATDGB010000019.1:0-2105 GCA_036522305.1 Candidatus Acidiferrum sp. | reverse complement strand
CAATACTGGGGTCGCGGCGGGTTGGGAAGCGCGGGCGGCGATCTGCGATGGCGGGGGTTTCAGGAGGCAGCGACATCCGCGCGCTGGCCGCGGCGAGGTCGATATCCGCGGCAGCAATACGGCGAAGCTTCCATACTGCCGGATGCGCCCCGCCATTTGTCCGGCCTCGTCGCCGGCGTCGAAATAGAGGTCGGCGCGGGCCGGACCAACTATCGCCGAGCCGGTGTCCTGCGCTATGATCCTTAAAGCGTGCGGGAACGTTCCAACGCCTGTAGGTGCGAAATTCGCCTTTCGAACCGTTCGGTCATATTGGAGCAGAAAATGAACTGGGTCACTATAATTCCGCTTGTTATCCAAGGACACTAGTGTCCCAACGTCGTTGGGCGAAGCGAGTGTAATTGATTGATATAGCTACTTAAAACAGAGTTTTTGACCGTTATCGACTTGAAGTTTTTTCGGCGTTTTCGGACATCTGCGGCGTTGTTTTTGCCGCGGAGCAACCGATGTACACAGGCCATCATATTTTTACGCAGCTTATGGATCATGTGCCGTGGCACATTTTTCGCCAATGCGTGGCGCGGTATGACGGCGAGCATAAGATCAAACATTTTTCGTGCCGCGATCAGTTTCGTTGCTACGCGTTTGCGCAGTTGACGTGGCGTGAAAGCCTGCGCGATATCGAAGCCTGCCTCAACATCCAATCATCGAAGCTGTATCACCTTGGATTTCGCTGTCCCCGAATTGCGCGCAACACAATGGCGAATGCGAACGCCGTCCGTGACTGGCGGATTTATGCGGATTTCGCCCAGCACCTGATTGGCCTTGCGCGAAAATTATATGCCAATGACACGCCGCCCGATCTTGAAGGTCTCGACACGGTTTACGCCCTGGATTCATCGACGATTGACTTGTGTCTGTCGGTTTTTCCGTGGGCTCCGTTTCGTTCAACCAAAGCGGCAATCAAATTGCACACTCTGCTCGACCTGCGCGGCAGCATTCCATCGTTTATCTTCATCAGCGACGGCAAAATGCATGACGTGAACATCCTCGACAAGCTCATATTGGAACCCGGCGCTTTCTACGTGATGGATCGCGGCTATGTCGATTTCGAACGTTTGGCGCGGATCGACGATGCCGGATGTTTCTTTGTCACGCGCGCCAAATCGAACATGAGGGCCACGCGGCGTTACTCGCGTCCGGTTGATCGGACCACCGGATTGATCTGCGACCAAACCATCATTCTGACCGGCTTTTATTCGCGTCAGGGTTTTGATCGCCCCTTGCGCCGCATCAAGTTCAATGACCCGGAGACGGGAAAATCATTGGTGTTTCTCACCAACAATTTTGCTTTGCCGGCCATGACCATTGCCAGACTTTACAAATATCGCTGGCATGTCGAACTGTTTTTCAAATGGATCAAACAACATTTGCGGATCAAGGCATTCTTCGGCACCTCCGAAAATGCCGTCAAAGCGCAAATCTGGTCGGCGGTTTGTGTTTATGTGCTCATCGCCATCGTCAAAAAACGGCTCGGCCTCACCAGCACCCTTTACGGAATTCTACAGATTTTGAGCCTCAGCCTTTTCGAGAAAATCAGCCTTCCAAGCCTCTTTCAGGACATTCCCTTGCAAACATCCGTGCCAGAGCCTTATAACCAATTGAATCTATTCGATTAACGTTGGGACACCAGTGGTCAGATCTATGAAATAACGATTTCAGTTGGTCCAGTACACCCACGGTCATCTCCCGGCTCTGGAAGCGCCAAAGTAGTCATCGGGATGCGAATGATCTATCGCGATCACCTGGCGACACACTCAAACCGGCTATTCGGGTCCGCCCTATCCTCGCGCATTTTCGTATTCCGCTGAGGCTCGGTGGATCTTCGGACCCGCTTACCTCTGAATCGTGAGCGGTGCGAATAAACGGAATTCATCCTGTGAATCAGGCGACCGCAGGCAGAGACCTGCGGCACCTTCCGGAGGTATTGTTTCCTCGAAAGAACCCGAGAAAATGGGCCTCAATTATGCCGAAGCGCCAAGATCGCCAGGGATGTTGTTGGGGTAGAGTGAAGTTTCAGAAAGAGGCCCGATAGGACCGACACTAAG
>DATDGB010000018.1:0-26765 GCA_036522305.1 Candidatus Acidiferrum sp. | reverse complement strand
TCAACTGGAAACAGGAGGAACCGAGCGGTTAGGACGGAAGGCAGCAGCCTTCACTGGGTGGCACGAGCCGTGTGACTGGAGACAGTCAAGCACGGTTCTGTG
This sequence comes from Candidatus Acidiferrum sp., assembly GCA_036522305.1. Taxonomy (GTDB): domain Bacteria; phylum Acidobacteriota; class Terriglobia; order Acidiferrales; family UBA7541; genus Acidiferrum. Next base: position 26,663 of record DATDGB010000018.1, on the reverse strand, counting down.
AGAGGCTCGGGGTGAAATTCCCCGGGCCTACTCGGCCGGGCAGTGACCGATTGAAGAGAATGGAGCTGGTCTCGTCTCGAACAACAATATTTCTCGCATCTATTAAACTCAAGTCAATGTGGACACAATGTCGAAATTGGCGATGCCGCTACCGAATCGCCTCACTTTTCTTGTGTTTCGCGGACGTAGTCCAATCCACAGCGTGCCGTAGACCAACCGCGATGAAAGAAAAAATCGTTGGCTCTAAAACAGTGGTACTGCCAAATGCGGGACATATGACGTTTGCCGACCAGACTGCAATATTCGTAAACGCCGTTTGTAAACGACAAGACAAATTAACTTAGCGCGGCAACTCTGAGGGATTCTCTACTCTACGATGCGGAACTCGATGCGAACGCGGGCGGAAAAATCGACGGGCTTTCCATCGCGCATTGCGGGCGTGAACCGAATCCGCTGCGCGGCATGAATCGCTTCGTCGTCCATACCGAAGCCGAGACCGCTTACCACGCCGGTCACTTTAGTCTGGCCTGAGGCGAGGAAGATCACCTCCAGCACCACGTCGCCATGGATTTTGCGCTCACGCCCTTCGGCGGAATAGACGGGATTTGGCTTGTACAGAATAGTCACACCAGCCGAAGCGCTTGCGGCAGCGCCGCCGCCACGCCCGGAGCCATCCGAAGCCACCGTGCCGCGCAGGCCTTGCGCGCCTCCGGTGCCGTTGCCATAGCCGGGGCCTCCGGGCAAACCGGGCGAGCCGGCCTGGTTGATGTTGCCGCGGCGGTTCGGATTTCCCGGTCCCGCGATTCCGTTTGGGTCTCCAAAGCCGCCGGTCTGCACTTTGCTCAATGCGGCATTCACTGTGCCCGGCGCAGGACTGCCGGGACCAGGATTGGGCTTCACTTCTTCCTTGGGAGCTTTTGGACCGTTCGACGACAGCACAATCTCGGATTGCTTCAGATTTTGCTTCAGCTCGAGGGGCTTCACCTCCCCGGTGTGCGCATTGGGCACTAGCGGTTTGAGAATCAGAAAGGCGTGCGGCTGCTTGGGACTCAGCTGCGGCACTAGCGGAGGAGACTCAGGCACTTCCGGCTTCAGCTCCGGCGCCTTGGGCTCGACTTTGGGCTTGGGTTTTGGCTTCGCTCGCGTTCGAGGCGCTGGAGGCTTCGGCGTTTCGGGCGCCACGGGAATTTCGGTCACCGGCTGCATCAGCTCGATCACATCAAATTTGAGCGCCGTCTTCATCGTCTGCGGAAAGATCATCGGACTGAGAAGCGCGAGGCCCAAGATCACCAATTGTCCCGCGGCGCTCAGGCCGAGCTGGTTCCAGCGCGGCTTGGCGTCGGGCAAAAGCTCCAAGCGAGCAGAAACGCCCCGCCGCACTAGCGGCCTCCGGGGCGGGGAGAGCGTGGGGATTTTCAGTGGCTCCGGATTTTCGCTAACCGGTTTCAGCTCCGGGCGCGGGGGCGGCGGCGGAGCAGGTTTTCTTTCGAAGATCGGCGTGTGGATATGGACCGGCCGCAGTGGGACCGAAGGTGTCGAGGCAATTCCGGGCCAAGGCGCCAAGCCTTTTTGTAGCTCGGGGTTCCCGCGGCTGAGACCTGAATCGATGCCCAGGTGAAACGTAGCTGGTTTTCCTTCGAGGACTCCCGGTGCGGGGGCGAGGCCCTTGCGGCTGGGGTCCACGTTCCCGGCCGGAGCGAGGCCATTGTGAAATGGATCCGTCGGCGGGTTCGGACGCAGCGGCGATGGCCTGGATTCAGCAGCCTGCGCTGATCCAAGACTCTTGCGTTCCCACTCGGCGACGGGCCGAGGGGCGGTGGGCCTTGATTCGGGAATGCTCGAGAGCGGGGCGAGCGTCGGACGGTTCGGGTGCGCAGCAGGGCCGGGCCGCAGCGATTCCTCTTCGACTAGAGAAGTATCGATCTCGCCGGGCTGCGCATAAGCGCTGCGCGGTCTATATCTTGGAGAATCCCCCATGAGCGCAGGCTAGCCCTCATGCGGCTTGGTGTCATCTGTACATAGGGTCAGTTTCCGGACAGGGCCGCCCCGCCCTAAAAGGGACTCTTCCGGTAAGGCTAATAAGGACTTGGGCACAAAGCTTTGCGGCGAAAGGACAACCGCTTGCGGGGTTGATATTCTGCTGTCATGGGCCGACCCATACGATGGCGCTACGTATTGCCGTCCCTTCCTCTTTTGGCATGCTTCACCAGCTACGTCGGCCTTCTGATACCCGGCCTTCAGTTCCTCGGGATACTGTTTACATTGGTCCTGCTGGCAGACCTGCCCGTTTCGCTTCTTGCCTACGGTCTTGGATGGAAATATCCGGCGCTCGCCGTGACTTGGGTTTTTGTGGCGGGCACTATTTGGTGGTATCTACTCGGCCGAGCCGTGCAAGCTGTGTTTTTGGGATTCACTCATCGAAATGCCCCCCTGCCAAGCTAACGGGGTAAGCGACGACTGAAACCAGTTGTCCGGCAAGGCGTGCCAGGCGCTTACACACAGGGCTGTCGGTTTATACTATCGGCGAGGTGAATTCATGCGCCCACACAGACTGGTAATCTGGTGCATTGGTTTTGTTTTTCTCGCCGCGGCAAGTGCGAAAGAACCTCCGGCACAGGTTATAGTTTGGCCAGTGTCAGGCCCACCAGTGGTGCGTTTTAGCTTTGGTAAGTTCAAGGAGACTAGCGCCGCTGGCAAGCAACACAATTACACGACGGACGTAACTGCTGAGAATCTTTGGAATAAGAAAATTTCCAGCGCGGAATTCTCGCTTTATGTTTTTGACAAGGCCAAAGTTCGTATCGGAGACGGGTGGATTAGCATCAGTGACGTAAGCCCAGGAGGAATGGTCAAATTCCAGACGTTTATTAACGCCTCTGGAACCATCGCTTCGTTGGAACTTGTTCCAAAATCGCTTCCGACTGAACTGCAAGCGTTCCTCCCTCCCAAGACGATTTCGATCACCATCAACTCCGTGCCTCAGGGAGCGGAGTTGAAAATCGACGGCACTCCAGCGGGAACCACGCCAAAGATCGTTCAAGTTACCCCGGGGAAACACCTGCTGGTGTTCAGCAAGGAGGGGTTCAATTCAGGCACCTTTCCACTGGAGACCACTCGCGACGATGTTTCCGGAGGCAGCGTAAGTTACGAACTTGGGACATCCGCCCACGATACACTCGAACTTCCGTTGAGGTGAGCATCGATTTCCGCGTGGAGGTCTCGATCGAAATCGCCGGATTGAAAAGCGGCGCGAATCCGGGCAAGCATCCGGTGAATTGAACTCAGCCTGATTATCTCGCCCCTTTCAACTGCAGAAGACGGCCGATGGTGCCGGACACCCGTTGCCAGTTTTCTGCTTCCGCAACGAGTTGTTTCTGGCCCGCCTTCGAGATTGAGTAGAATCTCGCTTTACGATTGTTTTCGGACGTGCCCCATTCCGCCTTGATCCATCTCTTTTGCATTAGACGAACGAGACAGAGATAAATCGTGCCCTGATTCACCTTCAAAGCTTCGTCGCTGATCTGCTCAATGCGGCGAGCAATGCCATACCCGTGCAGCGGCCCCATCGCTGCGAGGGTCTGTAAAACCATCAGATCGAGTGTGCCTTGAAGAATATCAGACTTGTTCTCCACTACCTATCTCCTGTGGGTTGGATAGAGGAGTGTAATACCATACCTGTGGGATGTAAAGAGGAAGATTATGATGTGAGTCTGCCGAAACGGTCCAGAAGCCCGCTTCTGGGAGGTCACTGGCTTCGTTCAAGTCGCCTTACCGGAACTGGCTCCGTACTGGTTTTTGCGAGGCGCGATAAGCCTGCGAACCGATTCTCATTGCGGAGGAGGGGCGGGTTTTTTGAGGACGGGGCGTTCGCCGGAGGCGGGCAGGGGGATATCGGCTTTGACGGGCTTGGCGGGTTCGTCTTTGGCGGGAGGCGGGGAGATGGAGGTGCCGCCTTCGGCGTAGGCCTTCTTGATGAAGCCGTCGGCGAGCTGCTGGGCGCCGCCGGTGTCGTCGTTGGTTTGCTTGGCTTTGCTGTATTCGTTGACGGCGCGTTCGCGCTGGCCGAGCATGTCGAAGATTTTGCCGAGATAGATGTGGGCCCAGACTTCGGTCCATTTTTCGGGGGCGTCGCAAACGGTCTGCAAGGCTTCGCGGAAGGCGTTGGCGCCGGCTTGATAATTTTTCTGGTAGAAGAAGGCTTCGCCCATGCGGAAATTCGCCAGACACCGGCCGGGCTGAATGGAAAGAGCGCGCTGATATTGCCCGACGGCATCGTAAAAGCGGCCTTGTTCAGCAAGGTCTTCGCCGCGGGCGATGGCGGCGCGCGCACGGAGGCCAACGCTGCCCTTGAGGATGACGTTGTTGGGATCGATCTTGATGCCACCAGGTTTGGGCCGGCCAAAGGTCTCTACCGTGAAGCCGGATTCGGTGCCGGTCACGTCGACGGTTTTCTGCTCGGGATTTCCTTCGGTGTCGATGCGTAAATCGACGGGCATGCGAAAGGTGTCCAGGGGCTGCTTGATCTTGCCAACGGTGCGGAATCCTTTGGGTGTGCGGTAGACGACATATTCGAGAGAGAACTCCGGCACGCCGGTGGAATTCAGCCACTGTGCGAAAAAGGCGCGCAGGTCCGGGGGATCCTGGGGCGGCTTTGCGGCGGCAGCGGCGGCTTGCGAGCGGCGGATGGCGATGTTTTCAAAATCCTCGATGCGTGCGCTGCGCTCGGCAAATTGAAAGTAGAAATCGTGCAAGGCGGCTTTAAAGGCTGCGTCGCCCATTTGCGCGCGCAGCATGTGAAAGAGCATGGCGCCCTTGTTCATTACGACCGAGCGGTAATCGGGGGAGAAGGGAACGAGGCGCGCGGCTTGGCCGATGGGCGCGGCATCTTCGTACATCAGAGCGCCAACGGCGAATTCGTCGACGACGCGGAGCCCCGCTTCTTTGCCAGCGTTTTGCTCGGCGTAGAGAGCTTCCGAGTAGCGCGCCAGGCCATCGCTGATCCAGACGTCACCGGGCGTCGCGGGAGCAACTTGAATGCCCCACCACTGCTGGGCCACGAGGCGTGCAATTGTGCGGTCACTGCCTCGGGGATCCCAGATACGCTGGCTGAGCAGCAGGACTCCAGGGGCGGCGTAATCGCGGAAAGTGCCATCGGGGATCTGGATTACGGTGAACGTGGGATCCGGGATAGGGCCAAAGAGGTCTGAATAAATGATGGCGGAGCGGGCCACATCATCGGCAAATTTTTGTGCGTTCGCGGAGGCGGCTCGCGGGGCGTAGACCGCGACGTTGATGCCTTCAGCCTGCTTGGGATTGAGCTGGAGGTTGCCGGCTACGAAGGTGCCGTGAGAGGCGAGGCTTTTGCACTCGAAGGTATAGAGGAGACGATTGCCCTCGACGGCGTTTCTGCCGGGCAGGGGCGTCGGAGCAGAAGCTTTGCCGGTTCCGGCGACGGCGAAGATGTCCGGCACATTGAGGCGGAAAGTGGCGGTGTAGCGGTTGGAGGGAAAATTAGTGAGCGGGAACCATCTAGAGGGAAGCAGCAAATAGGCGCGCTCCTTGTTGATCAGCGCGGCAGAGACACCGGGGACGGGGCTGTTCTCTTCATTGAAGAGCAGGCCGGCATAGGTGAAGGTGAGGGTGATGTGGCCATCGGTGGCGACTGGCGTGGGCAACTGGACGACAAGGAGGAGGCGGTTGCGGTCGTCACGCTCGAAGGGAACGGGCTTGCCGTCAGCACCTTTCACTTCTTTGACGATCAAGTTGGGGTGCAGTTCGACGCGGACGCTGCTGGAGGCTTCTATGGCTTTGAACTCGATCTTGGCGACGGCGGAAATGGATTGGCCAATGGCGTCGATGGTGGCGGAGACGTCATAATGTTCGGCGAGAAACGTGGCGGGGCGGGGAGTCTGGGCGTGCAACGGCGCAGCGGCACAAGCGAGGCAGAGCAGCGCAATGAAGAAAAATGTAACAGGAACTCTCGGACGAAGGGCCATCGGACCCCTTTCAGATGTATTCAATTCTGCACCAATGTACATGTATAAGATACCAAACCCATCAGTTTGCGTTGCTTGGGGCGATCGTCAAAAGCCGGGCTATCTCATCGGCGGCGCGCTCGACGGCGCCTGGTGGGCCGAGAAGGCGACGCACTTCATCTAACCCGCGAGCCATCGTTTCCACTCGATTTTTTCCTTCTTGAGAGGCGGAGAGCAGCACTTCTGCTTCTGCTGCGACGCGCTGCGGGGTGAAGTTGTGCTGGATCAATTCCGGGACGACTTCGCGACCGGCGATCAAGTTGACCATGCTGAAGAATTTGGTTCGCACGAGCGGTTTGGCGAGCTGGGCGGTCAGCGGGGAGAGGCGATAGACGACGATCATCGGCTTGCCGAGGAGTGCGGTTTCCACGGTGGCGGTGCCGCTGGAGACGATGGCCAGGTCCGCGGCGGCGAGGGCGTTGTAGGTTTCATCCTTGAGAAAGCGCACATGCCAGTCGGAGGGGAATCGCGACTCCAGGTATGGGATGTCCAGTCCGGGCGCGACGGCAACGACAACTTGATACGGTGCTGGAAGCTTCTTGCGGATTTCCGCGAGAGCTTCCACCAGGACGGGAACGTGGTGGGCGATTTCACCGCGTCGGCTGCCGGGCAGAATCGTAATGATCGTGCTCACTGGTTCAAGACCATATTTCTTGCAAAATAATTCCCGGGTGAGCGTGGCATTCACGTTTCCAACGAGGGGGTGGCCGATGAATTTTACGGGCACACCGGCATCGGCGTAAAACTTTTCTTCAAAGGGGAAAATGCAGAGCGCCTGGGCGAAGCGGCGGCGCACCAGATTTACGCGCCAGGGGCGCCAAGCCCAGAATTGCGGGCAAATGTAATAGACGTTGCGAATGCCCTTGGGGCGGAGCTTGCGCGCGAGACGGAGGTGGAAACCGGGGAAGTCGGTGAGAATCGCGAGCGGTGGCTGGCGGCGTTCGGCCTCGTCAACGAGGTGCCGCATGGCGCGGAACAGCGATGGCAGGCGTTTTAGGACTTCGGTGATTCCGACAACAGAGACTTCCGAATAGTCAGTGATAATTTCGACGCCTGCGGCGCGCATCTGTGGTCCGCCCATGCCGAAAATCGCGACATCGAGGCGCTGCTTGAGAGCGGTGGCGAGGCGGGCGGCGTACATGTCTCCGGAAGCTTCGCCGGCGGAAAGAAGGAGCGGTATGGGTGGCATGATGCGATTGAGCAGGAATCAGTCGCTGGCCGGAAGCACGGAGGGTTCGGCCGAGCGGCTGGAGTCGAAAGGAAGATGCAGTTCCTGCTCCTTGTACTGCAACTGATAAAGACGATAGTAAATTCCGCGCTGGGCGAGAAGCTCCTGATGCGCGCCTTGCTCGCGCAAGCGTCCTTTGTGAAACACGAGGATGCGGTCGGCGTGTTGGATGGTGCTGAGACGGTGCGCGATGACCAGAGCGGTGCGCCCGGAGAGCAAGCGGCCGAGGGCTTCGCGAATGAGCAGTTCCGTTTTTGTGTCCACGCTGGAAGTGGCTTCGTCGAGGATGAGGAAGCGCGGATTGTGGGCCAGGGCGCGGGCGAAATTGATGAGCTGGCGCTGGCCGACGGAAAGCGTGGAACCGCGCTCGTTGACGTTGCTGGCCACACCTTCGGGCAGGGAATGAATGAATTCGCCGAGGCCGACTTCGTCGATGGCGCGCTCGACGGTGGAGCGGTCGATGCCGGGGGTGCCGAGGCGGATATTCGATTCGATAGTGCCGGTAAAAAGAAAGGGATCCTGTAGGACGATGCCGAATTGGCGGCGCAGATCCTGGAGTTCGATGAGGCGGATGTCTTTGCCGTCGAGGAGAATTTGTCCTCGCTGAACGTCGTAGAAGCGCAGCAACAGGGAGATCAAGGTGGTTTTGCCGGCCCCGGTGTGGCCGACGATGGCGAAAGTCTGGCCGGGCTCGACGCGGAAAGAGACGTCGCGGAGGACCCAGTCTTCGTCGGCGGGCTCAGGGACGTTGCGGTAGCTGAACCAGACATTGCGGAATTCGATTTCGCCCCGCGGATGGTCGAGCGGAATGGCGTTGGGATCGGATTCGACGACTACCGGCTCGTCGAGGAGCTTGAAGATGCGCTCGGAGGCAGCCATGGCGGACTGGAGGATGTTGAATTTTTCGCTGAGGTCCTGGATGGGGCGGAAGAAACGCTGGGCGAACATGGTGAAGGCGGTGAGGACGCCAAGAGTGAGGCCGCCGGAGAGAATGCGGCTGCCGCCGGACCAATATATTAGGGCGATGGTGGCGAAGCTGAGAAATTCGACGGCCGGATAGAAGAGAGCGTAAGCGAGAATAGCGTCGCGCCAGGCGAGCATGTTGTCGCGATTGCGCTTTCCGAATTCCTCCATGGCTTTATGTTCGCGGTTGAAGAGCTGCACGATGCTCATGCCGGAGATGTATTCCTGGAGGAAGGCGTTGATGCGGGCGATGGCGGTTCGAATACGGCGATTGGCGTCGCGCACAAACTTGCGGAAAATCATGGTGACGATGAGGATGCCGGGGAGGACGGCAAGCGTATCGAGCGCAAGGCGGCGGTCGATTTTGAAGAGCAGGCCGGCCATGACGACGAGGAGGAAAAAGTCGTTGATCATGGTAACGACGCCGGCGGCGAAGAGATCGTTGAGGGCATCGACGTCGGTGGTGACGCGGGTAACGAGGCGGCCGACGGGATTGCGGTCGAAGTAGCTCATCGGCAAACGCTGCATGTGGATGAAAATTTCGCGGCGCATGTCGTACATGGTCTGCTGGCCGACGCGCTGCATGATGCGAATCTGGATGTATTGAGCGAGGAAGTCGAAAGCCAGGACGGCAAAAAAGATCAGGCTGAGCCAGCCGATGCCCGTCCATGCGGAGGATTCCGGGAGAAGATGATTCAAGGCGGGAACAAAATAGCTGTCAATGGCCTTGCGAAAGATGAGCGGCGGGGCCAGCTCGAGGGGAGTGACGATAGCTACCATGACGAGCGCGAGGACCACGCGCCATTTGTAGGGCTTCATGTATTGCAGAAGCCGGCGCATCAAGCGCGAATCGTACGCTTTGCCGAGGGCTTCTTCTTCGTGCATATTGCTCATGCGCGTTCGAGCTCTTCTTCCAGCAGTTGTTTCTGATACAAATCCGCGTAATAGCCGCCGCGGCCGAGAAGTTCATCATGCGTGCCGCGCTCGGCGATGGCGCCGTCGATCAAAACGACGATCTGGTCGGCGTCGCGGACGGTCGAGGTGCGGTGTGAGATGAGAATTGTTGTGCGGCCTTGCATGATGCCGCGGAGGCCGCCGAGGATGCGTTCCTCGGTTTGGGTGTCGACGGCGGAAAGGGAATCGTCGAGGATGAGGATGCGCGGATCGCGGACGACGGCACGGGCAATAGCGGCGCGCTGCCTTTGTCCGCCGGAGAGAGTGATGCCGCGCTCGCCGACCATAGTTTCGTAACACTTGGCGAAGTCCTGTACGTCGCCGTGGAGACTGGCAATTTCGGCGGCATCGCGGACGCGCTGCTCGTTGTATTCGGGAAGGCCGAAAGCGATATTGCCGCCGACGGTTTCACCGAACAAGTAGGTGTCCTGCGGCACGAAGCCGATGGATTGACGCAACGTTTTGATAGGCCATTCGCGGATGGGGCGGCCGTCGATCAGAACGCAGTCGTCGGGCGCTTCCCAAAGACGCGCGATGAGAGCGGCGAGAGTGGTTTTGCCGCAGCCCGTGGGACCGACGATGGCGAGCGTCGATCCGGCAGGGACTTTCAAGTCGATGTTGCGCAGCACAGGATGAGGACTGTTGCCGTTGGACTTGGAGGCGCCGTTCGAACCGGAGCCGGAAAGAGTGGTCGGATAAGTGAAAGTGAGATGGCGGAATTCGATTTCGCCGCGAGGCTTGGTGCCTTCGGGGACTTTCGCGTAGCGGTCGTCGATATTCGGCTCGGCGGTGAGGATGTAATTCAGGCGGCCCATAGAAGCGGCGCCGCGCTGAAAAATATTCGTGACCCAACCCAGAGCGATCATGGGCCAGACGAGCAGCGTGAGGTAGCCGTTGAAAGCGATCAGCGCACCGAGAGAAATCTGGCCGCGGAAGAGTTGATGGCCGCCCTGCCAGAGCACGATCAGGAAAGTGGTACCGATTAGCGCCTGAAGCGAGGGCATAAACATGCTCCAGGTGCGAATAAGCTTGATGTTGCGCGAGACGTACTCGCGGTTGGGTTCGTCGAAGCCGCGGATTTCCGCTTCCTCCTGTGCATAGGCGCGGACAACGCGAACGCCGGCAAGGTTTTCCTGAACGCGCGCGGTGAGAGTGGCGAGGGCGGCCTGGATTTTCTCGTAAAGCTCATGAATCGTTTTCCCGAAGAACCACACGGCGACAGCGACGACCGGGGCAGGAAGCAGAACCCAGAGAGTGAGGGACGGGGAGAGCGTGACCATGACGAGGATGGCCATGATCATGGTGATGATGGTGGTGGCACTGTACATGATGCCGGGGCCGAGGACCATGCGGACGGCGTTGAGGTCGTTGGTGGCGCGGGACATCAATTCACCCGTGCGATTGCGCACATAGAATTCCGGCTCGAGAATCAGCAGGCGCTTCAGAAGATCGTTGCGAATGTCGAATTCGATGTCGCGGGATACACCGATGAGCGTCCAACGTGCGGAGAAAGAAAGAAGCCCCTTGATTGCGACGCACAAAACCACGATGAGGCAATAGATACCCAGAGTGCGGCGGCTGCTTGGGGCGTACCAGGGGATGGAGCTACTGAGTTTCGAGGGGTTCAGAGCCACAACAAGCACACCACCACTCTGCGTGGAGTGTTCGAATGGGACGGCGTTGCCGGCGAGCGTGTCGGTCATCACGCCGGTGGCGAGAGGGAGGACATTGCCGACAATGCCCATCAGCACGACAGTGAGCAGGCCGAAAATAATGCCGCCGGTGTAGCGCCGCAGATAGGGCACGAGGCCGCGCAGATCCTTGTCGGGATGCGCTTGGCCGGCAGTCTTGGCCGCTTGTTTGCCAGTAGCTGACGGGACCGTGCTCATCGCAGGACTGACCTCGCATCCTGAATAGACGGTGACTCCAGCAGAAAATGTTCGTAGTTGCGGTCGAGCGACTGGTAGCGCTTGGTCTCCGGATTCCACCGCACGCCGATCGGGAGAACGTGGGAATCGGTCGTGCCTTTCAGCGGCGTAAAATAGAGCTCCAAACCTTTTATTTCGCTCTGCTCGTACTGCAACCGCCAGCCGGTCACGGGCACAAGCGGCGTCAAACCCAGATAACCTCTTTGGTTTTTCAGGTGTTCATCGCAGCGCAGAACTTCTGACCACTTCCCATCGTTATTTTCCGCCACGACGACGCGAGTCACGATGGTGCCGGGCAGATTGTTGGACGGGGTCTTTGGCACGACATTAGCCACCAGGAATTCCTGCTTGCCGTTCTTCGCGAGATCTCCGAAAGCGAGCACCTGCGATTCGCTTCCCAGCAGTGAGGTTGCTGCCAATTGAATCTCTTCGGGCACGGCAGGCTCCGCAGGCTTGGTTGCCGCTGGCGAAGCGGGCTTGGACGCATCCGAACCGCAGCCGCCCAGAAAAATAGCCAGGGACAGGAAACTCAACGAGAATTTCAGGGGAATTTTCCACCTGCGGGCCACGTCAAGATCAAGGCCCTCTCTCAGGAAAGACGGATCGGTACCTGCCTGGTTAGCATGCCAACAGCCGCTTGGTGAAGTTTTCTCCATCAGAAATTCGCCACCCTGGCGTCATTGCAAAGACTTGCCCGGGCTACCTTGCTTTCTCCGGTGCAGGGAAGTCCGTCACCCATGACACATCCGGTCCCGACCGATTGAATGCCTACCACAGCAATTCTAGCCGTTGGCCGCCGTTCGTGGAAGGACTCCGCGATGCGAGCTTGCCCAAGGATAGACCGCATTAGCGCTGAGCCAGGATGGCGTCCAACCGGGCTTCAAAGTTTTCCTCTCCTTCGGACCATAGTTCGCTGCGTTCCACGGGCAGGGCCTGTTCAATCGCTTCGACCCAACGGAACAGTTGTTGGATGTTCTCGCGGGTCTTTGCGTGATATTCCTTCAGGTTGGCGCTCGCGGACATCCACTGGCGGAACGTATGTTCCACGGGATGACCCGAGGAATTGAAGGGGTTGGAGGCCGCGCCGGGGGCGAGCAGGCCGCCATGGCCAGTAAAAAAGTGTTCGAAGCCTAGGTCGGCCATGAAGTGCCCGGAGGTCGCCGCCAGACCGATGTCATACTCCAGGCCGTGGCAAGTGAGCACTAGCGGCTCGGGCTTATGCTGCCATTTCAGGGTTTCGATATCGAAGCTCCACAAATCCCATTTGGCGGAGGCGAAATAAGCGGTGTCGGCGTTCAGGTGCTGGACGGCCAGCGCGGTAACTTCAGCGGGGCCCAGTTTGAGGGGGCGCAAATCCCACTCCGCAACAGGAATCTCGGTGGGATCCACGGCCTGAACTACCAATTCGGTGAAGGAGTTTTGCGTCGTTGAAAGCTGGGCAGTGGTCAAGAACCGCGCGAATTCAGCGAGCATGGTTTCCAGTGAAAAATCGCGCGTCCAGACGCGCAGGTAAGCATGATTGGCCATCAGGGTTTGTGCCTTGAGGATTATACCGGGGTAGCAGAGAAGAGGCGAATCGAGAGCGAAGGAGCGTGGGCAGTTCTGCGGGATACCACGTGCCCTTGGATTTAAAGACGGTGGCGTTCAGCTTCCCGTGTTTGCGGACTTTGCGCGGTCGGGAGGCTGCGCCGGAGGCGTAAAACTTTGGGCCATTTCGCGCAGGCGTTCGCGGAGGGACTCGCCAACACCTTCGAACACGCGGGCGCAGGCTTCGCGAAGTTTTTCTTCTGCAGTGGCGGCGATTCCCGAAACCATCTCGCGCGATTGGTGGTCGAGCGAGGCTACAGTTGCCAGCATCCACTGATTGGAAACGTTTTCGAGGCGGCTCTTGTATTGTTCCGCGGCTTGCTCGCCCATTTGGCCGTAGATGTTGTGCATCTCTTGCTGGTGGGCAGCGGTCATGGCTTTCCAGGATTCCAGCAGCGGGCCAAAGCCTTCCGAGACTTTCTTCTGGGCTTCGGCTACACCCGCTTCGAGAGCTCCGCCCATGGAGGATTGGAATCGCCGCAGGAAAGCTTCTTGTTCGGCGGTCGTTTTTTGAGATAGCTCCGTCCGTATACTGTCCAGTTGCTGGCGCGCCGCATCATTGGAGCGCCGGACTTCTCCGTTGAACCCATCGAGTTCTTGGCGTCCGGTGCGCTGAACCGCATCTGTGAACGCCGCGGCGGTGGTGTCGGCGGCTTCGGCGAAGAGAGAGCGCGCGCGTTCGAACGAATCACGGACCACCTCTTCCATCTGCGTCTGGGTGTGGCCCACGAAGCTGCGGCTGGCGTGGTCCAACTCGCTCGCAAAGACGCTGGAAAGTTCTCCGGCTTTTTCCCGCAACTGGTTTCCGGCCTGCTCGATGGTTCTTTCCGTCAGATTCTGGATCTGGGTCTGCGCTTTCTTTTCGTACCATTCCGCTGACTTGAGGAGCTCTTCTACCATTTGGTGCTTCAAATCGTCGGCTTTTCCCTCAAGTTCGGTCATGTTGCGCCAGGTAATCGCTTGCGAAGATTCCTGCAGGATTTGCTCGACGCTGCCGAGATTCTCGCGGAAGCGTGAGAGTGATTCGGCGAAGGCTTCGTCAGCGGAGTTGCGGATGCGGTCCTGCTGCAGAGTGAGTGCTGCATCCAGCAGCGACCGTCCTCCTGCCAGACGGTGGACTGCTTCTTCGGCGCGGGCGACGTGCGGCTGAACCAGCTCCGAGATTTGCCGGTCAAATTGCGAGATGGCAAGGCGGCTGGCCTCCTCGAAGGTCGCACGAATTTTCGCGTTTAGCTCTTCGGCCATTGCTTCGGAGCGACGCTGCATTTCTTCGCGGTGTGGGCTCAATTGATTTTCGAGTTGTGCTTGAAACCCGGCCAGGGACTGCTGCTGCACGCTTTCAAGTTGCGCGGAATGCTGTTCGAGCCACTGGCTGGTTTCCGCAGCATGGGCCAGCACGGACTCCAGCCGTTGGGTCTGTTCCTGCAACGAGTCCCGCAGCGCGGTCATTCGCTGTTCGACTTCCAGGGAGGCATTTGTTGCCGATTCGCGCGCCGCCGTGGCATGCCGCGCTATCTCATCCTGCAACTGAGCCATCCACGTGCGCGCTTGCTCGTTCAATCCACCTGCGGCGCGATCCTGAGTTTCTGCCAGCGTGCTCTCAAGCGCTTCGCGCCATCGCGATTGCGCTGCTTTCAATTCACTTGCAAGCCGTGCCTGCGAAGCAGATTGCGCGGAAGCGAGCGCCGCCGCAACCTGTTGCTGAATCTCATTGGCCGCGGCAAGCAGCGACTCGCCCTGGGCGGTTGCTTGTCGTTCGTGTTGCCGCGCTGCTTGCTCAATCGCCTTTGCGGCGGACTCGGCTTGCTGCGCAATATGCGCTTGCGTTTGCTCGGCTTGCGTCTTCAGCTGTGTCGCTGCGTACTCGCCCTGCTGCGCTGCCTTCCGCAGTGCATCGGTCATACTTTCCAGTTGTTGGGCGTGCTCGTTGCGCTGGGCTGCGCCTTCTTGCGCGAGCCTGCTGGTCAGTTCGCGAGTGAGTTGCTCCAATTGCGGAGCCAGCCATCGCGGCAATTCCGTTCGCAGCGCTTCGGCTGCGGCGGCGTGGGCCGTTCGTGAATGCTCATCGGCCTGATGTTGAAACTTTTCAATGGCGCTGACGGTTTCATTCTCAATTTCCGCGCGACCGGCCGCAAACTTTTGCTCCCATTGCTCAAATGAGAGACGTCGCTCCGCCGAGACTGCCTGAGAAGCAGCTTCTTTCGTGGCCGCCTGGATTTGCTGCTTGGCATCGGCGATCAGCCGGGCGACCTGCCGTGCCAACTGCAGCGAAGCATCGGTGGTGCTCGTGGGAGAAGGGAACACTCTTAGATTGTCGGCGCCAGCGGCAGAGGAAACTTCTGGCTCGCCCAGATGCAGCGTGGTCTCGGTCTCCGTCGGCGGTGGAGGCAACGCCGATGTCTCCGCCGCGGCATCCAACCTCATGACGACCTGCGTCAACTCCGGGAAGACCGTCCAGTCTTCCGGCGGAAACCCGATGCCCCAGACGTTGCCGGAAACTTCCAGTTCGAGCGCCACCTGAAAAAGCTGGCGCACAGTGCGCGGGCGTTGAATCCAGGCCACGCGCCCGCGTACGGTGCGTGGCAGCTGCCCGGTTTCCGGGTGCGGAATCTCCATCGTTACCCACATATTTTTCAGGACGTAATGTTTCGACTGGTAGCGACAGCCATGGCAATTGATAATCAGCGACGAAGTGCGCTCGACGAAGGGACGCCCGAGCGCATCGACACCGGTCACCACCAGAGGAACTGCCTGTACGATGCGCGTGCTGCGGCGCTTCCTTAATTCCGTGCTCGCGCTGGTAACGCTTTCAGACACCATTTCAGCCTTCTCGTCGGCAAAATCGCCGCCTGAATCATTCATGCAAACCGCCGCCATCCCTCAGACTTTTCAGATTTCGCACCAGCGAGTGAAGTTGCTGCGGCTACTTCATCGCATCACTTTGCGGAGTGCCTTCCGATGCCGGCTTGCGGTGCGTTCCCGTCACCAACATCCAAAATTCCTTGGCGACCCAGATTGGCCCAACCAACAAATAGACCGGCCCCTGGAAAAACGCCGGATGGTTACCTTCGATCCGGTGGCCGAGAAACAAGAACACCCATCCGCCGACAAAAAATCCCGCGCCCCAAACCCATTTCATGAGGATGAGAAGGATAATCCCGGCAAAAATCATCGGGATACCGACACCATGCAGGAATTTGTTCCAGCCGGATTCGTGCTCGTGATCGTACTGCGTCATGTAGTGCGCCAAGCTCGGCATAAGCGCACCTCCTGTCAGCCGTATCCGGCTGCCATAGGTTTAGTGGGAGGACAGCCACCTTGGGAATGAAACTCTATACTGAAAAAGGGGGATTGGCTAGAGCGTCATGGACGTACTGGGAGTAATGCCGCTGGGCGCCTATTGTAGTGGGGAACTAAGCTAGCGCGTCAGAAGAGGAAATAAGTTGATTTCAGTTTTGCGTGGGTGCAGGAGGCTATAAATCGCGGCGGCCTTCCATGGCTTTCAACATGGTTACTTCATCGGCGTACTCGAGGTCGGCGCCGACGGGAATGCCGACGCCAATTCGCGTGACGCGAACGCCGAGGGGCTTCAATAGTTTTGAAATGTAAACGGCGGTGGCTTCGCCTTCGGCGGTAGGATTTGTGGCGATGATGATTTCTTCGACGCAGCCGCCTTTCAGTCGCTCGATCAGCGACTTGAGATGAAGCTGCTCCGGGCCGCGCCCTGAGAGGGGCGAGAGCGATCCACCCAGCACGTGATACATGCCGCTGTAGGTGCGCGTTTTTTCAATCGCCATGATGTTGTGCGCTTCTTCGACGACGCAGATGGTTTTTTTGCTGCGGGTTGGGCCGACGCAGTAGAAGCACGGATCGGAATCGGTGATGTTGTGGCAGACGGAGCAGGCGCGGATTTTTTCTTTGGCGTCGCGGATGGCGTCGGCCAGCGCAAGGGCGTCATCGGTCGCGGCCCGCAGCAGGTAAAAAGCCAGGCGCTGGGCAGTTTTCTGGCCAATACCAGGGAGATGCTTCAGTTCATCGATGAGTCGTTCGACGGGAGCGGCAAAATCAGGCATGCAGCATGTGTAGCATACGGGCGCGTATTAGCGCAAACGGGCTAGAGATCGAGTAGTGGGGTGGTTTGAAGTTGGTTCATTTCAGAGCGTGCTAGGCATAGATGAACTTATCGCCTCTCTGAAAACGCATCCGACTCAAAACCAGTGACAGGGGCAACGGTACAAAAAGAAGAAACCCTATAAATATACCGGCTGTCAGCAATGCCAAATCGACATCTTGGTAAGCAGAAATGTGAAGGAAGGTGCGGAATGGAAATAGCGTGAGCAGCAGGAACGTGACAAAAGATATTCGTGAGAACACAAGCCAGGGATTAGGAATCAGCGACAGAACCGCCAAGCCAACAAGTTGGACATCAACAATCCGATTGACACCCCAACGAGGATGAAGAAGCAGCGGCACAACAACGGAGCCAACAATTGCCAAGACTTTACACGCCCAAGCTAGCGACTTCAGAGATTGGTTGCTCATGTGGAGGTGTCTTTTTGGAGCCTCAGTAGCACTTTCAGAGTCCGCGATACATGATGTAGACGTCGACGTAGCCGTGAGCCGGGTGAAGGAAGGCTGCGGGAAGGCGGCCGACGATTTCGAAGCCTAAGCTTTGCCATAAACGAACGGCACGGTCGTTGGTGCTGATGACGAAATTGAATTGCATGGCGCGAAAGCCGCGTTCGCGCGCGCGGTCCAGCGAATGTGCGCACATCGCGCGTGCCACACCGCGGCCCGTCGCTGACGTGGCGGTCATGTAGCCGCAATTGGCGACGTGGGAGCCACCACCTTTTTGGTTGGCTTGCAGGCAGTAGGTGCCGACAATTTCGGTGTGGTCTTCCGCGACGAATACTTCGCGTTCGGGTGAGAACCAGTAGGCGAGCGCGTTCTCTCTGTCCATGTTGCGCGGAAGGGTGTAGGTCTCGCCGGCGCGGATGATGGGCTCCATGATCGCCCAGATCGTGTCCGCGTCTCCGTCGTTGGCAGGTCGGATCAGGACCTTGGTATTTGCCACGGCTGCCTCTAAATACAGACGGGCCCCCGATGCGATCAAAGGGCCCGCATTCACTAGTCTTAATTAGACTAGTCTAATTTTCGAGCGGCGTCTGGAAAACTTCGCCGGGGAGAACGAATCTCTCGGGCTTCTGGCAGTTTTCTACGCGAGGGAGATTGACCGGCAGCCGTTCCAGTTTTTCGTGCTTTTCGGGAAGGGAAGACGTCGTTTCATCCGCGCGGAGGCGCTCCATCTTGATGCCGAGCGAACGCTCCAGTTGGAACAACTCGGAACGCTGTTCTTTTATGAAAAGTGTTGAGGCGACGCCGTGGCCGCCGTTGCGGCCGGTTCGCCCAACGCGGTGGATGAAATTCTCCGCCACTTCAGGCAGATCGTAGTTGATGACGTGCGCGATGTCTTGCACGTGAATCCCGCGGGAAGCCAGGTCAGTCGCAACGAGGACGCGGAAGCGTCCTTGCTGGAAGCCGGTCAGGGCCGTGGTGCGTTGGGATTGCGAGCGGTCGCCATGAATCATGGAGGCAGAGAAGCCCTTGCGGTTCAGGCTTTCGGCAATGCGTTCGGTGCCGCGCTTGGTTCGGGCAAAGACGAGGCACTTGCCCTTTTCCTTGGTGAGCAGACGCTGGAGCATTTCCTGCTTGCGGTCCGCGGCAACTTCAAAGGCCTGGATGCGGACGTTTTCCGAAGGCTTGGAGGTCGAGCCGAACGAAAGACGCACGGCATTGCGAAGATAATCCTTCACGATGCGCGTCATATCGCCTTCCATGGTCGCGGAGAAGCACATGGTCTGCCGCTCCTTGGGAAGGATCGAGACGATGCGCTTGATCGCGGGGAGGAAACCCATGTCGAGCATGCGGTCGGCTTCGTCGAGGATGAGAATACGCAGCGCGTTAAAGTGGAAAAGTCTGCGGTCGAGATAATCTTCGAGGCGGCCCGGAGTCGCTACAACCAACCGTGCCCCTTTGCGAATGGC
The DNA here is from genome assembly GCA_036522305.1 of Candidatus Acidiferrum sp. Taxonomy (GTDB): domain Bacteria; phylum Acidobacteriota; class Terriglobia; order Acidiferrales; family UBA7541; genus Acidiferrum. Next base: position 7,924 of record DATDGB010000018.1, on the reverse strand, counting down.
CTGGAGCTGCGCTCCTTCGGACAATCCTCCGACGACCAGCGCCGCGGGCAGCAAAAGCTTGCCGCGCAAAGCGTTGTATTGATCCACCACCTGCATGGCCAGTTCGCGCGTTGGCACCAGCACCAGCGCCGCGATTCCCGGAGTTTTATCCTTAAGCAGTTTTTCGATCACCGGAATCAGGAACGCCAGCGTCTTGCCGGTTCCCGTCTGCGCCGTCGCCAGCACATCTTCGCCTTCCAGAGCTTGCGGGATGGCCGCAGCCTGTACAGGCGTCGGCGTGGTAAAGCGCGCCGCATCCAATCGCTCCTTCACATAAGAAGAGATCAGCATTTCGGAAAAGCGCACAGAGGCGGATTCCGCCAGAGGCTCGGAGGAGCGCTCTGCATTCACTTCTGACACATTCAACATTCAATATTACTTTCTTACTGGCAGAAGCCGTCGCGGTGCGCACACAAGTTTGCGAGCGGGCCGGCGGCTTGCTTTGCCAGTCTTGTTTTAGATTACGCGTAAAACGTAGGAAGGAAACTGGAGGCGGGGAGTCTCAGATCAGGTAAAGCACCAGAGGGACCGCACAACACAACCGAGGTATTAAGCGCAGAGCAAGTATAACACAGCTTGGTTTATTTTGCGTGGAGATTCGGGCGCAGGATGATTTTTTCTTCCGTTTTTGAGAGTGATGCAAAATCGGATTACCTGGCTAAGTCTTTCATTCGACTGCTCTTATGCAGAAAGAGTTTTAGGCCGATTTATCCTGGAAACAGGCTGCGATATTCTTGGGGGCGAAGTCAGCCGCTGACCAATTGTGCGATATAGTGTGTGAAACTTGGGAAATGCCGTGAAAACTATCGAGTTCTCCACAGTCTTGAAATGGGTCGGGTCCCTGACTGCCATTCTTTCGCTCTTCTTTGGCATTCGGCAACTCGTTAAGATCGTGTCCGATCGCGTCGAGGCCGATCGAAAAATTGACGCGCTGCTGAAGTCGGAAGACGTGGAATTGAAGGTCAGGGACTACGCGGCGGCTTGGCGTTCCCTGGAACAAGCTTCCCAAGTAGCTCCCGATTCGCCAAAGGTCCATCTCGCGCAGGAAAACCTGGCGATGGCCTGGCTCGAAGACGTTCACCCGCGCGAAGGCGAAAAATGGTCTGACATTTCGGAGAAAGTGGAACCGGTACTGAGCCGGGGCGTCGCTTCCACAAAGGATTCCCAAAGATCCGCGGATCTGCTCGCGCACATCGGGTGGGCCTATTTTCTGCGGTCGCGCGACGGAGTTTTCGGATTGGATCCAGTCGGCGCGTATTCGAAAGCCGCGGCTCAGGACAAGAACAATCCCTACGCGGAAGCCATGTGGGGCCACTGGATCCTGTGGAATCAGGGAAAGCTGAGCGAAGCCTCGCAACACTTTTCATCGGCGCTGTCTTCCGGCAGGCAGCGCGATTTTGTTCGTACGCTGCAATTCGCGGCGCTGGAAAATTGTCCGAACGGCCGGTGTGACGCGGAAGTCATCCGTGTCGCGAATGAGATCCGAAAGGAAAACGGCACAATCGACCCGGATACTGTGCATCGAATCTATTCCAACTACTACGGCCAGGTGTTTTCACCGAATCCGCTCAGCAATCAATTCCTGAATGCAATTCCTCCGGGGGAACACTTGGCTATGTTCCACTGGCTGTTCGACGGACTCGATTTCGATGAGTCGGAGAGCCTGCTTCGAAGCGGCTACCTTGCCACTCTCGAGGAAGCCGCCGGGCAGCGGGAGGAAGCGCTGGCGACCTACCGAGCGCTTCGCGCCAAGGTCCCAATGCACAGCGGCCCGCTCTCGGATGCCATCGATGGTGGCATCAAGCGGCTCTCCTCGGCGCACTAACCAGAAACCATTTGGTGAGAGATTAATCCAGAAAGGATTACAAAGATGGGCGCCTTTTTTACGAACTGCAATGTTCGAACAACGGATACCGCAAAGTGCGCAAGGTTGCTTAAATCGTCAATTAGATTGCGTGCGCTCATGACGGACTCGAAGAATGGGTGGATCACTGTTTATGGTGAAGAGTCCGAATCCCAGGACATCAACATGCTCCGTCGCCTTGCGAAACAACTCTCAGAAGAATTGAAACCATAGCGATTGGCATCCTGGTACACGATAGCGACATTTTTCAATATCTGATTTATGAAAACGGCGGACTCGTAGATCAGTTCGACTCCAAGCCGGACTATTTTGGTCCCGTTAGCGACGCACAAAGGACGGAATGGCGCGGTGATTTTGGCAAACTACTGTCGTACGCGACTAAAGGAACGGCCATCTCGGATTTCAAGCGTGCTGCAGAAAAAGAGTGTGTCGTTGAGGAAGAACGTGTCGGCGAGTTCTCAAAATTGCTGGGCATAGACCCTTCTCGAGCAATGACTGGGTTCAAGTACGCGCAAGAAACCCAGCACTCATTCAAGCTTGTTCATGCCAAAGGCTATTCGCAAGATCAAGCATTACTTGCTAAGGCGGTTTCTAGCGGAGAGGTAGCTGAAGTCCAAATGCTGCTGCAAAAAGGAGCTTGGCCCAACCAAAAAGACAAATTTGGCATACCTCTGCTGGTTGTCGCTGGCCGTCGCGGGAAATTTGAGATAGTGCGCGCCCTCATTGCCCATGGCGCGGACGTGTTTGCAGAGGGGCAAGGAGGCGGTGACGCACTGTGGATCGCTTCGGCTGAAGGGCATGATCAAGTTGTGGAGCACTTGATCGAAAAAGGAAAAGATAACCCGAAGTTTGTGGCCAGCTTAAGGACGGCTTTCGGGGCTGCAGTCATGGCTGGCCACGCTAAAGTGATAAGACACTTGATCGGCGGCGGCGCGGATGTCGATGCTAACACTCCCTTGGGACAGACTCCTTTGATGTTGGCCAGCATGCGAGGCCAGGAATTTATTTGGGAAGCAAGAATGAAGCAGCCATTTCCTGTCAGAGATGGCCAGCGCAAGACCGGTTGGAAGGAGGTTGTGATGATTCTTCTCGAAGCCGGTGCACAAATTCCGTTTCCGACCAAAGACGGACCGATCGACGTCAAAACTCTCTCTGCCCATCAAAGGGACAAACTTGCGGATGCGCTGCTGGAGGCCGGCGCGAAAATCAAATTGCATTAGGGAGCCTGCTGACACCCAGTGGTATTGCTCTCACACAGAAAAACGTTTCTAAAAGTGATTTGAAGTTAGAAGAGTCCGGGGATTTTCATGCCGGCGATTCCGGGGATGCCGCCGGCAGCATTTTTCAGCTGATTGGCGAGTTCTTCGTCGACGCGCCGGGATGCTTCATTCACTGCCGCGCGTACCAAGTCCTGAAGCATCTCCTGGTCCTTGCTGGCGAACACGTCGGGCTCGATGCGAATATCCACAATCTGCTTCTGGCCGTTCATTTTCACGATGACCATGCCGCCGCCGGCCGAAGCTTCAACGGTCACGGAATTAACCTGCCGCTGCAGATCTTCCTGCAGTTGCCGGAATCGGGAGAGCATCTGTTGGAGAGCGCTGACTTCCATCAGGATTCCTCTTGGCTGCGTTTCACTTCGGAAATTTTTCCTCCGAAGCGCTGCAGCATGGACCGCACCATCGGATCGCGCTCGAACTGCGCACGCAATTCCTGGGTGCCGGACGCGCTTCGAGATGCGGATGCTGCTGCAACTGCTTCCAGTTTAGCACAGACGCGCACCGCGCGGCCGAGCACCTTGCTTGAAATGACACGGATCTTTTCCAGCGACTCGCGCCCTTCGATCAATTCCGCAAACGTCCGATTTTTTTGTGAAAAATAGATCCGCAGTTCCGCACCTTCGAGCTCCCACTGGCTGCTCTGCTCCATTAGTTCTCCGAGGAATTTTTGTTGCGCCTGGATTCCTGCCTTGATTTCCGCCACATGCTCTTGCGAAATCCCGATGGCCAGCATGGTGGCGCCATTGGTTTTGGGAGAGGCGAGCTTTTCTTCCTTTTCAATCCGTTCTGCGATGGCGGGGGCGGCCGCCATCTGAGCGACTGCCGGCGCTGCGGGAGCTGTGGCCGCCGCCGTCGCTGAAAACGGAGAAGGAGATGACGGCCTCGTTTCCATTCGAGGCGGTTGAGAAATCGGCGCGACAAAACTCGGTGCGGCGCTCTTTGGGGCCTGCGTAAAAGTTGCCGCGGCGGTTGCGCCTCTCGATGCTCCCGAGCCTGCAGAGCTGCCCGGCGCGCCGGTCTTCAATTCCGCGAGCAATTCCTCCAGCGGCGCTAGCCGGGCCGCGTTAATCAGCCGCAACAGTCCCATTTCCAGATGCACGCGTGGATCGGGCTTTCGGCGCAGGTCTTCATCTGTCTGTAGCAGGATCTGAAAAAAGCGCGTGAGGTCTTCTTCGCTGAAGAGGGCGGCTGCTTTTGCCAAGGCCGGACGTTGATCCGGCGTTGCGGCGATCATCTCCGAATCCGCGCCGCAGGTCCGGGCGATCAGGAGATTGCGCATGTGCCGAACCGCCTCGCGGCAGAAGTGCTGCAGGTTGCGTCCTTCCTTCTGGAACGTGTGCACCAGACCCAGTGCGCGGTCCGCTGAGCCTTCCGCAATCGCACTGACCAGTTCCTCGAGCGCATCATCCGGGACTACGCCCAGTAATTCGCGCACTTCCTTGTCTGAGATTGTGTCGCCGCAATACGCGCGTGCCTGCTCGAGCAAAGAGAGGGCGTCGCGCAAGCTGCCTTCGGCCATGCGGGCAATCACAGCCATCGCGCCCGGCTCGATTTTCAAATTTTCTTTTTGGGCAATTTCATCCAGGCGTCCGGCAATCTCAGCGAAGGTCAGAGCGCGAAAATGAAAGTGCTGCGAGCGCGACCGGATGGTATCTTCCAGGTCTTCCGGTTGGGTCGTAGCCATCACAAAGATCACGCGGTCCGGTGGTTCTTCGAGGGTCTTCAGCAACGCGTTGGAGGCTTCGCCGGTAAGCATGTGGGCTTCGTCGAGGATCACCACTTTGCTTCTGGATGCCGCCGGCGCGTATCTCACCATCTCCCGCAGTTCGCGGATCTGGTCGATGCCGCGGTTCGATGCCGCGTCAATTTCAATGACGTCCAGCGAATTCCCCGCCGTAATCTCTTTGCAGGAGTCGCACACACCGCAAGGCGTTGCGGTTGGCCCTTTCACGCAATTCAACGCTTTTGCGAGGATTCTGGCCGCCGTCGTTTTTCCCACGCCACGCGCGCCCGAAAAAATGTAGGCGTGGGCCACGCGGTCATTCTTGATCGCGTTTTTCAACGTCTCGGTGACGTGTTGTTGACCGACGAGATCGTCGAATGTTTGCGGGCGCCACTTGCGGGCTATGACTTGGTAGCTCATTTGCGTGTTTTCAGTTGTCAGTTTTCAGTACTCGGCGAAGAAAAACAATACACGTCTCTCTGGATTCCTCTCACTGAAAACTGATGACTGGGCACTGAAAACTGTTTCAGTGAGAGGAACTTCGGGTGATCTGCGGCACCCGAGGTGATCCCGGTACCGTTGCTCCCTTCCGGGCCTGGCGGGGTTCGCGGGACCTCGTTGCACAGAGCCCGAAGTTCCACGCTCCGGCACTCGCGGCGATTTGCCGCAAGTGCAGAGAAAAGTCTAGCACAGCGTCTCCAGCCCAGCCAGAACGGGGACAGTGCTTCATCCATTTTATTCTTGGTGATTCTTTCTGCTGTTCGCGAAACTCGCGCGTCGATCAGGATTTCGGCTTTGCTGTAGCTGCTGCCGGAGCATCGGGCGGCTGTACTTCGGATGGGTTCACCCAATTCACTTTGAATGGGCCGATTCCATGCGCCTGCAAGATCAAATCTCCCTTGGCCATCGCGAAATGTCTCATTTCCTTTGGCATGAGCAAAAAATTTCCTGTATTCATCGTTTGCAACTTGGATTCATCGAATTTTTCTCCCGCGCCCACGAGGAACGCGCCTTTCAGCACAGTAATGTTTTCATCCGTGGGGTGCCAGTGCGAAGGAGTCTTGGCTCCGTCAACGCAGTGGAATCGCACAACGAACGGCTGGCCCTCCGCATCAGGATTCCCGCCGACCACGGCGATTTCGCAGCCTTTTATGATCGGTGTCCACTTCAAGTCGCCGAAGTGCACGATCTTGTGCGGTTCGGAGATCCCTTTGTTGTCCTGGCTGTAGACTCTCGCGGTCAGTACCGCGAGCCAGACCAGCGCAGCGCAGGCACTTTCCACTCGATTCTTTTTCATCAATGCCTCTTCCCTCAGAATAATTCGCGCAAATGAGACTCGACTGCTGCAGCGAATGCTGCGAGCTTGCTCGGCATCGGCCTCTTACGTTTTGTTCGCGCCGATTCTTTATTCTTCGCGCGAATCTTTTGCGCCGATCAGGGTTTTGGTTTTGCTGGCCCAGTTGCCGGGGCATCCGGGGGCTGCACTTCGGACGGATTCACCCAGTTCACTTTGAACGGGCCCGGGCCATGGACCTGCACAATCGTTTCACCCTTGCACAACGCGAAGTGCCGCATCTCCTTTGCTACCGTGACGAAATTTCCCACGTTCATGGTTTGCATCTTAGATTCGTCAAACGCTTCTCCCATGCCTACGAGAAAAGTCCCTTTTAACACCGTCACATTTTCGTCCGTCGGATGCCAGTGTGCTGGAATTTTCGCGCCATCCACGCAGCGAAGCCGGAGGACGAACGGCGTCCCTTCGGCGCTGGGATCGCCGGAAACCGGCGCGATTTCGAAGCCTTTTATGATCGGTGTCCACTTCAAGTCGCCGAAGTGCACGATCTTGTGCACGTCCGCGCTTTCCTTCTTGTCCTGGCTGTGAACTCCCGTTGCAACTACCGCAAGCCCAAGTAGCGCTGCACAGGCAATCCCCACTGAATTCTTTTTCATAATTATCTCCTCCGTCGGAATGGGGCAACAACCTGCGCAGAAGATACTCCTCTCGCGGCCAGCGAGCAATAGACGGAAGTAGCTTAGTTGCTCGGAAGTGCCAATTTTCTGGGGTAGGAGCCTTAACAGAAAGGAAACATCCTCAAAAACCTGAGTCTGGCCGCTCGCGAATCGAGTACTCTACTTTCGGATGGAGTTCCTCCCCATCCGCCCCGCTCCCGGCTTGGCTGGGATAACGGGTCCGCCGCGCCAGCGGTACGCACCGAGGCATCGCCTCAGTGTCGCCTCACGATAAGGGGCCAGCCCGCACCATAGGTGCGAGCAGGAGGAGTCCATGAAAACCGTTTTGACATTTCTTTTGGCAGCAGCTCTTGTCTGCACCGCCGCACCCTCGTCCAACGCCGAACCGCATCAGGTCATTCAGGGGACGCAGGTTCATCTCACGCTCTTGAGCGGTATCAGCAGCGCTGTCGCAAGAGACGGAGACCCGTTCGTGGCCGTCGTAGCCGAGCCGGTCTACCTCGGCACCCAGCTACTGCTGCCCGCGGGCACGCGGGTGAACGGCATCATCGGCACGGTGGCAAAAGCCCGGCATTTTTCGATCTTTCGCGGGCAGGCTTACATGAACCTCACTTTCCGTTCCATCGAAGTCGATAGCCGCCTCATCCCCGTGCAGATGAGCCTCATTACCATCGAGCAACCGCGCGGGCAGGCCGAAGGCAAGCGCCGTAAAGACGTGAAAATCGAAGAAGGCCAAGTGGTACAGGAAAAGCACGACATTAAGGGCGATATCGTCGGTGCAGCTATCGGTACCGGTGGCGGGACCCTCATTGGCGCGGTCTTCAGCCACGCTGCGCGCGGCTTCGGCTTCGGCTTGGCCGGGAGCGCGGCCTACATCGTCGCGCGCAAGGGGAAGGATCTTGATCTTCCCGCGCAGACTGGAATGCTTGTGCGAATGGACAATACCATCACTGTGCCAGTCACTAGCGCGAGCAATGCCTCGGTAACCAGCAGCGGCCGTTGAACTCAATCGAAATAAGTTGCGCCGCGCCGGGACACCTTTGAGTG
>DATDGB010000017.1:0-39253 GCA_036522305.1 Candidatus Acidiferrum sp. | reverse complement strand
GTTTGCGCTCGCAGCAGAACGATCCCCTTCGTTTGGCGCGACCGCAAAACGTGCGTGTGGCGAAGCGCACGTAAAAGGGCTCGTCTTTTGCCAGCGCCCTCGCGCCTCCTCGGGCGGGCCCAATTTTCTTGGAGAATTTATGTTTGGAAAGATCCAAAGATTTGAGAACGGAATTGGCTACATTATCAGTCAACACCACACCATCAAGTTTGAACTTCTAGATTGGTGTGGCGAGAAGTTGCCGATCGTGGGGCGCAGCGTTGAGTTCTTTCTACTCAATAATAATAAGGCCGTGCGAGTTTCGATGACACCCCCTCCGCGACGAAGTGCTCGAAAGCAGAAAACAGTTTAGCAGTAAAGAAGCAAGCGCTCGCGGCCCACGCCACGGCGTAACCTCGTAAAACAACCCCGATCGAACATCGCTCAGCGCCGGATTGGCTCTCCCAGTGATTCTAGACCGCAGTTGGAGCAGTAAAGAATCACAAGGAGAAAAGTCATGTTGAAGATAGAAGAATTGGTGTGCTCGTGCGGCGCGGAGTTCAAGAAGGAAACTGACGCGATCCTGCACGTTATTGAAAATCATGTCAGAAAAGACGCGGAAAAAATAGGTCGTGGTTTGTACGATCGGATTCAGCAGATGGTTTCGCATCCTGGTCGGGAACTTGAAATAGTTTGTCCGACTGTGGTATACTAAAAGAGTAAGACCCTGCCTGAAAAGCAGGCACAACTGAATCGGGCCCTCGTTGTGCGGCGTAGGACAAAGCTACGCTAAGCAAGGACAGCGACGAGAGCTAACCTTCCGTGAGTTCGCGTGCGGACCCCTAGGGTCACTGCAGCGAAATCCCCGTCTACAAAACGTGGGCATTCCTAAAGCGAGACCGTGTGTCTTCGCTCGGGTCTAAAATGCCTCGCCTTAAAAAGAAATACATTGCTGTACCCGCCCCTGCTTTATCTATCGCTCCACCACAGCCAATCGTTGCATGGCCCGCATACATGGATTATCGCACCGCTGCAAAGTACATCTCGGAGACGTATTGGACGATTAGAAATCTCGTGCAAGCAGGGAAGTTGACGGCTAAAAAATTAGGTCGTCGCCACACAGTGTCGCGTACTGAATTGGATGCGTTGTGGGAGAAGACGAAAGCGGCATGAGTTGGTAGCGCGAAAACCACCATCACAAACTGCGTATGTAACGCACGAGGTCTATGATGCCGCGGATTATTTCAATAGCGGTCAGCATGACACCACCGACCCCCGCCATGATGACGTATTTGGCAAGCGGACTGTCTTCAAACAATTTTTTGAACTGCACGAATTCGTCGATGGTTAGTCGGGTCGGCTCAGGTGGACCCTCGGTGGGTTGAAACTTGCCGCGACGGGGAGGGTTAGACATTCTGTATCGCCACCACGTACACGCGGCCATTTTCCGTTTGATACTTTGTGAACAGAAACTTATCTCGCTCGATTCGCCCGGTCAGCTTGGGCCGCGCTGCTGTCCTGAAAGTTTCAATGTATTTATCCGCTTCATGCGACAAAAATTCAGTGGCAAAATTCCGGTCAGGAACTAGCGTCATTACCTCTTCGTATGTCTCGCCAGCAAAAAATTTGCTGTAATGCACCAAGGGAAGAACTGCAAGATAGAGGGCGTTGTCTGGTATCGCTAGAGGAGCATCCATGTACTTTGAAAACCTCGGCAGAAATTGGTAGCCCGGACGGGAATCGAACCCGTAGTCTTTGCCTTGAAAGGGTTTTGTATACCCCTCAAAAACGTGGGGTTTTGACTGCTTTTGTACCAAAGTCCCCACGTTTTGTACCAAAGGATTTGGTAGCCCGGACGGAGTGTCTTACTCATTCTTCAGGAAAGTCGCGGCGGTTCAGTTCGCGGATGCGGAGGTAAAGACTCTCGGTGAGAATGCCACGCATGAAACCACAACTTGCACACATGGAGCCCCTATGCCCACAGAGCAGGCAGTTGGCGGTTGCTCGCTTTGCTTTGGAAAAGAGAATCGCTCCATTTCGGGCAAGGATAAAATCCCCGACGTCAACATTGAAGTAGCACATGATTCAACTAGATGCTGCCGCAAGCGTTAGAGTTGGACTGGCTAACGTCTAGTCTGCCAAAGCGTCGGATTCTGAAGGACCTAGTTCGACGGCGGGGAAGCTGGCTCATTGACGACCTTACAGACGGCTTCAAAGTGATGCTTGTACTTGTGCCGATGCACCTCCGGATGGGTCAACAGCACAATGTCCCAGGTGCCGCGTTCATGAGTGGGAGTTAGCCGCCAAGGCCTGTACGTTCCTCCCTTGTCGGCACTCACCGTCTCCGCTGCCTCCAACACATAATCTGCTTTGGCCGCGTCCTGAGTTATGGCTACGTTCGGGCAATATTTAGCAAGTCCTTCAGCAATCTGAGCCGTCGTTATTTTGGATTTCGGAGACAGGAATATCCGCTTCGGGTTCGCTTGGCCTAGCAAAACCGTGACAGACAGTAGGCTAAGAAAGGCCAGTCGGGAAACCGTTCGCATTATTACACACCAAAACGTGAGGGACTTGGTAGCCCGGACGGGAATCGAACCCGTAGTCTTTGCCTTGAAAGGGCAACGTGTTAACCGATTACACTACCGGGCCACGTGATAAATTCTATCACTTACCAGCCATAATCTCGAATGCGCCTTGCTGGTCCTTCAGGTCTTTAATGTCATAACGATTGAAGATGCTGTCCGTCTTGTGGCCGCTGATGCTCTTCGCTGCGCCTTTACCGATTCCCTTAGCTGTCATGTTCGAGATCGCCGTGCGCCGGAAATCGTGGGGCTTCAAACCACGATAAGTGTGTTTTTTCTTGTCGTAGACACCGACCTTGAGTTTGTGGCAGGCCAGCCTCCATCGGGAACGGAAGTCGGTTATATCGAAGATCGGTGTGCCGTTTATTCGAACGCCCTTCTTAACAATCCATTCCGACCATTCGAAAGCATTTCCTTTAGAATCCACCAGGATGATGGATGCGTCTCTCTTCGTCGTTCCTGTTTTTGATTTGGGGGCCAGAACGGTGCGTTCTGCATTCAACTCATCCCATGTTAATCTTGCCGCCTGGCCGGAACGCTTTCCTGTGGCAGCTAGAAACTTGATGTACGGATGGAGAGTTTCAGGAATCTCGTTCAGAATATTTGCAAACAGTTCGTCTGAGACCGTCGTCCTGCGAATGTTATCCGCGCCTGCTGCCATCGGGAAGTAAGGAACGTCATGCTTGCTGATTAATTCTTCCTTGACGGCGTGATTGAACATGGCGCGGAGAACCGTTAGACGACGGTTTGTTGTTGCCTTGGTCGCATTCTCAACCCACTCACGCGCACCAGATTCGATCACCGCCAGTTCTTTTGGGTTCGGTTTCCGGCCTAGCGCTAGCTTGCGAACGGCAATCTCTTGCTGGTACGACAGTTCTTTGTACTTCAAAACTTCGGTATTGTTCTCGCGAAATTTCCGAAACGCCTTGAGTGCCGTCGTGGTTATAGAACGAACATATATGTTCCTGAAGTATATGTTCAAGTCTTCTAGGATGCTTCCTTGGACGTGCTTGCCACTTTCCAGATAGGTATCGCGAAGCTTCTCGTAGCGCAGGCGGCTTTCTTCTTTGACACCAGCCTTGACTTCCAACTTCCACTGTTCTAGCTTTTCAGCAGCCTCGACTTGATCTTTGGTTCCAGTTGTCCTGCGTGTTTTGACGCCGTCAATAGTCAAGAACATATAGTAAGTTCCGGCGTGGTTTATCTTGTTGCTGAGATAGCCTTCGCCTGTAATTTCCGCCATAATAGCCTCGCTTTTAGCCTGGGTTGTACCCCGACTTGTACCCTGGGTGCAACATAGGTACAACAATAGCAGAAAACTGTGTTTTGTCAAGCATTTCGTTGAAATGATTAGGACTTTCAAGGCTAAAATACGGGTTCGATTCCCGTTAGCGCTACCAACTTACTTTTGAACTGTCTCAGCCCTGTGCCGGATGGCAGCTGATCAGCTGTATCCGCATATCCTCATTCGCCGCGGGCCTCCCAGATGGAGATTTCTGGATGCATCCTAAGGAGCACCTCTGAGTTACGCCGAAAAGCATCTCATCGCGGGCGAAACCGTCCAGTATGAGACCCGACTGCACTGGATCGTGATGCTGGGGCATGGCCTGATTGCCGCGATCCTGGTGGTTATTGGCGTGAGTTTGGTGCTCACTCCTTGGGGTTCCATTAATGGCGGCGCTCCTGCTTCTGCCGTGCTGCGATGGGCCGGCGCCGCCTGCCTCTTATTAGGCGCGATCTTCTTTGGAATTGGCCTTGTGCGGCGAAACGCCACGGAGATGGCCGTCACCAACAAGAGAGTCATTGTAAAATCCGGCCTCGCCAATCGCCGTACCATCGAACTGCTCTTGCCAAGAATCGAAAGTATCGCCGTCGAGGAGCCCGCTCTGGGAAGACTCCTGGGCTACGGAACCGTCATCGTGAGAGGCACTGGCGGTACGCCGGAGATTTTTCCGCAAATCGCCCAGCCCTTGGAATTTCGCGAACAGGTCCAGCGTCAAATTGCCGGCGAGCCAAAATCCACCTGAAGGATTTCGTTTTGCATTGGGCACGCTGGAAATGACGGACACTTGGAAGTAATATTTAGGATGGAAGAAAGAATTGCCGCGCGGACAAACCATCATCGAAAAGCCCGTCCTCACAAACCGCTTTGTGGAAGCGCTTGGTTACGCGGCGGAGCTGCACCTGCACCAGCGACGCAAGGGCAAAGGGCAGCCCTATGTCGGCCACTTGCTCGGCGTTGCTGCCATCGTCATTCAACACGGCGGCGGTGAGGATGAAGTTATCGCCGCGCTGTTGCACGACGCCGTCGAAGACCAGGGCGGCCTCCCGCGTCTCGATGAAATCCGCGAAAAATTCGGCGAACGAGTCGCACGCATTGTCGATGGCTGCACGGATTCCTACGAAGCTTCCGGTGAGAAAAGGGATTGGGGCGAAAGAAAGCGCGCTTATATCGAAAAGGTAGCGCACGAGCTCGAAGACGTCCGGCTCGTTTCTGCGGCCGACAAACTGGCCAATGCCCGAGAAATCCTTTCCGATTATCGAGTGGAAGGCGATGCTGTGTTCCAGCGCTTTAGCGGCCGCAAGACTGGCACGCTTTGGTACTACCGCACGCTGGTCAACGTATTCCGCAAAGCCGGGTCAAACGCGCTGATCGACGAACTCGACCGCGTTGTAACCGAACTCGAACACCTTGCCAAGTAGGGGCGCTCCGACCCGGTCGGAGCGCCCCTACTACTAAAAGGTCATCCGTAGGCTGGCTGCAATGCTCCGCGGTTCGCCAATCGCGGTCCCCGAAAACAAGCTCGCAAAATTAATCACGTTCAGCCGGTTCGCAATGTTTACCACCTGAATTTGCAGCACCGCGCTTCTCGATTCCTTTTGATAGATTTCCGCGCCCGTCGCCACGTCGAGCGAAAAATTCGGCTTCACGCGGCCACGAGCCAGATCCACGCGATCCAGAACCTGCTGTCCGAAAGCCGCCAACAAGTCACTAACGTTTGCATTGCCAATGTCCGCGGGCAACCCGCTGCCGTACTGCGCGCCCATCGCCAGCCAAATCCGGCGCGGCGCTTGGAAACGCACGCGCGCGTGCAGCGAATTCCGTTGATCTTGCGTTACGGCAAACTTGCTAGTATCGGTCAGCGCGTTGGCCGCGTCGCTTCCAAGAAATAATCCGCCGGTGATCGGCCCTTGCCCGATGCCGGACTGATTCGCGTAGCTCAGGTATCCGGAAAAACGGCCCCACTGCGGGACGTCCATTCGGATTTCTTCGCCAAGAATCCGCGCTTTCGCAAACGCAATCGGGAAACTCACTCCAGTATCCAGCAGCACATCGTCATCGGAGTACTGCCGAAAATCCCGGCGGAAAACGTTGGCATCCAGCCGCAGCTTGCCGAGAAATGCCTTCGTTACTCCGACTTCATAAAAGTTTCCGCGACCCGGCCTCACCGGCAATCGCAATACCGAGGGGCTAATCGCATCGAGCAACGGCGAACTCGCAAGAAGCAGATTCTCCACCGCGGGGGTTTGAAAAACGCGATCGTACGCAGCATGAAATAGCAAGTTGATCGCCGGCACAAATCTCGAAACTCCGATTCTTGGACTCCACGCCGATTCGTGCACCACAAATCCGTAGTGATCGAACCTCAGCCCCGCACTGACGTTCCACCGGCCGATGCGCACCTGGTCCTGTGCGTAAATCGAAGGCTCAACATCCCATTTCCTTTGATAAGGAAACTGGAAATTCAAATTCGTCCCGGGATCGAATTGTGTCGGATCGGTGATCGTGTATTGCAGCTCTTCATGCACCGGACTGAAAATACTGTCCACGCCCATTTTCCAATCGTGATGTCCGTGGTGTCCCGCGAGGTCCGCCCGAACGTACCCTTCGCGGTACCCGCGATCCTGCGAAACAATCACGGGCGTGGCCTGCGTATTTGACGTCAGCGTCGCGCTGGAATCCCGCACACTTCCCGATAAACTCAGAAACAATTCCGCCGAAATGGTGTGCTGGAAGTAGATCTGTCCGCTCGTCTCCCGGTTCTGGATATCCTGCCGCTGGCCCGCTTGCTGCTGCACGAGTTCGTTTGGCACCAGGAAACGCACGGCATTGTGCGTCACGCTTACGCGCAGCCGGTTGCTTGCGGAGAAATCTCTTTCATAGGAAGCCGAGAAACCCGCCGCATTTCCTCGATTCGTGTAATTCGCCAGTACCGGCGGGTCGAGGTAGCGGTCAGAATGAAACCCTTCACCGCTCTCGGAAAAGCGGTCTGCTCCTCGCGCGTAGGAAATTCCGGCCGCTCCGTTTACCGAGGAAAAGCTTCCGCCGCCCGCGTCGAAACGCCCGTGCCATCCAGCGGCGACATCTTTCTTAGTGGTGACTTCGACGATGCCGCCCAGTTTCCGCCCGTATTCCGCAGGAAAACTCGCCGTCAACACGCGCAGCGACTCTACTTCGCTCGAATCAAACGAAGGCGCAAACGCCGGCGAGCGATTCTGCGTGAGTGGAAGCCCGTCCACTACGAATTGCACGTCGTACTCCGAGCCGCGCGGATGCAGCACGCCGTTGGCTTCATAAAGCCATCCTGGTTGAGCTGCCACCAGGTCCAGCAGTTCACGCCCTGGTTGCGTCGCATCATGTTCTTCAATTGATTGACGTCCGATGGAATAGAGCGATCCCGTCGCATAAGGATCCACCAGCGTCGCTGAATCATTCACTTGCACCTGCGTTGTCACCGGTGCAACACCGAGAGTCACCGCCACGCGCACCGGCACTTCGGAGCGAATCTCCACCAAATCGCTCCAGGCCGCGAATCCTTCCGCCTGCAAACTCAGCCGGTAAACTCCGAACGGAAGATCCTGCGCAATGTAGCGCCCCTCCGGCCCGGCCACAAAACTCCTACGAAAACCATTAGCCTCGCTGACCAGCTCGCCGCTCGGCGACAACGCGGCCCCGTGTGGGTCATGCACCTCCAGCCGCAGCTCTCCTCTCACACGCTGAGCTCCCGCGCTCGACGCAAACAAAAAGAGAAGTCCAGCGATTCCAATGCTGCGTATTGTTCCTCGAGCGAACATTTCCCTCAATCGGTACAGAAGCGAACCGCAGTCCTCGGCCACCTCAGGTTGATGCGGCGAGTGACGAATCGTGCCGTGGTCGAGACATCTTTTTACGTTAGCACGGAGCCCATTTGGCGCACGAACTCGATATGTCAAGAGCTGGTAAAATAGCAATACAGCCCCCCATGCGGCTCCGGAAGTCATTGCGGATTTCGGTTCCTTCCGTTTTCAGTTTCTTGCCGGTTTGTTTTGGTAGAAAGTCTTCGAAGTCTGATGCGGAAATGAGGAGTGAGCAAGGTGCAATCGAAGGGCTCCGATGAATTAGAGAAACTGAGATGACCCAACGGCCTGCGGAAGACCGACAGCATCATTTGACGAATGGGAACAGGGTCTCGGTCATCTCCTCCGCAGCCGTGACGGGTTCGCGCCTCATTCTCTCCGAAGACGTGGATCGCGCTTTTGGGATGCCGGTGGGCAAACTTCGCGGGCGTGCGGGCATCGCGTCGCTGGCTTACGCCGCTGAGGACGAAAGCGCCCGGCGCAAGGTAGTCCACTTGCAGTGCGGAAGTGCTCGTCACCGTTTGGCAGGGATTCGAAGCAACTACGCAAATCTGCCCGAGCGTCGTGTTCCCACCTGCAACTCCGTTCACGTTCCAGATGATTCCGCTATTGGATGTGCCATTCACCTGCACACTTAACGTCAGGCGATGATTCGCGGCCAGCGTTGCCGTGGAGGGCGAAACGCCCACATTGACTCCAGGTAGAATCGCTACGATCGCTTGCGTACTTTTTGATGAGTCCGCTTGCGGAGTTACTGTTACCGTGACGGTGCTCGGGCTTGGGGCCGTGCCGGGAGCTGTGTAGGTTGCCGAATCCGAAAGAGAATTTCCCCCCACCGTTTGCGTTGTGACCACGGTCAAAGTTCCGAAGGAACTGCCGCTGCAGCCAGGGCCGCTTAGTGCCCAGCTCACCGCGGGATTGGGGTTCGAGCCGGGTACGGGCGTCAGCGTCGCAACGATCGTGGCCGTTGCTCCGGCTGGTACCGTCGACGGCGCGGCGAGTTGCAGTAAAAAACTGCTGGTGATGGCGACGGCTGCGGAAATCTGTTTCGAAGGATCGGCGGCGCTTTGCGCGGTCAGCGTCGCGCTTGCTGGCGAAGGCAGAGTTCGCGGCGCGGTGTACTTGCCGCTGGCATCCACCGTTCCGCACCCGGTGGCGCAAGCCGGGCCGGAGAGGCTCCAGCGGATCGCCGTATCGGGATGGCCGCTACTCGTGAAAGTGGCTTGAAATGGTTGGGAGGCGCCGAGTTCCACGCTTGCCGGGTTCGGAGTCAAGTTCAACGAAATGTCGCTCGTGATTGCTAAGTTGCTGCTGCCGGATTTTGTGGAGTCCGCGTGGTTCGTGGCAGTGACTTGCACCGTTGCGGGTGAAGGCAGGTCGCCAGGCGCGGTGTAGACTCCAGCAGATGTAATCGTTCCCAGAGCCGCGCTTCCGCCCGGTACGCCGCTGACGGTCCAACTAACTGCGGTGTCCGTCGCATTTGTTACTGTCGCAGAAAAAGTCGCCTGGCCGCCGAGCACCAACCATCCGGTTGCTGGCGTTACCGTGACTGTGATCGATGGGGGCGGTGGAGGTGGCGGCGGGGGAGCACTCGCTGAGCCGCAGCCAAGTGTCCACGCTCCCTCTGCAAGAAGCGCGATCAACACAATTGTCCTGGTCCTGAATCTTTCTTTGCTGAGTTGCGAGAGGGACCGCATGCACTCCCAAAAGCAGGCGAAGGGCCAGCGAAGGGGAATGGAAATAGCGGTCGTGACGATGCTATGGGCAAACCACTTTGCTTCGAAAAACCGTCTTGAATCAATACTTTGGCGAATTTCCAGGTGGGGGTAATGCGTTTCCGCCACGCACTGAATTCGATCCGTGCAGACTAGTTCAGCTAAGCTACGTTCTGATTTGGAACGAGGCGGGTACAGCGTTGTTTCAATACGGAACCGGCCGCCTGACAAATTCCTACGTTGACTTCCATCCTCGTCCCTCGAATAATCCGCGCATGCCTCGCCCCGATGCTGTTCGCCGCGTCAAAAGCTACTCCGCTGCCGACGGTTACGTTTATCAGTACTACTTTTTTGAAGGCGATCGTGCTCTACGAAACGGCGCTCCCGGCGGCGAATTCACTTATGTGGTCTCCGTCGATCGGAAATCGGTGTTCCCGTTCAAGATTTTCGTCACGCAATCGGCGCTGGAGGCTTGGGCAAAGGTAAATGGCCGCTCGCTTACGAGCAGCGAGGAATATGCTGTCGCCAAGATGTGCCTTTTTCAGGCGTTCGATGAGGGCTTGGTTAAGCAGCCGCCGGAAGGCCAGCAACCCGGGGAAGTGTTCGTGGATGAGTCCAACCTTGAAGAGATGCTTGGGCGGTTGGGGATCTAGCCCGAAACCCCTTAGCGTAAGGAAACCCACTTTTTCCCGTCGAACCTATTCTGAGGTGGCGGCGTCTGGTTGAGTGTACGGAGAGGGCGGGCGTTCAAGACTCGCGCGGGATAACCAATGCAGGAGCTGGTTCTGGACCAACCAGGTCGCACGGTCGGGGAGGAGCTGGAGCACGGAGCCGCCCAGGCTGAAACGCGGCGCGAGTTCGAGGAGCGCCTCGTCGAGTGTGGCCCGCTGGCGTATCGGGTAGCTCGCGGCGTCTTGCGCAACACCGCTGACGCCGAAGATGTCGCCCAGGAAGCGATGTTGCGCGCCTATCGTCAGTTCGATCGGCTGCGCGACCGCACACGCTTTCGCGCGTGGCTCGTTCGAATTGCGTTTCGCCTGGCGCTGGACCGCTTGCGCTCCGGGAAACGCCGCGAACTGCGCGACACGCTTTGGTCGCAACCGGAATACCACCCGCCTGCCGCGAACGCCGAAGACATCGCCGCCTCGAACGAGTTCCAGGCGCATCTCGAAGATGCCCTTGCGGAATTGCCCGAAAAATTGCGGCTGGTGCTTTTGCTCGCGGCGATGGAAGGCCACACGATCGATGAAATCGCAGGGACGCTGGGTATTTCCGCGGGCACGGTGAAGTCCAGAATTTTCTATGCGCGAAGACAGTTAGCGGAGAAGTTGCGATGCCATGCAAACACTATAAAGACGCGTTGATCGAAGCTGCGGCCGGTGGCGGCGAATTGCAAGGCGATTTGCGCGCGCACCTCGGCGGATGCGCTGAGTGCCGCGCCGCGTTCGAACAGGAGCGATCCCTTGTCGCCTCCATCGACGCCGGCCTTCACCTGACTGCCAATCCCGAAGTGCCCACTTCTCTTTTGCCGCGCGTCCGCGCTCAACTGAACGATTTATCAGCTTCGCGAAGATCCTGGGTTCCGGCATGGGCGGCCCTAGCGGCGATGGCCGCACTGGTCTTGGCGGTCGTCGCGGTTCGCGGCCTGCGTCAAGATGCCCCCGGGCAAAATCCGCAAAGCGGCGCGTTTGCGCACGCTGACTTGCCTGCGAAGATTCCCGCGGTAGCGGCTGGTGCCCCGCCACAGACCAACTCCGGGCAGCGGATGAACAAGCACCGCTTGCCAGCTAAGATTCAGGCCTCTGCATCCATCGAACATCTTCCTGTGTTGCTTCCGGCCGGACAGAAGGCAGCGTTTGACGCGTGGCTCGATGGTTTGCGGCGAGGCAAAATGAAGGCCAACGATCTGCTTGCGCAGAAATCTGATTTGCCACTGCAAGATTTGCAAATTTCTCCACTCGATCTTTCCCCGATTGAAATGAAACCGCTGGCAAACGTGAGCGGGGAGTCGCCGTCGCAAGGCGGGGATGCAAGGCGTTAAGACTATCATTCGATTCCAAAAGGAGGGTTCCATGAAGAAGGCCGTTTTAGGAATGTCGCTTGCAATACTGGTGTTTTCCGGTCAGCGCCTTTGGTCGCAAGAGAAAGGAAAACCTGAAGCAACCTCCAAGTCCACGGAAGTTGAGAAAATCGTCACCCCAGTTCGCGTTCAGGTGGTTTTCACTGAATACGAAGGCGAGAAAAAGATCAGCAGCCTGCCGTATACCCTCCTTGTGAATGCGGATGATCGCGGACCCGTGGCAGCCGTGCGCATGGGATTGCGCGTTCCCATTGAAGTGAACCCCAATCAGATAACTTACCAGGACGTGGGCACGAACCTCGATGGACACGCGGAGAAAGCGGACAATGGCAGGTTCCTCCTACGATTGAACGTGGAGAAATCTTCGGTCTACGCCCCGAGTGCCAGCGAGAAGCCAGCATCCGTGGGGGGAAGCGAAATCGCCAACAAACAGCCGATCGTCCAGCAATTCCGCACCCAGGTAAATTTGCTCATTCGTGACGGGCAGACGATTCAATCGACCGTCGCAACGGACCCGGTCACAGGGCGCACCCTGAAAGTAGATGTCACGTTAAACGTGATCAAGTAGGGTGCAGTAGCTCTCACTTCGCGGCAAGTATTGCGGCGAGAGTCCTATTCAAGTTCGGCTGTAAAAACCGATAGCCCAGTTTTTCCAACGCTCGTGGCGCGACGCGCTGGCTGGATAACAGCAGCGCGTCGGCCATTTCACCCACCGCGAGGCGCAGGGCAAAAGCGGGTGCAGGGAAGAGCGCGGGGCGGTGCATCGCTTTCGCAAGTATTTTTGTGAATTCCGCGTTTTGCAGCGGCTGGGGCGACACTATATTGATTGGGCCTCTTGTGGAATTGTTTTCGATTACAAATCGCAAAATCCCGACGACGTCTTCGAGCGCCACCCACGACATCCACTGTTGGCCAGAGCCCAGTTTTCCCCCAGCGCCAAAATTGAACGGCAGCATCATCTTCGGCAACGCACCGCCCTCGCGCGCCAAAATAATTCCGAACCGCGCCAGTACTACGCGAATCCCCAGCGCCTCGGCCTTCAGCGCTTCCGCTTCCCACTCCTGCGCCAGCCCGGCCAGAAAACCAGCACCCGGCTTGCTCTCCTCGGTCAGCGTTTCGTCGCCGCGATTGCCATAGATGCCGATCGCGGAAGCCGACACCAGGACGTCCGGACGGGCATTCATCTTCGCTAGCGCGTTCACCAGCGCGCGTGTCGTATCGATCCGGCTCACGCGCAGTTGCTCTTTCCTTTGCGTTGACCAGCGGCCGTCCGCAATCGATGCGCCGGCGAGATTCACAACCGCGTCGGCGCCAACACCCGCGCCGCCCAAATCTCCTGTGGCGGGATTCCATGCCACCGCAAACCCTTCGTTCGCCCCCTCGCCGGACGCACTCTGCGGCCGTACCAGCCGGCACACGGTATGCCCAGCGCGCGCCAAAGTTTGTCCGAGCGCGCTTCCCACCAGCCCCGACGAACCCGTGACTAGAATCTTCATTTTTCCTCTTCGCTTTTCCGTTTTTGGCGCGAATAAAATTCTATCTATTATCACGCTACGCAACCGGTTCTCCGCGGTCAAGCCATCGAAACGTTCAAATCTTGTCTCTCCGTCGAAAGTATTGAATCATTCGTCGTCGCAATCAGTCGCGGTTCGGCAGATGCTGGCCGCGCACAGGCTCCCGACCGCCTCGGGATAAGTGCCGCTCGTGCTACTAGCCCCCTCACGCACTGCGGGTTACAATCCTCGTGTGCCACCCGTCTCACAAACGATTCGCGTGAAGGTCTTGTTTTTTGGCCGCCTGAAGGAACTTGCAGGCCACGCTGAGGATTCCGCCGAGTTTCATGAGGCCACGACGATCGAGCAACTCTTCGCGCTTTACGCCGCGCGACTTCCCGAACTTGCAAAATACCGCTCCTCGGTAGTCGCTTCGCGCAATCAGGAATTCGCCGCATGGGATACGCCTCTCCGTACCGGCGACGAAGTCGCGTTTCTCCCCCCCGTGAGCGGCGGCTGACTTATCCACATGGCGACTCTCCCTCACGATGACATCTACCAATTGGTGCGCGAGCCCATCGATATGGCCGCGCTGGCCCGTCACGTGCGAGCCCCGGAAGACGGTGCCATCGTTACATTCGATGGTTTCGTCCGCAATCAATCGCACAATCGCACGACACTCTATCTCGACTACGAAGGCTACGAATCCATGGCCCTGGCCAAAATGCGCGAAATCGGCGCCCAGCTCCACGAAAAATACCGTATCCATCGTGTCGCCATGGCCCACCGTTTGGGCCGGCTCGAAATCGGCGAAACCAGCGTTTTCATTGCCGTCAGCGCGCCGCACCGCGCCGCCGCCTTCGATGCCTGCCGCTTCGCTATTGACACCCTGAAGCGTACTGTGCCCATCTGGAAAAAAGAGTACTTCGCAGACGGTGCCGTGTGGGCCGACGGCGAACTGCCGGCAGCGCCCTCGGCGACACCCCGCGCGAAACCTGCATCCTAAACGAACAATGTCGATGACACTCCCTCGCCCTCACGCCACATTGCTTCTAGCGGTCCCAGCGCTTCTCGCGGCCGGGATCGCTTTCAGCCAGGACAAGCCCGACCGTCCTCCTTGGGCGCAAAAGCCGAAGTCCAATTCCAGCTCGAAGTCCAAGTCGGGTTCGGATTCCACAACCACAGCCCCCGCTTCTGCACCAGACGGCGAACCGGGAAAAATCGTTCAGCCTACGCCGTCCGCCGCGGCAACCGACCCGCAAGACCCTTCAGGACAGCGGGGCCGAATCCGCGTCAATGTAAACCTCGTCAGCGTTCTCGTCAGCGTCCTCGACGATAAGAACCGGCCTGCCCCCGACCTCCCCAAGGAAGCTTTCCAGCTTTTTGAAGAAGGCGTCGAGCAACAGATCAATAAGTTTGAGCCGGAAACCTCGCAGCCTCTGGATCTCGCGATCATGATCGACGCCAGCCTGAGCGCCCATAAGGAAATCAGCTTCGAGCAGGAAGCCGCCGCCCACTTTATCCGCCAGGTCTTGCGGCCCGGCGATCGCCTCGCTGTTTTCTCGTTTGATGAAAACGTGACGCAGCTCGCAACGTTTTCCGATAACGTCCCCGAGCTGCAAGCAGCGGTTCGCAAGATGCCGGCTGGCGCAGGCACTTCGATTTACGACGCCGTGCTGCTCGGCGCGCGCGCGCTGGAGCGCCGCGGAGAAGACCGCCGCCGCGTCATTATCATGGTCACCGACGCCGGCGAAACCACCAGCCGCGCCGACTTCGACGCCGCTCGCAAGGAAGCCGTCCTCTCCAACGCGCTCCTTTACACCATCGTGATTCGCCCGGTGAAAAACGAAAGCGGCCGCAACACCGCCGGCGAGCACGCCCTCGAAACCATGACCGACACCACCGGTGGCGCCATGTTTTATCCCGACTCGCCCCAGGAACTCGGCGCCATCTTCGATCGCATCGACCGCGAGCTCCGCACCCAGTATCTCCTCGCCTACTACCCCACGCCACGCGGCCCCGCCAACACGTACCGCTCCATCGTCGTCACCGTCGACCCCTCCTCCTACCACGTACGCCACCGCAAGACCTACCTTACCGGCCCGCAATAATTCTAGAGTCGGCCGCTCTCGTTTCTTTGTTTGGGTTGCCTCAGTTTGTTTTCTCGGCTTTTGCCACTCACCACAGTAATATTATTGGCGTGAACGACTCCTATCTTAAAGCTGTTGTTGAAATTGCGCAGGAAGCCGGGAAAATCCTGGTGGAAGAATTGTCGCGCCCCCTGGACATCGCCTATAAAGGCGACGAAGTCGATATTGTCACGCAAGCGGACAAGCGCTCGGAACGCTTCATCGTCGAGCGGCTGACTAAATATTTTCCCGAGCATGCCATTGCCGCCGAAGAGGGGACCGGGCATGAGAGCGCTTCAGCTTCGGAATTTCGCTGGCACGTAGATCCGCTCGACGGCACAACAAATTTCGCGCATGGCTATCCCTGCTTCTGCGTTTCGATCGCGCTAGCCCAGAGGGACACCTTGGTCGCGGCGGCCGTCTTCAATCCGTTCTACAACGAACTTTTCACCGCAGCGCGCGGCGAAGGCGCGACTTTCAACGGCAAGAAAATCCACGTCTCCAAAAACACCACTCTCTCCACCAGCCTGCTTTGCACTGGCTTTCCCGTTCGCGACCGCAAGCTCAGCCCCAATCTTCAATACTATGGCGACTTTACGCAACACTCCCACGGCGTGCGTCGCGATGGCTCCGCCGCTCTGGACCTAGCGAGTGTAGCTGCCGGCCGCCTTGACGGCTTCTGGGAATTCGGCCTGGCGAAATGGGATGTCGCCGCAGGTATCCTCCTGATCGAAGAAGCCGGTGGCAAGGTGAGCGATTTTGCCGGAAATCCTTACCAACTCGGCGGCCCCGTTATTCTGGCCACCAACGGGTTGATCCACGAAGAGATGCGGACAATGGCGCAGGAGATCTCCCGCCGATCCCCTCCGCCCTCGCGGCCGTGAAAACACTGCCCGGGCCAATCCCCGCGCGGCTCTGAATTTTCTAGCCCTACCCTCCACAAGTACTTGAAAAATTAGCACTTTAGGCGCTAATCCTGCCCTTACGCCGGCCTTACGATTTCCTTAGGTTCCGGACGCTAGTATTCCGAGGCGATGAAGCAGAACCCAGCGCCTTACATAGACGCAAATTTATTCGCCTACAAGCCGTTGCCAAGCATCAATATTCTGAGGAGAAAGAGATGCGCGCGTTCAAACACGTTGGAAGACTGTTTCAAATTGTTTTTGCCGCAATGTTATTCACTGGAATTTTTTCGGATCGCTTGCTGGCGGATGATAAGGACACGAGCAATCCGCCCGCGAAGACTGGGCTGGCCAAGAGCGAGTCGCCGGCGCCGCTTACCGAGCGCGAGCGCTGGATGCTGGACCGCATGGAGCAACTTGAGAAGCGCGTCGCGGAACTGGAAGCGAAGCATAGTCCCGACTCCGCCAAAGCGACGGAAACAGTAGCGGCGCAACCTGCTCCTGCACAACCAGCTGCCGCGAATGTGACGAGCGCCGCACCTGTGGCAACCGCTGCGAGTCCGGCGGTTGTAGTGTCCTCAACGAAATCGCAGGAGCAGGCGGGCGCCGCGCCGCCGCAAAAAGCCGAACCGTTCGCGTTTGCGGATTTCACGTGGCTGAACGGCAATGCGCGCACCAAAGATTTGGCGATGGATACGAAATTCTTCACGCCAGAGATCAGAGCCGATGTGGACTACATCTACGATTTCAACCATCCCAAGGACAATACCATCAGCGGATCAAGCGAGGTCTTTCGGGCAAACGAAGTGCAAGTGACACAGCTCGGCGTCGGCGGCGATTTTCACTATGATAATGTCCGCGCCCGGTTGATGACGCAATTTGGTCTTTACTCGCAGACGACTCCGCGCAATGACGCCAGCCCTGCGCGTGGCCAATGGAATCTTGATAACGCTTACCGGTATATCTCTGAAGCGTACGGTGGCTACCACTTCAACGCGTTGCATGGAATCAACGTCGACGCCGGCATTTTCATGTCGTACATCGGACTGTTCAGCTACTACCAGTTCGACAACTGGGCCTATCAGCCTTCGTATGTTTCATCGAACACACCCTGGTTTTTCAACGGCGTTCGCATCCAGATTTTTCCGACGGAGCACTTAAAGATCGAGCCGTGGTTCACAAACGGCTGGCAGTCCTACGGACGTTTCAACAGCCGGCCGGGGCTCGGATTCCAGATCCTCTGGCGGCCGAATGGCTGGTTGTCAGTTCTCGGGAACCAATATGCTCTGGGTGAAGATGCTTTGAACACTCCCGGCCGTGTTCGCTATCACACGGACGATAGCATCGAGATCAAGTACTACGACAACAAGGAGAAGTTCCTGGATAAGGCGGCGTTCTCACTCACCGGGGACATGGGATGCGAGCATGGTGGCGGCGTAAGCTGCGCCGGCAATTCCGCGAAAGGGCCCAAGCAGAGTTTTCTGGGGTACATGTTTTACAACCGGCTGTGGTTTGACAACGACAAGTATGGCCTGACGCTCGGCGGCGGACAGATCAACAATCCTGGGCGATATCTAGTTTTGTTGCCGCCGATCAATGGAGCGACGGCTGCTTCAGGTACGCCCTATTTCACCGAGAATCCCGGCGATCCTTACAAGGCCTGGGATGTGTCGGGGACATTTGACTGGATGCCCAGCCAATACATTACATTCCGTTGGGAGTACAACCACCGCGCCGCGAACGTGCCGTATTTTTCGGGTTCCGGTGGCGTGACGCCGCCGGGCGGCAACAATAACGCTCCTGGTTCGTTCGTGTGCCTCAGCGGATTCACGACGTGCACCGGTTCGCCTGCAGATACGTGGTTTCCCGATCTGCGCAAGACTGAGAACCGGCTGAACATGTCGATTCTCGTAAAATTCTAGTCGCGCAAGACACTTTCTCGAGTTGAACAATTCGAACAAAGTTCAGGCGTCCGGCTTGTTTCGAGTGGAGGCCTGAACTTTTTTACAGCCTTCCATCGCACGGTGGAGTTTGTTCCAGCGCGGCGATGTTACAGGCGCGCGGCTTGCTGGTGATGTGCGAAATTTGGCATCTAAACGATTTTATTTGTTTCTGCTCGACCGGAACTAGTACGTGGGTCAGTAAAAAGATTTCTGCAAGCGCGTTGAACTTTCCATCGAAATCCTTACGGGTTCTTTATGCCTCGAAGCCTACGTTGCTTGCACGAGGTGTGCCCATGAACAAATTTCAAATCATGTATTTGCGTATCGCGGCTGTCTCACTATTAGCGTTTCTCCTATTCTGCGGTGTGCCAGCTAGGGCTCAGTCGACGTTTGGAGAGATGATCGGAGTTGTAAAGGATCCCGGACAGGGAATCGTGCCGGGAGCTCAAGTGACATTGACAAACGTCGATGAGCATACGCAGCAAAGCGCCGCGACCGACGCGGATGGCGCATTTCATTTCGTCAATCTCAAGCCAGGACATTATGAATTGATAGTAGTCGCCGGTGGTTTTGCGGAGTACAAGGTCACGGGGGCGCAGTTGGATGCGCGGCAGACGTTGCGTTTTGATGTGACCCTCAAGCTGGCTTCTGCCGCACAGAGCATCGAGGTGGCCGGTGATGCTGGACCATTAATCAATACGGAAAACGCTACTCTCTCCGACACCGAAAGCAATGTGGAGATCAGCACGCTGCCGATCAATTCGCGGGCAGTCTCCAGCAGTCCGCTCGCGGCTCTGGCCACGAATCCCAATGTCACTTCGGATAGCCAGGGGAACGTCAGCGTGGGCGGCTCGACGTCGGCGCAGACCGGTTTCTCGGTGGACGGGATCTCCACCGCAAACGTGCGTGCGAACGGGTCGCTCAAGGACGCGTATCCGTCGATGGAAGGAATTCAGGAAATGAGCGTCACGGCGTCCAACAACAACGCGGAGTTTGCGCAGATAAGCGATGTAACCTTCACAACCAAAAGCGGCGGCAACCAGTTTCATGGAAGCGCGTTTGAATACTTCCAGAGCCAGGCCATGGATGCGACCATCTACAACTTTCCGACCAAGGCCCCGAAGCGATTCAACACTTTCGGAGGCAGCTTGGGCGGCCCGGTGCACCTGCCGAAGATTTACAACGGGAGCGACAAGACATTTTTCTTTTTCGACTACGAAGGTAATCGCAAGACCACATCGTCGCCCGAACTGCTCCTGGTTCCGACGGCCGCCGAAAGAGCCGGCGATCTCAGCGGCCTGCTGGCAACGGGGACCCCACTGTTGGACCCGTTTACCGGCGCAGCCTACCCGAACAACACCATTCCAGGCGGCCCCGGGAATCCGTGCAACAACGCGAAAGACTGTATTAACCCCGCCGCACAAACACTGCTGAACAAGTACTATCCGCTGCCCAACGTGAATGGAAACGGCTACAACTATCAGACATTAGTACCAATTCCGTCCAACTCGAACGGGTGGGACCTCCGCGTCGATCATATGCTCTCGCCGAAGCATCAGCTTTATGCCCGCTTTAGCTGGAAAAACGTCTTTCTGAATGAGTACAACAACGACACCATTATTTCACCAGCAAATATTTTTTTACCGAATGACCAGGCTCACGAGCAAAACCGCAACCTGGTGATCTCCTACAACTATGTGATTACGCCAAGCCTGATCAACGAATTCCGCTTCGGACTTACGAATTTCACGGAAAATGAAACCTTCCCGATCCAAGGAGCGCAGGCTCTTTCGCAACTTGGCCTGGTCCTAAACAATGGGATAAACCTCGCCGTGCATCCAACGGGCCAAGCCTTCCCTACATTTGCATTCAGTGATGGCACCATTACCTCGATTGGGCAAGGCCGCGTAGGAACCACCATTTCGCGAACCTACCAATTCACCGACAACGTCTCTCTCCGCGTCCGCCGGCATGCCCTTCGCTTTGGAATGGACGTACGTCGGCTGTTCTACGGCGCCCCGCTGTACTTCCAGCCTTCCGATGACTACGGCCAGTTCTCGTTTACCGGCGCGCTTACAAACTATTCCTTCGGCGATTTTCTCCTCGGTTTGCCGCAGTCTTTCTTCGCAATCACTGCCCCGCAGATCAACGCCTACACCTGGCACTGGGGTTTCTACGGTCAGGACGAGTGGCAGATGAATAGCCACTTGACCCTGAACTTCGGTTTGCGTTGGGAATTGCTCCCCGCGTTTAAGGAGACTCAGGGCGACATCGCCAGTTTCGACCCCAGACTCAACAGCATCGTGGTTCCCGATGAATTCTCTGCCTTGGCGGGAAGCAGCCCACTCCTCACCAGCGTCTACAATGCGGTTTTGGAGTCCTACAATGGGTGCCCGCTCGCGAATAAACTCCCTTCGCTTCCCTGCACGCCGGTGATCTCGGCCAGCAAGGCGGGCCTGCCACAAGGTTTGCGGCATACCCCGCTGCACGATTTTGATCCACGCGTAAGTATTGCCTACCGGCCGTTCAACAACGACAAAACCGTGATTCGCGCGGGGTTTGGCCTCTTCACCATGACCACTCTTGGACCACTCTCCTACAATAATGCGGGTGTTACCCTTTCGGCTCTGCTGAGTTTTCCGAATTCGGTGAGCAACGGGACGCCGGCGTTTCAGTTTCCGCAGACCTCCATTCCCGGCCAAGTCGCGCTGGGTGGGGGCTCTTTCGAGGAGGGAAATAATATATTCCTTAAGGACGCTACCGCCGCGCAATGGAATTTGACCTTCGAGCGGCAGGTTACTCCGAGTACCATCGTTCGCCTCAGCTACATGGGTCAGGGCACGTACCATCTTCCCATTACCGTGGACCTGAACCAGATCCGTCCGAGCACCACCCCTTTTGTAGCCACTCTTGCGGCCGCGGAACCAAGCGGTATTCAGCCTTGGGCCGATCCACGCTCCCCGTATCCGCAGTTCGGCTTGTTGATGTATTCGGACAGCGTCGGAAACGCAAACTATGAGTCCGGAGTAGCCGAAGTACGGCATCGGACCTCTTACGGATTGACATTTCTAGGGAGTTATACCTGGGCGAAGAATATCAGCAATGCGCAAGGCAGCGACGCGCCCACCGTCTTTGCTGGCGAAGAACCTTACGCCGTAGAAATTGCAAACCGTTACAATCTCCGGTACGACCGCGGCAACGTGGTGGGAACGCCGCGGCAGCGTTTTCTGTTCACCGGCACATACCAAATGCCCTACCGACCCGGGCAGCACTGGTCGGGCGGCGGCAAAATCCTGAACACCGCGTTCGGAGGTTGGAGTCTCAGCACGGTAACGCAGCTACAGACGGGCCAATGGCTGACACCTACGATGAGTCCGATCTCCGATCAATCGAACACCAATCTGAACAACCTACGCTTTTTGGGAGGGGCCATTGCGAGACCCGATTGCACCGGCAATCCCGTCCCTGCGAATCGGTCAGTGCTGAACTACTATAGCTTCAATGCTTTCGCGGCCCCGCCAAACAACGCTGGCCGATTCGGCACTTGCGGCGTGGGGATCTTGCAAGGCCCCGGAGAGATCAACGTGAACGCAGGTCTTGCCAAGCAGTTTTCTCTGACCGAGCGTTTTCGCTTGCGGTTTGAGGCTACCTTTACCAACGTGCTCAATCACCCGAACTTCGCGCCGCCCTCGTTGAACATCAGCAACCAAAGCACTTTCGGCGTGCTGACGAGCACGTTGCCGCAAGGACTTGGTGGCAATCGTACGGGGCAATTGGCGTTGCGCCTCGATTTTTAGAGGGCGCGCGATATGTCCATGCCACGTCCACTATCGCGGCAGGACTCG
The DNA here is from genome assembly GCA_036522305.1 of Candidatus Acidiferrum sp. GTDB lineage: Bacteria > Acidobacteriota > Terriglobia > Acidiferrales > UBA7541 > Acidiferrum. The sequence continues at coordinate 17,467 of DATDGB010000017.1, read as the reverse complement.
CGGCTGGATTTCTGATCCGGCCGCATCAATAGCACTCGCCGGCCTGCTCCTTCACCGAGCGGGCCAGCGGGTTACTTCAGCGCAGTTAAGCTCCGCGATTTTTCATCATTGCAAATCCGTCGTAGAATGAGCAGGGCGCAAACAGCACAGCCCTTGAAGAATTCTTGACGGCATAGTGATGAAGAAATCCAAAAGTCGTGCCAAGCGCGCGAATAATGAGAAAGTGACGCTGCGGGAAGGCTTAAATGGCAGTCGCTTCGCGGAGGCCACCGCTGGTTTGGCGGAGATTGGAAGGGGCTTTCACGCGCGAGGCTGGGTGCTAGGGACGAGCGGAAACTTCAGCGCGGTGATTTCTCGAGAGCCGCTGCGGCTAGCGATTACTTCGACTGGCTTGGACAAGGGCAGTCTAACGCCCGTGCAGTTTCTGGAGATGGACGACGCTGCCAACGTCGTGCGCGGCGATGGTCGGCCTTCCGCGGAAGCACTGCTCCATCTCGCCATCGTGCGCGGCGTGGATGCCGGCGCGGTCTTGCATACTCATTCCGTTTGGAGCACCGTGCTTTCGGGCTCTCATGCTGCGCAGGGTGGCATTGCGCTCGAAGGATACGAGATGTTGAAGGGGCTGGAAGGCGTTCGAACACACAAGCATCGCGAGTGGCTGCCGATTCTCGAGAATTCGCAGGACATGATTGAGCTGGGGGAACGCGCTTCGAAAACCCTTAGGGAAAGCCCCGGCATTCACGGTTTTCTTCTGAGGGAGCATGGGCTTTATACTTGGGGTGCGGACTTGCAGGAAGCCAAGCGCCATATTGAAATCCTGGAGTTCCTGATGGAAGTTCTGGTTCGTTCTGGCGCCGCACAGAGTGCTTGATTTCCGGGTGTTTGAACTTGGGAGCTGATTGCCGTGGCTGTGCTTCGAATCCCCGACGAAAACCGTTCGCTCCGCGAACACGACGAAGTGCGCGAGTATCTTGCCGGGATGGGCATTGATTACCAACGCTGGGAGTCTCCAGCCGACTTGCCGGCGGATGCTTCCTCGGAGCAGGTGCTGAGCGCGTACGGCGAGCAAATCGAGAAACTCAAGCGCCAGGGCGGGTACGTCACGGCGGATGTGATCGATGTCAACGCGGACACCCCCGGGCTGGATGCGATGCTCGCGAGATTCAACATCGAACACACACACGACGAGGACGAAGTCCGCTACATCATCGCCGGGCGAGGACTATTCCATATTCATCCGCAGCACGGCCCCGTGGTAGCGATAGAAGTGGAAGCGGGTGATTTGATTCGCGTACCCCGCGGCACGCTGCATTGGTTCGATCTTTGTGGAGACCGCCGCATCCGTGCGATTCGGCTATTCCAGGACAAAACCGGCTGGACGCCCCATTACACGAGCAGCGGCGTGGACCGAAATTACGAACCCGTATGCTGGGGGCCCCGGTACATTCCGCCACAAACGGCGGCAAAGTAGCCGGCGTGTCCCCGATCGACGCATCACAAATCCGTGTCATTCTTCTGGACATCGAAGGCACAACCACCCCCGTAGAGTTTGTTTACCAAACACTGTTTCCGTATGCGAGTCGCAAGCTGGAACCGTTTCTTCGACAACACGTTACAGATCCCGAGATTCAGATTTTGATTCAGGAACTGCGCGCCCAACAGGGAGCGGATGAACGCAACGGCCTTAATCCGCCTGGATGGATGGACGATCCGGAAGCGGCGAGGCTGCGTTCATGCGTCGCTTACGGCCAATGGCTGATCGTCCGGGACAGCAAGTGTCAAGCCTTGAAGGCTCTTCAAGGAAGAATCTGGCAGCAAGGATTCTCGAGCGGTGAACTGAGAGGGGCAATTTTTCTCGATGTGCCTGTCGCATTGGAACGCTGGCGGCGCCAGAAGAGAATCGTCTGCATCTACTCGTCTGGCAGCGTCCTTGCACAGCAAAACCTGTTTCGCACGACGGCGTCAGGAGATTTGACGTCGTACATTTCTTTATTCTTCGACACGCGCGTGGGTGCAAAGACCGAACAGGAGAGCTACAAGAAAATCGCTGCGTCGTTCTCCTATGCGCCTAACCAGTTCTTATTCATTTCCGATGCGCTGAAAGAGATTGAAGCTGCTCGGTCCGCCGGAATGCAATCCCTTGTCTGCGTTCGAGGAGAGCATGCAACCTCGACGGACGCCGGGGCTGGCGTAATTCACGATTTCAGTCTTGTTTTACCCGATTGAGCGGCCCGCCTGGAAACGCGGGCCCTACGTGTGAATCTGAGAGTGGGAGCTACTTTGCTCCCCGCTCTGCATAAAGTTTGGTGATTGTCGGGCCGATGGTGAATCCCCACGCATAGATCGGGAAGTTCTTGAACTTGTCCGGCACAGCGTAGCGGTGCTGTGCTTCTTCCACGGGGACGCCCGCCTTGAACATCTTCTCGGCCTGCCCCGCGATGTCGTCAAACACTTCGCGAAGCGTAGCGATACCCTCCTGGCCGCAAATCTGGCCGTGTCCGGGGACAAACAGCGTGTCCTTATCGAATGCGGCGAATTTCTTCAGAGTCTCGCGCCAGCCGGAAATTGTGGCTTTCTCGTCGAAGCAGACGGGATACCAGCCGCTGAAAAGCAGGTCACCGGTGTAAACAACATTCTGTTCCGGGACGCGCACGATCATGTCCGTTCCCGAGTGTCCGGGATACGATTCGATCACTGCGGTCAGGCCTCCCAAATCGATTGGCATCGGCAGCTTCGCCGGATCGATCGGATGATTCGGCAAGCCAAGGACGGAGGCATTGGCAATCTGGAAGACCCCCGTTACTGCGTTGAGGTCGCTTTGGGCATGAGCCCGCTCCGCGTCCGACTTGGCGTCCTTGATGCGTTTCTCATAAGGCCCGAGTGCTGCCGCCTTGTCCAATCCTTGAAGCGGCGCGTAGTTATCGACGATGCGCTTTGCCGTCGTCGCGTGCGCCCAGAGCGGCACTCCATTCGCTCCGTAAAACGAATTCCCCATGGAGTGGTCGAAGTGATAATGCGTGTCCAGCGCGCCCTTCACCGGCACCTGGCTCACCATGCGCAGTGCGTCCATCTGAAAGGCCGCGCCCCCAGGGGTCGTGTATCCCTCGATCAGCAGCGCGCCATCTTTCCCAGCTAGGAAACCGCCGTTGCACACTGTGGTGAAACCTTTCGACGTGTCGGAAATCGTTGCGTAGAGGCCATCGCCAATCTTTCGAACCGAAGCGAATCCCTTGTCCACAATCGGCGTGGGCGAGACACGCGAGTCGCCCGCCAACTCCTCCGCCAGCGCCGGCATCGGAATCAGTTTCGCTACTGCATAAAGAGCTCCAAAACAGGATGTCTTAACGAGAAAGCTGCGGCGTGAAAACGGCAGCAAGTTGACCGTTCGGTGGTCGCTACTGGCACCGGTTGTTTTACAGGTTTCCCAGTTAAAGTCGATCATGGCTTCTCCCTAAAGTGAGAGCCTCATTCGGACGAGGGCTCCCGAGGATTGGCATTCTAGCAGACCCGAGTTACGCCGTGCTTTGGCTTCACCGTTTTCTAAAATATACTTCAATAGAATTCGGCGACTCAGGGAAGGAGACCACTCGACATGAGTAGGATTGCGTGGTTTGGTGCATTGGCAGTCGGATTGGTCCTGGGCCCCTCGTGGCAAGGGCAGCAAGCCTGGCAGCAGACGTGCATTGACCGCTGTTACACGGAAGCCCCTGCAGACACCGAATTGCAGAGGCAGGAGATCGTGAGCCTCGAAAGAGAAGCGGGGCGCGCCATCCAGTTGAACAATGGCACTTACTTTCAGCGCGTGTACAGCGAGGATTTCGCCGGCACGCTTTCTCATGGGCAGCAGATAAATAAGGACCAGTGGATTGCGACGATTCAATCTCCATTGGTCAAGCGTGAATCGTTTAACGTTTCCGACATTAAAGTCCACATTTTTCAGGATACGGCGGTGGCAACTTGCCTTTGGTCTTCTCGCTTCAAAATGAATGGTCAACAACTCAGCAGCCAAATCCGCGCGATACATGTATATATCAACACCCGCAATGGCTGGCATGTGGTCTCAGGGCAGACCACCAACTTGCCTCCTGACGTACAGCAGCAGTTGTAGCGATTTGCTGGTTTGAGAGTTTGCATTGCGTAGGGAAGCCTGACACTTCAACCCCGCTAGGGGGATACGATGTGAGTAGGCTCTTCTAGAGTTTGCATCGCGTTGACGCTACGCAAAGCGGATGTTACGCTCGCCGTTCACTTTTCAAACGCATGCGCGCCGTCGACCTGATCCGCAAGAAACGTGATTCCGGGGAACTCTCCCGCGAAGAAATCGACTTTCTGGTTTCAGGGTATACGCGCGGGGAAATCCCCGATTACCAGATGGCCGCGTGGCTGATGGCCGTGTGGATCCGCGGCCTGAACCGCTCCGAGCTCGCGGCCCTCACCGAAGTGATGCTGTACTCCGGAGAAGTCCTCAATCATTCTGAAATTCCCGGCAAGAAAGTGGACAAGCACTCTACCGGTGGGATTGGCGATAAGACTTCTCTCATTCTTGCCCCCATAGTGGCGGCGGGTGGCCTCACGGTTCCGATGATCAGCGGCCGAGGCCTGGGGCACACCGGGGGCACGCTCGATAAACTGGAAGCGATACCCGGCTTCAATGTGAATCTGTCGCTCGAGGAATTTCGCCGCGTGCTCCGCGAGTGTGGCATGGGCTTGATTGGACAGACTGCGGAGATTGCTCCTGCTGACAAAAAGATTTACGCGCTGCGTGACGCCACATCGACCGTCGAAAATATCGGCCTTATTTGTGCGTCCATCATGAGCAAGAAGCTTGCCGAGGGCATCGATGCCTTGGTCCTCGATGTAAAAACCGGCTCCGGCGCTTTCATGAAAAAGGAAGAAGATTCCGTCCGCCTTGCCGAAGTGATGGTCGAAACCGGCAAGCGCATGGGCAAAAAAGTAGTGGCGCTCATCACCGGCATGGATCAGCCTCTTGGCCGTATGGCCGGCCATTCGAATGAAGTGGCCGAGTCCATTGAAGTCCTGAGAGGCGGCGGTCCAGCCGATCTGCGGGACTTGAGTCTCGACCTTTCCGCGTGGATGTTTTATCTCGGTGAGCGAACGAAGAGCGTGGAGGAAGGCCGCCGCCTCGCTGAAACCATGATTGCTACTGGCCAGGCGCTCGAAAAATTCCGCCAAGGCATTCGCTTGCAGGGCGGCGATGAACGTGTCATCGACGAGCCGGAACGCCTGCCCACTGCACGTCTGCTTTTCCACGTTCTCAGCTCCGCAGGCGGCTTTATCACCAGCACGAATTGCGAAGGATTCGGCATTGCGCTCGCCATGCTCGGCGGAGGCCGCGAAAAAAAGGAAGATAAGATCGATCACAGCGTCGGCCTCGAATTCCACAAACGCATCGGAGATCCCGTGGAATTGGGAGAACCCCTGGCCACCATTCATTACAATAGCGACGCCAAACTTGCCGAAGCGAAGAATCTCATCGGGGAGAGCTACCACATCGGCGTGGAAGCTCCGCGCGAAAAGCGGCCTCTGGTGCACCGAATTCTTGGTGCGTAGTCAGGTCGCGTGAACCCTTGATGCATGCGTAGGAGGAAAGAGTAATGACAGTACGCGAGCGGAACAGTAACCCGCAGAAGGATGCCTCATTGCAAAATTTAGCAGCCGCGTTTTCCGGGAAAAAGCTTTTTGCGTTCCTCCTGCTGGCTCTTTGCATTCTCTGTCAGCAAGGAGTAAGGGGGCAGGCCCGGCGGATCCAGCTCGCTGATTTTGGCAAAGCCGTTACTGTTTCTGATCCGCAGATCTCGCCCGACGGCAAGTCCATCGTTTACGTTTTATCTCGTATGAATATGGAGCAAGACCGCAACGATCGCGATCTGGTTCTGCAGGAAATCGCGACCGCCGCCCGGCGCGCCTTGACCCACGATCGCAAGGACGTAGGCTCACCGCGCTGGTCCCCCACGGGTGACCGTATCGCCTTTCTTGCTGCCGTTGGCCCCGCGAAGGAGGAGAAGCCACAGATCTTCGTTCTTTCGATGAGCGGCGGCGACCCTTCGAAGATTACCGATGCGCCCAGCGGGGTAGAGCAATTTGCGTGGCGGCCGCTCAGCGGGGAAATCTCGTACGTAACCGCGGACGAGCCAGAGAACAGGAAAGAAATCGAAAAGCATCTCGATGCGTTCGAAATTGGCGACAACGGTTACTTGGAAACGAAGGCTCCGGCGCCATCTCACATCTGGCTCGTCGCCGCAGATGGAGGAAAACCTCGCCGTCTCACCTCCGGCTCCTGGACTCTTCCCAAAGTCCTTCCGCCGAGTTCGCCGTCTTCGCCCATTTCCTGGTCACCTGACGGAAAACTCCTCACCTTTACAAAACAAGATGATCCGCACTCCGGCGACAGCGATCGGCGGACGGTGCAAATCCTGAACGTCGATACCGGCGAAACGCGAAAACTCACCGGCCACGAAAAGTACGAAGGTTTCGGATTGTTCTCGCCGGACGGTTCGCAGGTGGCGTACTGGTATCCCAGGGACGGTGACCGTTCGAACGAAAATGAAATTTTTGCTACTGCGGCCTCGGGGGGCAACGGCCAGGACTCCACGCGCGCGATCGACAGAAATATTCTGCGCGCGATCTGGATGCCGGATGGAAAGTCGCTGCTGGTTGGCGGACACGACGGCACACAAGTTGGTTTATGGCTGCAGTCGCTCGGTGGCGCGGCCAAGAAGCTTTTTCTGGGTGACGTCAGCCCTTCGTGGTCGTTCTGGGTGGACGCGACTGTGGGCCGTAATGGCGAGATTGCTTTTGCTGGGAGCACGCCCAATCAGCCATCAGAACTGTATTACATGGCCACGCCCAACGACGCGCCAACCCGGCTGACGAACAACAATCAGGAGATTGCCGCCCTGGCGCTGGGCCGGACTGAGCGATTCGAATGGCAAGGGCCCGACAAGTTCCACGAGGACGGAGTACTCATCTATCCACCGGGTTTTCAGAAGGGAACGAAATACCCACTCGTTTTGATTATTCACGGCGGCCCGCGTGCCGCGACCACCACGCAATATAGTTTTCTTCCACAGTTTGTGGCCGCGCAGGACTGCGTGGTCTTTGAGCCGAATTACCGCGGCAGCGAAAACCTCGGAAATGCTTACACGCACGCCATCTGGAACGACGCGGGAGATGGGCCCGGGCGCGACGTGATGGCAGGCATCGACGCAGTCAAGAAATTGGGGTTTGTGGACGAATCCCGCATCGCTGTCTCCGGCTGGTCGTATGGCGGCTATATGACGACTTGGCTCATAGGGCACTATCAGACTTGGAAGGTCGCGGTGGCCGGAGCGGCGGTGACCAATATGTTCGACCAGTACAACCTCGCCGACTTCAATGTCACGGAACGTTACATCTTCAACGGTTCTCCCTACGTGGGAGACAACATCAAGGCATACCGGGAGCAATCTCCCATCACCTACGCGGCCCAAATGAAAACGCCCACTCTCATTCTTTCCGATACGGGCGATTTCCGCGTGACCATCACGCAATCTTACGAGCTTTATCACGCACTCAAGGACAACGGAGTACAGGTTCGTTTCTTTGCCTACCCCGTGAGCGGGCATTTCCCAAACGATCCTGTCCGCCAGGCAGACGTCTACCAGCGCTGGACGGAGTGGTTGGTCGACCACTTGAAGTGAAGACGTACTAGCGTTTCGCGCAAGATGTTCGCGCGCCAATGAAGGGCGAGAAAAAAGGAGAGCGCATGGGACGTTTCACCGGAGTACTTGGCATGGCCATGATTTTGGGCTTGGCGTGGTTGTTCTCCACCAATCGCCGGGCGATCAGGCTGAAGACCATCGCCTGGGGGCTGGGCTTGCAGTTAGCTCTTGGTTTTTTCGTTCTCCGCTCCGGAGTGGGCAGTTCGATATTTGGATTCCTGGGTGCCGGCGCAAATAAGTTGTTGAGTTTTTCCTACGCGGGTTCCGCGTTTGTCTTTGGTGACATTGGCCTTCCCAAGGAACTTTCCCGGCTTGGCTTTTCCTTTGCCTTCCAGGTGCTTCCCACCATCATCTTCATCGCTGCCTTTTTCGCTGTTCTCTATCACATCGGTGTCATGCAGCTCATCATTCGCGCTGCCGCGTGGCTTATGACGCGAATCATGGGTGCGAGCGGTGCGGAGTCCCTCAACGTTGCGGCCAGCATTTTTATGGGCCAGACGGAAGCTCCACTCACGATCCGTCCGTTTCTTCCCAAGCTCACCAAGTCGGAGCTGATGGTCGTCATGACCAGTGGTATGGCCCACATCTCCGGCGGCATGATGGCGGGATACATCCAGGTGGGTGGCGCCGATCCGAAGAACTTGCTGACGGCGGTCATCATGACCGCGCCGGGAACGCTGCTGATGGCCAAGATGCTCGTTCCGGAGACCGAGCAACCGCTCACCGCCGGCCGGGTGGAAATGCCGCCCATGGAAAAGGAGTCCAATGTCCTCGGCGCAATCGCACGAGGGACTGTAGACGGGTTGCACCTCGCGCTCAACGTCGGCGCCATGCTGATTACCTTCATTGCCTTGCTGGCGCTGCTCAACGCCATGATGGGCGGCATTCACAACTGGCCGCACATGGCCTGGTTCCCGGAGAGTTTGCAGACCGTATTTGGCTGGATCTTTGCGCCCGTTGCCTGGCTGATCGGTGTGCCCTGGAATGAAGCGGCAAGGATTGGCAACTTGCTCGGGACGCGCATGGTCATCAATGAATTCGTCGCCTTTGGCCAGCTGGGCACAATGAAGGCCGCGCTAGACCCGCGCACTTTTGCCATCGCCACCTTCGCGCTCTGCGGCTTCGCCAACTTCAGCTCCATTGGCATTCAGATCGGCGGCATCGGCGCACTGGCACCCGAACAGCGCACCCAACTCGCAAAATTTGGCATTCGTGCCATGCTCGCTGGCACTATGGCAAACTTGATGTCGGCATCCATCGTAGGGATTCTTTGGCATACTTAATTTCCACTTCCATTTTGGGGATTCTTTCGTGAGCCCAAAAAAAAGCTCGAAGACAAGCATTCAGAAAACAAACGCGCCCTCCTCCAACACCTCCACGCCCGGCGAATTCGAGCGCGCTGGCGAAGCCGCGGACTTCATCTTTTCTCAAACGCCCCTTCGTCCCAAGATCGCCTTGGTTCTCGGCTCCGGACTCGGTGCCTTCGCGGACGAATTCGACCATGCGGCCAAAATCCCTTACGCGAACATCCCGCATTATCCGCAGTCGACCGCCATCGGCCATGCGGGGAAACTCGTCATCGGCAAAGTGGGCGCTATTCCCGTTGCCGGGATGCAAGGCCGCGTCCATCTTTACGAAGGCTATTCCGCGAAAGAAGTCGTATTTCCCATCCGCGTTTTCGCGCGCATGGGTGTAAAAGCCGTCATCCTTACAAACGCCGCGGGCGGCATCAAACGGGAATTCGTGCAGGGCCGGCTGGTAGTGATCAGCGATCATATCAATTTACAAGGCGTCAATCCGCTCACCGGACCCAACGACGAGCGCTTCGGCCTGCGCTTCCACGACATGACCGCGGCTTACGACAAGCGCTTCCGCGAAATGACCGTCGGTGAAGGAAACCGCCTGGGCATTGGCTTGTATGAGGGCGTATACGCGGGACTCCTCGGGCCCAGCTATGAAACCCCTGCGGAGATTCGCTTTTTGCGAGCGATCGGCGCCGATCTGGTGGGCATGTCCACGGTCCCGGAAGTGATTGCCGCGCGCCACAGCGGCATTCGCGTGCTGGGAATCTCCTGCGTGACGAACGCAGCAGCGGGAATCCTGGATCAGCCTCTCAACCACCTCGAAGTTTTGGAGACTGCGGAGCGCGTGAAAAGCCAATTCATCGGCTTGCTCAAAGCGGTCATTCCGCGAATGGCAGAGGCGATAGCGTGAGCGAATACGAGAGCCTCATCTCGGCGGCCCGGCAAGCGCGGGAAAACGCGCATGCGCCCTACTCCAACTTTCGCGTCGGCGCCGCCCTGCGCGCCACCTCCGGGCGAATTTTTGGTGGCTGTAACGTCGAAAACGCTACCTACGGCCTCACTGTTTGCGCCGAGCGTATCGCCATCTTCAAAGCCATCAGCGAAGGCGAGCGCGGCTTCGATGCGATTTCCGTCGTGACGGACACCGACACGATGACTCCGCCCTGCGGCGCCTGCCGCCAGTTGATCTGGGAATTCTGCGGCGACGTTCCCGTGATTATGTCTAATCTTAAGGGCAAGATCGAAATCCTGCAGATGCGTGAGCTATTTCCAAAGCCGTTTGATTCCTCGCATCTCTAGAAAATGTAAAATAGAAATGAGATATCGATTGCGGGCGGCAAGTCGTTTTTCCCATCCGTGGCAGGTCTTTCATCGGAAGTAAGATGGAAAGATATGAATTCTGAAAATACCGAACCCTCTGGCCCGCAAGGCAAAGAACGGATGAAACAGGGCTCCGGAATCTCCGCATCCGTCGGCGCCATCCTGAGCTCCCTCGCAACGATGGGCTGCTGCCTCCCGCTGGGATTCGCGGGCGCTCTGGGAGCCGCAGGCGCAAGCGCATTCGTGCAAAAATTCCGCCCCTGGTTCCTTGCGCTTTCCATCGTGCTGCTGGGAATTGGCTTTTGGCAGCAGCGCCGCGCGAAGCTCTGCTCGGTGAAACGCAATTATTTGAGCGCCGTGCTACTGTGGACCGCTGTGGTTCTTGTCGTGGCTATGATCGTTTTCCCCCAGGAAATTGCCGCATTATCGCCGATCATCTTTCCGGAGCCGCGAGGTGAACAAAAAACAGATTGCCCTAGGCGTTGTCCTCATTGGACTGCTTCTAGTGGCCGCATTTCTACGCACGGATTCTTCGACGCCGAGCGGGCAAGATCCCCTCATCTCCCTCACGAACTCGAATTTCGCCTCGTTCGAAACGGCCTTCGACAAATTCGCGGAAGGGCCCCGTCTGGTACTTCTTCTCTCTCCAACTTGATCAACCTGTCTGCGGGGGGCCTCCGCAGTCGAACAGCTCCTGCAGCGCAATGCGGACCCTTCGCTCCGCCTGCTCGTGGTGTGGGAGCCCATGCTTGCACCCGACCTGCGTTCACCCGCTCGCAGTACTCTGGCCAGAATCCCAGACAAGCGCGCCAGCCAATTCTGGGACCCGCAGCATCTCATCGCGAAAGAGCTTCTTAGAATTGCTGGCGAACACCCGGAACAGCCGAAGCCCGTTTGCTGCACCGACAATGGATTTTTCTGGGATGATGCCATCCTCTATCCAAGAAGTTCGAGGTGGCGGCAGACTCCGACGGCTCTTTTCTGGAATGGCCCGGTCGTCCGCGTGACTACGGCTTTGGAGAAAGCACTTCAGAATCGTCCGTGACCGTTCGCTTCAGGACTTGGCGTAGCAGACCCCGCAGCGGTATCGCCTCTCCGCTTTCAGTTCCTCCACGTGGACGATTTGCGCCCGCACAAAAATCGACTGCGTGCCGGGTGAATAGGGAGCAGCCACTTCGATGTCCGTTTTCGCAACGTACGCCTTGCGGCTCTTGAATCGTAGGCCGCCCCGGGAAATGTCCTCGCAAGCCACGATGTCGTCGCCAAAGGCGTAACTTCGTACGCATGCTTTGAAACTCACCTTGGTGCGTACGTGCTTGCGCCGATTTTCGGCGCGTCCGGAGGATTTCGGCCCGGGCGCTGGTTCCGCTGCGGCGCCCGCCAGCACCTCGACTGGCACTTCCTTTTCCTCCACTTCCGGCAGGGAAACTGGTTGCACCGTAGCCGGTTCGCCGCTCTCCTCGTCCGTCGCCCGCTTCCAAAAGGTCGAGGATCCGCAGTTCTTGCAGGAGCGCACGATCCCTTCATTCACAAGGTAGACATCCGATTCCAGGTCGCTCTGCTCCACCGTCTCCCGCGTTTTGCAGCTGCTGCACTGCAGCAACACGCGACTAGCCACTTTTTCGGAATCCGTCATGCCTTGGAATTTGATGCCCCACAGGTCCATTTCCGGGTCCAGGAAGGCCACTCCGTAGGTGTACATCCTACCGTCAGATCCGAGTTGGCCAACCACCCGAATCTCGGCCTCTTTGTCGGTGTCCAGTCTGCGGAGGATCAGTTCTTGTTCTGCGTAGAGGGCGTATTGCGAAACGATGCCGGCGCCATGGCGGCTGAGCAGCACCGTCTTGGTCTGCTCGGAGAACATCTTGCCTTCCATGTCGCTGCCGACCAACAGTATTCCTATTTCTCGCGGAATACGGCTGCTGCGACGCATGCCTTCTGGAGGCATTCCCACCCCACGTTGAGGCTGCCGGGACTTGCCTGATGTTACTTGGATTTCTCCGGGTAAGGCACTCAATTCTGAAAGGCCTGTATTCTCGCGTTAAACATCCGTGCCCGGCTCAAACCGTTGATGCCGCCCGAGGCATCTGCGAAAATTGGGAATTGTTTGATAAACCTAAAATTTCGCGTCAAGAGTCGCCAGTTCGCGATAGAATACCCGCCCATTCTGCCGAGAGGGTAAGTCATGGACCAAGAACGGCGACAAGCACCAAGATTCCCATTTATTGCTTCTGCGGAAGTTTTGGAAGAGAACGCGGGCACGCGACTGGCTGCGCGCATCAGCGATATCAGCGCCACTGGCTGTTACGTGGATACCATTAATCCGCTGGTGGATGGAACAGCCGTCCGCGTGAAGATTCTTACCGAATCACACGTCTTCGAAGCTCCCGCAACCGTCGTCTATTCCGTTGCGCATCTCGGGATGGGATTACAGTTCGGAGAAGTCCTGCAAAATTCTCAGGACGTATTACAGAATTGGCTGCCGCTCGCGAGCTAAGAAACGTGAGTCTTCGGCCCTAACTAGAGCCGTCCAGACTAGCTGTCTTACTTCAACAAGCGTGTCTCGCAGTTATTTTGGATCTGATTTGCGAACTGCCGTCTTGCGCTTATCCTGCAACGCCACCGCATTGTGCGGCGCGGATTTCGTCACTTCGCGCACCGCCGCCAGTTGCAGGCTTGCGCCCGCGCTGGCTTTCTGGTTCTTCGCCTGATAGGAAGCACCATTCGCCGCCGACTTGGCCTTCGCTGGCACCGGAGTCCGAGCGGCGATCTCCCACGCGTCCGTACCGTCGAAATGATCGGGGCTCACTTCCGATTGTGCTTTGCAGGCGGGCGCCAGCAGGAGTGCGCCTCCCAGCCCAACGACCATCATCGGTATCTTCCAGATAATAAACGGCTTCATGGGAAACCTCCACTGTGACTTTTCGACGGGAACCCAGGGGATACCAGCTCAGAGAACGTATTGAGATTAGAATTCTCTGAATTGAGCCAATTTTCGCTGACGCGTCTGCGGCGGTCGATAGACCTCGAGTACTACCTTGTATCCATTTCGCTAATACCCTTTAAATGTGGAACTTACTCGATGCCAACACCCGGCATGAGTCCGTTTTTTAGTCTTATCCGGTCCCGAAAGGGGTATGATGTGTCTGTCGTTCCCACCTGCGACACCCACCAGCCCATTTTACTAAGGCCGTGGGGGTGTCTCATGCAAGCCATTGCACGCCGAGTGGAAAAACGTATTCCCCTTACTGTAAGAGTCGATCTCTGCAGCCTTGACGTCCGCCACCCAGCGCAAGAGGCCCTGACGGAAAACGTGAGCACCCACGGCGCACGCGTGGTTTCGAATAATCCCTGGAAGCTGAATGAGCGGCTGAATCTCTGGGCTCTGCCCGGCGATTTCCGTGCCAGGGCGCGAGTCGTCTATTGCGAGCCCCTCGATGGTAATTCCTTTGCCATCGGACTCCAACTGCTAGCTGCTTCGGGGGGCTGGAAGTAGCTCCGCAGCAAATCCCTATCGATGCTTCTACTCGATTCTGAGAATCTTTTGTCAGGATCTAACGCGAGAGTGCCAGCAGCGACTCGTTGAGCTTGGTTAGGTCGGAGTCCAGCCGGTAGTATCCCGGACGCCACCCTTCCGGAGTTTCATTGACCGGGAAGTTGAGGACTGCAAAGTCGTTCGCCGACCCTTGCTCGTTAGCCAGCTTAGGGAATTCATCCCCGACATAAGTCGCGGCGTGCTCTCGAACGACCCGCTCGCACTCGTTGACTGACAGCACGGCGCGCAGCATACCCTGATTCCTAGCGTGGGGTTGGCAAAAATAAAGAGTTGGCATACCTAGGAAGCATCGGCAATTTCACAGAAAGCTTGAATAGTACGATTGGACCAATTCGGCAAGATGCGGCGAGAATGCTGGAAGCGTCAGCTAGCTCTAGATAACTGTATATATTTCAATAGCTTACATGCTTACCGCCGTGTTCTCGAGGCCAGGACACGGTAACTAAAGAGAACGCTTCCTAAAATGAAGCACCCAGCAGCCATTCCCCAACTGTGACTGAACGCGGCAAACACACTCGTGAGTAGTAGCAGGACACTGGCTGTGTAGTAAAAAGCCGAAAGGTAGGATACGTCCGTCTCGCCTTTCATGGGTCTCTCTTTTGCAAACTTACGCGCTGACTATGCCAAATTCTGGGGCCGTGCGCGAGCCTCAATCTAAGTGTTCAGGAGCGCAGCATCTCCAAGGCCGTCAGTCCATAGATTGCGGCGCAATCGATCACTTTCCGCAGGTCCACATATTCGTTCGGCCCATGCGCTACCGACAGCAGACCGGGACCGTAAGCGTACGCCGGGATCCCCTTCTCAGCGTAGAATCGTATCTCCAGTAGCCCAGGACACATCTCAAAACACGGCGCCTCGCCCGTGACTGCTCGCACGCTTCGCGCCAGCGCTACTCCGAGCCGCTCCTCCTCGCGGCAGGCAGATGAACGCCCTTCCTGCAACACCTCCCATTCCAAAGGGATCCCCTCGCGCCTGCAACTTTCCAGAACCTCGATGAATCGCGCCTTCTCTGCATCCAGATTTTCCTCGGGATTGATCCGCCGGTCGATCGTGAACCAGCATTCCTCCGGAACCACATTGAAGTTTGTGCCCCCGCCGCTTTGCCCGCCCAGCATCAGGATCGATTGCCGCGCCTGATCCGCGCTGATGTTAAACCTCGTGGTTCTCTGTTCCACTTCCCGCTTCAATTCCTGCAGCCGCTCGACAACTTGAACCATCCGTTCGAACGCGTTCTGCCCCTGGTGCTGCAAGCCCACATGCGCCGATTTCCCCAGCACCCGAACGCGTAGAGTGATCGCTCCGCGGTTCGCGTTCCATGCCACCCCGCTGGTTGGCTCCGCCAGAAGCATGCCGATGCCGCCGCGACCAAGTCGTCCCTGCGCCGCCAGCCACGCCGACCCGCCTTCGCCTCCCGTCTCTTCATTAGGCACCAACGTCAACTCGACTCTTCCGCCCAACTCGCCGCCGCATTCTTTCAGCGCGAGAATGGCATAGAGCATCGCCACGATCCCGCCCTTCATGTCGCAAGTGCCGCGCCCCAATAAAAAGTGTTCCTTGCGGACCGGCTGGAATTGCTCCGCGGATTGAGCTGGTACAACGTCGTAGTGGCCATGAAAGTAGAGAGTCCGGTCGCCGCGGCCGTACCCCGCCAACAAGCTCACACGAGGTCCGCTGCCGTCATTTTTTTGGTTCGGCGCGGCGACGCGCTCGCAATCCAGGCCATGCCCTCTCAGTTCTTTCTCGAGCAGATCGGCGCACGCCCCATAATTCTTCCCGGGTGGATTCTCCGTAGGTATGGACACCAGCTCCGCCAGCAACCTGGCCATCTCGTCTTCGCGCTTTTGTAGCCATTCCACTAGCGCGTCGGTCTTTTGGACAGCACTTGTCATGGCGCATCATCCTAGGGATGCATACCCTTGATGCCAAGCTCCATTTTGGTGGCGGCAGGCGAAGGTCATACATTCTCAAGCCGTTCCCTTTGAGGCGATCTATCGTCGGCGAGAAGATTCGCGTGGGTGTGGTAGTCTGTGCCGCAATGAAAGCACCGGCCAGAGAAGCGGCATGACCGCCAGTCCAATCGCCTTCCCCGTATTGCGATGGGTGGGGTTGCTGTGGACGCTCGTTTGGCTGCCGGCCTACATCCGATTCTGGGGCTGGGCCAACTTGCTGCACTTGTGTGACGTCGCCGTAATCCTTGGCGTCGCCGGTTTGTGGTGGGGAAGTTCTTTGTTGATTTCCAGCCAGGCGGTCAGCTCGCTAGCCGCCGGAATCTTTTGGGCCACTGACATTGGCTGGCGGGCCGTTACCGGGCGGTTTCTCGTTGGCGGGACTGACTACATGTGGGACTCCCGTGTCCCGATCTGGGTCCGGCTGCTCTCCAGCTTTCACCTTGGTCTTCCATTGGCGCTCCTCTGGGCCATGCGCAAAACAGGTTACGACCGCCGCGCACTGGCATTGCAAGCTGCGATCGCGGCGGCGCTGTTCATCGCCTCGCGATTTTTGTCAGCGGGCTACAATATGAACTACGTTTACCAGGATCCTCTCTTTCATCGCTCTTGGGGACCCGCCCCCGTCCACGTCGCCGTGATCTTCCTCGGCGCCGTCGCTCTTGTCTATTGGCCCACACACCTTTTCCTGAGTTGGATGTTTCCTGTTCCAGGCGCCGCCAAGTGAACTAACGACACAACGAATTCGGGAGCGAGTGAGAATGAGCTCGGACGCAGAAAAGATTCGAGAGACATATCCCGCCATGCTGAAAACCGCCGTGGAGGAAGCCCGCCTCGGCCTTGCCGAAGGCGGAATCCCCATCGGCGCTGCTTTATTCGATCGCAACGGAAACCTTCTGGGCCGCGGCCACAACCGCAGAGTGCAAGAAGGCGATCCTTCTGCGCACGGTGAGACGGATGCCTTTCGCAACGCCGGCCGACAGCGCACTTACCGCGACAAGATCATGGTCACCACCCTCGCTCCCTGCTGGTATTGCAGCGGCCTCATCCGCCAATTCGGCATCGGCACCGTCGTCGTCGGCGAGTCTGTGAATTTTCAGGGCGGCATCGATTGGCTCCGCGAAAACGGCACCCAAGTCTTCGACGCTCATTCCGATGAATGCATCCAGATGCTGGCGACCTACATTTCCAGTAATCCCGCCGTGTGGCACGAAGACATCGGTGAAGAGTGACTTCCGTAGTGGCGGGTCTTTAGCCCCGTTCTTCTCTCTCTGGGAACGCGGCGAAAGACATCGAGATCAGTTGGACTTTACGAGACGGAGAATGCCTCTTCGGTAGTGGGTCATCAGTCTCCGATTCGCGCGCGTCAATCGGGAGTTAGCATTTGTTACCGACGGCTGTTGCTGCCTGGAAACACTCGAGGCTTGTTCACCGCTCTGCGTTCATTAAACCGCTCATCATCGTGTGCAGTCTGGTTAACCTGAATTTCTCATAATAAATAGAAAAAGGCTGTGACTTCATGGCATAACTCTTTTGTCAGGAAGAAATTCTGCCAAGAAGGAGCAACAGCCTTATGACCACAGAGTGTAACCAGTTTGTCTTCGGATTTCATCCCCAAAA
>DATDGB010000016.1:0-96471 GCA_036522305.1 Candidatus Acidiferrum sp. | reverse complement strand
AAACAACGGCTAGATCATTATTTTGCTGAGTACAGTGCGATCGCGAAAGAGGCTGCAATTGCGACCGGAATTGCCCCACCTCCGCCGTGTTTTCTAATAACGTTAGATGACATTCCTCAGAGTTTTGCTTGTCGTCCCGCGAGACAATCCGGTGGATCGATTTATGGACTGGATCATTTATCCTTGATCGATCTTTTAGTCCGGGGAGGGGCCCTTCAGATTTTTGAGTTCCTGATCGACCTCGAAGTGCCAGAGGTTGGAGGGCTGACATCCAGTTTTCTCGCTCCGGCTGATGACCCATTTTTGGAACTGGCCGAGGAATTTAAGAGTTCGCATTGAAATCGCGGAACTTGTAGCTTGCCACAGGCTCGCCTCGAATGGGCTTCTCCGGCTGAAAAACAGTGTCTACAATCTCGCTTTCAATGGGTGGTAGATCCAGGAGGAATACAAGATGCTTTGGGCGCGGATGGTGGCCTACGTCACCGGAACGGTCAATCAAGAACTCCTGTTGCGGAACGAATATCTTGGGGCAGAGAACCGGATCCTGAGAGCTCAGATCAAGGGTCGACTGCTGCTTTCAGAAGGTGAAAAGGCGACATTGGCGGAGATCGCCCAGCGGCTCGGGCGGAAAGCCTTGGAAAAATTGGCGGCTGTCGCGAAGCCGGATACGCTGCTGGCCTGCCGGAACGACGACCATCTCAGGACACTCGGCACAATCGCGAAAACTGCTGCCGGGGGCGCGTTCCGACGTGGTAGCCGTCCCGGCCGGTACCGCGCCTTCGAACTTGAGAATCAGTCCCTTCTGCCCCACGGCCCAGCCGTGGTGAGCGTCGGCGAAGGCTATCGTGTTAGCGCTCACTTCGTTCATCTGATCCCAGTTCTTTCCGCCATCGATCGAGTAGTCCATTCCGGTTGGCCCAACCGCGAACGCGGTGGGACCGGGAGTGTCGGGCACGATCGCGACGCACCAGCGGTATCCAGCGGGACGGTGGCTGCTTTCTTTCCACGTCCTGCCGCCGTCGTCGATATAAGCCGAATTGGGTTTCACCATCTGCGGATGATCATAGTCGCCGCCGACAATCGCCAGACGGTTGGCGTCCACTACGGCGATCGAGAAAACGCCCTGGTTCAGGCCTGTGACGAGCGGCGACTCGGAGGGCGGCACCCAGTCTCTCGCCAAAATGCTATCCGGTGCGAATGCCTTTGAAATCAGCACATTGAAGAAGAAGGCCCGCAACCAGGCGATCGGAATGTAACAATGTTACATTGCGTTGAAAACCGCTGAATGGAGTTTTCGGTAGGGACGGGATGACGACGCTGTATATGGTGTGGCCCGCCGCAGAACGATTGGGAGATTTTGATGCAGTTCGCGAATCATACGCCCTCGCAGCTCGCTCCGTCGAAGGGATCTTCTTCCCGGCCGGAGAAGCATGGCGTGCTGCTTGGCGGCGGAACTCCAAGCTGGCACTCTACAGCCGGGATGGGTTGCACCCAACGATCGAAGGCTCTTACCTGGCGGCAATTGTGATCGCGAGCATGCTTACTGACCGTTCGGCTCGTGGTCTACCATCGACGATTCAACTCAAAGACAGTGTAGTCGAGATTGCTCCGTCCGACGCAGCCGTCTTGCAGGACGCAGCTGACGAAGCGGTTCGCAACTTCGGCCACAAATGAGTCCAGTTAACGTTGTTAAAACTGAGTTGTCCCTGGCCCTAGCTCAAAACAGCCTGGATTTGTTGCTTCGTCAGGGACAAAATTCTCTTGGGCCTTGAATGCCAATGACGTGACCGGGGTTTTTTGTACCAGCGAGAGTGAGAGAGAATTCACTCTGGAGGGAAGCTGGTATGCCGATGAGGAAATACAAGCCGGAGCAGATTGTGACACTGCTACGGCAGGTTGAAGTGGAACTAGCCAACGGGAAAACCACTCCGCAAGCCTGCAAAGAAGCCGAGATCACCGCACAGACCTACTACCGCTGGCGGAAGGAATTCGGCGGATTAAAACTCGATCAAGCCAAACGTCTCAAGGAACTGGAGCGGGAGAACGCCAAGCTGAAGCGTTTGGTGGCGGAGCTGTCTTTGGAGAAGCAAATTCTGAAGGATGTGGCAGAGGGAAACTTCTAGGCCCTGAGCGGCGGCGTGGCGCGGTCAGGCATGCTCGCGAGAGCTATCAAGTATCGGAGCGGCATGCCTGCCGGCTGCTGGGGCAGTGGAGAGGGACACAACGCTACGAAGTGCTCTACCGAACGGATGAAGATGCTTTGACGCGAGAGATCGTGGCGCTGGCCAGCGAATACGGGCGTTATGGTTACCGGCGGATCACCGCTCTGCTGCGGGATCGCGGCTGGCATGTGGGCAAGGATCGCGTGCAACGGATCTGGCGGCGCGAGGGGTTGAAAGTGCCGCAGAAACAAAGGCCGCGAGGCAGATTGTGGTTGAACGACGGATCGTGCCTTCGGTTGCGGCCGGAGCGAGCGAACCATGTGTGGAGCTACGATTTCGTGAGCGCCATGACGCACGACGGAAGAACGCTGCGGATGCTGACGCTGATCGACGAATACACGCGGGAATGTTTGGCGATCCGCGTGGCGAGAAGGCTGGGGAGATACGAAGTGATCGAAGCACTGGCTGACGTGATGCTGTACCGAGGAATCCCGGAGAACATTCGTTCGGACAATGGTCCAGAGTTCGTGGCCGAGGAATTGCGAAAGTGGTTGGCGAAAGTGGGTACAGGGACACTGTACATCGAACCGGGGAGTCCCTGGGAGAATGGCTACTGTGAAAGCTTCAACGGAAAGTTGCGAGACGAATGCCTGAACGGAGAGATTTTCTATTCGCTGAGGGAAGCCCAGGTGGTAATCGAGAAATGGCGGGTAATCTATAACACGCTGCGACCGCACTCGGCGCTGGGCTACAGGCCGCCGGCGCCGGCGGCGTTCGCGCCGCAAATGGCGGCTCTCCGGTCGCCTACGGCTCCCTGCAAGCCGCCATTTACATCCTTACCCGATGAGGTTTTGATGTAGACTCTCTCACTCGCCGTGGTACAAAAAGTCGGTCCGGTCACTCAACTCAACACCACTCTGCATATCTGATAGCGCTCACGACCTGCCAGTTGACCGAAGGCACCAAGCCAAAGCAATCGTCCACGCGGGCAGGAAAAATACAAAGATTGACCGACTCATTAGCGGAAATACGCACTTTGCTGCCTTCCGTTTTGGGCTGGAACCAAATCCCAGGTCGATCAGCCATTGTTTGACCGTGGTGCAGATAACCCCAGGGTGATGCACCAAGCAAACGGAGCGCACCACTCCTGGAATATTGCTCCCAGCCTCTCGCGCAAGAGATTGCTCTGCGTGCCGGTCTCAAGACTGAAATCGCCGATCAGGCAATCGCGATCCCATTGGCTCCTCAGCGTACGCCACTAATAGGTCCAAACACCGCTTCAATCGTCGCCGGTCAGCCCACTCTTTGTAACTAATTCGCGAGCGCTTCGCGATTTTCCTTGGCCCAGTCACTATCCGGCGCCACTGCCTTCATGGGGGGCCGCCCGCAGTACCGCAGGCGCAGGGTCCCTTCGTTTTGGCCTCGGTCATGCAAGAACAGGACTTTGTTTTCAGACAAGCACAGACGTAAACAACTTTCTCCTTCTCTTTTGCTGATTTCGCGTTCGCAGGCGCACTCTGAGAGGTCACGCTGCTCAAAATGGATGCAAGCGATAAGACGGCAATCACTACGAAAGTCGGTATCATTCTGGATCTAGTTTTGTTTGTCACGGTTCGCCTAGCCGTGGCGATGTCGGATTCAGATTCGCTGGAATCGCCGACCGAGATCCGCCAACGACTTAACCCTCCCAACCGAACAATACGACTTAAGAATAATTGCTGGCAATATCCACTTTGCACGATTTACATATAGCCAGCTACTCGTAGCCATGGACGGGGTAGCATTGCAGCCTCCAAGGAAATGGCTAAGCTACAGAAAAGGGTCGTATTCACAAACTATTCCGATTTTGAAAGTAGCCTGCGTGTTATTTCAAAGCATTCTTCAATCGCCGGACGGCACCAGGCATGTCTGCTGCTTGCGTGCAGCCGAACCCCAAGACGAATCCCTGTCGGGAATTGTCGCCGATATAAGTAGGGGAGAGTGGCCACAACCAAAAGTTCTCGCGAGAGGCTCTCATCGCGATTTCCTTGTCACGAAGCCCATTAGGAATTATCACAGCCAATTGCTGAACAGGTCAGTCAGACTTTCGGGACTAGCCAATGGAGCGGTGATAACGTTCCAACGGTTGGCGACACCTTTGGCAATCCGTCGTTTAGCGGCGTTATTCATACGACCTATACGATCAGCCCAACGCTACTTAACGAAACGGCTTTTAACTACAACGGAAACCGCATCAATATCGTTCCCATCCCAGGATCCGGGTTGAAAAGTCTGGCGCTTCCCAGTGACTATGACAGCTCCACTTCGAGACTGTTTACGGGGCCAAACAACCTGAATCGCATTCCGAACATTGACTTGGGAGGCTCCACCGGCGCGAACTTCGAAATCTCCAACTGGCCATGGCACAACAAGGCCGATGACTACCAAGTCCGCGACGATATTTCCCTCACCAAGGGCTCTCACCAGCTCAAATTTGGGGGAAGCTGGGCTCTCTACAAGAAAATCCAGGACCTCTTCGGTCAGACTCAGGGCGCATACAACTTCAATGGGAGCTACACCGGAAACGATTTCGCCGACATGCTGCTCGGTTACGCCAATACCTACAATGAACTTGCCGTTCAGGACCACGGCTATTGGAACAACGTGTCTTGGGCTTTATACGTTCAGGACAACTGGCGCGTGAACCGTAAGCTGACCCTAAACCTCGGCCTGCGCTGGGACGGCGTGCCGCACACCTATGAAGCGAACAACCGGATGGGCAACTTCTACCCCTCTCTCTACAACCCTGCTAATGCAGCGACTGTGCTGCCGGATGGCACGATCAGCCCAAGCAGCCCAGGTCTCGGCACCAGTCCGAATCCTATTCTGGCAGGTATTCCTCTCTACTTGAACGGGATCGGTATTCCAGGCCAGAACGGCGTTCCCAAAGGCTTGGTCAACAATCACTGGGCCGCCTTCGGTCCGCGTCTTGGCTTCGGGTATGGCCTTACCGGCAGCGGCAAAACTGTTCTCCGCGGCGGGTTCAGCATGATGTACGAACGCATTCAAGGCAACGACATGTACAACGCTGGCCCGAATATTCCTTTCAGCTTGAACGTCGGCCGCAACAGCGTCTTAATGTCTAACCCCAGCATCCTGGTCAACTCGAATACCGCGTCCGCCTTGCCGATTAACGCCGCCAGCATCGCTGGCTTGGCTGTAGACGATTACAAGTTGCCCGTAAGCTACCAGTACAGCCTCGGCGTGCAACATTCCTTGGGAAGCAAGTCAGTCCTCTCGGTAACCTACGTTGGCAACCAAAACCGGCACCAGAACGACTACCACGAGCTCAACCTTCCGAACGAGAGTTATCTAGCGGCACTGGTTGGTGGCGCCCAATACAACACCGCGCCCGGCTTACCGTATCCTGGGTATCACTCGATTAACCTTGCCAACAACGAGGCCAACTCCCACTACAATGGGCTGCAAATTGACCTCAACTCACAAATTGGCCGCGACCTCACTCTTCGGGCGTTCTACACGCTATCGCGCACCATCGATCCCGGCACTGGTTCTAACGGCGGACAGGATCTTCAGAACGTTTCGAATCCCTATGCCGGTTGGAAGTATGATGTTGGACCAGGCGGGTTCGATCGCACGCACGTAGCCGTCGTCAACTTCATCTATGACATTCCTGTGTTCCGTCACAATTCGAATCGTCTCCTAAAGTCCACCGTGGGCGGCTGGCAAGTGTCGGGCATCGTCACACTGGAGTCTGGCCTGCCACTCAACATCGGCCTCACCGGCGCACAGAGCAACAACAACCTGCCGAACGGGACGAACCGTCCGAATCCAACAGGTAAAGTCTCGTATCCACAAACTGTAAACGAGTGGTTTGATCCATCTGCATTTTCCGCTCCAGCAATCGGCGCTTGGGGAACGCTGGGCCACAATGCTCTGCGCGGACCCGGCCGCGACAACTGGAACCTCTCGCTGTTCAAGAGCTTCGTCTTCAGCGAAGAGCGTGGCAGCCGCTTCGAGTTGCGCTTCGAAACGTTCAACACGTGGAATCACACCCAGTTCGACGCCGTAAGCAATAACCTTGGCGACAGCAGATTCGGCCAAGTTACCTCCGCTTTCGATCCGAGAGTCATTCAACTCGGTGGAAAACTCTACTTCTAACACCACACCCCGGTAGTTAGATCGGGCCCCGTTTGCACAAATAACTGTGCGAGCGGGGCCTACCCCTTACTTTGGTGGTCTGCACCCCTCAATTCGCAGGGAAGTGTTTATGATTCTGCGGATTCACCGTAGGCTCCAATGGTCATCACGCCGCCCAATCCGATCGGACCTCCTCCGCCCGCGAGCGTCCAACCGTTTGGGCCAGATCCGTATGACAAGAAGCTTTCGCGGCTCAGGGAATAAGGGAGATATCCGTTAACTCCAAAAAAGATTCGTTCTTTGTAAGTTGAACGCCAATTCGGTCCGAACACGCCAATCTGAAAAGTATTCTGACTCGTGGCTGGTGAGATAGCTTGCCCGCAACTTGGACACGGACTACTAGATTCCTGTGCCTCTGATGTGGAGATGGGCATGCTGCTGGCGGAGCCGCAATAAGAACCGCATTAAACCCGTTTAGTTAAAACCAATCGTGGTCGGATTCGCCCGACTCTTACCTGCTAGTGTTCTTTGCCCACGATTGTAGCTAGCGCCACGTTGCCAAAAATTAAGAACAATCGAGAACGCGCATTGATTCAATCGAAAGATTCGTTTTGACAGTGCCACGTGCTCCGTTCTTAATGTCACCACTAATGTACCTCCGCACTTGTCCTAACTTAAGGAGTGGAAATGATAAAGACGGCCTTACTCGTCCTCATCTTTGTGTTCCTCGGCGCCTGCAGTTCGTACGCACAGTCCACAACATCGCTACGCGGGGTCGTTACCGACTCTTCGGGTGGAGTAATCGCGGAAGCTGCTGTAACCATGACCAGCACGGAAAACGGCGCCGTGCGCACAAGCGTTACGGATGCCGGCGGAGTCTACAATTTCCCGCAGGCAGTCCCTGGAAGCTACAAGCTAACGGCGGAAAAAGCCGGGTTTGCCAAAATGTCGCGCAGTAATATCACACTCCTCGTGAATACTCCAGGCACTCTCGATTTGGTGATGGTCGTAGGCGCCACTGGAGAGGTGGTGAATGTGCAAGCGGAGGTCTCGCAGATAAACACTACTGACGCGAGTCTCGGCAACTCTTTTAGCGAAATGCAGGTGCGGCAAATCCCTTTACAGACACGCAATGTGGTGGAGTTGCTCAGTGTACAGCCTGGCGTGACTTCGAACGGGGAGGTGCTTGGAGCGCGCCGCGATCAGAACAACGTCACCCTGGACGGGGCCGACGTAAATAACAACCAGAACTCCGGATTGATCGCCCAAAACACAACCACCGGACTGGGGGGATATCAGGGCTCCAACGCCAACGGCGCAAATATCAATTCTGGATTTAATGCGGTGCTCCCGATTCCTCTGGATTCCGTCGAGGAATTCCGAGTCACCGTCGCTGGCCAGGGCGCTAACATGGGACGCTCTTCCGGAGGACAAGTAGCACTCGTGACCAAAAGCGGTACGAATGACCTCCACGGCTCGTTGTACGAATATAACCGCAATTCCGCTACTGCCGCGAATACCTGGTTCAACAATCAGGCGGGTGTTCCCAGGCAGCCCCTGGTGCGAAACCAGTTCGGAGCGTCCACAGGCGGCAAGATTGTCAGAGACCGGGCATTTTTCTTCTTCAATTATGAGCAGCGCCAAGATGCCAGCGGCGTCGCCCAGGTTCGGGCCGTACCATCCGACTCTCTGCGTCAGGGAATCTTCAAATACAGGATGTGCAATAACCCAACCGGCCCCGGTGGTACATGTGATGCTGTGAACGACAAGATTTTTGTGCAATCCATCTCTGCGAGCGACATTCAAGCAGTGGACCCCCTCGGCAAGGGAGTCAATGCCAGCATGCTGCCTGTTTTGAACAATTATCCGAGTGGCAATGCCCCGTCTTTCGGTGAGGATGGCGGGTTAAACTTCAGTGGTTTCCGATTTAACGCGCCGAGTCATCGCAGCGACCATGCCATCGTCGGAAAGATTGATCTTCATCTGGACCGCGCGGGCAAGCATTCCGTGAGTGTACGTGGCACTCTCGCTGACAATACCGACGACCAAATTCTTGCCCAGTTCCCAGGGCAAGCACCGGCCTCCACTCTTCGCGACAACAGCAAGGGGTTTGCCGCGCAATATACAGCGATTTTACGGCCCAACCTTGTCAATGTGCTGAATCTCAGTTACACGCGATTTGGCCAGGCCTTGTCTGGAGTAACCGGCCCAGCCTTGTTCCAAACCAGTCTCGATCCGCTCCAGAATCCCTACGCGCGTCCCCTCTCGCAGCGCCTGCCAACCTTAAATCCCAATGAAGACATCGCCTGGACCAAAGGGCCGCACACCATCACAGCAGGATTCTCCGCCCGCTTCATTCACAACAACACCCACTCGTTCGCGAATTCATTCGCACGGTATGGTTACGGCGCCACGGAATTAATCGGCCTCGGAGCTGACATTGACAATGCGCTCACAAATTTCATGTCGACAAATCCGGCGCGCTTTGGGCCAAACGTCGGATTGGCAGATCCCGTCTCGGTTACCAATGGCATGGGGGCCATTCTCGGTTTGGTGAACGACGATTTTCATACCGACCTGTTTTCTAAAAATGGAGCTCCCTTGCCGCAGGGTACGGTGCAGGCCCGCAGGTTTATCGAACAAGACTACGGGCTTTATGTTGGCGATACCTACCGCATGTCGCGCGAGTTGACCTTGAGCTTTGGTTTGCGGTGGGAAAACTTCAGGCCTCCTTATGAAGCGAACGGATACCAGGTGATGCCCACCGTTCCGCTCAATCAGTATTTTGCGGAACGCAGTGCGGGGCAAATGCGAGGTGTGCCGCAGAACACATTGCCGAACGCCAGACTGAAGTGGGCCCTGGACGGGCCAGTCAATGGCAAACCGACGTGGTGGAAACCTTCCAATCTAAATTTTGCACCGCGCTTTGGACTTGCCTACTCTCCCTCGAGCCGCGGAGGATGGCTTGGAAAGATGTTCGGGACGGGTGGAGCGTTCCGAGTCGGCGCCAGCATGGTTTATGATCGATTTGGCAGCGATCTCATCACACAGTACGATCAATTCGGCTCGATCGGCCTCGCCTATAAAGCGAATTTCCCGGATTCTTACAGCTTCAGCACCAGTCCGAGATACACCGGTTCCTCGCCTACGCTGCCGGCTCCCCCGCAGGAAACGTTTCCTTATACTCCCCCAGACATTGCGGCAATCATCGGCGATTTCGAAGGCATTTCACCGAACCTCAAACCCCCGTATGCTTACGTTTTCACCGCCAGCTTCGCCCGCGAAATCCCGGGCAAGATGACACTCGAGATCGGTTATGCCGGGCGCCTCTCTCACCGTCTGCTCATGGAAGGCGATGTTTATACGCCGCTGGAGTACTTCAAGGATCCAAAATCGGGAGTCACTTGGGAACAGAACGCCAACATCGTGAGGAAACTATTTGATTCGGGCCTGACCCCAGCCCAAGTAAAAGCCAATCCAAGCTTGGTGCCAACGCTTCCATTCGTCGAGGACATGTGGCCTACGCTCGCGAATGTCGATGTTCCTGGAAGCGCCTCGGCCAACTATTTTATGTGCGTGTACCAGGATTACGGTGGCAGCTATCTCGATTGTCTCCATGCCCTCGATCGAAACGTGACAAGTTCTTACAATCCGGGGCAGTGCCTCACGGTCACTGGATGTTATACCTTCTTTCCTATACAGGGCAGTTCACTACCCGCGTGGATGAATTCCGGCACCGCGGCCTATCACGGTCTTACAGTTTCCCTGCGAAGGAGATTCAGCGGCGGCCTCTCCTTTGATTTTAACTATACCTGGTCGCACTCGGTCGATGATGGTTCGGCGGCCGAATCAGGAGCTGGGGAGCAAGGGGCCGCCATTCAAAACATTTACAATACCAAAGAATTCCGCGGGTCCTCGGATTTCGACATGCGACACAACATCTCGGGCAATGCTCTATTTGAGCTGCCGATCGGCCGTGGCAAACCTATTCTGCAGGATGCCCCGCGCTGGTTAGACATGATCGTTGGCGGCTGGCAGGCCTCCGGTTTGACCCGCTTCCGCACCGGTCTGCCAACAACCGTTGCGGGAGGCCTGGAGTACAACGCCAACTATTGGTTAAGCTCTCTCGCGATCGTCACCGGGCCCGTCAAGGCAGGAGTACACATCAATCAGAATGGCAACCCCAGCCTCTTCGCGAATACGAGCACCTCGAACTCCTTCGCTGACGAACTGCCGGGTCACACCGGCAGGCGCGCGGCCGTTCGCCTTCCTTCCTTTTTCAATACCGATCTGGCCGTGACAAAACTGTTCAAGCTGCCTTGGGAAAGTCAGCGAATTCAATTTCGTGCCGAGGCCTTCAACGTTTTTAACAATGTCAATTTTACGAACCCGAGCCTGAGCCTAACCTCGCCGGGTACATTTGGAGAATTCCAAGGCGCGATGGAGCCGCGTGTAATGCAGTTCGCGCTGCGCTACGAATTCTGAGTACATTCAGGAAACGTGCTCGACTCAGCCGAACTACCTGTGATCGGGATATCGCTCAGTACTCTTCAACGTTTGGGCGCGAGACATGCTGGAGAAACTTTTCGTGAATTATTGGTTCTGAGTGACAGCTTGGACCGCGGCTAAATCTCGTTCGGCAGAAGATTCGTGGCGGCAGCTAGGTCTCGTGGAGTGGAATCGCCGATGGCCGACGTGAACTCATCGGGCTCGCGGGCGCTGCCGGCAGCGCTGTCTAGCCGTGCCACTAGCCTGGAAACCTCGTCTGTGGGACAAGAACTGGGAACCGTGAGGTCCAAGGCCACATGCGAACCGTGATTCGGTGTTTCCCGGGCCAGTACAATGACTCGAGTTCCAAGCTGAAGAGCCTCGTGCGTATTGTGAGTTACAAAAACCAGTGTTATGCCAGTGCCGCGCCATAACTGGCGAATCAAGACTTGCATGTCTCTGCGCGTTCCAGGGTCCAGAGCGCTGAAGGCTTCGTCCAAAAGCAATATCCTAGGATGATTGACCAGAGCCTGCGCGATGGCCACGCGCTGCTGCATCCCACCGGAGAGTTGGTCCGGGTACTTGTGGGCATCCGCGTCCTGCAGGCCGATCCGGCGGATATACTGCATGGCCGTCTGGCGAAACTCTCGCCGCTGACGGAAATATCGAGGCGTCAGGCGCGTGAGCATGTTGAATTCACTGACCTCCGGTCCAAAAGTGATGTTGCCCATCACCGTCTTGTCTGGAAAGAGAGAATATTTTTGGGGCACGTAACCGCAGGTTGGATCCGGCTGGTTGTGTGGGACGCCATCGATCAGGACGCGGCCCGCAGAGGGCTGCTCCGAGCCGAGCACGAGCCTCAGTAAAGTTGATTTTCCGCAACCGGTCTGGCCCAGCAGGCAGACGAATTCACCCTCATCGATGCTCAGATCGATGTTGCTCAGCACGGGGTGCGACGTTGCACCATACGCCACGGAAACATTTTCAAATTGAATCAGAGCCATGTCCGCTACGCCTCTCGGAACCAGGGGTGGAGTTTTCGATTGATGAGACGCATCATCACGTCCACCAGGAAAAGCAACAACGCCACCCAAAGCACGTACGGGATGATCACATCCATTCCCATGTGGCGCCGCAGCAGGGCGATGCGATAGGCCAGCCCATCGGTGGAGGCAATCATTTCTCCCGCAAAGAGGAACAGCATGACGGCCTTCAAGTTAAGCCTAATGCTATTCAGTACTCGCGGCGCAATCTGTCGAAGGATGACGCGGTAGGCCACGTCGAAATCTCCTGCCCCAAGCGTAAAAGCTTTGACGACCTGCTCTTGCGGCACGCTGCGGGTCAGATTAAAGGTGTCCAAGATGATCGTTGGGGTCACGCCGATGACGATCAGCATGATTTTGGAAAGCTCATCGATGCCAAAGGCGATGAACAGAATCGGCAGCAGAGAGAGCGCGATTATTTTGTCGAAGAAGAGCACGAAACGGCAGAAAAAGACTCCCACGTACGGAAACAGACCCATGTGCAGCCCGAGGAAGACGGCCGGAATCAGCAACAGCAAACTGTAGAAGAAGCGCCGCGCGCTAGCCTTGGTGTCCTTCCAAAGCATGCTGGCAAGAAAGCGTTGCGGCATGTTTGCATTTTCACCGAGAGTCTGTTCGTCGTCTTCCCCCGGTTTGAACGCCGCATCGTAAGTGCTGTGAAGCATGTGCGGGATGGTGGGCACCACGCGGTCTTCGGCATTCCCTTGATGACGCTTCTGCGCGGCGTGAACGTAGAGCCCAATTCCCAGTACAAACAGGAACCACGAGAGGAGGATCGCCGCCGTGCGGTTGGGTTTGGCATGGACGAGTTGGAATCCACCGGGCATTTTTTAGAGTTTGCCTTGCGCTGCCATCTCCATATAGGTGTTCTCGAAGCGCAAACGTACGTGGTCTGCCTTTCCCTGTACCGAACCGTCCGGGTAGCGAATCGCGACGTCGTCCGCCGTGCCGGTTTTCTCGCCCAGCAGGCCGTGGTCAAAACAGAATTGCCTCACGAGCGCCATTTTCTGCTTGAGCATCGGCGAACTGCCGAATTCCGCCGCGGACTGGGGCTCATAGAACATCCGCGTTGTGCTGAGTTGCTCCTTGTACGAGGCCAGGGAGTCGGCCGATCCTTCAGCGACGGCCGTGAGCACTTTGTCTACCGCTGGAGCCTGCGGCGACATCAGTCCCATCATTTCGTACCAGGCGCCGGCTAAAGCTTTCGCGAATTTCTGCCCCGAGCCGTCGGGCCGCTCTAGCACGTCCGTCCGCACCACGGTCAGGTCAAGAATCTCGCCCGGTATTTGCGAGGAATTGAACAACGATGTTACGCCCTTCTGCTGTAACAACTGCGACAGCATCGGCTTCCATGTGACCACCGCAGATGCGCTTGAATCGCTGATGAACGCTGATTGAATATCCGAGTCCGAAGTGTTGATTTTCCGCACCTGTTTGATCTCACCGGGCTGCCCATTCAAACTGAAGGCGCGGTCTAGCAGGTACTCTGAGACGGTCTTCTCCACCAGCAGTAGCTTCTTGCCAGCGAGGTCTTTGATCTGCAGGCCATTTCTCACCAGCAGCGCGTCATTCCCGTTTGAGTAATCGCCAATGATGAGCACGGTA
The DNA here is from genome assembly GCA_036522305.1 of Candidatus Acidiferrum sp. GTDB lineage: Bacteria > Acidobacteriota > Terriglobia > Acidiferrales > UBA7541 > Acidiferrum. The sequence goes on along the minus strand of DATDGB010000016.1, from coordinate 83,033 downwards.
GTGGGGACGCCAGAGGCGGCTGGCATATCCAATGCTTCCATGTTGGTCATGGCGCAAGCATCGATGTTGCGAGAGACGAAGGCGTCGAGTGACGGCGCATAGTCGAAGCGCTGCACCTTGATCGTGATCCCGTACTTGTCCGCCCATTTCTTTAGGATTCCGGACTTTACCAGGTAGTGGTACGGTGTCCATCCGGCATAAATGGACCACCCAACTGTGAACGCAGGTTTCTGGGCGACCGCGGAGGTCGTCAACAGCAAGAATAGGAAAAGAAAGCGTGCGATCATCTGTTCCTTCGCGACACAGATTCCAGGCAGGGACTGGAGAGATTCATATGCTGAGGAATTCTAGTCCCAGCGGGCGGCCACATCCTTAGTCATTATTTCTATCGTTGGGATTCACATTTCCGATGCTGCCAGGTAGGCGCGCCACCCTCTGAGGTGCGTAATATCGGTGGCGCTGGCAAGTGCGTAAGGCTCGCAGACAAAGCATTTGACCAATTCTCCGGAATCCACCGCAACGTTGCCTATGGCGAGAGGCGCAGGAACCTCGGCCACGAAACTGCCGAACTGATCCTCCGGTATCGTCCAGACTTCTACTTCAATCCCAGGTCCTTGGAATGTGTCATCTCGTGCCAAGCCGGGTTTGGCTGGCTTGGTACCTTCCAGCGCATACAGCCGGTAACCGGCTGCGGTACGGCAGGTCTTTTTAAGGCGCGCCCCGCGCCGGGTCAGGTGCGAATTCAGGGGCTGGCCCGTGAGGTGAGCGCCAACAACCGCTAGTTCCACGCATCCGGGCGTTCTTTCGAGCAGCGGTGTCTTTGCACCAAGGTAGCGATGGGCGAGTGCGAGTAGAGCTTCGTCCGAGAAAGCCGGGCCAATGAAAGAAATTCCAAATGGCAGGCCGTTCGAACGGAAGCCGGCGGGGGCTGCGACAGCCGCGAGATCCATCAGGTTCACGAAATTCGTGTAGTAGCCGAGATTCGTGTTCATTTTGACCGGGTTTGCGGCCACTTGCTCGTGGGTGAAGATAGTTCCTGTGGTGGGCAGGACCAGGACGTCCATCGTGGCCCACTGTCTGACGGCGGCGCGGCACAAATCCAGGAGACGGTACTCGGCCTGGAACGCATCGACGGCGGTGAAGCGTTCTCCGCCGGCAATAATGCCTCGTACGACAGGGTTCATCTCCTCGGAACGATTCTGCAAAAAAGACTGGATTGCTGCGAGGCGCTCAGCCACCCACGGTCCTTCGTAGAGCAATTCGGCCGCACTGCGAAAGACCGAAAAATCAATCTCGACTCTTTCGCCGCCGACCTTCTCGAGTTTCCGCACCGCTTCTGTGTACAGTCCCTTGGCTTCTTCGTCGCCGAAAAACTCGAGTTGTTCAGATCGAGGCACGCCGAATCGAAAAGCGGCATTCAACCATGGTGCCGCATCTTCACCGGGCCGAGGCGCCCTTGAAAATGGATCGCTGGAATCAAATCCTCTGGCAGCGACCCATATCCGATGCGCATCGTGACAGTTGGATGCCAGGATGGATACGCAATCGAGCGTGCGGCAAGCGGGAACTACACCCGCTGTGCTCAGCACTCCTCGGGTCGGCTTGAAGCCGATTAAATTGTTGAATGCCGCGGGCACACGGCCCGAACCTGCTGTATCTGTACCGAGCGCGAAGGTAACCTGGCCTTTCGCCACTGCGATGGCCGAACCGGAACTGGACCCACCTGAAATATATCGTTCGTCGTACACGCACGAGCATGCGCCGAACGGCGAACGAGTTCCCACCAATCCTGTGGCGAATTGATCCATGTTGGTTTTGCCGATCAGAATCGCACCCGCATTCTCCAGTCGCTGTACTACGGTCGCGCTTGAAGCGGGAGTGTAGGCATAAGCCGGACACCCTGCGGTCGTCGGCATCCCGGCAACATCGATGTTATCTTTCACTGCAAAGGTCATCCCGGCAAGAGCCGATGGCGGAGAACTTTCAACTTCGTGCGCCCGCTCCAGAGCATTTTCGCGCGGTACCAGAGAAATCCAAACCGGGTTGAGCGGCTCAACTTCCAAACGGTCATGCATGGCCGCGACGTTTTCCGAAATCTTCATAGGGCCGCCTCCGGACGGAACGCCAGTAATACCTGTCCCGAGGAAACCAACGATCCTGGCGCGCAGTACAGTCTTTCCACAGTACCTGCGCTCGGAGCCACCACCGCGATCTCGGTTTTCATTGCTTCGAGCACCAGCAGTTTTTGCCCGGCCTCCACCCTCTGTCCCGTTTCTACTCCGATTGTCCAAACGCTTGCGCCAATGGGAGAACGCACAGGCTTGCAGCCATCGGGGGGCTCCAAATCGCTAAGGGCTGCGCCGAACGCTTCCGGCGGCTCGGCGAAGTCGACCTGGCCAGCGGCGCCCCAGCGCTCGCGCTCGGCCTCAAAGGCTTGCTGTTGACGCTCCTTAAATCTGGCGGCATCCGCCTCGATCGCTCTCAAAAAAAAGTGGTGGTCGCGAAGCCGAAATTCCCCTTCCTCGATACGCAGAGAATAGCGCCCGCGCGGGAAAGTGTCACGAATGTCTAACAGTTCCCCGGCGCTCACTGGGAAAAACCGTATCTGATCGAAAAAGCGCAGCAACCAGGGTGTTCCCGGCACGAACTCTGCGGTGGATCGAAAAGTGTTCCACATCTGTACTGTGCGGCCGACGAATTGGTAGCCGCCCGGACCTTCCATGCCGTACACACAGAGGTATGCACCTCCAATTCCTACTGCATTCTCCGGCGTCCAAGTCCGTGCCGGATTGTATTTCGTTGTTACCAGACGGTGGCGTGGATCCACGGGAGTGGCTACCGGCGCTCCCAGATAGACGTCGCCTAGTCCAAGCACCAGATAGCTGGCGCCAAACACAATGCGGTGCACTTCATCGATCGAATCGAGACCGTTGATGCGGCGAATAAACTCAATATTGCTGGGACACCAAGGTGCGTCCGGCCGCACCCCTTGCGTGTACTTGCGGATGGCCAGCTGAGTGGCCGGATCGTCCCAGGATAGAGGCAGATGAACCACGCGCGAATTCACGGCGATGTCATCGAGGTCCGGAATGCGGCGCTCGCATATATCCAGAGCCTCGAGCAGGCCTTCCCGACGCAGGCGGGAATCGTAGTGGACGTGCAGTGAACGCACTCCGGGCGTAATATCAATGATCCCCGGAAGTCTTAGTTCGCGTAAATACTGTTCGAGAGCGTGGATGCGAATGCGCAGATTCAGATCGAGTAAGTTCGCTCCGTATTCTACGAGCAAGTATCTATCGCCGTCGGCCCGGCAGACCACCGCAGGCGCGCCGTCCGATTCAAATTTACGCAGGACAGGGTTCTCACGCGGAGCGGCAACTGGAAGTGAAGGCATTTCTCCATCAAGCGTTTCAAGGATTACTTCCTGCGCGTGGCTCAATTCCAAAGCTTGCTCCAGAGAGAGTGCGCGAAAGCGCACCAAGTCGCCGGCCTTCAGTTGCCCCATCTTCCATAGCTCGGCGTCGACGATGGTCGCGGGGCACACGAAGCCGCCCAGGCTAGGGCCATCCGGGCCCAGGATCACTGGCATATCGCCGGTAAAATCGATCGTCCCGATTGCGTAAGCGTTGTCGTGAATGTTTGAAGGGTGCAGGCCGGCTTCTCCTCCATCCCTACGCGCCCATTGAGGCTTCGGACCGATGAGTCGCACGCCTGTGCGGTCGGAGTTGTAATGCACCTTCCACGCAGTGGAAAAAAATGTGTCGATGTCTTCTGGAGTGAAGAAATCCGGCGCGCCATGGGGGCCGTAGAGGACGCCAATCTCCCACTCGTTTCCATATCGCGGGATCACCTGTTCCGGCAATTTGCACGCTTCTCGTGGAACAATGGCAGAAGCGCCGATGTGCAGTACATCTCCCGCGTGAAGTGTGCGGCCAGATTGACCACCGAATTTTCCCAGAATGAAGGTCGAGCGACTTCCAAGATACTGCGGAGCCTCAATGCCTCCCGCGATCGCAAGGTAAGCCCGTGCACCTGTGCCTTGTGCTGCTCCCAACTCAAGCCCCGAGCCTTTGGGAACAAATACGGCCTGCCATTGCCGCATCGGCTGGCAATTCAACCGCGCGTCGAAATCCGCGCCTGTCAGCGCAACGGTTGCGTCGCAGGAAAAACGCAAGGTTGGCCCGGTCAGCGTGATCTCTAATCCGGCGGCGTCACGCGCGTTACCCACCAGACGGTTGGCAAAGCGAAATGCCAGCGAATCCATTGGACCCGAGGGAGGAACTCCAACATGCCAATAGCCCAGCCGGCCGGGGAAATCCTGAATGGTAGTTTGCGTGCCTGGTTCAAGCACATCAATGCCTAGCGGACTGTATGCCAGATCGCGCAAAAACGAAGTAGAGACGCCTCCGCGAATTAGCGCGGCGTCTTCGCAGATTTGTCGCAAGTACGATAAGTTCGTCTCCAACCCGGACAGCTCGGATTGACGCAGGGCAACGCGGAGCTCGTGGAATGCGGCCTCCCGGCTTGGCGCGTGCACAATTATTTTTGCCAGCATGGGATCGTAAAATGGCGTCACCTCAGTGCCGGGTTCCACCCAGGTCTCCACGCGTACTTTCTCAGGCCACCTGACGTGCGAAAGTTTCCCCACGCTCGGTTGGAAATTCTTTGCCGCGTCTTCCGCGTACACGCGTGCCTCGATGGAGCATCCATCGCGGCGAGCGGTGAATTCCTCAAGCGCGAGATCTTCCCCCGCTGCCTGCCGAACCATCCACTCAACTAGGTCTACTCCAGTCACCTCCTCAGTTATTCCATGCTCCACTTGCAGGCGAGTGTTGACCTCCAGAAAATAGAAATCGCTGCTCTCGTTATCGAAGATAAACTCCACAGTTCCCGCCGATTGGTAGTTCACCGCCTTGCCCAATCGCACTGCCGCGCCGACAAGTAGCTCTCTGACCGCACCCCCCAAGCCGGGTGCCGGCGTCTCCTCAATAACCTTCTGGTTTCGCCGCTGTACGGAGCAATCGCGCTCTCCTAGGGCGGCCACCGAGCCGCGGCCGTCCCCGAAAATTTGCACCTCAATGTGTCGAGCTTGCGAGACGAATCTCTCCAGGTACACGCCTCCGCTTCCAAAATGCGATTGGCCCAGGCGCCCGACCGCGTCAAACGCCTCGTGCAATTCCTCACCAGAACGGCACAGACGGATGCCGATCCCGCCGCCTCCAGCGGTGCTTTTCAGCATCACCGGGTAACCGATGCGTTCAGCGGCTTCGATCGCGGCTAGTACGTCTTCGAGCAGATCGCTGCCTGGCAGAAGCGGCACATTGTTCTCGGCGGCAATCCTACGCGCCACGTGTTTCAAACCAAAGTCGCGCATCTGCTGCGGAGTCGGTCCAATGAAAACAACTCCGTCTGCCGCGCAAGCCTCTGCAAAGCCCGCATTCTCGCTCAGAAAGCCATATCCGGGATGAACAGCGTCTGCTTGTGTTTTACGGGCAGCCTCAAGCAAGGCCGGAATAGAGAGATAACTTTGCGTAGGTGATGCCGGACCAATGCACGCCGTTTCGTCGGCCTGATCCACATGCATCGAGTGGCGGTCAGCTTCGGAATACACGGCAACCGAGCGGACGCCCATCTTACGAAGTGTTCGAATAATGCGGCAGGCAATCGCGCCGCGATTGGCGATCAGGACTTTACCCAACATCACGCCTCGGGTCCGTTCCAGATCAGGACTCGCACCGGGGTCGGGTTGTAGGCATTGCAAGGATTATTCAACTGCGGGCAATTGCTGATCAAAACAAGCACATCGATTTCCGCTCGCATCTCGACGTACTTGCCGGGCTCGGAGATGCCGTCTTCAAACGTGAGCTTGCCCTCTCGCGTCACTGGCACGTTCATAAAGAAATTAATGTTGCTGGCGATGTCGCGCTTGCTCATGCCGTGGTCCCACTCAATCACCGCCTTCAAGAAACTGTTGCGGCATGCGTGCATGTGCCGCTTTTCGAGAGCGTACCGCACCATGTTGCTCTCGGTGGCGCACGCTCCCCCCAGCGTGTCGTGGCGGCCGCACGTGTCCGCCACAATCGTCAGCAGCACGTTGCCGCCGGTTGACATCAACTTTGTGCCGGTCGTGAGGTAGATATTGCCTTGCTGCTGGATTGTGTCTTGCGCGCTGTAGCGGTCAGAGTAATCATGTTCGTTGTAAAACAGAGTATCCACCGCTTGGTTGCCGTGCAGATCAACGATGCGGAAATACTGCCCCTTCTTCACTGGATGGATCCAAGGTTCTCCAGCCGGAATCTCATGGCTGTATACCGCCTTTGATGGATCGAGTTTGCTTTCAACTAAATTCATTACGCCCATAATCTTTGTATCCTCATAGAAAATATCTCTCCGTCAGCGTGAAGCCCCGTCCGTTTTCCGCCCGCGAAACACGACACGCATCGTCCACACCCGGCGCCGGAACCCGCCGGATTGACAAGCGTGCTGGTCTTGGTTCGTACCGTGGATTTGGATCGAGCGGATGTTGGCAGGTGTTGAGAATCACGAGAACGTTCATCTCTGCGCGAAGGTCAACAGAATCGCCGGCCTTGGAGTTGCCCGGAGCAAAGCTCATGCTGCCATCCTCCGCAACGTCAACACGGTTGAAGAAATTTACAGTGGCTGTGAGGTCGCGCAGGCCGAGCCCCCACTTGCCCATCTCGATCAGGAAACTGTCGCGGCCGTTCTTGTGATATTCGTTGCGTTGTTCCTGGTAACGCGAAGACCCGTACTTCGCTTCTACCAGTTTGGCGTTGGAAGTTCCGCCGATCGGATCGTGCCAGCCAACCTTGTCCTCAACAATGGAACATAGAATGCGTCCCATGTCGGAATACAATACGAAACCCGTTGTCAGCCGCACTATATGCTGGGCCTTCAGCGTGTCCGGCATGTTGTATCGTTCCGCCGGACACTCGAAGTTATAGAAAAGTGCGCCAACATTCGATCCGCCTTCCACATCCACAAGGCGTAGCGCTGTTCCACGCTTCAGCACGTGCGACCATGCCGCTCCCGGCTGAATGGTCTCCTCCCAGAAAACGGAATTCTCTTCCATTTACACTTCTCCTTTTCTGATTCTCGGTGATTTGTCGATGGGATGAATTAGAGCGAGGGAGGCGGACCGCAGCAGACATCCATTCTCGTCAGCCGCAGGTACACCGCTATCGAAATGAGAGCTCGAGGATCACGGCCGGAGTAACTGGATATCATTGCGCATAGTCTTGCACACCCGGCTCAACCACACAAGAAAAAGAATCGGGAATCCCACACCATGCGCTGTTGGGCGGGCATGAAAGCAATCGATGAACGGCTGAGCGGACTGAACTTGCTACAGTCCAAGCGCTTCCTCGGAAGTTACAAAACAATGAGGCGGCAAAAGGCGGCATTAGCGGCGAAGGGACCGCTTTTGGGATTTGATTTTGAGCGGCGCGGGTGACAACCGGATTCAAATTCCCTTGCTTCTTTTGTCGCCGAGCGCGTAAGGCGTCCGCTGGGACAGGGCACTGCAACTCGGAAACTTAAGCAGTTATGTGCAGCATCAAGGAACACTAAGTATTGAAAACACCTAACAGGGAATTCTTAATTTTCCCGAATTGTGCCATGTTCGAAGCGTCGGATATTCCGAAACCAAAACTTGCGGACGGATTGGCACTGACGCCTTGAAGATTGAACGATAGGCAAAAATCTAATCCGTTTTTATCAAGAATCGGGTTATGAATATATTCTAAGATATGTGACCTGTTAATTTCCTTTGACTTACCGAAGGTTGAAAAAATTGACTTCTGCCCAGCCTTTCTGGCGAAGAGGAGCAGGTGCCTCCCTACCTACGGTAGGCGACGATGATGTTAAGGTCGGAGATCGCTCCCTCGTTCTGTTTCGGCTTGGTCATTCCTGTCTTCCTGTTTCCGGTTTGTCGAGTACTGTACAAAAGGGAACAGCTCGCTACTCTGTACAAAATGAGACAGCGCGCCCCCTTAGAAATATCCAGAATGGAAGAATCGCAGGCGAGAATGAGCAGTATGCGTGGGAGTAGTGGGCGGTTGGACCATTCCTTTTCCGGGAGAGTCCTGGGATCTTCGGCGCATGACACAGGTGATGTGGATAGGGAACCTAAGTCTTTCAAAAAGTGGGAACGGAGTTGAGAGTTTAGGATGGCGGCACCACTAGCAGGAGCAGAGAATTGTTAAAGTCTCAAGGACGCACGAGCGCGGTAAAAGTGTTTATCGCTGACGGTAGCAGAATGAGTTGTCAGCTCATGGCGGCGGCGCTAAAACGAGGCCGCTACCGGACCAAGGTTGTTGGCTATGCGACTGACGCAGCCGGAATACGCGAAGGACTTGACGAAAATGAAGCCGACGTTGCCATCATCGGTGCTCGTCTTGAAGAAGAGGCCTTGGCTGGTTTCGATGTAACACGAGAGATTCGAGCTTCGCGCCCGAAGCCTAACATCATCATGATTCTCGATTCGAGCAAGCCGACGATGGTCGTCGAAGCATTCCGGGCAGGAGCAACTGGTATATTCTCGCGGGATCAATCGACAGACCTATTGAGCAAGTGCATCCACGCAGTACACCAAGGACAGGTGTGGGCCAGCAGCAAGGAATTGCGGTTCGTGATCGACGCACTAGGTCTGGCCGTGCCGGCCAAATCGATCGTTGCGAAAGCGCCGGGGTTGCTGACAAAAAGGGAAGAAGGCGTTGTCCACTTGGTGGCCGAAGGCATGACGAATAGGGACATTTCCCTGCAGCTCCATCTGAGCGAGCATACCGTCCGCAATTATTTGTTTAGGATCTTCAACAAGGTGGGGACTTCGAGCCGGCTGGAGCTAGAGGTAGTAGTGCATTCAAGCTCTCGAAAATATGAATGGCGCGCGGCAGAGCGCCGTAACACTATTCAAAGAAAAAAGGAGATGAGATGAAGCCAAGTACCGAAGATGAAATTGCAGGCGAGCTTCACGAAGTGAAGGGCAAGATTAAGGAAAAAGTGGGCCATCTCACCAATAATTCCGATCTCGAAGCCGAAGGAATCGGCGAAAAAATCGGCGGCAAGGTCCGCAAGAAGATCGGTCAGCTGGAAAAAGTAATAGAAAAACCGTGAAACGATTCTCCGCACACCTTATTTAGCCATCTTCGTCGCCCCGCATTTTCGGAAACGGACGCTGCTAGCGGCCCGGGCCGTTGAGCATACCAATGCTGACCCGCGACGCCAGAATTCCTCGCCGTTGGATCAGCTCGGACGCCGAGCCATCTGCTTCCCTCCTCCGCACCACTGCCAATTCCTTTTGGAACCTGACTAACCTCTTCCTCCAATGGTTTTGGGATCTCGGTCTTTTTGTGTGGCACGTGATGCGCGCCGCAGTCCTCACCGCCATTTCAGGCTGGGTCTTCCGAGTTAATAGACGATCGTCGCGGTCGTCCTGACCTTGTTCCCGTCCCCAATCGGTAGCACCCGCTCGAAATATGCAGTTCTCATACTGTCCGCGCCCGTTCGAATGGCCAAAGAACTAGAGACACAGCAAGCAACTCCTCCGCCAATTGCCCAGGCGTTGTTAGTCATCCATCTCGCGAGAAGGAAGCCGCCGCCGTTGAGCGGCACCGGCCCAGTGACCCTGGCAGCACCCATGAGCACTTGAATGTAAGCATCAAAATGACGATGCACCATGGGATAAGTCCTTCCAATTCCATTTAAGGCTTTCCTCGTAAATACTTGAAGAATCAGCTCCAAGTAAATTCGACTCCCACACGCTTCCGCCACATCTTGTTTCTTCTGAAATACTTGGCTTTTTGCGAAAGAATACAATGAACCACCACCCTTAAGTCGTTCCGCGCCTACGTTAACCGGGGATTTATCTCCGGGGATGTAACATTTTCCGCGTCTGGAAACGTCTAATCGGTGACATGAAGTATGGGTGTGCCCGGTCCGGCTGATTCGAGCAACCAGTTCCTACGAAGCCGCGGCCAATTCGGCGGATGGAGACTAGGGGATGAACACCTGTAAACGGTGCGCGCTTCGAAAAATATGGCTCACGTCAAGCATCTGCCTGATTCTGACTGGCGTTCTCCCGGCATCTGCTCGACCTGTGCCAGCTCAAGCCGCAACTCAGCAATCCGCGCAAACCCCTGCTGCGACGCGGCCCGTTGGAACGATTAAGTCGATTTCCGGGAATACCATCACGTTGACACCGGACTCTGGAAACGACGTAATTGTTCAAGTTCAGGACGCCACCAAGTTCGTTCGAATTGCTCCTGGGCAAAGAGACTTGAAAGACGCCACTCCGATCCAGTTGGTTGACATCCAGCCAGGTGACCGCATCCTGGTGCGCGGCAAACTTGGCGACGACGGAAAATCCGTGCTCGCCTCTTCCATCGTTGCCATGAAAAAGGCGGACATCGCGGAAAAACAGTCCCACGAACGCGAAGAGTGGCAAAAACATGGTACCGGGGGACTGGTGAGTAACGTAGACGCCGCCAGCAATACCATCAGCGTCTCGCTGCCTGCCGTCGGCGAAAAAAAGACCGTGGCGATCCATCTTTCAAAAGACACCGTTCTGCGCCGGTATGCTCTCGATTCCGTGAAGTTTGATGACGCGAAACCAGCTCCTCTCGATCAGATCAAGGCTGGCGACCAGCTTCGCGCTCGCGGCACTCGCAACTCCGATGGTACGGAATTCGCCGCAGATGAAATCGTCTCCGGCACGTTCCGAAATATCGCCGGCACCATTTCGGCGCTCGACGCTTCCGCTGGCACCATTACTGTCCAGGATTTGGCTTCGAAGAAGTCCATCACCGTGAGAATTACCCCTGAATCGCAATTGCGCAAACTTCCTCAGCCGATGGCCCAGCGGATCGCCGCGCGTCTGAAGGGCAGCCTGCCGGATGCCACCGCCGCAACACAAACTGTGGGAGGCGCTGCTCCTGCCGCGAATGCCAGTGGAGGGCAATCACCGAAACCCGATGCTCCGTCCTCCGGCAACTCGGCACCTGGCGGCGGTTCTGGCGGAACGGGAAGAGCCGGCGGTGGCACAGCCGATCTGCAGCAAATGATTAGCCGTATGCCTGCCGCTACGCTAGCCGACTTGCAAAAGGGCGACGCCGTCATGATTGTCGCCACCGAAGGCGGCCCCAATAGCCCTTCTACCGCCATCACCTTGCTTGGCGGAGTTGAACCCATTCTCGAGGCTTCTCCCAAGAGCAGTGCTTCCACAATTCTTTCGCCATGGAGCCTCAGCAGCGGGGGCGGCGGGGAAGGTGCCACACCTTAATGCTGCAATGCCCTGCATCCAAATACCTTCGCTCTGGAGATCTGATGAGTTTTCGGCACGTTCGAATGACTCTTTTGACCTTACTTTTTCTTTTTTCAATATTCTCGCAGGGAGAGAATTTGCTCGCTCAGACTCCCTCCGGCGGGCTGAGCGGCGTGGTTACAGACCCCTCCGGTGCATCCATTGCGAAAGCTTCCGTCCGACTGACCAACGCCAGCGGCGCGTCTGTGGACGCCACGACCAACCGCGACGGCTTCTACGAATTCAAAGGCTTGCTTCCAGGTACGTACACACTGAAGGCCGTCGCCAAGGGCTTCGCTCTCTTTACCCAGGATGATATCCAGATTCTCGCCGGCGAAGTCCAGAAGTTGAACATTAGCCTGGTCATTCAGATGGAAGAGGAAAGAGTCGAGGTTTCCGACTCCTCCGCCAGAGTTGATATCGCTCCTACCAACAACGCCGGCATGGTAGTCATGCAGGGCAAAGATCTCGAAGCGCTCTCCGATGATCCCGACGAACTGCAATCCGAGCTTCAAACGCTTGCTGGTCCCTCGGCAGGCCCCAACGGCGGCCAAATTTACATCGACGGTTTTACCGCTGGCACGCTCCCTCCCAAAGCTTCTATCCGTGAAATCCGCATCAATCAAAATCCCTTTTCCGCGGAGTATGACAAGCTCGGCTACGGACGAATCGAAATTCTCACCAAGCCGGGGACGGATCAGTTTCACGGCCAGGCCTACATTTCGGGAACCACCGCGGCATTTAACGCCCGCAATCCTTTTAGCAATCTGCCCGCTGGCATCGCCCAGCCCAGCAATCATTCCGAGCAATACAGCGGAAACATTGGCGGTCCGCTCAGCAAGAAAGCTTCGTTCTTCTTCAACGTCGAGGGGCGCAACGTCATCGACCTAAAAATCGTGAACACGCCATTCGTCGATCCCACCACCTTCCAGATCGTTCAGTTTAGCGATGCTGTGTCCAATCCCGGCAGACGCTACAACATCAGCCCGCGTCTCGATTACCAGCTCACCCCCAGCAACACGCTCACCGCGCGTTACCAGTATTTTCACAACACCGATGAGAACGAGGGAACCGGCCAATTCAATCTCGCGCAACAGGGTTTCAACGTCGTCAATGCCGAGCAAACCTTGCAAATCAGCGACACCCAGGTTGTGAACGCCAAGATTATCAATGAAACGAGATTCCAATTCCTACGTACGACCGAAGTCCAAACTCCCGTCAGCACTTCGCCCACTATCCAAGTGCAGGGCACCTTCACCACCGGCGGCAACGTTCAAGGCATGCTTAATGACGCTCTCAATCGCTTCGAAATCCAAAACTACACCTCGATGGCTCTGGGCAAGCACTTCGTGAAATTTGGTGCGAGAGTGCGCGCGAATCGCGATGAAAACTTTGAGACTGCCAATTTCAACGGATCATTTTCGTTCGGCACCAGGCAGACTCCCGCTCCCAGCGCAGCTTGCCCCGGCCCGAGCGTTCAGCTGCAGGGAATCCAGGCTTACCAGCAGTTGGTGATGGGATTGGCAAATGGGCAGAGCGAGCAGAGTCTCGCCAATTGCGGTTTTGGCGCGACCAATTATTCCGTGACCATCAGCCCAGCGGGGAATCCCACCGTCCGAGTGAACTGGTTCGACGCCGGCCTATATGCGCAAGATGACTGGCGCGTCCGCCCAAATCTCACCGTGAGTTATGGCTTCCGTTTCGAAACCCAGAACAACATTTCGGATCACGCCGATTTCGCTCCGCGACTGGGAATCGCCTGGGGGATCGGCGGCACGCCCAAAAATCCGCCCAAAACTGTGCTTCGTGCCGGCTTTGGAATGTTTTATGACCGCTTCGGCTACGACCTGGTGGCCCAGCAGCAGCGCCTCAACGGACAAATTCAGCAACAGTTCATCGTCAACAATCCCAATTTTTATTTGAGCAATATTCCGCCGGTCAGCCAACTCCAGCTCTCTGGCGCTCCTTCAACTGTCTATGAACCCAATTCGCATCTGCGAACGCCCTACACGATGCAAACCGGTGTGAGCATCGAACGCCAGCTTGGCAAATCGGCGAATCTCGCCGTGACATACCTGAGCACCCGTGGCGTCCACGCCTTTTTCACCAACAACGTCAATGCTCCCGATCCTGCAAACAACGGACTGCGCCCCTTGCCGAATGAAGGCAACATCTTCCAGTACCAATCGGACGGAGTGTTCCGGCAAAACCAGCTCATTGTGAACAGCAGCATTCGCATGGGAACAAAGCTCTCTGCCTTCGGGTATTACACGCTGAACTACGCGAACAGTGACACTGCCGGCCCCGGTTATTTTCCTTCGAATCCCTACGATCCTATCGAGGACTACGGCCGTGCCTCGTTTGATGTTCGCCACCGAATATTTTTCGGCGGGTCCGCCAGTTTGCCCCACGCTTTCCGGCTGAGCCCGTTCATGATCGCCAGCTCCGGCAGCCCGTTCAATGTCACCACCGGGCTGGACCCATTCAGCGATTCCTTGTTCAATCAGCGCGCTGCTTTTGCAACTTGCCCCGCGACTTCACCAACCGTGAAGCAAACAGCTTATGGATGCTTTGATTCGAATCCGCAACCCGGCGGAAAAATCTTGCCCATCAATTATTTGACCGGACCGGGGAAATTTACTTTGAATCTGCGGCTGAGCAAGTCGTTTGGCTTCGGGAAAAAAGCGGAAACGGCAAACGCCGGCCCCGGTGGCGGTCCCGGCGCCGGCGGTACTTTCGGGCGCGGGCCCGGCGGAGGGCCAGGGCCGGGACAGCGTGGTGGTTTTGGCGGACGCGGCCCTGGTGGACCTGACGCCGGCTCAGCCAATCATCGTTACAGCTTGACCTTCTCGGTTGCCGCGCGGAATATCTTTAATCACGTGAACCTGGCAACCCCCGTCGGAAATCTGAGTTCGCCCCTGTTTGGGCAATCCAACGGACTCTTCGGCATGCCCTATTCCCAGTCGACCTCGAACCGGCGGATCGATTTGCAGGCGACTTTCAGCTTTTAGTTATTTCTTTCTTTGACGAAATGCGGTGGGCAGGCGTTCGAATGATGCGGAAACGAAGAAAAGTATTAGACAAGGGTACCGAAGCGCGGCGTGCGGCGCGGAATTCCGGAATCGCCCCGGCAGTTACACGAGTTATTCCCGATAAACGGAAACGTCCGTCGAAACACAAGAAACAATTGATCGAAGCCGAGATCGAATAGGCTCCAAGTGGGTTTTGGCGCGCTCGCGCCGTTATTGAGGTTGTTTCCGCCGGAAAAGCGGGAGCTTTGCTCCCGCACTCCAAAAAGTTGAGCCCGACCGGGCCTAGTTTTTCGAGCCTCATCCCGGTTTATTGGCAGGGACCACTTCGTCGGGACGGAACAGTGGCGCGAGGGATATTTTCTTGCGATCGGAAAGTTCCGCTGCGATTTTCTCCAAATCCTTCTTGTCGAACCCCATGGAACTCACCTTCACCGTTCCGTCGGTATCAATAAGAAAAATCGTCGGCACATTCGTCAATCCATAAGCGTTCGAAACCACGTAACCATCTTCATCGTCCATCAAGAGGGGGAAGGTTACTCCGTACTCCTTCGCAAATTTCGCCGTAGCCCGCGCGTCGTCCTGTGAGATCCCGAGAAAAGTTACGCCGTCGCCTCCATACCGCTTGTAGAGGCGTTCTAGAAATGGAAACGTGAACTGGCAGACGGGGCAGGAGCTCTTGAAGAACGCAGCAATAACCGGGCCGCGTTCCATCAGGGAATTGAGCGAATATTCCTTATTGTCGAATGCTTTGAGCGAAAATCCCGGAGCCGTATTCCCAGCAACGATGTGCGTCATGTGATCCTGTTTTCCCATCCAGCGTGAAAGCCGCCACAGAATTCCCATCGCTTCAGTGTAGCGCACGGAAGCGCGCCGCCGCAAAGCGCTGGAAATCCAGGTTTATAATCGAGACTCTGGAATCAAGATGAGGTGACTCATGGCGGGAATCGCACCGCGAGGTGTAGAAGTGCCGGTGATCGAGACAGAGCGGTTGCGATTGCGGGGGCATCGGCCGGCGGACTTTGCCGATTGCGCGGCGATGTGGGCCGATCCCGTGGTCACGCGCTACATCGGCGGAAAGCCGCTCTCGGAAGAAGATGTCTGGGCGCGCACCCTTCGCTACTTGGGGCATTGGGCGTGGCTGGGATTTGGCTATTGGGTGATGGAGGAAAAAGCCACTGGGAGCTTTGTGGGAGAAATGGGATTTTCGGATTGGAGACGGGAGATCAAGCCGTCGCTGAAAGGCGTGCCGGAGCTTGGTTGGGTGCTTGCCACGCGCGCGCATGGGAAGGGTTTTGCAACGGAAGCGGCGCGGGCCGCGATTGCCTGGGGCGATTCGAATCTTATGACGGCCCAGCCCGCGATCGGGAGGACCGTGTGCATCATTCATCCAGAGCACGCGCGGTCGATTCGCGTGGCCGAGAAGTGCAGCTTTAAGGAAGTCTTGCGGACATCATATAAAGCGGAGCCGACGATTTTGTTTGCGCGATAGGGGCACTCGAGATTTTCGGAGTTCAATGAATTTGCTTGGTTTTGCGCTGCATGTAATCCATCAACAAGTATTGGCCGAGGGTGTACGGAGTGGTGAAGTAGGCTTTGCCCTTGCACATTTCGGTGATTTTCTGGACGAAGTGGACGAGCGAATAATCGCTGGCGAGCATGAACGTGTTGATCATGATTCCCGCGCGTTTGCATTTGTTCACTTCCTCGAGGGTTTGGCCAACGACGAAGGGATCGAGGCCGAACGCGTTTTTGTAGATGCGGCCGTCCTCGAGCGTGAGCGCGGATGGTTTTCCGTCCGTGATCATAATGATCTGGCGCATGTCTTTTTTCTGGCGCAGCAGAATGCGCTGGGCCATGCGCAGGCCTTCGCGCGTGTTGGTGTAATACGGGCCGACCTGGACGCGAGCGAGTTCGCCGATGGGGACTTCTTCGGCGGAATCGTGGAATAGAACCAGGCTGAGCGTGTCGCCGGGGTACTGGGTGCGAATAAGGTGTGAGAGCGCCATGGCCACACGTTTGGCCGGAGTGAAGCGGTCTTCGCCGTAGAGAATCATGCTGTGGCTGCAATCCAGAAGGACTACAGTGGCACACGAACTGTGATATTCGCACTGGTGGACCATCAAGTCGGAGTAAGTCATCTCGATGGGAACTTTAGCGCCTTCGCGGCGGACGGCGTTGAAAAGCGTGGCGCTGATGTCCATGTTGAGAGTGTCGCCGAATTCGTACGGGCGTGAGACGCCGCCGGATTCGACGCCGGTGGACAGATCGCGCGTATCATGGCGGCCGAAGCTGCTGCGGCCGAGTGAGCCGAGCAAATCCTGCAGGGTTTTGAATCCCAGAAAATCGATGGTCTTGTCGGTGATTTCGAAGCGCGCCTCGGGCTGGCGTTCGTGGGGCTGGCCGAGCTGGCCGCGCGCGGAAGTTTGCGGCGGGGGCGTGATTTGCGGTGGCTGCTGCGGATTGATGAAGCCTTCGTTGGCCAGGCGCTCCGTGATTTTGTCGAGGAGATCTTTGATCGCCTGGTTGTTCATGGCGCCCGGTTGCTGGAGCATTTGGCGGAGCTCTTCGCTCATGGCGTCTTCGGGGAGCAGATCGCCTTCTTGGAGGGCACGGAGGATCGCTTCGCGCAGTGCTTCCATGGAACGTTCTTGGTCCATTTGGGAGACGCCGTAGAATTGCGATTCGAAGCCGCTCTGGAGAAAAAAATCGCCCAGCCGCTTGATGAGTTCTTCGAGGTCGACAGCGTCGGCCGGCTCGCCAGTATATTTTCCGTACCTGATAAATTTCATTCCCCGATTGTTCTCCTGCAAAACCTAACGAAGGCTAAAGAACTCCGGTCCTGCGTTCCTCTGTGCGCTCTGCGTCTCTGCGTTATCTTTTCTTTTTTCTTCTCTTCAAACTTAAAACTTAAAACTAATTGAACTGCCGGCGCGGGGGGCGCGGCGGGCCTTCACGCGAATCCCGCTGCTCCGGTTGTTTGGGTTTTTCGGCGAAGTAGCCGCGCTCTTCGCTGCGGCCGATGCGGCGATGGGCCCACAAACCCTCGAGGATCATTTCCGCGGCGGCTGCGGCCGGTCCCGACTCTTTGCGGTCTTTGACGCCGAGTCTATCGACATGCTCCATCAGTCCCTGAATCTTCGAGAGTTGCTGATGGCGCTCGCTGGTTGTAGCAAGTTCTGGAAGCTTTAATTCGCCGCCTAATTCAAACCATTGAATGACCGGTTGAAAATTGATGTCGGTGAAATGCTTGCTGAAGACGCGGCCGACCGCGGTGCGGATGAGTTCGCGCGCGATAGTGTCTGCGCCTTTCAACTCGCCTTCGTATTCGAGCTCCATTTTTCCGGTGATGGCGGGAAGGGCGGCGTAGACGTCGGCAACCCGCGCGACGACAGACTTTTCTCCGTTGCGCGCGGCGCGTTGCTCGGCGCTGCTGACTAGGCTTTCCAGAGTGGTGATAGGCAGCCGCTGGCTGACGCCGGAACGCCGGTCCACGCGCTTGTCTTCGCGAGCTTGGAATGCGATTTCTTCAACGACTTGGCGAAGATATTGCGGGACATCGATCTTCTTGCTGGAATCGCGGCCTACCCAGGCTTCCTGCGCCGTGATGGTCATTCCTTCTTCGACGCTGGCGGGATAGTGGGTGCGAATTTCCGCGCCGATGCGGTCTTTGAGCGGCGTGATGATTTTTCCGCGCGCGGTGTAATCCTCGGGATTCGCGGTGAAAACGAGAAGAACGTCGAGAGGCAGGCGCAGGGGATAGCCCTTAATCTGGATGTCGCCCTCTTGCATGATATTGAAAAGGCCGACCTGGATTTTTCCGGCGAGGTCGGGAAGTTCGTTGATGGCAAAAATGCCGCGATTGGCGCGCGGGAGAAGGCCGTAGTGAATAGTAAGTTCGTCGGAGAGATCGCGTCCGCCGCGCGCGGCACGAATGGGATCGACGTCGCCGATAATGTCGGCCATGGTCACATCGGGAGTGGCAAGCTTTTCAACGAAACGAAGGTCGCGGGGCATCCAGGAGATGGGAGTGCTGTCGCCTTCGGCGGCGATTTTTTCGCGGCACGCCCGGCAAATTGGTTTCAGCGGATCATCGTTGATCTCGCAGCCTGCGACCACAGGCATTCCCGTATCGAGCAAATTTATGAGCCCGCGGAGAATGCGACTCTTGGCCTGTCCGCGAAGTCCCAGAAGAATAAAATTGTGGCGCGACAGCAGGGCATTGACGATTTGCGGGACAACGGTGTCTTCGTAGCCGTGCACGCCGGGAAAAAGTGTCTCGCCTTTTTCGATGGCACGGAGCAGGTTGCGGCGGATCTCGTTCTTCACCGAACGAGGCGCGCTGCTAGCGTCAAAATCGGGGATACGCTTCAGTTCGCCGAGCGTCCGCGGCTTCGAATGTGCTGAAGATTGCATCGATGTGCTTGCCGTCATGGGTCCCGTTCCGCGAGCTGCGCAAATCGGCTCGCCACAAACTAATTCAAACCGTGTCCGTTGCCGGCGGCGCGCTTGCGCAAGGCACCTTTATTCTGTAGATGCGGAGCCCACTCGCGAAGGTACGCTACCAGTCGCTCCTGCCGGTCGGCCTCCGACCGCAGTTCGAGAATTTGCTGTTTCCATAGTAGGTCCATAGGAAGCGTTGCGGCAACGAGATAAGAGAGTTCCTCCGCCGGAGCGCCTTCGAGATTTTTCGGATAGTCATCGAAGATCAGCGTATGGCAAGCCTCGAAAAGCTCGACGAGTTGGCGCTGGACGCGTGGATCGCCGGGATTCTCTCGATCATCAAGGTAATCCACTTGGCCTTCCAGAAGAGGGTCTCCCTGGAAAAGTTCGACGACGCGGAACGGGGCACGGCCGGCCGTAAGAATGTCCATGCGGCCGTCGTCGTACCGCTGCACGACCGCTTTGATTTCCGCGGTGCAACCGACGCGTGCGAGCCCCTTGGGAAGGGAGAGAAGCATGCCGAACTCGGATTTTCCATCGAGGCAGGTTTTCACCATTTCGCGGTAACGCGGCTCGAAGATATGCAGAGGAAGCTCCGCGCCGGGAAGGAGGACGACGTTTAACGGAAACAGCGGAATGCGTTCAGGCCGCATGGGTCCCAGCCCAAATGATAACAGAGAGTGGGACGGCTGGTTATGAATCCTGAGATATGGGAATATGCCCTCGCGAAGGGGCGTCCCGTAGATTTATCTTCCGTTTATCATGGAATAGCGAGAATCGGGTACGGCTTGCGGCAGCAAATCAGCGAGTGATCCGTAGAGCCCTGCGCAGGGAAGCTCCGAGTTGCTGGAGCAAACACATTTCCTCAGGGCAGGCTCAGTCAGGCGGTGGAATCGATGAACTATGCAGCTCTGTTGCAGTCCGCACTTGTGGCGCTGCTTCGCAACAAGATGCGCAGTATTCTGACGGTGCTAGGCATCACGATCGGAATCGCCGCCGTGATTTGTGTCGTAGCGATCGGCAAAGCGGGGCAAGCGCGAGTGGAGCAACAACTGAACAATCTTGGAGATAACTTTGTCTGGATTGAAGCTGGCGGCCGAGCGGTGAATGGTGTGCGCACTGGCACGCACGACACCAAGACGTTGGTGGTGGCCGATGCCGTGGCCATTAAGAGCCAGATTTCGCTGATCAAAAGCGTTTCGCCGAATGTGGATGATCCGGTCCAGGTGGTGTACGGAAACCAGAACTGGCACACCTCTTACCGAGGGGTTTCGCCGGAATATTTCGAGATCAAGCGCTGGTTTGTGGACCAGGGAGCGTTTTTTTCGCAGGACGATGTGGACCGGGCGGCAGACGTTTGCGTGCTTGGGCGAACGGTGCGGGACCAGCTTTTTGGCGTCGAAGATCCGATCGGCAAGGTCATTCGCGTGACCAACCTGCCTTGCAAGGTCGTGGCTACGCTTATTCCCAAGGGGCAATCGCTTTCCGGACAAGACCAGGATGACACCATCATCATTCCTTACACCATGGCGCAGAAGAAATTGAAAGGGATTACCTGGCTCGACGACATCTTGTGCTCGGCGACTTCGGCGGACGCGGTGAAAGTGGCTGGCCAAGAGGCCACGGCGGTGTTGCGGGATCGTCACCACTTGCGTCCCGAGGAAGAAGATGACTTCAACATCCGGAATCCGGAGGACATTATTCAGGCGCAACTGGACGCCAGCCGGACGCTGACCATTCTTTTGATTGCTATCGCTTCGATTTCGCTGCTGGTTGGCGGAATCGGGATCATGAACGTGATGCTCGTTTCAGTAACGGAGCGAACGCGCGAAATCGGCGTGCGAGTTGCCGTTGGTGCAACGGAAGAAGCCATCCAACTGCAATTCCTCGGCGAATCGATCATGCTCAGCCTGGTTGGCGGCGCGGCGGGAGTTCTCTTCGGTATTTTTGGCTCTTACCTCGTCGGACAAACGTTGAAATGGCCCATCCAGATGTCGCTGGAGTCGGTGGTAATTGCGGCCATTTTTTCCGTGGCTGTCGGCGTATTTTTTGGATATTACCCGGCGCGAAAAGCTTCGCTGCTCGATCCCATCGAAGCACTTCGCTATGAGTAAGCATCCGTGAATTGAACCTCAGGACTGGACATGAATTTGAATAAAAAATGGATCATCCTCATTGGCGTCGCACTCCTTGCCGGGCTATTTGTATTTTTCGGATTGAGCCGCAGCACGCAAGCACAACACTTCACGGCCAAGGCTGAGCGCGGAGATATTCACGACGTGGTGGACGCCACCGGAACAATCAACGCAGTGATTCTGGTGCAAGTGGGGTCGCAGGTTTCCGGCACCATCGCGAAATTGAATGTGGATTTCAATTCTCGCGTGCACAAAGGCGACGTCGTTGCGCTGATTGATCCGGCGCTCTTCCAGGGGGCGCTACTGCAGGCTTCCGCCGATTTGGATAACGCGAAAGCCAACCTGGTGGCAGCGAGAGCCAATCTGGATAAGGCTGCGGCCACGGCGCAACAGACCAAAGCCGACTACGACCGCACCGCGCAGCTCACAACGAACAAGATTATGAGCCAGCAGCAACTGGACCTTGCGAAAGCGAACTTTGATTCGGCAAAGGCGGGGGTAGGGGCGGCTGTCGCCAACGTTACGCAAGCCGAAGCACAGGTCAGCCAGAAGGCGGCGGCGTTGACGGTGGCGCAAACCAATCTCAACTACACCGTGATTCGATCGCCGATTGATGGGACGGTGGTGGCGCGCAATGTGGATGTGGGGCAGACGGTGGCCGCGTCACTGCAGGCGCCGACGATTTTCACGATCGCACAAGACCTTACGAAGATGCTGGTTTACACCAAGACGGACGAGTCTGATGTGGGCAACATCAGGCCTGGGAAGGCGGTCACGTTCAAGGTGGATGCTTTCCCGAAAGACACATTTCGCGGAGTTGTCAGCCAGGTGCGAATGAATCCGACGACGGTGCAAAGCGTGGTGACGTACGACACGATCATCGAGTTTGCGAATCCAGAGATGAAATTGTTTCCGGGAATGACGGCGTACGTCACCATTCCTGTGGACACGGTGCAGAACGTGCTGAAGGTGCCGAATACGGCGCTGCGGTACAAACCGCCGATGGCGCCGGAGGAGATTCTGGCTATCTACAAGCAATACGGAATCGACGGGAACGAGAAACTGCAGGCTGCGGATGATCCAGCTCCGGCGGGGCGCGGCCCGCAAGCCGGCGCGGAAAATCAGAATGCTCCTCGCGCGCCGCGAGCGGAGAGTGCAGTGGTGTGGAAGTTGCACGCGGACAATACCATGGAGCCGGTACAGATTTCGCTGGGCATCACGGACCACGCGTATACGCAAGTGGCTTCGGTGATCAAAGGGGAACTGAAAGACGGAGACGCGCTGATTATCCGGTCGGTTCTGCCGAAGAGCCAAGCACCCGGAACGTTGCGGCGCTGAGGGTTCGCGTGGGAAACGTTGCAGAAAAATCGTCGATGCAATCTGCCAGTCAAATCGAAGCCAAGGGAGCTGCTGCCGCGGCGAGTGCGGTCCTTCGCATCGAAGAAGTGCACAAGTACTACGAATTGGGAGAAACGCGCGTGCACGCGCTGCGCGGCGTAAGCGTGGAAATTCAGCGGAACGAATTCCTGGCCATCATGGGAGCGAGCGGCAGCGGCAAGTCGACTTTCATGAACATACTTGGTTGTCTGGACCGCCCGAGCTCGGGGAAGTACTTGCTGGAAGGGATCGATGTATCAAAGCACGACAAAAGGGCGTTGGCGCTGATCCGCAACCAAAAAATCGGGTTTGTGTTCCAGGGGTTTAATTTGCTGGCGCGGACGACCGCGCTCGAAAATACGGAATTGCCAACCCTGTACACAAAGATTGATAAGGCCGAGCGAAGAAAACGTGCCGTGGAGGCGCTGGCGATGGTGGGGCTTGCCGACCGGGCGCAACATTACCCTTCGCAAATGTCCGGAGGGCAGCAGCAGCGGGTGGCGGTGGCGCGTGCGCTGGTGAACCGTCCGTCCATTTTGCTGGCGGATGAGCCCACGGGCAATCTCGATAGCCGGACGTCGGTGGAGATCATGGAAGTTTTTCAGGATCTCAACGACAAGGGGTTGACGATTGTGATGGTGACGCACGAGCACGACATCGCGCAGTTTGCGAAACGCGTGATGGTTTTCCGCGACGGAAAAATCCGCAAGGACGATCCAGTGACGAATCGGCCGAGAGCTTCAGAAGTTTTGAAGACGCTGCCTACACTCGAGGACTGAGGAGTGAAGGGGCAATCCCTTCTAGGCATTTCTAGTTAACAATAATTGGACACACTCCCCCGCCTTTTTTGTAAGTGTTGCATCCAAAGGACTCATAGAATCTGCAAACTAGATAGAGTCACGGTCTTGGTCCATTCTTACAAGTGTTGATTCTGAAGAAATTAGTCGAAAAACTGAATCTTAACAGGGCGCAATACCAAGTGCGCCAGGGGCGCAGTGTTTGTAGCTGTTGAGAATGGTGTCCGGAGGACAAACATCAGGTTGCAAAAGGGGTCTCGCGGAGCGAGGCGGACTAATCTACGGTGATAATGTACCGGAGTAGTGACCGCACTGTCAATAGGAGTTGAAAGTTGAGAGAGCGCGATGAGGGCTCGCTGGATTCGTTTCGCTACTCGCAGGGATTGAATCCGGAGTACGGGAATCATGCGCTGGCCCAGAGGATGTATTGGTGGCAGAATGCAGGAATTATGAAACCACTTCGCCTGGCAGTTCTTCTTCTTCTCGTTTGCATGGTTGCTCCGTTTTGGATTGGGTCTGTTGCCGCGCAGGAAACGCTTCGCTACAAAATCGTGTCGAATGAGACGGTTGCTGGAACGGAAGTAGACAAATTTAGCGCGGACGGCCGAATCGACAGCACTTTCGAGTTCAATGACCGCGGCCGCGGGCCGAAGATATCGGCACAGTACGTCATTGGAGCAAACGGGCTGCCGCTGCGCACGGACGTTACCGGCAACGATTACTTGAAGGCGCCGGTTGACGAACACTTTGTTTTCGAGCAGGGACGCGCGCATTGGAAGAGCACGTCGGAGGATGGGTCCAGCGCGACGGAGGGGTTTTACGTCAGCAACAACGGACCGGGAGCGGAGCTGGCGTTGCTGGTGGAAGCGTTGGTGAAGGCGAAGGGCGGCCCGGTGAAACTCCTGCCTGCTGGCGAGGCTCGGCTGGAGCGCGTGATCCACACCACGCTCGAAGCTCACGGTCAGAAGCTGCACGTAACTGAGTTTGCCATAACCGGACTTTCGTTCGAGCCACAGACCGTGTGGCTCGACGACCAATACCGGTTGTTTGGAACGCCAGGGACGTGGTTCGCGATCCTGCGGGAAGGGTGGGAGAGCAAGAACCAGCTACTGTATGAACTGCAGCGAAAGGCGGAAGAGGCCCGCTACGGGCGGCTGGCAAAAGGGCTAGCAGAGCACCCGAAACATGCGGTAACGATTGAACATGTTCGCGTATTTGATTCTGAACAAGCGGCCGTGCGGGAAGATCAGACGGTGGTGATCGAGGGCGAGCGCATCGCGCAGGTTGGCCCAGCTGTCTCGATCCAGGTTCCAAAGGATGCCGAGCGCATCGACGGAAGCGGCAAGACGCTGCTGCCGGGTTTGTTTGACATGCACGCGCATGTGCAGCCGCTGGATGGCTTGCTGAACATTGCGAGCGGCGTAACCAGCGTGCGCGACATGGGAAACGGCATCGAAGATCTGGGGCGTCTCGAAGTGCGATGGAAGAGCGGGGAAGCGATTGGGCCGCGCGTGTGGAAATCGGGAATGATCGACGGCCCGGGGCCATTTCAAGTGCCTACGGGCCTGTATGTAACCATAGAAGAAGAAGCGCGGGCGGCGGTCAACCGCTACGCGGACCTGGGCTATGTGCAGATCAAGCTGTACAGCTCGCTAAAGCCGGAGCTGGTGCCAGGCATCGTCAAAACCGCTCACCAGCGCGGATTGCGGGTCAGCGGGCACGTGCCGAACGGGATGATCGCCAGCCAGTTCGTGGAAGCTGGCGCGGATGAATTGCAACATATCAATTTCATTTTTTTGAATTTTCTGGCGTCGCAAGTCAAAGATACTCGAACGCCGGAGCGGTTTACCGCCGTGGGAGCAAATGCGGCCAAGCTGGATCTGGACTCGAAGCCGGTGAAGGAGTTCATCGAGCTGCTGCTGAATCATCACACCACGGTGGACGTGACGCTGGCGACGTTTGAAGGAATGTTTACGGGGCGGCCGGGAGTAGTGTCGCCGGATTTTGGTCCGATATTGAGCCGACTACCGGCGCAGGTGCAACGCGGGGCGTATTCCGGTGGGCTGCCGGTAACCGGAGAAAATGACCAACTGTATAAGGATTCCTATGCGGCGATGCTGCGGATGACGAAGCGAATGTATGACGCGGGCATTCCGATATTGGCAGGAACCGATGCGCTGGCTGGGCTGATGCTGCACCGGGAATTGGAACTGGAAGTGAAAGCGGGGATTCCGCCCGCGAAGGCATTGCAAATCGCTACTTTCAACGCGGCGGGATTGTTGAAGCAGGGGAAGGACCTGGGGTCGATTGGGGCTGGAAAGCTGGCGGACCTCGTGTTGGTAGAAGGAAATCCGGCCGAGAAGATCAGTGACATCCGGCGGTGCCGGTTGGTGGTGAAAAATGGGGTGGTCTTCAAGAGTGACGCGGTCTATGCCGCCGTGGGGATCAAGCCTGCGGATTAGCCTGGATTCCTCAAAGGCTATACAGACAGCTATGACGGAGTGTGATTTAAGCTGAGGCTGGAAAGCGGCGGCAAGCCGCCGCACTCCTAAGTGGGCGATCGCTAGATACTTCTTCCAAATTTCAGGCGAGGTCCTTCAAGAGGGCTTCCATTTCAGAGCTGGCGTGTTGGTCGCCTTTTTTTGCGGCGGCGGCGATGCCGGTGGAGAGGATTTGTTTGGCTTCGGCGACGCGGGATTCGCGGGCGAGAAGTTGGCCGTACATCAGGTAAGCGGGGATATAGTTGGCGTTGCGCTTGAGGAGAGTACGGAAATGGGTGTCGGCCGCTGCGGGGTCGCCGCTGTTCATGCACTCCATGGCCAGGCCGTAGCGGGAGAAGGCGTCATCGGGCTTTTTGGTTACGAACTCTTCGAGCATCTGACGGCGGGTTTTCTTTTGGTCGGTCATGGGTGGTCTCGTATTATACGGTGGCGGGGGGAAGAAGAAAAAGAAGTTAACAGTCGACAGTTGAAAGTAGAAGGTTGAAAGACCAAAGAAGGGAAAGGAATTAACACAGAGGACAGAGAGGGCCAGGAGAGCCCGGAGTTCGCAGAGAGGAAGTGGCGGTACAAAGGGCGAGGAGAGTCGATGAAGCGGAAAAGCAGAGAGAATCAGGGGCAGGGCAGCAAGTTAAAGGGGAAGCCGGTCAGCGTGTCGCGTTCAGAGATGACCGAAATCGTTCTGCCGGCACAGACGAATCCCCTGGGAAAACTGTTGGGAGGGCAGGTGATGCACCTAGTAGATATGGCGGCGGCCATGGCAGCGCACCGGCATTCGAACAGTTATGTGGTGACGGCATCGGTGGATTACATCGATTTTCGGAGTTCGGTGAATCTCGGCGAAATTGTGATGCTGCATTCGCAGGTGAACCGAGTTTTCCATACATCCATGGAGGTCGGCGTGGAGGTCTATTCGGAAAACGTGTTGACTGGGGAACACAAGCATACGACTACGGCTTATGTGACGTTTGTGGCGATTGATGAGCATACGAAGAAGCCGAAACTGGTGCCGCCGCTGATTTTGAAGACGGCGGAGGAACGGCGGAGATTCCGTGAAGCGGCGGGGCGGCGGAAGACGAGGCTGGCGCTGCGGTATGGAAAGTAGTTGTTTTTTAGTTTTAAGTGTTAAGTCAAGGAAAGACGCCGACAACTCCGAGCGTTCATGCCCGCTGCCTGATATGCAGACGGAGACCCTGAGTAGAACATTTGAGTTTGAGATTCTTCGGGCATCCTCGTCGGATGCTCAGAGAATGGCAAGTTTGCATTTGTCAGTAAACTGCCAGCGATCATCACCGCAACGCCACACGAACGGCTTCGGCTACCTCAAGGGCCTGATCGACGCATGAGCCGATGGCGGGGCCTTGCAGGTAATTGCCGATCAACCACAGGCCGGGGAAGCGCGAGCGAGCTTTTGCGACTGTGGCGAGGCGATCGCTGTGGCCGAGATTGTACTGCGGGAGGGCGCGCGGCCAAATCGTGACATTGGAGAAGACGGGATCGGTTTTCAGGTTGAGGACATTGGAGATCTCACGGTGGACGAGAGCAGTTAGTTCCTCGGCTTTCAATTTAGTTGCTGAGGGATCGGTCGCTCCGCCGACGAAACTGGTCAGAAGAGCGTGGCCTTCGGGAGTGCGGCCGAGGAAGAGCGAGGAGTTCCAGACGGAGCCAAGGACGCGGAGGCCGGAAGAGCGAGGCACGAGGAAGCCAAAGCCGTTCAGGGAGTGGCCGACATCCTGCTGACGGTAACCGAGAGAGACTACAGCTACCGCAGCGTATTCGATGGAGGTCAGCGCAGATTCGAATGAGGAATCGAGCTGGGAGAGAAGTGTTCCAGTGATGTCCGTGGGTGTGGCGAGGATCAGGGACCTGGTGGAAACGGCTTCGGTGCTGCTGCGGCTCTCTAGATGAAGATCGAATGAGCCAGTACTTTGGCGAGAGATATCGGCAACTTTAGTTTCGGTCAGCAGCGCGGGGGCGAGATTTTTGACGAGGGCGCGAACAAGCGTTTCGTTGCCTTTGCTAAAAGTTTGCAGGGTGGGGCGCTCGCGGGGGGCTTTTTTGGATTTGGCGAGGCGCATCATGCCGCGGACGATGCTGCCGGCCGCTTTTTCGGCTTCGTAGAGTTGAGGGAAGGCGCTGCGAAGGCTTAGGCGCTCGGGATCTCCGGCGTAAACGCCGGAAACGAAGGGGCCTACCAGGCGATCGAGGAGTTGAGGAGAGAATTTTCTGCGGACGAAGGCGGCGACGGATTCGTCGGCATCGGGAGGGGTGCTCTTGCCGCAGATGTCGCGCAGGAGAGCCCATTTTGTGGCGCCATCGATCATCGAGCTCATGAAAAACACGCGGGGACTGAGAGGCGCGGGCTGGAGTTTGCCGTCAATCAAGACATAGCGGGGGGCGTGTGGCGGGGCTTGCAAGAGTTCATTCGCAATTCCGAGGTCAGTGCAGAGATCACGAAGGGCGCGGGTCCCGCTGAAACTTTGCGGGCCCAATTCCAGGAGGAAGCCGTCGCGAGTAACGGAGCTGATGACGCCGCCGGGACGCGGGGAGGCTTCGACGAGTTGCGCGTCAATGCCGGATTTGCGGAGGGCGTAAGCGCAGACGAGGCCAGAGATGCCCCCTCCGACCACCAATGCTGGGACGTGACGGGTCACAGGGCTGTGAGCATCCTCGCAGGATCAGAGAGTTTTTGAAAAGAGCGGCTTGGCGATGAGCTGCTGTTGTTCCAGATACGGGTCGAACACCATGGCTAGATTACGGATGAAGATGCGGCCGAGCCAGGTAGCGCGGATTTGTCCGTTATCGAGGAGCACGAGGCCATCCTGGCGAGAGGGTTCGAGGCGGCGGAGCTCTTCGGCAAAGTGCTCATCAAAATCGATACCGAATTCGCGCGAGATTTCGTCCTTGATGACGACGGTGTGGCAGAGCAGGCGGCTGATGACGGCGCGGCGCAGACGGTCTTCGTTCGAAAGCCGATAGCCGCGCATGGTGGCGAGGCCGCGTTCGGCGACAGCTTTCTCCCAGGAAGGGATGTCGCGGAAATTTTGCGCGTAGGCGTCTTGAATGCCACTGATGGCGGTGATGCCCATGCCGTAGAGGTCGGCGCCGGCTTTGGTGGTGTAGCCCTGAAAATTGCGGTGGAGAGTGCGGTTCTGTTGCGAGACGGAAAGCTCGTCGCCGGGTTTGGCGAAGTGGTCCATGCCGATGTAGAGATAGCCAGCTTCGATGAACTTGAGCAGGCCGGCGCGGAAGATATCAAATTTCTGCATGCCTTCGGGGAGGTGGGCGGCGAAGGAGCCTTGCTGTTTTTTTAGCCATGGGACGTGGGCGTAACTGAAGAGGGCGATGCGGTCGGGGGCGAGGCCGATGATCTGATCGACCGTGTGGGCAAAGGTGTCGGGGGTCTGGTAGGGGAGGCCGTAGATCAAGTCGACGTTGATGCTATCGAAACCGAGTTCGCGCGCGGCGAAGAGGAGGTCGCGGGTCATTTCGTAGGGCTGAATGCGGTGAATCGCCTCTTGCACCTCGGCCTGAAAATCCTGAATGCCCATGCTGAGACGGTTGAAGCCTAGCTTGCGGAGAGTTTCGAGATGCGCACGGGAGGTTACGCGGGGATCGACTTCGATGCCGATTTCGCTATCGGGATCGAAATGGAAATGTTCTTTTGTGAAAGCGAAGAGATCTTCGATTTGTTCGGGCGTGAGGTAAGTGGGAGTGCCGCCTCCCCAATGAAACTGAACCACGGGGCGATTCTTGGAGACGCTGCGGCTGATGCGCTTCATTTCCTGCTTCAGGACGTCGAGATAGGGCGGAGCGACGCTTTTGTTTTTTTGGATGACGACGTTGCAGGCGCAGAAGAGGCAGAGACTTTCGCAGAAAGGGATGTGCATGTAGAGCGAAACGGGCGTTTTGGCAAGTTCGGCTTCGGCATGCACTTTTTCGAGATCGGCGGGGCCGAAAGAGTCGTTCCAGACGGGGGCCGTGGGATAGCTGGTGTAACGCGGGCCGGGGCGATTGTATTTGGCGAGAAACTCCTGGCCGACATGAAGCTCGCCGCGCATTTGGTCCAGACTTGGATGAGCGAGAGTCATG
This sequence comes from Candidatus Acidiferrum sp., assembly GCA_036522305.1. Classification (GTDB taxonomy): domain Bacteria; phylum Acidobacteriota; class Terriglobia; order Acidiferrales; family UBA7541; genus Acidiferrum. The sequence goes on along the minus strand of DATDGB010000016.1, from coordinate 53,345 downwards.
GAGAGCATCTCCTACCGCACGTGGGCTGCGGGCCGCGCGTGTTGGATTAGAGCGCGCTGAGCCGTTTCGACAAAGAGCTGAGCGTTTTCGACCGGCGTGTGCTGCAGAATGCCGTGCCCGAGGTTCAGGATGTGGCCGTGGCCAGCCAGGGAGGCAATGGTGGCCAGCGTTGCCTCACGAATTTTTTCGGGTGTGGCAAACAGGACGGCTGGATCGACATTGCCCTGGAGCGCAATTTTGGGGCCGAGGGTCTTGCGAATCTCAGCCAGATCAACGCGCCAATCGACGCTGAGTACATTGGCTCCCGAACGGGCCACGGCGGGGAGCAAATGTTGGGAGGCTTTGGTGTAATAAATCACGGGGACTGAGCCGCCGATGCCAGAGATGATTTCCTGAACGGCCGGGAGGGCAAACTCTTCGTAGTCATGCAAGTTCAGTTCGCCGCACCAGGTATCAAACAGTTGGACGGCGGATGCTCCAGCGGCGATTTGCGCCTTGAGATAGGGAATTGTGGCCTGAGCAATGCGATGGAGCAGCAGATGGAAGGTCTTCGGCTCGCGATAGAGAAAACTTTTTACGGTGGCAAAACCTTCCTTGGCTTTGCCCTCCACCATGTAGGTGGCGAGGGTCCAGGGAGCACCGGCGAAGCCCAAAACGGGAACGTCAGGGCCGACGGATTTCACGATCCGACGTATGGTTTCGGGCAGGAAGCCGGTTTCGGTCTCGGGGTCGAAGAGCTTGAGGCGGTCGACATCTGTCTTGGAGCGGACCGGATTCGGCAAGTTTGGGCCGGCATCGCCAAGTTCGAGGTGCAAGCCCATGGCTTCAGCGGGAATCAGAATGTCCGAAAAAACGATGACGGCATCGACGCCGAGCCTGCGAAAGGGCTGGATGGAGACTTCGACGGCAAGCTGGGGCGTCTTGCAAACCTCGAGGAATGCGTGCTTTGCGCGGATTTCGCGGTATTCGGGGAGGTAGCGGCCGGCCTGGCGCATCATCCACACGGGAACACGGGGAAGGGCCTCTCCGCGGCAGGCGCGAAGGAATAAGTCTTTACGATTGATTACCGGAGTTTCTTGGGGCATGTTTCGCCTGAAGGGTCAAGGATAGCAAATCTGAGCGGGTCTTGCTGAAACGACTACCCGGGTGCCGCGACTTGTGCGAGTAGCCACAGGTGTGGGCTATACTCGAAATGTTCAACAATCATATGGCTTCTGCCACGCAGGGCGGTAGGCAGGATTGCGCGTGCGGTGCTGAGCCGGGGGGCTCAGGTGCAAAGCATGAATCATTTATTCCCAATATTGACGGCGCTAGCCTATCTCTTGAGTGTTGGCCTATATGTGCGCTTTCTGGCAGCGGGAAACAAACTCACGGGCCGAGTGGGGACGTTGCTGCTGGGAGTTGGCCTGGTCGCGCACTATTTTGCGTTGTTGGAGAGGGCGCGGGGGTTACACACGGTTCCATACCATGATTTGTATGGCTCCATGTCGCTGTTTGGCTGGCTGCTGGCGCTGACCTATCTGGGATTAGAGCTCTACCACCGGCAGCGATCGGTGGGTGCATTCGTACTCCCGTTTATTTTGGTGTTCTTTCTGGCCGCGCATCTTGCGCCGGCGGACCGGCTATCGCCTCCCGCAGTGCATGGAGTCGTTTTTGCGCTTCACGTGACGCTGAGCATCCTGGCTTACGCGGCGTTTGCGCTGTCCTTCGTCCTCAGCCTGATTTTTCTGGGGGAGGAGCGGCTGCTGCGGAACCATAAACTTGGCGAAGTGGTGTGGCGGCTGCCGCCGCTGGAACTGCTCGATCAGATGAGCCGGTCGAGCGTGCTGGTGGGGCTGATTTCGATTGCCATTGGGACGGCGTTGGGCTTCGTGTCGGTGGATCAACTGCCGGGGCAGAATTCGTTTTTCGATCCCAAGTATATCATCACGCTGCTGGTATTGGCGCTGTATGCGCTTTACTTCCGGCTGGCTGGAACAGCGGCGTGGCGCGGGGCGCGCGCTTCAAAATTGTGCATCTTCAATTTTGTGATCGTGGTGTTGAGTTTTACGGTCGTCAATCTGTATCTTTCGCACAGCCACCGCTATTTTTAGGAGCGCTTGAACCGCGGCATGGAAATTGTTCTCGTCGGACTCAATCACCGTACCGCGCCAGTTGAGGTGCGCGAACGAGTGTCGTTCAACGCGGAGCAAGCCCAGCGCGCGGCTGAGGAACTGCGCGCGCGGGGAATCCTCGAAGAGACGCTGGTGCTTTCCACGTGCAATCGCAGCGAAGTATATGGCGTGCCGCCAGAATCTTCGCATGAATGCGCGCCGGGACTTTCCAGTTTTCTGAGCGAATTTCATTCGGTGCGCCCGGATATTCTCAGCGTTTCGCTCTATCACCACTACGACCACGATGCGGTGCGGCATCTGTTTCAAGTTGCGGCGGGGCTGGATTCCATGCTGCTGGGCGAGGCGGAGATCCTGGGGCAGGTGCGAGAGGCGTACCGCTTCGCGCACGAGCATGGCGCGACCGGGCCGGTACTGAATCGACTGTTTCAAGGGGCGCTGGAAGTGGGAAAGCGAGTGCGGACGGAGACGGAGCTGAGCACGAGGCCGATGTCCGCGGCGGCGGCGGGAGTGAAGCTGGCGGAACGCATCTTTGGGAAATTGAGCGAGCGCAAGGCGCTGGTGGTGGGCGCGGGGGCGATGAGCGAGCAAGTTGTCTCGCATCTGCGGGATCGTGGAATCGCGCAGCTTCATGTGATGAACCGCTTGCGCGAACGGGCGGACGAGCTTGCCAAACAATTTGGTGGGAACGTTGTGGGATGGGGTGAGTGGGATAACGCGCTGCAAACGCCGGATGTGGTGGTGTCATCGGTGAGCGCGGAAGAACCGGTTTTGCGGCGAAATATAGTGGAGCGAGCGATGGCGGCCCGGGGAAACCGCGCTCTCTTCCTGATGGACCTGGGCGTGCCGAGGAATATCGAGCCCAGCGTTGGGGAACTGTACAACGTCTACGTTTACAATACGGATGACTTGACGGAGATCGTGCAGCAGAATCGCAACGCGCGCGAAAGCGAGATTCCGCTCGCGCAGGAAATTGTCGAGGAGCATGTAAGCAAATTCTTGTCCTGGCAAGCGAGCGTGGAATTGGTAGGGCTCGTGGATGCGCTACGCGCAAAGCTGCGGGAGGAGCGCGCGTCGTTCATCCGGTCGCGCATGGAGCCGATGAAGCATTTGTCGGAAGTGGATCGGGCGCAGGTGGAAAAATTGATGGATGAGATGCTGGAAAAGGTGTTGCTGGAGCCGGCGCAACGTTTGCGGGGAGAGCGAGAACTCCGGCGGAAGATTCAAAACGTCGAAGCGCTGCGCGACCTTTTTCTTTCGAACCGGGAGAAGCCGTGAGAATCCTGCGAATCGGCACGCGCGGCAGTGTGCTTGCAAAATGGCAGGCGGAATCGATTCGAAAGCAGCTGTTTGCCGCGACCGGAATGGAAGCGGAAATCGTGATCATCAAGACCAGCGGTGACAAGATGCAGCAAGCGCCGCTGACGCAGATTGGCGGCAAGGGAATTTTTATCAAGGAGCTGGAGGAAGCGCTGCTGGAAGAAACGATCGATCTGGCGGTGCACAGCGTGAAGGATATTCCGACGGATATTCCTTCACGGCTGATGTTTCCCGCGGTCTGCCGACGGGATGATGTGCGCGATTGCCTGGTAGGCTCGACGCTCGCGAACCTGCGGCACGGGGCGCGCGTGGGAACGAGCAGCCTGCGGCGACAAGCGCAGTTGAAGCACCTGCGGCCAGACCTCGACTTGCGCGACTTGCGCGGGAATGTGGATACGCGATTGAGAAAAGTGGAGAGCGGGGAGTACGAGGCGATCATGGTTTCCAAAGCGGGCCTAGATCGGCTGGGGTTGAGCAAGCGGATTGCAGAGGTGCTGTCTCCGGATGTGTGCATGCCGGCCGTGGGGCAGGGGGCGATCGCGGTGCAGTGCCGGTTGAAAGATACTGAAGCCGGGGATCTTTTGGCGCCGCTAGATGACGCGGAGACGCGGACAGCCATCATTGCGGAACGGGCGCTGCTGGCGGCGTTGCATGGTGGATGCCAGGTTCCACTGGGGGCGTGGGGGCGCGTGGAGCGCGGGGAACTATTGCTGGAAGCGTGCGTTTGTTCTGTGGACGGAGAGCAATACGTGAAGCAACGCGCGACCGCGCCGCCGGATCAAGCGACTCAACTTGGGGAGCACATGGCGCGGCTGTTGATTGAAGCGGGGGCGCGGTCGATCCTGGAAGAAGTGAGCCGGCAGCGTGGGTGAAGCGCGGACAAATTCGCTGGCGGGTAAGAGGATTGTGATCACTCGCGCTATGACCCAGAGTGAGGACTTGGCGCGCAAACTCTCTGAGCGCGATGCGATCCCCCTAGTGTTCCCGTTGGTTTCCTTCGCGGAGCCTGAAGATTGCGGTCCGCTGGACGAAGCAATTGCTGGAATCGAGCAATTTGATTGGGTAATCCTGACGAGTGCAAGAGCGGTGCAGGCGCTTGCTCGGCACGCCGCGGAATCACGGACAGCACTTGTTCGGAGCGGGAGCCGGCTGCAAGTTGCTTGCGTTGGGCCGGTCACAGCAGAAGCCGCGAAGAGGGCGAAGTTCCCTGTAAAATATGTGGCTACGACACACAATGGAGTGGCGCTGGCGGAAGAATTGGGAAGCAGGCTAACTGAGGCAAGAGTTTTATTGCCGCGAAGCGATCGTGCGAATCCGGACTTGCCTGCGGCGTTGAAGCGTCACGGAGCAGTGGTAACGGAAGTGATTGCGTATCGTACCCTACGGCCGGTCGATGTGGATCGCAGTGACCTGAGGGAAATTGCCTATGGTGGTAAGGACGCTGTGTTGTTCTTCAGCCCTTCGGCAGTGCAATATTCTCAAGTGCTGTTAAATATTCGTGAACTTCAACACAAGGTAGCGATTACGGCAGTCGGGCCGGTGACGGCGAAAGCGTTGCGTGAGGCGGGAGTTTCGCGTGTCGTGGTGGCCTCGGATACGACGGCTGCGGCGGTGATTGAGGCCCTGGAAAGGTATTTTGCGGAAGCGGGAAAAGCGGCTCCGGCAGGAGTGAAACAAAGATGAGTTTTCCGACCCATCGGCCGCGCCGTCTGCGGAAGAGCGAAGCGCTGCGCGGGCTTGTTCGAGAGACGCGGCTGACCACGGCAGGCTTGATCTATCCGATGTTTGTTCGTCCGGGGACGAAAGTTCGGCAGGAAGTCAGTTCCATGCCCGGAATTTATCAGCAGTCGGTCGATCAGATTGTGGAAGAATGCCGCGAGGTGGAGTCTCTCGGAATTCCTGGGATTATTCTTTTTGGGTTGCCGGAATCCAAGGACCCGCGAGGAGAGAGCTCGCTGGGCGCGCAAGGCGTGGTGCAGCGCGCGATTGAAGGGATTCGCAAAGCGAAACTGAAGCTACTTGTGATAACGGATGTGTGCCTCTGCGAATACACGGACCATGGGCACTGCGGCGTCATCGAGAACGGCGAAGTGGCCAACGATGCCACACTGACGATTCTTGCGGAGCAAGCGCTCTCGCACGCGCGGGCGGGGGCCGATATTGTTGCGCCGTCGGACATGATGGATGGGCGCGTCGGGGCCATTCGCGAAACTTTGGATGAACACAAGTTTGAGAACATCGCGATTTTTTCTTATGCCGCGAAATATTGCTCGGGCTTCTATGGACCTTTCCGGGAGGCGGCGCAGTCCGCTCCTCAGTTTGGCGACCGGCGGAGCTATCAGATGGATCCGGCCAATGTGCGGGAAGCGCTGAAGGAAGTAGAGCTTGATCTCGAAGAAGGCGCGGATATGGTGATGGTGAAGCCGGCGCTGGCATACCTGGATGTGATCAGGCGAGTGCGCGAGGCGTTTGATGTGCCGGTGGGGGCTTACAACGTCAGCGGCGAGTATGCGATGGTGAAAGCCGCGGCGCAGAAGGGCTGGCTGGATGAAAAGCGGGTTGTGCTGGAGATTCTGACGGGCATCCAGCGCGCCGGGGCGGAAATTATTCTTACCTACCATGCTAAGGACGTCGCACGCTGGCTGAAGGCGTGATAATTTAAACGAGTCGACATGAGTACTGCGGAACCCCGGTTGAAACGCGAGCGCAAGCGTTCGCGCGAGATTTTCGAACGCGCCGAGAAGGTGCTGGTGGGCGGCGTGAACAGCCCCGTGCGAGCGTTCCGTTCCGTGGGTGGAGAGCCGCTGATTATCGAACGCGGAAGCGGACAGTATCTCTACGACGCGGACGGGAACGAGTTGCTCGACTATGTGTGCTCGTGGGGCGCAATGATCCTGGGGCATGCGAATCCGGCCATCAGTGAAGCCATTGCCGACCAGGCGAGACGCGGGACAAGTTTTGGAGTGACGACGGAATTGGAGCTGGAGCTCGCGACGATGATTACGCGGGCGATTCCTTTTATTGAAAAGATTCGGTTCGTATCGAGCGGCACGGAAGCGACGATGAGCGCGGTGCGGCTGGCGCGCGGGGTGACGAAGCGCGATTTCATCGTCAAATTCGAAGGGTGCTATCACGGACATGCGGACAGTTTCTTGTCGCAGGCAGGATCTGGCCTTGCTACGTTAGGAATTGCCGAATGCCCGGGCGTGCCCGCGGCGCTGGCGGCGTTAACGTTGAACGTGCCGTACAACGATCTCAACGCGGTCGAACGGGTATTTCAACAGCATAAAGATAAAATTGCGGCGATCATTGTCGAGCCCATCGCGGCGAACATGGGAGTTGTGCCTCCTGAGACGGGGTTTTTGAAGGGATTGCAGGAAGTCAGCAAAAAGAATGGCGCGCTGTTGATTGTGGACGAGGTGATCACAGGATTTCGTTTGCGGAATGGCTCGGTGCAGAGCTTGCTGGGCGTCGAGGCGGATCTGACGACACTAGGGAAGATCATTGGCGGGGGAGTTCCCGTGGCAGCTTATGGCGGACGCGCCGAATTGATGGACCAGGTGGCGCCGCTCGGACCCGTGTATCAGGCGGGCACGCTCGCCGGGAACCCGCTGGCAATGCGGGCTGGAATCGCGGCGCTTCAGCAACTGACCAAGCCTGGGCTATACGAAAAAATGGCGGAACTGGCGCAGCGACTAGTTCTCGGGTTGCGTGCGGAACTGGCTGAAGCTGGAGTACCTGCGCAGATCAACGCCATCGGCTCGCTCGCGACGGTTTTCTTCACACCGGAACCGGTGAGAAATTATGCTGGTGCCAAGCGTTCCAACACCAAGCGATATGCGAAATTCTTCCGCGAGATGCTTGACCGAGGCGTATTTTTGGCGCCGTCGCAATTTGAGGCCGCGTTTGTTTCGGTAGCGCATACCTCCCAGGATATTGACCGCACGCTGGCGGCTGCTCGCGAGTCACTCCAAGTGAGTTCGTCTGATTCTTCTGTCTCTAAACTTGCGAAGGGAGAATTAAGCAATGGGCGAGGGTATCGAATTTCCTGAGAGCCATCACGAGGACCATCCGCTGGTCCTCCCCGTGTCGATTACGATTTCGATCATGGCGGTGTTGGTGGCCGGTGTGTCGCTGCTCGGGCACCGTGCGCACACTGAGGGGTTGCGCCTGGAAACACAGGCAGCGAGCCGCTGGACGCAGTACCAGGCGAAGAGTATCCGGCTGCACGAAACTCAAGAGATCTCCGACGTTGTGAATCTGGTGGCGCCATTGAACAAGGATCTGGGAGAAAAACTCAAAGAGAAATATGAGAAGGAAGTAGAGCACTACGAAAGCGACAAAAGCGACGTCAGCAAAGAGGCAAAGAATCTGGAAGATGAGCGCGATTTGACAGTTCGACAAGCCGACCGATTCGATGGCGGAGAAGCGCTTCTGGAAATTGGACTGGTCATCTGCTCGATCACGTTGCTGACCAAGAGAAAATTCTTCTGGATAGGTGGCGTGTTCATTGGAGCCGCGGGCATTTCGCTGGCAGCGACAGGTTTCTTCCTGCACTGAAATCAAGCGCGTGCCGGAGGTTGGGAACCCCTCGAGAGCGTGATTTCCTTCGCTAGAAGGTCCAACTTTTGCAATAACTCCTGGTGTCGCGCATCTTCGCTGGTCGGTTTTCTGCCCATGAATGTGAGTGTTCCACCCGGTTCCAGGACGCACTGCTCGACTTCGGAGAGCGACTCGAAGCCTTGCTTTCGCGCCGCAGCTTCAAGCTGAGACACGGTGATTAGCTCCTTTTTCAGATTCCGCGTGCGCACCTTGCCGCCTTCCACTAAAACGTCAGCGCGGCCTTCGACCAACTGGTCAAGCTTCCTGTGATCGTAGAGGAAGCGAACGACAAGGTAGTTGGTAAGCAGAAGGGAGGTGGCCCCGATAATTCCGCCGAGAACGCTATTGTCTTCGCCGATGATGGCGTTCTGAACGGTGTTGGAGAGCGTCAGCAAGACGACCAGGTCGAATGGATTGAGCTGAACGAGTTCGCGTTTTCCCGAGAGCCTGAGACTGATCACGAGAAACGCATAGACGAAAATCGGCCGGAGGATTTTTTCCGCCAGGGGAAGTCCCATAACAAACATATCTTTCCAAATACCGTGCATAGCCGGATGGCCTCCTCGGAGTGCGCGCGCGGATGAAGACGACGGCGGGGCGTACTCGTTGTTAAAGAACGGGGGGAGCGTAACACGCTCAGGATGGGAGTAAAAGGTGGCCTCTTCGAGGGCGGTCCTGACCTTTGGTACAGTCATATTTTCGCGACGTTTTCTTATTCCAGTGCATACACCGGCGTGCCGCTTTCGTATGATTAAAACGATTCGATTTCTGCCAGTTTGACAAGCCGTCGAAGCAAGTAAGAGACAAATCCTAACGGCGGACGCAAGACCCGCTCTTGCCCGCGATGCACTATAGCGCAGGTTAGTGTTGCGAGCAGCCATCAGATGAGTCAACGTGCCCCCTTTGCGCAAGGCATCATGCTTGGACCGGAGCAACTCGCCACGCTGCTGGACTCCGTCCAGGAACTGCTTGCTATTCTCAGTCCCCAAGGAAATATTCAATTTGCCAGCGCGGGTTTTACACGCCTTCTTGGCCACAACACGGAAGATCTTGTCGGCGGATCGATTTTCGAGCTTGTTCACCCTAACGATGCCGAAGGAACGCGCGAATGTCTTCGCGGGCTTTCCGTCAGCCAGCATGGGAAATTAGGGAGACGCTGCCGCCTGCGAAGCAAAGACGGGAGCTGGCGCTGGTTCGACGCTGAGGCTCGCGATCACACCAAATTGCATGCAATCGAAGGGATTGTCGTAAGTTTTCGGGACGTCACCGATCTTCATCGCATGGAGGCGGAGCGCCAGGTGATCTCCGAAATCGTGCAGGCCCTCAACCAGACGGCCAACCTGGATGAGCTGCTGGGAGGCATCCACTTGGCGCTGAAGAAAGTCGTCTACGCGGAGAATTGCTTCGTGGCCCTGCACGATCAGGCTACGGACACCTTTACCTTTCCATTCTTTGCGGACCAGGTCGACGTGGCGCCGGCACCGCAAAGAGTAGGCCGCAGCTGCACCGCGTTCGTGTTTCGCACAGGTTCTCCGATGTTGATACCGCAGCACGAGTTCGACCGTCTTGCGGCGGAAGGGGAAGTCGAGCTCGTTGGTTCACAGTCACCCTCGTGGTTGGGTGTTCCGCTCAAGACACCGACTGCCACTATTGGCGTACTCGTTGTCCAGCATTACCAAGCCGAAAATGCCTACGACATTCGCGATCTGGAGTTTCTAAGCTCTGTCGGAGGTCACATTGCGCTGGCGATCGAGCGGCGGCGCTCGGAAGACGCGCTTCGCAAGAACGAGGAGATGTTCCGATTACTATTCACTTACAATCCGCTCCCCACGTGGGTGATGGACAGGGAATCACTGAGATTCCTGGAAGTGAACGAAGCGGCCGTTCTTCAATATGGGTACTCGCAGAATGAGTTCAAGCGCATGAGCGTCCTGGACCTTCGCCCCGAGGAGGAACGGGCAAGATATCTCGATCAATTGAATCGGATTCCTCACGAGGGGCTCTATCACGGGCATTGGAAGCACCGCAAGAAGGACGGGAAAGTCATCCAAGTTGAGACTATCTCGCACCAATTGGAATATGCCGGGAGGCGAGTGCGGCTGGTGGTTGCTCAGGACATTAGTGAACGTCACCTCCTGGAGCAACAGCTGCGGCAGTCGCAAAAAATGGAAGCAGTGGGACGCTTGGCGGGGGGCGTGGCCCATGATTTCAACAATCTTTTGATGGTGATCAAGGGACACACGGAGCTGCTACTTAACGTTCTCCCAAGTGAAGAAAAATATTCGAGAAAAATTGAGCAGATCGACCGCGCCGCGGATCGCGCGTCCACTTTAACGCGCCAACTCCTGGCATTCAGCCGCTTGCAAGTATTGCAACCACAGGTGATCAATCTGAACGCCGTCGTGGAGGAAATGGGAAAGTTGCTCCCCAGGTTGATCGGTGAGGACATCGAACTGGTGATCCGAGGCTCGGAAGACCTTGGAGCGATACGCGCAGACGCCAGCCAAATGGAACAAGTAATCATGAATCTGGCCGTCAACGCGCGTGACGCCATGCCAGCAGGCGGGCGCCTGCTGATTGAAACCTCGAATGCCGAACTGGACAGCAATTACAACGCGGTGCATCCCATCGTGCGGCAGGGCCGCTACATTCTCCTGGCTGTTTCGGATACCGGCACGGGAATGAGTGCCGAAACGCAGGCACGCATTTTTGAGCCGTTTTTTACTACCAAACCGCAAGGCAAGGGCACGGGCTTGGGCCTGTCGACAGTGTACGGAGTGGTGAAACAGAGTGGCGGGTTCATCTGGGTCTACAGTGAAGTCGGGAGAGGAACTTCGTTCAAGATTTATCTCCCGCGGGTGGATCAGCCCATCGAGCGCGCCGGAGCGGTGCGAGTAGTGTCGGAGGCGCCGCGAGGAACGGAGACGATCCTGCTCGCCGAAGACGAGCAGGACGTTCGCGAAGTGGCACGCGAGTTTCTGGAATCAGGCGGTTACACGGTAATCGAGGCGCGCGACGGAACAGAAGCGCTGAAGCGAGTCGAGAAATACGATGGCGCCATCCACTTGATTGTTACCGACATGGTTATGCCGGGCATGACTGGGCAGGAGCTTACGGCGAAACTGTTGCAGCGACGCCCAGAAATACGGGTTCTCTACATGTCGGGATACAGCGAAAGGGCCGCGGCTGACTCCACGCGGGGCGACTCCACGATTCGTTTGCTGACGAAACCCTTCAGCCGCTGGGCGCTTCTTCGTGCAGTGCACGACATCCTGAAACAACCCTGAAGTTACCAGCCGTCCTTCCGCCAACGCAGGTCAGCAGCAATTTCTAATGAATCTTCGGATGCTTTTTATGCCAGTCGGTATGGGATTGGAATATTCGTCCCGCCTGGATGACCGCGAAGTCGTCACCGGCTCTGCCCACAAATTGCAATCCAACCGGGAGATTCTTCTCCGTGAAACCACAAGGAACTGACATTGCCGGCAGCCCGCAAATATTGCCGATGCCACCGAGAGGATCGGGAAAGACTAGGCCGGTCTCGAGATTCAAAGCCAGCGGCGTTGCGCCAACCGGTTGTGCCGCCGTCGCGAGGACGTCAAACGTGTCGAACATGGAATCCATTTTTTTCTGAGCGATCTCTCGCACCTTAAGAGCCTGTAGATAGTCTGCTGCGGAATACTGCTCGTTGACGTATCCCGCGATTTGTCCGAGCGGATCAGTCAATTCGCTTACTCGCCCGGAGCGAATCAAGGACCGGAATGAGGCGGCACCCTCCGCAGCAACGATGAGGCCGCCGGCTTCTTCCCAGGGACCAACTGGCAAAGCGACATCTTTCACGCTCGAAAAATATTTCTTGAGAATCCTGGTCGCGACTTCGATCGGCTTCGCAACGCCTGGTTCGAGCGATTTCCATGCGTTGGTGAGCCAGCCAATTTTGAGCGGGCGCGCACGCAATTCCATGGATGGTGAATAAGTGAAGGCACCTTTGTCGATAGGCACCGTTCCGCGATCCTTTGGGTCGTGACCGGCGATCGCGGCGAAGATGTGCGCGCAATCTTCGGAGCTCCGGGCCATCGGGCCAATCTTGTCCATGGAAGGTGCGAGCGCCATCACGCCGTAGCGGCTGACGCGGCCGTAGGTGGGCCGAAGGCCGCTCACCCCGCAGTAAGCCGAAGGGCAGATGATGGAGCCCCACGTTTCCGTGCCGATGGCAAACGCAGCCAGACCGGCAGCCACAATGGCGCCCGATCCGGAAGATGAGCCACAAGTCCAGCAAGTCGTGTCCCAGGGATTTTTGGCCTCACCCTGGAGAGATGCGGAGGCGAAGCGATAGCCCATCCCGCCCGCGAGCTCGATCATCGAGGCTTTGCCGAGCATCACCGCGCCAACACGGTTTAGATGGTCGATCACGGTCGCGTTGTAGTCGAATACCTGGTTGGCAAAAGGCTTTGCGCCCCAAGTGGTTGGCAATCCTTTAACCGCCAGTAGGTCTTTGGCGGCGTAAGGAATGCCATGCAGCGGGCCGCGATAGTGGCCGCGTTGGATTTCTTTTTCCGCGGCTTTGGCTTGCTCGAGAGCAATTTCGGGCGTCAAAAGTGCATAGGCATTAAAGCGCGGACCGAACTTTTGGCTGCGGTCGAGGTAGGCCTGCGTCAGATCGACAGGCGAGAGTTTCTTCGATTCGATGCGTTTTGCGAGTTCGCTTACAGAAAGATAGAGAATCTCTTCGCCAGGCATTCGGGAGGCTCCTCAGAAATTTTTCGGCGCACTTGCCGGTTTTGGTGTCGCCGGCATCGGCGAGGGCTTTCTTTCTCTCTCGATGAGTGGCTTCAGATAGAGGCCCGGGCTGTCTCCGTTTTCCGCTGGAAACGCGCGAAGGCGCTGCAGCGGTGGCTGCGCTTCCGTGGCCAGCCGACGAATGTCGGCTTTCTGGGCGTCAGAGAGCCGGCTGCCGTATTGGGCAAAGACGGACTGAATCCGCGAGTCGACTTCGGCTTGGCCTTCCGGTGACAGCTTGGGCGCATTCGCGGGCAGTTGCGCCGGAAGCGGCGCGGCGATAGATCCCGCACTGAGCAGATTCGAGGGGGTCAGCGTCGCAGCCGCGGAAACAAAGGCGGCGCGCCGCGCAAATTCGCGGCGGGAAATTGCCGAATCATTCTGATCGCTCATCGTCAGTCCCCTCGTTCAATTCCGGAAGTGAAAACGGTGCGTGAAAGGCGCAACGTGAGGCTACTGAATCTGTGCTCGAGCGTCAACTGGCCGTGGGGAGTGGAAGTTGTAAGCCTCGCGATAACCTCGCGCTCGGATGATGCACTTGTAGTTCAAGCGCAGTTGCGTGGACGCCGGGAGTTCGGGATGTCTAGGGTTCGAACCGAAAGTGGATAGTAATCGTGACGTGTGCTGGAACAGGCTGGCCGTTCCTAGTGGCGGGTTCGTATCGGTACTCCTTCAAGGATTCCACCGCAGCAGGGCGCAAGGAAGGAGGTCCAGAAATCACGCTGATGAAGTTCACCTCGCCAGCCGTGCCGATAACTGCGTCGATCACGACGTTGCCAGTTTCAAAGTCGCGCAGCGCTTCCAAAGAAGCTACGGCGCGCACCGATTTGATCAACTTGGGAGGCACCATTTCGCTCTCCGCCGGCGACGCAACAGAGTTAAGAGAGGGCTTTGCGGTTGTATGGTCCGGTGATCGTTTCGCCGCGATCGCGGCCGATGAAGATGGTTTCCGGGCAGCCGGCTGTACTTCCGAACCATTCGAACCGACGGGTTGCGTAAGGGGCTCGGTCGTATCCTTCGGTTCCGGAGGAACCGTGCCAGGCACTGCCGAACTCCGTGAGGGCATTCCCGCTGAGGTTACGGGCGCATCGCTCGCCACTCTCGTGTTGCTGAAATCCGCGTGCTGATTCGCCGCCTCCGGGCTTCCCGGCGCTAACGAATTGTTTGCTTTCGCAGCGTTTGTGGAGCGGCTGCTCAAGGATTTTTCTGTCCCTGACTGCCACGGGAGCCAGTGCTTGAACCAGGCGGCTCCGACCGCGGTGACTACCAGTGCCGCAGTGAGCAGCGAGAGACGCAGGACTCCGCCGCGAAAATTTGGCGTGAAACTTCCCCTCGCCCGCAGTGACCGCTTGCGCTTTGGCAGAGACATGCTAAAGTCCAGCGAAGGCTGCGGCAGTTGCATCTGGTCTTCGGCTGGCCACTGTGCCGGACCAGAGTTGTGCTCGGCGGGAAGGGCGTTGACTGCTGAGCCGCTGCCAGTGCCATCGTTGGCCCCAGTGCTTGCGGCGGATTCTGCGCCTGGTATAGCCTCCGCCGGCAATGCCGCAGGAGTCTCCCCAACCGATGGCGGGACCGATTGGGCAACCGGTGGCAGTGTCGAGGCCGGTGCCAGGGTCTGAACGCTCTCGTGGGGCGCCTCCTCCAAAATAGGCTGTCCCCGTAGCGCAGTCACATCACGCTTAAAGGCCTCTAATTCCTCGGCCGTCGGTGCAGCAGGCAGTTCTCCAGGCTCATCCGCAGTGGCTTCCGCTGCGACCACCTTCTCGGCTGTTTTCGCGTCCAAAGCGTTCCTTGGCAGCAACGCGGATGCTGCGGAAAACTCCATGCCCCAAAAACGCGGAGCAGCCTCGGCGAATTCCAGTTCCACATAGCAAAGCGTTGGCCGGTAGGCGCGCTTGCGTTTCACCTGCGCGACGACTTCGCGCTTCGATTCGACGTTTGCGAGGAAGAGCAATTGCCCCGGCGACACGGCCGCCGCAAGCTGGATCACCCCGCCTGTTTCACAGACCAGGAGCGAAGTCGTTTCTTCCGTGAATAGCTGGCGATCGACCGCGTTCTTGTCGCAAGGCGCGCCAGTGGCGGTCACGCGTACTTCATACGCAACCATGTTCGCTTTTAAAAGTGGTTTAGGAGTTGGTGCAGGGGATCCGGCTTCTTCCAACTCGACCGGAGTCTCCTCGAACGGCGGCTCCGAAGGCGCTGCCGTCGGCGGAGAAGTCAAGAGCTTCATGTCCTCTGCGGAAGACAATTCGGTCAATCCTTTTCCGGAGTCGCGAGAGGCCCCGGTTGAATTTTAGGTTGGGTAGGACCGTCCGAGGCACACGATCCACGCCCTTCCATTTTCCGTGCGCGGCCAGCTGGCTAGCTATGGTACGAAAGTACTCATTGCCCTATTCAAGACCGCCAAGCCGCTCGAGAATCTCCAGGTTTTAAATGCCTGCGCGAAAAAGCGTAAACTGGCTGCTAAACCACAGAAACTAGCCTTTAGAGTAGCAGGCTGGCTTTCGCGCGGCTAGCTCACTTCCGTGAGCGAGCGAATCTGTGTTTCCAGAGCTTGATTATATTGCCGCTCGATCTGGAGTTCCGTTTGCAGTTTTTTCACCAGCAAATCCAAATGGGCAATCTCCACCCGAAGCCTTTGCACATCGGCCGACGTCGGAGCTGGCCGAGCAGGAGAGCTCGCCGATTGCTGGGGATCATGCTGAGGCTGCGCGGTCTGCCGCGGAATGAACGCTTCCGCAAGTGCGCGAGGCCAGGCCGATTCGGGAGTAGCCGGCGCCTGGCGAGGCACGGCCGGAGCGGGAGGTGGCGAAAAGAGATTGTTCAGAGCATTCGAAGGCATTGGGCGCTCGGCCAGCGGCGCTGGCGTGGCACCTTTTGGCTCCAGAAGGCTCTTCACACGGCCAATCAATTCCTGCGGCTGAAAAGGCTTGCGAATCAGTTCATCGGCCTTCACCGAAACCGCTTTGTCAGCGACACTCTTGTTAACTACGCCGGACATAAGCACAACCGGAGTGCCGCTGTATTCGGGATTCTGCTTGATCTGGCTGCAGACGGAATACCCGTCCTGATCGGGCATGATCACGTCGGTGATCACCACGTCGGGACGGTTTTGTTCGAATTGCGCAAGTGCGGAGGCCGCGTCGGCACAGGTGATCACGTTGATGTTCTCGCGGCGAAATGCGATCTTGATGACTTCGCGCATGGTGGCGCTGTCATCGATAAAGTAGACCGTAGGTGTCCGCTTGGCCGGAGCCTCGCCCACTGGTGGCATGGTCATCGCTTCGCTCATAGCGCTTCCTTGTCCGCCATGTCAAGCGTTCCTTCGTCGAATTCGCGCATGGCATCCAGCATGAGATCGGTGGCCGAGCGCAGCACGGTACGCTGCGTCGACGTGGTCCCGTAGGTAAATTTGTAAACGCCTTCGTTGCTGCTACCGAGGCTCTTTAAGATGTGAATAACGGCTTCGTCGCCGAACAGATTGCCGCATTCCGCGTGCGAGATGGCTCCGGCGTCGTAGAACAGCACACCGTCCGTTTCGCCGGCATTGATGTGCAAGGCGCCCGTCTGATGCGCGTGCCCCAGCATCTGCATAACGCCAGTGAGGTCGTGGTGCGTCAGATTGCCACTGAGACTGGTGTCAGACTGGTCCAGCATCTGCGTGGGCTGAAAACCCTCCGCCTTACTGACGATGATCTGTTTTACGTGCGCGGCGATAACCGCGGGCTGCCGGTTGCGGTCGATGTAATCGTCGCAGCCGGCCTGAAACGCTTCCATCAAGGCGCGCTGGCTTCCGTCGCCAAGCGCGATAATGGGGAGATTGGAATTTTTTGGGTCCGCGTGAATGATACGTGCGATCTCCAGAGCGCCCATTTCGCGCATATTTGTCGCACAGAGGATGGCGGACGGCGCGTCGTATTCGAGCGTGGTGAGCGCAAAGGCCGCCTGAGTGCTGGACACCACGTCGAAACCCTCGCGCTTCAACGCATCGCCCAGGCGCTTCGTAAAATAGACGTTGCTGTCGATCAGCAGAACTCTTACGGGACGCCCGGAAGGGATCACGGCCGCGCCTCCGCAGATTGCAGCGCCGCGGCTTGCGCGAGCGCCTGTTCCGGGCCGGGCGTGAGCGTATCAAGATTCAAGACTTCGATCACGTCACCGTCATGCGAAAGCCAGCCCGCGACATGCGGCGCGTCGGATTCCGAAGCCGCCATCATTTCTGAATTGATGAGTTCACACTCGCCCGTAACCGGCACCGCGATCCATTCTTTCAGCGTGCCGTAGTTGCGCACCGCGATCAGGTAAAAGCGGCGCGACGTCAGGCGTTTTCCCAGAAGTATTTCCGAAACGTCGCACACCGGAACAATTCGGCCGCGCCGCAGGATTACACCCTCCAATTTCGAGGTGCGATGCGGAAAGCGAAAAACCCGGCTCGGTGCAACGAGCTCAGCAATCTGATTCGCTGAAACGGCGAAGCGCCTTTCGCCCAGTCGCAGCAGGACGAAGGATTGCAGCTCGAGTTCGGCAGCTACCGTCATTGCGCAGCGTTCGTCTCCTGGAGAGCAGCTGCAGCGGAATTGTCCGATTGAAGGAGCGCTGCATCCAGCAGGGTCAGTTCTTCGGGTGACAAAAACCCTTCCGGTTTCACCACCGGGACGACAGTCTGGTCGAGGGCAGTCAGCCCCCGGTACCACTGCCGCTCTTCGTGACAGAAAGAAAGGGGCAGCGCTTGCAGCCGGGTCATGGTGGTCATCTTGTCGATGCCGTCGATCAGGAGAGCCGTGCGCGTTTTGCGCAGCACAAAGAGCAATGCACCTTCTGCCGCATGCAATCCAAAATGCATGGCGCCATTGACGATGAACAGAGAGCGATCTCCGCGCCGCACCACGTGCCGTACTTTTCGAATTCCTGGCGCGCTGATTTCGACGGCGGCGCCGGACATGCTATCGGCGCTGCGCACTTCCTGCACCGAAGCGGAAGAAACGGCGAACAATTGTCCGCTGACACGAAACAAAATAATTTGCTCCGTTTTCGCTGGACTTGGCTTTACCGGGGCCGCTAGACGCATCAGCGAACTCCCGCGGGTGCTGTGCGGCAAATTCCCAGGACGCGCTTTTCGATGGCGGCGTAGATATCATCGATGCCGAGCACCTGATCGACGGCGCCGGCTTTGATGGCTTCGGCGGGCATGCCAAAAATAACGGAGGTCGCTTCATCCTGCGCCAGAACCAGGCCGCCTGCATTTTTGATGGCCAGGGCGCCGTTCGCGCCGTCGTTGCCCATCCCCGTGAGTACGCCTGCAATGCTCAGCGGGCCGGCGAAAGCGGCGACGGATTCCATGGTTACGTCTATGTTCGGCAAGTAGCCGCTAATGCGGCCGGACGTGCCGTCGAGCTGGATTCTTCCCGTCGCCGTGACGCGCAGATGCTGGCCACCGGGACAAATGTAAAGCGTGCCCGGCTGAAGAGACTCATTGACCTCTGCTTCCTTCACCCGGATCTCGGTGAATTCGGCGAGTTGCGCCGCATATTGCGTCGTGAATGCGGCCGGCATGTGCTGCACAAGGATCACGGCGGCAGGGAAGTCTGCCGTGAAGCCTGGAGCGATGCGCATCACGGTAGCGGGGCCTCCCGTGGAGGCTGCGAGGACGACTACAGGGAAGCGCTGATCAAGTCCGGAAGTGGGCACCGGGCGCGCGCTAACGGGCGCAAGTGCCGGAGCCTTGGAACCGGTCGAATTCTGGATCGTAGATGCCAAACGTGACGCCGTTCTTACAACGCGCACTTTGGCGGCCATGCGCATCTTGCGCAGCAAATCTTCTTTCACGCTCTGCATGTCAAGGTCGATGGCGCTTGACGGCTTGGCCACAAATTCGATGGCGCCAAGTTCCAGCGCACGAAGCGTGCTTGCGGCGCCTTCGCGTGATTCAGAACTGACGATGACGATGGGCCGCGGATTGGTGGTCATGATTTCCGCGGTGGCCTGCAGTCCGTCCACATGGGGCATATTGATGTCCATGGAAATCACATCCGGCTTCAGTGATTCAGCCATGGCGACGGCTTCGCGGCCGTCCTTCGCGTTGCCTACGACCTGCAGCTGATCGTCAGCGTTGAAAATGCCCTCGAGGACCTTCCGCATGAATGCGGAATCGTCCACCACGAGCACCCGAAACTTTTTGTTGGTGGTCGCCATTGTTCGTTTACGCTACCGGTGCAACCGGGCGTGGCGCCTCCGTTCCTATGAGTTGTTCTACTGCGGCGATCAGCTGATCTTCCTGCACCGGCTTGGTGAGGAATGCCGTGGCGCCTTCCTTCATCGCACGATCGCGATGCTTCGCGCCCGCGCGTGACGTAACGACCATCACCGGGATTCGGCGAGTCGAGGGACTCTGGCGCAGTTGCACCATCAATTCATAGCCGGTCATGCGCGGCATTTCGAGGTCGGTGATGACCAGATGGCAGCCATGCTGCGTTATGAGTTCGGCAGCTTCCAGTCCATCCGCGGCCAGTTTTACGCGGTAGCCGTTCTTCTCCAGCATGCGGCCCACGAATTTGCGCACGCTGATGGAGTCGTCCGCCACCACGATGACGCGCTCTTGCTCGACGCGGTCGATGGCTTCGGAAGGAATGCTTCCACGGGCAATGGCCGTTGAGCCCGGCGCAAAGATTCGCGCGGCGCTGGCGCTGGCCTGCAGGGGCCGGCGCTCGCTGGGTTCCGTCGCCACCATGCGGTTCAAGTCGATCAGCAGAATCAAGCTGCCATCCGGAGCGATGGTCGTGCCGGGGAAAAGCTTCACGCGGCGCAGGTATTCACCCAGGTTTTTGATAACGATTTCGTCCTTGCCGAGAACTTCTTCCACGACGAGGCCAATCTTCCGGCTTCCGGCATTTGCAACGACCATGCGGAAATAGCCGTTGATCGGCTCGAGAGGCGGCAAGCCCAAGTAGGTGTCGAGGCGAACAACCTCGGTGACGACGTCGCGCACCTTGGTCAAAAGTTTTCCGCCGACGTCTTCGATTTCATCCGCCCGCAGGCGGCGGATTTCTTCGACGACCGCCAATGGCAATGCGAAATTCGTAGTGCCGCAGCGCACAAACAGCGCTGGTGAAATGATCAAGGTCAAGGGCACTTTGAGCGTGAACTTCGTGCCTTTGCCGCTGATGCTTTCGATTTCGATCTCGCCGTTGAGTGCGTTCAGGTTTGCTCGCACGACATCGAGCCCGACGCCCCGCCCAGCCAGTTCCGTTTTTGCAGAAGCCGTCGAAAATCCCGGATGGAACAGTATTTCCCGAAGATCGCGCTCGGTAAGGCGATCAGCAGTCTCTTCAGAAACTAGGCCTCGTTCGATGGCGCTCTGCTTGACGCGTTCGTAATTAATTCCGCCGCCGTCATCCTCAACTTCGATGTAAATGTGATTCCCGCGGTGGTACGCGCGCAGCATGATGTTGCCGGCGGACGATTTGCCCGTGGCCACGCGGTCAGCGCTTTGCTCGATGCCGTGAGCCACCGAATTGCGCACGAGGTGAACCAGCGGATCGGAAATCTGTTGGATAATATTGTTGTCGAGTTCCGTCTCGCTTCCGGAGAGATCCAGCTCGACCTGCTTGCCCGTCGAGTTCGCTGCATCGCGCACCGCGCGTGAGAGTCGTGAATACAACGTGCCGATGGGCACCATTCGCGCGGCCGTAATTTCATCTTGCAGGTGATGCGCGAGCTTCGTGAACTCGTCGATGTCGCCTTCAACGCGCCCGATGAAGCCTTCGAGTTGCGAGAGTACTTCATTGACGTCCGCCGAGATTTCCGCCATGGACCGCGACAAAATATTGAAATCGTCGTAGCGGTCCATTTCCAGTTCGCTGAATTCGGACCAGAACGACGTGTCGCCTGCGGCCGCGCTCGTCAACATCTGTGGCGTCGTCTCGGGCTTCCACGGTCCCTGGGCGGTGCGGTTGTTGCTGATGCGATTAAATTCGTACTTTTCCTGGAATTCGTTAACTTTGCCTTGCAGGCGCTCTTTCGAGAAACTCAGCGTGTCGACAAGCTTTTCGAGTTCCGCAACGCGGCCCACCATGCGAGTACGGTTGATGACCAGTTCGCCGACCGTATTCATCATGCGGTCGAGCCGCGCCAGCGCAATGCGAACCGATTTAGCCGTCGGAGTGCCACCTGCAACTTGTTTCGCGGCCTTCTTTGTGGAAGCGGCAGTTTGCGTTGGGGCTTCAAATTCTTTCGCGGGCTGAGAATCGCCAGCAACCGTCAACCCAGGCGAGACTTCTGCCTCTTCAGGATCAAGCGGAGCAAACTCCGCAATCCGCCCAAGCAGGGAATCGACGCCAGTACGCATTTCAACTTCATCGGCCCATTGCCGATGGAGCGTCTTTTTCAGCGTGTCCACCGACTCAAGGCACAAATCCACTACGGCCGGCGACGGTTCAATCTCGCCATCGCGCAAACGGCCGATCAGATCTTCGACGCGGTGCGCGATCGCTCCCAATCTCTTTAGCCCAACTTGCGCTGCGGAACCCTTCACGGTATGAATGGCGCGAAACAGTTTGTTGATCTCTTCCGGATTGTTGTTGCCTTCCAACGAAATCAGGCAATCGCTGACGACCTGGAGATGTTCTTCCGCTTCCGGTTGAAAGAACTCCAGAATCTCGTCCGGCACTTCGTCGTCCGTCGGAAGCGTGTCAAAGTAGGAGCCAGTCGCCGCAGCCACCGCGGGCTCGTGTATCTCTTCCGCATCGAACCGTTCACGCGTTTCCGGCTGCGAAAGATTCAGCGGCGGCGGTTCTGTGGGGAACGCAAATCGATAACGCTCTTTGAAGACGGCGATATCGTCGACACTTTCTTTGCCCGTGTCGCTAATTTCCAGAAGATCCGTCTCCAGCAACGAAATGCCATCCGAAAGGAATTCCGTTAACGGCCCATGCAGATCGCTGCCGAGAGGCGCGTTCAGCGCATACTGAAAAACGTGCGCCAGCTTCCCCGCAATTTCAGAAAAGCGGGGAAATCCATAACTTGCCGACGTTCCGCTCAGCGTGTGCGCCGAAATGTAAAGCCGTTCCAGATCTTCCCGGCGCGGCGCTACGTCTTGAAGCACGCTGACGTATTCCCGCAAATACTGCAGGTTCTCCGAGGCTTCCTGGAGGAATACTTCGACGGCTTCGCGGTCCAGCGTACTCACGCTCGCCCCTCCGCTACGAGTTCCGGCTTCTGCAATTCATCTGCTGTCGGTTTCCGGTAGAGAATGCAATCATTTAGGACGATGGCCTGGAACTTCACCGGCATCTTGGAGATCGACTCCGAGTGTCCCAGGAACAGATACCCGCCCGGCTCCAGCGTGTCGTAAAACCGCTGCACCAGGGTGCGCCGCCGCTCTTCCGTAAAGTAGATCATTACATTCATGCAAAAAATCATGTCCATGCGGCCGACGTACACCGCCGAAGCGAGGTTCATCTGCGTAAACGAAATCATCTTGCGCAGCCGCGGTTTTACTTCATACCCGCCGCTTACCTCGGTAAAATGACTTGCCAATTGCCGCTCGCTCACGCTGCCGATACTGCGCCCTTTGTAAATACCGCGCTCGGCATGTTTCAGTGCGAGCCGCCCGACATCCGTCGCAAGGATTTCGACGTTCCAGGAATCCGCGAACGACAATGAATCCGCGATAGTAATGCCGATCGAATAGGGCTCTTCGCCCGTCGAACAACCGGCGCTCCAAATCCTGAGCGTGCGGGGGTTCTTCCAGAACTTTTTCGTGTGCAGTTCCGGCAAAACGCGCTTCTCGAACGCCTCATACACGCCGGGATACCGGAAGAAGCTCGTCTCCTGCGTCAGCAGCCGCTCGAGCAAGCCCTCGTATTCGACGTTGGATTTCCGCATGACGCGCAGCAGTTCCGTGCCGCGCTCCATGCCTTTTGCGCGCAAGTGTTCGCGCACACGCGTGGAGAAGAAGCGCTCTCGCGATTCATCGAAGCAAATTCCCGTGCGCTCTTCGATCAACATGCGAATCTCGCTCAACTCGTGTTCGCTTAACCCTTCCCCATGTCCCTGGCGTTCGCTCATCAGTCTCCCGTGTTCTGGGCCGCGCTCTTACCCCCGCCCATTGGCGGAGAAGAGCTTCACTTTCTAACGAAGAGCGCCTGCCGGGACGGGCCGCTCGGATTCTTCATGCGCTGCCGACGCTTTCGATGACGCGCGGAATTGTGCCAGCGCTTCGTTCAATTGATCCGACAACTTGACGAGCTGGCTCACCGTTGCCACCGTGCCGCGAGTACCTTGCGACGTCTGCCGCGTGATGCTCGAAATGATCTGCATGGCGTGCGCTACGCCTTCTGTTCCGCGCACCTGCTGTTTCGATGCCAGCGAAATTTCCTGTACGAGCTCCGCCGACTGGCGCACGACGTTTGAAATGGCGTCCAGCGCGCGGCCTGCTTGATCAGCGAGTGTCGCGCCGCTTTCCACTTCCTTAGTGCCTTCTTCCATGACGACCACGGCTTCGTTTGTCTCCGCCTGAATCGCCTTGATAAGTGCCGCGATGTCCTTCGTCGCGCTACGGCTGTGTTCCGCGAGCTTGCGAACTTCGTCAGCAACGACCGCGAAGCCTCGTCCTGCCTCACCCGCGCGCGCCGCCTCAATGGCGGCGTTCAACGCCAGCAGGTTGGTCTGTTCCGTGATGTCGTTAATCACGTTGATGATTTCCGAAATTTCCAACGAACGGTCACCGAGAGATTTGATTTTCTTGGCGGTCGCCTGCACGGAAGCGCGAATGCGCTGCATGCCTTCGAGCGTATCGCGCACCGCACGGTTGCCTTGTTCGGCGGCATCCAGCGCGCGGCGTGCTGCTTCGGCGCTTGCCTCGGCGTTGTTCGAAACCTGTTTCATCGAGACCGTCAGTTCTTCGACGGCGCTGGACGTATTGGTAATTTCCTGGTCCTGTTGCGTCGCGCCAGCCTGCATTTCGTCGGCGGCCACCAGAATGTTGTTGGAGCACGCGGTCACTTCCATGGCCGCCTTGCGGACGCGCTCGAGAACCTTGGTGAAGTTGTCGAGCATGTAGTTGATCGAGTCCGTCACGTTTCCAAGGGCGTCGTTGGTCACCTTGCCGCGCTGCGCCAAATCGCCGCGAGCGACCTGGTTGATGACGCTCAGCAATTCCGTGATGCTGCGCTGCAACGCGTCGTTGGCGTCTTGGTTGCTCGTGGCCTTGGAAACCTTGGCGACCGCGCGATTCAGGTTGTCCGCGATGTAGCCCAGTTCATCGTGAGAAGTGACCTCTACGCGCGCACGCGGGTCTCCTGCTGCGAAGCGCTCGGAAAATTCCGCGAGAGCTTGCACCGGCCCGAGCAATGCACCGAACCGCCACGCGAGAATCACCGCCGTCGCCAGCGCAAGGACTATGGCGAACAATATGGTTCCCCCGGCGGGCGAGCCAAAGTCGAACAAGGACGCCTCTCCGGCCTTCTTGCCGGCGCTGAAGGCCAGTCCGAGAACGATGAAGCCAACCACTCCGTTCATTAGGACCAGCGTCCAGATTGTGGAACTCAGTCGCGATTTCATGCCACCCTCCAAATCTCTTCCGCGGAGCCCGCGCCTTCCATCGGCGTCGTCTCCACAAAACTCAAATGCTGGGCCCCGGAAAAACCTCAAGCAGCCGGCGTAAATCAATGACCAGCGCCAGGCGGTCGTCATGCCGCAACATTCCAATGCAATGCGGCACGTTCTCCGGCGCTTGCTCGAGCAAATCCTCGGTGTTCACCGAATAGGTTCCGATGACTTCGTCGGATGCGATGCCGATGCGTAGGTCCTCGTGCTGATTCTCGCTGCGCAGGGAAGCAACTACCACGTGCTTGGGCAGCAAGCCCGGACGGCGTCCTTCGGTAATCGCAATGTCGATCAACGGCACAATCGCTCCGCGCAAATTAAAGATTCCGACCAAATACGCTGGGCCAAGCGGCAGCTTTGTCAGCAACGGCCAATCCAGCACTTCCTCGACATCCAGAACCGGCAAACAGAATCGTTCGCGTCCGCTTCGGAAGACGCAGTATTGCGATTCCGGTGGCCGCTCCTCGAGCGGCCCAAGAGCTTCGAGCAGATCGCCGGTATCGGCGTCCGCTGGAAGGGGCTCAAGATGAAAATCTTCGCTCATCGCCTATTCTCTCGCTCCGAAACACTCATACGAACCGCCGTACCGCGCGAAGCAAGTCTTCCCGCGTGAAAGGCTTGGTGACGTAGGCGTCCGCGCCCTGCTGCTGTCCCCAGAACTTGTCGCTCGCCGAGTCTTTCGAAGTCACCATGATCACGGGGATCATGTTGAACTCCGCGTTGCCCTTCAGATCGCGGCAGACTTGGAAGCCATTTCTTCCCGGCATCACGATGTCCAGCAGGATTAAGCTGGGGCGCTCATTTGAAATGGTTTCCTCGACGCGCCTGGGGTCGTGGAGCGCAATCGGCCAATAGCCTTCTTTTTCCAGCAAGCCTTGCATCAGCCTGACCTCAGCCGGCGAATCATCGACGATTAGGACTTTTTTGTGCACAGCCGTACTCTCTCCGTACTTGTCCACAGAGCAGAGGTGCACGTCAGCGGCCAGCTTTTGCCTTCCGCAAGCTCATGTGTCGTTTTAGCTTAAATATTGTAAAATGAGCAAGTTACAGAGGCGCCCGTGGCGCTCACCGGCGCCGCGAGGTTGGCGCGGTCGTCTCCACCGTCTCAGCTTGAGAAGCATTCTCAGCTTCCTGCATCTCGCTCGCAAGCGATGAGAAACGTTGCATTACCTCATTGATTCGCTGCGCCATGCTGTGCATGGTCTTGATCTGTGCCAGTGATTGCGAGGAGAGCTGCCCGGGTTCCAGCAGCAGCAGTTCGGCGTTGCCCAACATGCACGTCAGCGCATTGTTCACGCTGTGCTTCATCTCCAGCATGTAGCGCCCCAGCGTGGCGTGGTTTTCATTCTTGGCGGCATTGCGCTCGGCTTGCCGCGCGATCTGCAAAGCTTTCGCCCGGCGCAACGATTCGCCCGCCACCAGCAGCAGCGTCTGCGCCCAATCTTCGCGCAGGGGGATATGCACCAGCCGTGGATACTTGGTGCGCAACTGACCGAATTCCTGAGAATCTGCGGGAACGCACAGTATGACCGCGGTTGACGGATCGAGGGAACGCAACACGCTGGTGATTTTTCCCTCACGCACCGGTCCGACCACGACCAAGTCATGCGCGGGCGCATCCTGTTCACGCCAAGAATCGCTATTGACGACCGCAATATTCGGGGCCAGCCGCTCGGCCTGCCAGCACGCCGTCAGCAACCGGGCAAACTCGGTTTCATCGGTCAGGATGACTACGTTGGCGTTTCGCAATGAAAAGCAGCTCCCTGAAATTTCTATTCGGCTTCCGCGGGCCAATTCGCCATCGGCTACAGCTTTTCTGCTTCGTCCAATGCTGAGAGCAGTCGCTTCGTGCTGATGCCCAGATTCACCGCCGCTTCGGTGTCCTTGGCTTGCTTGGCCACGTCCACGCGTTCCTGCAATCGCGTCACTTCCACGCGGGCCATGTTCATTGCTCGGTCCAGCGACGTGGCATTCCCGGTTTCCTTGGCGGATTCCATCGCCGCGGTGACCAGCACTCGGGCCACCACCGCTCGCCGCAAATCTTCCGCGGACGGCCCGTCTTCGCTAACGAACGCGGTTACTTCCCAGGAGGACATCAGAATTCGCGCGCCGCCGATCTTCACGGTGGTCATTGACCTCCCACGTAAAGGCGGCGTGGCGATCAGTTGCTCCCAGATCTGCTCCATGCAGTTTTCAAAATCCAGCACGACAGCTGAATCCGGCTGCGCTGCAGCAGGCGCCACAGCCCGCTCCT
Source organism: Candidatus Acidiferrum sp. (assembly GCA_036522305.1). Taxonomy (GTDB): domain Bacteria; phylum Acidobacteriota; class Terriglobia; order Acidiferrales; family UBA7541; genus Acidiferrum. The sequence continues at coordinate 26,675 of DATDGB010000016.1, read as the reverse complement.
TCGTTTTTGCGTTGGCAGCGGGAGCAGGCGGTGGTGCCACGGTCTTCTTCGATGCCTGTGCAGGTTTTGCTGACGGCACGCCGGTCTGCAGCGGAGCGGCGTCACCCGCTTTTCCAAGCGCCTTTTCAAGCGCTAGCTCCACATCCGTGCGCAGTCCGAGGAGTTTGTCAAAAGCCTGGCTGACAGAACGTTCCGTGTATTCCTTCTGGAAAGGCTGCTTCCACTCGTCGGCGATGGAAGAAATCTTCGAGAGCGTTTCAGTTGCCGAAAGTCCCAGATGGTGGCAGTCGATGATCCGTGCGCCGGCGGCTTGCAACTGTCCGAGTCCCGCGCGAATGGCGATCAAGTCCGCGTGCATCAGCTCGATGAGCGTCCGGCGGAGCAGGAAATTGAACCGGATAAAAGCAACCAGCGCCGCGGGATCGTAGAACATCCCCCCGGCCGTTTCCTTTACCTTCCGGCCTTGTAAGATAAAATCTGTTTTTAGGATTTCCCGCAGGCTGCGGAAAGTTCTCAGCGATTCGATCATTTGTTCCAGTGGCGCGCACCAGGCCAGCGGGTCCGGATCCACATCTCCGAGCACCGGCTGCATCACCTGGGCGACATCCAGGGGCTCAATCTGCTTGTGATAAATCTTCGCTGGCGCGCAGAGCGCAAAATATTGCACCAGCAGGAAGTCGATCTTGTCCCGGTCAACATTGCTCTTCTTCGGCTTCCGCAGATGACGCTGGATCAGTGCGCGCAGGCCTGTTTCGCTGGCGTTCAACGTGGTCATCTGCAGGAGGTGGCGAAGTTGATGCACCTGGACGCGCAGGTCCATTGAATCCAGCCACTCGTGCACTTGGCTGAAGGTCTCGAGGTCTGGCTTCTCGGGGAGATTGCGCTTCGCTTGGGTAAAGGGGATCTCGAACTCGAGCTGTTTCGCGAGCGCCAGGTAGATAGGGAAGACTGAGCGCGCTTCTTTCCATTGCGCTTGTCGCGGGCTCTCCGATCGAGCTGGAGCGGGGATATTCAGCGTTGTCATCGTTTTGCTCACGGCTGTGTCACCACCCAGTCGCAGGGGCTTTGCAAAAATCGGACGGCCACCGCTTTGCGTCCTTCGTGATACTGCACGCCGACGACGGTTGCTTCCGCCGGCCGTCCTTCACCAGTGGCCGCGATCCGCACGCGATCGTCAAACTCCAGCGGCAAGGTCGAAAGAAAAATGGCGTGTTCGGGGTCGCCGAATTCCACGACTGCGGCCTCACGAAGTTTGGTCCTGCCTCCGCGCGAAGCGGTCACTTGCACTGGAATTCGAACGGGCCTGGCCTGCGGAAAAAACCGCGCTAACTGCTCAGCGCAGTCTTGCTCTCTCGCTATCAGTGTCAGACCGCCGGATTTTCCCACTTTGCCTCACGCCCTGCTGGCCAGATTCCGACGCCTCTTGGGCGGCGAACACACTACGCTCCGCAAGAGACGCAGACTTCCGAAGACAGAGATGCACGCTGGACGCCAAAGAACTGGAAACGCGAGGCGATTGCAAGTTGCAGAAATCGTGAGGCTTAGGATTTTCTCGGAGCGCTTCGTTGGCTCACTCGTCTCACCGTGAAACGATTTCGTCTCACTGCGTGACGCGAATCGGCTGGCACGAATATTCTTGCTGAGACGGCTTTCGGCCTACTGGGACGCTTCTTGTGGGTTAACAGCGCCACCGGATGCGCCTGACTTTACGGCAATGTTGTAGCGCTTCAATTTTCGATACAGCGTCGCGCGGCTGATGCCAAGCATCTTTCCCGCCAGTGCTTTGTCGCCGTTCGCCTGCTCAAAAACTCGCAGGATGGTCATTCTTTCCATTTCCGCCAGAGCCGTGGTGGACATGGCTGTGGTATCGTGCGAGGTTACGATTCCAGACTCTGTCTGTTCGGCACGAATCGCAGGAGGTAGATCGGCAACGTCGATGGTTTTCCCGTCGCCCAAAGTCACTGCGCGGGCGACGCAGTTCTCCAGTTCGCGAACGTTTCCTGGCCAGTCATAGTGCAGCAAGCTCTTCATCGCCGCTGCGGTCACCTGAATGTGCGATCCCTTGGCATAGCGATCCAGGAAATGATGCACCAGAACCGGAATGTCCGAACGCCTCTCGCGCAGGGGAGGGAGGTGCACGGTCACAACGTTCAATCGAAAATAGAGATCCTTGCGGAAGGTTCCAGCGCGATATGCGGATTCCAGGTCGCGATTCGTCGCCGCGATCACGCGCACATCGATGTTCACCTTTTCGTTGCTGCCAACGGGCCGCACTTCTTTTTCCTGCAAGACGCGCAGTAATTTCGCCTGCATTTCCTGAGGCAACTCACCAATCTCGTCCAGGAAAATTGTTCCTCCATCCGCTGCCTGGAAAAGGCCGGCCTTCGATTTGGTCGCGCCCGTGAAGGCGCCCTTCTCGTATCCGAAGAGCTCGCTTTCCATTAGCGTCGGCACCAGCGAGCCGCAATCGACAGCTATGAAAGGTGTTTTTGCCATGGACCCGCGGAAATGAATCGCCCGCGCGGCAAGTTCCTTTCCCGTTCCACTCTCTCCGGAGATCAGCACCGGCGTCCGCGTATCTTTCAGCCGCGAAATCATCCGCAGCACGTCCTGAATATTCGCCGAACTGCCGATAATGCCGTCGAGGTTTTCTTCCGTGGCCACCCGCTCGTGCAAATACTCATTTTCCGTGACCAGGCGCACCTTCTCGGCCATGCGCTGCAGCAGCAGCCGCATTTTTTCCACGCGAAAAGGCTTTTCGATGTAGTCGTAGGCGCCTAATTTCATCGCATCCACGGCAGATTCAATCGAGCCGTGGCCGGTCATGATAGCGACTTCGGCGTGCGGAAGCAGCTGTTTCGTCTGCTTCAACAACTCGACCCCGGACATGTTCGGCAGTTTCAGGTCGGTGAGCAGCAGATCCGGAGTATCGGAATCCAGCCGCGCCAGCGCCGCTTCCGCGCTTTCTGCCTCAGCGCACACGTATCCCAGCGTATTTCCGATCGTCATGCACAGGCGGCGGATGCTCTGTTCGTCATCCACCACCAGTAATCTTGTCTTCATCTCGTCGCTCATGGTTTCCCGAATGTCTTCTCCACCATTGATATCAATTGTTGCACTCGAAAAGGTTTCTCGATGCACGGCGTTCCGCTCTGCGCCAGGAATGCCTGCGTATCGCTGTTGGCTGTGTCTCCGCTGATCAAAATAATTCGCGCCTTCAATTCAGGCCGGTTCTTCTGAATCCATCCATGCACTTCCGCTCCGTTCACCGCTCCCGGCATGCGAATGTCGGAAATCACGCCTGCATATTTGCCATTCGAAAGCCGCTGCAATCCTTCCGCGCCCGACGAAGCGTTCACCACCGCGTACCCCTGGCGCTCCAGCGCCGCTCGCAGGAAGGCTATCACCGAAGGTTCATCTTCAATCAGCAGAATCGGCCCTCCCGTCCACAGCGCCCGTTGCGTGCTCATCGCCCCGCTTCTTTCGACGCCGCAGCCGCCAGCGCAGCCTCCGTTGCCACTGGAATGCGCACCACGAAGGTGCTCCCCGCTCCCGCCTCATTGTTCCAGCACTGAATTTCCCCGCCATGCGCCCGCACGATTCCGTAACAAATGCTCAGCCCCAAACCCGTCCCCTTGCCCACCTGCTTCGTTGTATAAAACGGATCAAAAATCCGCTGCGGATCGCCAATCCCCGTTCCATTGTCGCTGATCGCCACCTCGATCATCTCCGCCTGCCGCCGCGTGTGAATCTTAATGCGCCCGCGCTGCCCCGCTTCTTGCACCGCATCGTAAGCATTGTTCAGGATGTTCAGAAAAACCTGCTGCAGCTGCTGCGAATCTCCCAATGCCGATGCCAGCGTCTCCTCAAAATCCTCCACCACTTCCACTCCATGGCTCGCAAAATCATAGCTGCGCAATTTGATTGTCTGTCTTAAAACGCTGTTCACCTGCACGAGTTCCCGCTGCACCGGCCGCTGCCTCGCGAAGCTCAGCAAATCCTGCACGATATCTTTCGTCCGCTGCGTCTCCTGCAAAATAATTTGCAAATCTTCCCGCGCCGAAACCGGCACCTCCGGATTCTCCAGCAACAAATCCGTGAAACCCAGTATCGCCGCCAGCGGGTTATTCACTTCATGCGCCACGCCCGAAACCAGCCGTCCAATCGTCGCCATCTTTTCGCTGTGCGCCAGCTTGGCCTGCAGCAGCGCCGCGTCCGTGATGTCCGTCATCACCACCACGACGCTATTCACCGTATTCTGCTCATCCCTCATCGGACTCAAGCTGATCGAGAAATGCCCCATCGATCCGTCGCTGCGCCGCACCCGCAGTTCCAGGTTCTCCACTTGATGCCCGTTCGCAGTAGTCTCCAGCGCCGCATCAAAATCTTCCCCGTGCGAAGCCTCCACCCAGTCCACCAGCCGGTGCCCGATCAATTCGCCTTCCTGGTAGCCAGCTTCATAGCACCGCCGGTTCGCGTAGCTGATCAGCCCCGCCGTATCCAGCACCAGAATCATGCTCTGCGTGGTATTCAAAATCTTCTGATTGAAATCGCGTTCCCGCTGCAGTTGCGATTGAAATGTCTTCTGCTCCGTCACATCCAGCATCAACCCGCGTATCTGCGCGATGCGCCCGCGGGCATCTCGCACCGCGGTGATATTTTGCAACGTGTGCAGCAGCGTACCGTCCTTGCGCCGCAGCGTCTCCTCGTAATTCCGTAAAACTCCTCGTTCCGCCAGCGCCCGTAGGAATTTTTCTCTTACTTCCGGCGCCGGATACAAATGCGGGCTCACATCCGCGCGCAGCAGTTCTTCCCGCGACGCGTAACCCAGCATCCTCACCATCGCGTCATTCACATCCAGGAATCTCCCGTCCGGCGTGGCAAAAAACAATCCCTCCTGAATACTGTCAAACAGTTCTCGATACTTCCGCTCCGCTTCCCGCCGGTCGGTAATGTCCTTCAGAACATGAATCGTCCGCGTATCATCATCCGATACGCCCGGCGTTCGCGAAGTCGACACCAGAAAGATCCGCTCCGCCGATGCGGCGACGTACTCTTCTCTCGATCGTTGCGTATCGCGGCAGAAAGGGCACGGCAGATCGCTTCCCGTTTCCGCAATCTGCCTCAAGCTGCTCATCGCCTCGCCCACCAGCGCCACCGGCGGCACTCCCAGATGCGTGGCCAACGACCGGTTCGTTCGAACGATGTTCCACGCGCGGTCATGCACCACGATGTAATCGCTGATCGCATCAATATCTTCCACCCACTGCCGCTTGGACCGCTCCAGTTGCGAGAATCGCCGAAAATTCTCCAGCGAAAGCGCCGCATGACTTGCCAGCGCATGCAGCAATCGTTTCTCCTCCGCGCCCAGTGTCTTTCGGTTTCGGATCAGGCACAAGGTCCCAAGCCGTTCATTATCGCTAGCTGCGATCCGCACGAGCACCACTGCTCCCGGCACTTCAGCAAGAGACCAGGCCGCCGCAATCTCCTTCGGTATCGCTCGGCTTTCCACTCCGCTCTGGCCGGCCCGCGCCCCCGAAATCAGCCAGCTCATCACGCCTTCCGTCGCGCCGGCTCCCCCAGGCATGGCATGAAATTCCGTCTCGCGCCCTCGGTAGACCGCTACGCCCCCCCAAATGGCATCGAGCATTCGGGTAGCACGTAGTGCAAACTGTCCCAGGAACTCCGCCAGATTCCTCGACTGCGCCGCCTCCACCGCCAGTTCCATCAACTCTTCCGCGTGGCTGGACTTCGGCTGCGCAAGCTCCGCCCTCCTGCGCTGGGGCGTGGGACGTTGCGACGTTCTTGCTTTTATTCTGCGCATAGACGTGAGGGAAGCGCCAGGCGTCTCAAGTTGCGAGGCGCTGACCTTCTCCCACCCTACCGGGGAGTCTCAAGGTGAGTCAATTGCCTGCGTACATCGTGTAGCGAAATCGCCTACACCGACGCCGCTGCCCATTCTCTCTTCGTCTCAGCCTGAGACCTCTGCCTGAGGAGTCCCGCCGGCCTGAGACAAATGGTACTCCAAAGCCCCACGGCCTTCATCCTGTAAGATTTCCATAACTCGCCATTCTTCTGTTACTTACCGAAGCCCAACCGATTCCCATTCGCATATTCCAGTGGCCCGGGAGCATGGCATCCCACGTGCCTTCTCTTACGCGGGGCATCTTCCAATCCTATGAGGAGTTGTGTCGATGAGAACTAGTCGGTGGAGGAAGTGGGCTGTGGCTGCAACCGCGGCTCTTGTTTTTTCGGGGGTCTCTGGTTTCGCTCAAACGGGGACTACTGACGAATCCAAGCGCAAGGTCAAGACCAAGACCGCACCCGCTTATCCGGAGCTCGCCAAGCGGATGAACGTTTCCGGCAAGGTCAAGATCGAAGTGGTCATCACTCCCGACGGACATGTGAAGAGCACGCGGGTCGTGGGTGGACACCCCTTGCTCGTGCAGGCCTGCCAGGATGCTGTCAAAGAGTGGAAGTTTGTGGCTGCGCCGGAAGAAACCACGCAGGTCGTCGAATTTGAGTTTCACGCCAATTAGGGGAAATCAGTTGTTCCAGCAGAAGCAGCCATCTCCATGCTGGCCTGCTGAGGTAAGCGGAGGCATTTTGCAATGACCATCGGAAAAAAGCTTTACGCGGGGTTTGGCCTGATCCTGGGCATCCTCCTGCTGCTCATTATCCTGAATATTTTCGCCAGCTACCGTCAAACCAGTGCGCGCACGGATGCCAGAACGGCCAGCGATGGCGTTAGCACCGTCGAAGGCGCGCGCTCTCAGATCATGCAGAATCGCCTCAACATGAATAACTTCCTCCTGAGCGGCGATCCCCGCGATGAAGAGAAAGTGAACAAGGGTCTGACCGACATTATCGATCAGATCAAGCGTGGCGAGTCCAATGCTTCCAGCGAGGTCGTGCGCACAGCGCTCATCCAGGTGGAGAGCACTGAAGCGAGCTGGGCCGACAATTTTGCCAAGCCGCTCATCGCCAAGCGCCATCAAGTCGATTCCGGGGACGCCACTGTCTCTGACCTGCAAATTTTCTACCTGCAAAAAGATCCCTCCTCCTGGCTGACCAAATCATCCGTTGTTCTCGATCAAGCCAAAGAAGACATTACCAAGTTCCGGGATCAAAGCGACCGATCGGCAACCACCGCCAGCTACCTCAGCGCTTGGGTGACCATCGGCGGCACGTTTCTCGCTCTAATCGTCGGCGGTTTCATCGCGTTCTACACCGCCAAGTCCATCACTGAGCCTCTGACTCACTTGATTACCGTCGCTCGCGAAATCGGCGACTCCGGCGACCTCGATCAGAACATCGATATTCATCGCAACGACGAAATCGGTGCTCTCGCCACTACTTTCAACAACATGGTTGCCTATCTGAAGGAAATGGCCAGTGTTTCCATGGCCGTTGCCGAAGGCGACTTGACCGTCGAGGTCGTTCCGCGCTCCAAGCGCGACACCCTCGGCAACGCCTTCTTGCGCATGTCCCACGGTTTGCAGGATCTCGTTCGCACCACGCGCGATTCCGCCGGCCAGGTTTCCGCCGGTTCGAATCAGGTCGCTGGCGCTGCCGACGAATCCGCCAAGGTCAGCGTGCAGGCTTCTTCCGCCATCGAAGAAGTCACCAGCACCATGCATGAAATGAGCATCAACGTGCAGAATGTCGTCAAGAACACTCAGGTCCAAGCTTCCAGCGTCGCGGAAACTTCCGCCTCCATCGATCAGATGGTCACTTCCATTCAGCGAGTCGCTGATACCGCCAAGGTTTTGCTGGATATCGCCAATCGCTCGCGCGAAGAAGTGGTCACCGGCATCCAGACCATGGAAAAGGCCACTGATGGCCTCAATCGCACCAACCAGGCCATTCAGTCTTCCGCCGAGATCATCAACATTCTCGGCCATCGCGCTGATGACATCGGCAAGATCATCGAAGTTATCGACGACTTGGCTGAACAGACCAACCTCCTCGCGCTCAACGCCGCCATCGAAGCGGCTCGCGCGGGTGAGCACGGCCTCGGATTTGCGGTGGTCGCGGATGAAGTCCGCAAGCTAGCCGAAAAATCCACCCAATCCACCAAGGAAATTGCCGACCTCATCCAGAGCATCCAGCGGGAAGCCCGCCAGGCTGTCGAAAACATGGAGCGCAGCACGCGCATCGTCGAGGAAGGCCTGACCCTCGGCAACGATCTCGGTTCCGCTCTGCATAAAATTTCCAACGTCGTCACCGAAGTCTACAAGTTCTCCCAGGAAATCGGCGCTGCCACTAACGAACAGTCCGTTGGTTCTTCGCAGATTGCCAAAGCCACCAGCCGCCTCACCGAAATCACCCAGGAAATCAATTCCGCCGTCGAAGAACAGGCTTCCGGCGCCCAGGCCGTTGTTCGCGCCATGGACAAGATGCGCGAACTGGTCCAGCAATCCGCTTCCAGTTCCACGGAGCTTTCCGCCGCCGCCGAGCAGATGCTCAAGCTATCCCGCAACTTGCTCGACAGCATGGACAAATTTGTGCTCGACCGCTCCACCCAGCAGCGCCCGCGTCGAGGTGATTCCTCCTTCGCTAAGCGCCGCGGCCCGGAGTCCAACCGCGAGCAGGAACACGAATACGCTGAAATGGCGCGTTCCTAGAGGGCCGGAGACCTCTCGATGGAAAAAGATCTTCAAGTCGTCGGCTTTCGCATCGGAAATGAAACGTACGGCGTACGCATTGCCGCTGTGCGTGAAATCGTGCGCGTCCCCGAAATTACCGCCGTTCCCAGCGCTCCCGATCTGATCGAGGGCGTCATCAATTTGCGCGGGAAAATCATCCCGGTCATGGACCTCCGCAAGCGCTTCGGTCAGACCGAGATTCAGCATGATAAGAAGAATCGCATTCTCGTCGTGGAGTTGGACAACAAGATGATCGGCCTCATCGTAAACGCAGCTTCGGAAGTGCTGAAGATTCCGCCCTCCGATATCGAAGCCCCGGGCAGCGTCTTCTCGGAAGGCGAATCCGGTTACGTCACCGGCGTCGGCAAACTGAAGGGACGCCTCATTATTCTGCTGGACATCACCAAACTCTTGCACCGCCCAGAGTACAAACGACTTGAGGAGGCCGCGGAACCCGTCGCTACCGCAAGGTAACGCCTTTTTCGGCTGGCAACTCCTCCGGCCGGACTTCGGATCCGCTTCACGAAAACACAATGGGAACGATTACTGCCCAGGTCCAACTCACCGAAGCAGAGCTGAAGCTCCTCCAGACGCTGGTCTATCAGGAATGCGGCATGTTTTTCGATGAGCGCCGCTCTCACTTCCTCAAAGATCGCCTGCAGCGCCGTCTGAAAGCCTGTCAGCTCGACTCTTTCTATGCTTATTACCGCTTGCTCACAAGCAGGGAAGGACGCGCTGAACTTGCTCTCCTTCTTGAAAATTTGACCGTCAACGAAACAAGTTTCTTTCGCAACCGCCCGCAACTCGATTTGCTCCAAAAATCCGTTCTCGAGGACATTCTCCGCCGCAAGCAGGAGCGCCGCGATTACAATCTCCGGGTCTGGAGCGCCGGCTGTTCCGCCGGCCAGGAGCCTTACACTGTCGCCATTCTGATATGCGACGCGCTCGCTTATTACTACCTTCGGAATCCGCTGCCGTTCGAAATGCCTTCGCCGAAGCCGCTCATTCCTCCTCCTTGGAGAGTGGAAATCGTTGCTTCGGACATCAGCTACGCCAGCCTTCGTGTTGGCCAGGAAGGCGTGTACACCGAGCAGCAGATGGAACCGGTCGATTACACCTGCCGGCTCCGGTACTTTGAAAAAACGGGCGACAAGTACAAGGTCAAGCCGCAGTTGCGAGAGCTAGTCCAGTTCGACTTTCACAACCTGAAAACGGAGTTCTTGCCCCGCCGCAACGACATCATCCTCTGCCGCAACGTGATGATTTACTTCGACGAAGCCGAGCAAAAGCGTTTGATCGAAAAGTTTTGGCACTGCTTGAATCCAGCCGGGTACCTCTTTGTCGGCCATGCCGAAAGTCTCTTCGGTCTGACTCAGAAGTTCCGTATGGTTCATGAAAATAACGGCACCGCTTACCAGCGCAACGAGGCTAATACGTGAGTCGTCCTCCCGAGGATCGCGGCGGCGAGTTGCGCGCTCTCTTCTTTGAGAGCGCCAACGAATTGCTCCAATCGCTCAACGAAGCTGGGCTCGAACTCGAGTCCCGTCCCGCTGACGAGGAAGTGATTCGTCGCGTCCGTCGGGCTGTCCATACCTTAAAGGGTGATTCCGCGGCTTGTGGATTTAACAAGCTCAGTGAGCTCGCGCACGAACTTGAGGATGTGCTCACTCCGCAGGTTGCTCAAGCGCGTGGCGCGGATCTCGCTGAATTGGTTCTCACGGCGGCAGATAGCTTTGGCGCCATGCTCACGTCCTACCAACGCCGCAAGGAACCCCCATCCGTCGACGCGCTCCACGCCATGATTCGGAAACTTCTGGAGGAGCCCGCTTCTCCGGATAGCCATAGTTCTGCCGCGCCTCAGTTGCCTGCCGAATTTGCCTGGACCGAATACGAGCAGCTCATGATTTCAGAAGCCGTGCATCGCGGCGAGACTGTTTACAACGTCGCTCTTCGCATCGATCCCAACAGTCTGATGCGCGCTGCCGCGTTCCAGCTCATTCGAAACGTTCTTCACGGCAGCGGTACTCTCATCGCTCTACGGCCCGAAGACAATCTGACTGCCGCCACCGTGGAAATTGTCGAAGCAGCCTTGGCCAGTTCCCAGCCGGAAGAAAAACTTCTCCAGCGCTGCCGCATTCCTTCGATCGTCTCTGACGTGCGACTCGAGCGTGCTGCTACCGCGGAAACTCCCGAACATGAATTGCTCGGCGAGTTGTTGGAAGCACAGGCTGCCAAGGTCGTCGTCGGCGCCTCTGAGACTGCTGAAGCCGGGGCCGCTGCAAAGGCCGCCAGTTCCGGTTCTGCCGCGAGTGCCGTCGCCGAAAGTACTCTTCGCGTGGACGCCACCCGCATCGATGCGGTCATGAATCTTGTCGGCGAATTGATCATCGGAAAGTCCATGCTCAATCGCACGCTCACCGAGTTTGACCAAAAGCACTCTCGCGACCCCTTGCGTGCAAAACTTGCCGACGCTATGGCTTTTCAGGCGCGCATCCTCGATGAGCTTCACAAATGCGTTTTGAAAATCCGCATGGTGCCCGTCGAGCAGCTATTCCGCCGTTTTCCGCGCGTCGTGCGTGATGTTGCCAAGCAGTGCGGCAAAGACGTCGCACTGGAACTTTCCGGACAGAACACCGATCTTGATAAAGGCATTCTTGATTCCCTTGGCGAACCGCTCATGCATCTCGTTCGCAACGCGGTAGACCACGGCATCGAGCCTGCTGATGAGCGCTTGACAGCTTCCAAGGCCGCCCGCGGCACCATTTATCTCAATGCCTATCACCAGGGCACTCAGGTCGTTATTGAAGTGCGCGATGATGGCCGCGGCATCGACCCGGTTGAGTTGCGCGCCTCCGCACTTGAAAAAGGAATCATCAAACCCGCAGAGGCCAAACGGCTGACCGATCAGGAAACTCTCAATCTCATTTTCGAATCGGGATTTAGTACCGCTTCCGAGGTTACGGAAGTGTCCGGCCGTGGTATTGGGATGGATGTCGTTCGAACCGTTCTTGACCGGCTCAAGGGCACCGTTCAGATCTCTTCGCAAAAAGGCCGTGGCACCACGATTCAACTTCGCGCGCCGCTGACTCTCGCGAGCATTCAGACCTTGCTCTTCCGCGTTGGCGGGCGTCTTTTTGCTGTACCGCTCTCTTCGGTTGTGGAAATTACTCGCATCACCGATCCGGAAATTCACCGCGTCGACCAGCGTGAAGTGTTGCGTCTGCGCGACCAGATTCTCACTCTCGTTCGCTTGGATCACCTCAGCCGTTTGCGCAGCATTGACACGCAGCCCGTTCTAAAGAAACACTTCGTCATCGTTATTGGCGCCGCCGAAAAACGTTTTGGTCTCATCGTCGATAGCCTGGTTGGTGAAGAAGAACTGGTGATCAAAGCGCTGCCCACTGAAATCGTTTCCAGCGATTTGGTCAGCGGCGCTTCCATTCTCGGCGACGGCACGGTCGTCCTTATTTTGAATGTTCCCGCGGTTCTTTCCCGCCTCGCCCGGGCAAATCCACTTGGAGCGATTGCATGAGCGACCGCATCCGGGTTCTCGTCGTAGATGACTCCGCTCTCATGCGGAAATTGATCCCCGCGATCCTTGCGCGCGAATCTTCCATTGAAGTTGTCGGCACCGCCATGGACGGCGCATTTGCGCTGAAAAAAATTGAAGAGTTGCAGCCGGACGTGGTCACGTTGGATCTGGATATGCCGCGCATGGACGGCATGGAAACGCTGCGCCTGATCATGCGGCGCGCTCCTCTTCCGGTCATTCTCTTCAGCACCCATTCGAAAGAGGGCGGCTACGCCACGCTCAAGGCTCTCGCGCTCGGCGCTGTCGATTTTCTCGCCAAGCCCAAGGATGCCGCCGCTGGCCACCTCGACGAAATCGCCGACCAGCTCATCGCAAAAATCAAAGTCGCCAAACGCGCCGCTGGCCGCAAGCTTCCGCCCGCTATCATCGAAGACACGCCCGCGCCGAAAAAAGGTACACGCGCCGCGTTTCCGCCGCGCCGCGTCATCGCCATCGGGATTTCAACCGGCGGTCCGAACGCTTTGCAATTTGTTTTGTCGCAAATCCCGGCGGATTTTCTTTCCACAATTATTGTTGTGCAGCACATGCCGGAAGGCTTTACGGAAATGTTTGCGAAACGCCTCGACGAATGCTGCCCTATGGAAGTTCAGGAAGCGCGCTCCGGCGATCTCTTGCTTGCTGGACGTGTCTTAATTTGTCCCGGAAACCGCCACATCATGGTTCGCCGCATGCCCCGCGGCGACATGGTGGTTCTCTCCGATGGGCCGCCCGTCAACGGGCATCGTCCGTCCGCGGATGTTTTATTTCATTCCGTGGCGCAGGAGTTTGCGCTCACCACCGTCGGGATTTTAATGACCGGCATGGGCGACGACGGCGCCGAAGGGCTCGGCGCGATCAAGGCCGCTGGTGGAATGACCATCGCGCAGAGCGAAGATACCTGCGTGGTCAGCGGGATGCCGCGTGCGGCAATTCTTAAAGGATACGCCAACAAGATTATTCCTCTCGACGGGCTCGCTTCGTACTTAGTGAGCAATTACGGCGTGGAGCGCAGTTCGTCAGAAAAGTTTGAAAAGAACGACAAGCACGAAAAGAACGACAAGCACGAAAAGAACGAAAGGACCCCCGTTTCTTCCTCGCGCTCGTGAAAGCGAGTGCGGGGATAAGGAGAAGGCCATGAAACAGTTTGCCGCTCTACTTCGAAAAGATAATCAGCCGGTTCGCTACCTCGTGGTGGACGATTCCGTCTTCGCACGCAAGAATCTCATCAAAATGATCGAGATGTTCGGCGGCGAAGTGGCCGGCGAGGCGGGGGATGGCTTAACGGCCATCGCGGAATTCAACCGCATCAGCCCGGACATCGTGCTCATGGACATCACCATGCCTCAAATGGAAGGGATCGAGGCGGTGGAGCGCATCGTGCGCCAGCACCCGAGCGCGCGCATCGTCATGGTCTCATCCGTGGGGTACCAGGAGAATATCCTGGCGGCCCTGCAGAAAGGCGCCAAGCACTTCGTGCAGAAGCCGGTGAAGCCGGAAGTGCTGTACGAAATTCTGCGATACGTGCTCAGCGACGATCCCAACGCCGTCGGCGCACCGGTGGCGTTCGCAGGAGAACACCGCTCATGAGAATGGAACTGATCCAGCCGTTCATTAATGCCGCGGATGCGGTTTTCGCGGAGTCTTTGCAGGCGCCGACGAAAATCGTGGATCTGGAAATGGACCAGGACGCGTACCGGCGCAAGGGCGTGGCGGCGCTGATCGCCATCAAGGGAGACATTGAAGGGCGCGTGATTCTCGATTTGTCGCCGGAAGTGGCAATGAAAGTGGCGACCATTCTTGCGGGGACGGAAGTGGAAGCGAGCGAGCAGGTGGTGAAGGAAACGGTTTGCGAGATGGCCAACATGGTCATCGGCAATTCCGTGACGCTGCTGAACGACCAAGGCTTTCATTTCAAAGTGTTTCCGCCGGAAATTCACATGGACGAAACGGGTCTGGCGGGCAGCGCGGATACCGAAGCGCTGGTGATTTGCATCGAGACGCCGTGCGGCAACATTTATTTGAACATTGCGATGCACTACCTGCATCGGCGGCGCAGCGAGAAGAGCGTGGTTCCGGCTTTGGATTGAAGATTCGGTCGACCGTGGAAGTCTCATCGAAGAGTTCCGAAATGGGAAGAATACCTATACACCGCCGGTGTTTTCGTAAGAGTGGCAAATAAAGGAGTTGCAGCAAACCGAACTTGGAAGAGTGTACGGAGAATGGTAGACGAGTCAGGCACAGAGACACAACAGAGGCGCAGAGCAGAGGAAGAATGAGGGTGGCTTGTTTCTAACAAATGGTTAACCCTAGTCACCACCCCTCCCCGTGTTTTTCGAAAGTGTTGATTCCAAAGGTATTTACAGGAGTAGGTAGGAGTGTGTCAACTATCTTTGAAAGTGGCGAGGGAAGAGGAAGAAAACTAGAAACTAGAAAGCAGAAACTAGAAGGTCGAAGAAAAGGGATTTCTCACATGCGTTCGAAATGACGGATGGGGGAATGGAGTTAGCGGGTGGCGGTGATGGAGACGCCTAGTTCCTTGAGTTTGGCGCGGGCGAGGCGGTCTTCGTCGCTGCCGGGGTAGCGGCGGACGACTTCGCGGAGTTCGCGGACGCCGGCGGTTTTCTGGCCGAGTTCGATGAGGGCCATGCCTTTGCGGAGGCGGGCGGGGCCGAGCTTGAAACTCTTGGGATAGTTGGTGAGGACTTTATCGTAGGCGGCGACGGCTTCGTCGTACTTCTTCTGCTTGTAGGAGATTTCGCCGAGATAGAACTGGGCGTTGGAAGCGAGATCGGTGTCGCCGTAATACTTGAGGTAGTCCTGAAATTCGGAGTTGGCGAGATCGTATTTGCCGCTGGTGATGTCGCGGAGACCGTTGGAATAGAGAGTGTCGGCGGAAGGGGCGCCGGCGGGAAGCGCGGAGGCGATGGGGGAGGAACCAGCGCCGGCGGGCCTCACCGGGACGTTGGAGGAGGTGGGCGTTGCAGTGCCGGTGGCGGGAGTGGCGCCGGAAATTTTGGCGTCGAGGCTTTGCACGGTGTTCTGGAGATCGACGAGTTGCTGGTTGAGCTTGCCGAGGCGGGACTTGATTTCTTCAAGATTGTCGGAAAGACCCTGGACTTGTGTGGACATGGTGTCGAGGCGAGCGCCGGAATTGGCTTGAACGTCCTGGACGGATTTTTGGAGCGAGCTCATGGTGGCGCCGAGCTTGTTGACATTGTCGCTGGATTGCTCGACGAGAGTCTTCATGACGGCGTGATCCTGGATGACTTTGTCGGAAAGATCCTTCTGGCCCTGAAGCAGGGTGGTGACGTCGCGCTGAAGATCGAGGATTTCACGGGCGACGGCCTCGGCGGGCCGCGGCCCGAGAAGGCTTCCAGCTAGCGCGCCAAAGAGAACAGCGGCGCCGAATACAGCGATGTGGCGGATACGCATGAACACTCCTCCTAAGGGATTTCACGGGGCTGCCAACGAATGATGGCCGTCGAGCAGCCAACAAAGATGGTACAAGCCGGGAGAACAGCTTTCACTTTAATAAGACAGCCGCGAGGTGGCAAGAGGTTGCCGTGCCTCGCGGCTGGAATAGTCACCAAACGGTCATCGCGGCGTACTGCTGGCGCCGCTTAGTTCGCTCTCACGAAATGGCCGCGGCGGTTTTGCTGCCAGCAAGCCTCGTTGCTCTCCATGCAGAACGGTTTCTCTTTGCCGAAGCTGACGACGCTGACGCGGTCAGCGGAAACGCCGAGTGAAACGATAAATTGCTTCACGGCGTTGGCGCGGCGATCGCCGAGGCCCAGGTTATATTCGGTGGAGCCGCGCTCGTCGCAGTGGCCTTCAACGGTCACCTTGAACCGCGGATTGTTCTTGAGAAAATCGGCGGTCTTTGAGAGGGCAGTGCGAGCGTCGGGGCGGAGGTCGGCCTTGTCGTAGTCGAAATAAGCATCGCGGACTTCTCGCAAGAAGAGTTCGTCATCGGTGGGACCGACTGCCGGGGGAGGTGGCGGCGGTGGAGCATTCACCGAGACGGTGGCGGTGGCATTGGCGTTGCCGCCGGGGCCGCTGGCGGTGATGGTGTAGGTCGTCGTATCCGAGGGCGTGACTTTGGTGGAGCCCTGAGCGGTGACCGCGCCAACTTCGGGAGAAATGCTGAGTTGGGTGGCGTCGGTGGAATTCCAACTGAGAGTTGCGGAGTCGCCCTTATTGATGGAAGAGGGGCTGGCTTGCAAGGTCACCGTGGGAGTCGCAGCAGCGGGCGGAGGCGTTGGCTTAGGCGGTGGCGCGGCGACTTGTTTTTTGGCACAACCAAAAGTGAAGATAGCGGCGGCCAGGGCCACGAGCAAGCCGGCGCGATAGAGCGAGCGTGAAGCCAATTTCATGCGAATCCTCCTCAGTGAAGTTCCCGTGTTGGTCCCACCAGAGGGAATATCGTATCACCAGTGGGCGGGGTCCGGGTAATATCTCGTACTACGATATATTGTACATCGTGCCGGGACGCGCCATGAATTTCGAACGCGGCGCGAACGGCGGATGGCTTAAATACAGTACATCCAGTTGTGAGATGTCCGAGAGCCACATCAGGTTCCATGAAAACTTTCACCTAGTCGACCAGTTCGGCGATTCATTATGGCCGGAGGCCGTTAGCTGGTGAGGCTGCGAGCCGTCGGCCAACATGGTCCAGATCTGGCGAGTGCCGCCGCGTGTGGATTCAAAAACGAGATGGCGGCCATCGGGCGCCCAACTGGGGCGCTCGTTGCGGCCCTGGTCGCGGGTCAACTCGAGAAGCTGGCCAGTGATCGGGTCCATGATGTAGATGTCGTAGTTGTCGTTGGGGCGGCGCCAACTGAAGGCCAGCAACTGCCCACCGGGATTCCACGCGGGATCAATGACGTAGCCTTTGTCCGGCACGTCCACTTTAGTGGTGCTGGTGCCATCGGAATTCATCAGGTAGAGCTGGGGGGTACCGCCACGGTCGCTGACGAAGGCGACGGTCTGGCCGGTTTTTGGATTCCAGCTTGGGGACATGTTCGCGGCATTGGTATTGGTCAAGCGTTTGGGGCGGCCGCCGCTCACGTCGGAGACATAGAGTTCGGGATTGCCCGCCATTGAAGAGGAAAAAATGATTTGCGTGCCATCGGGCGACCATGCCGGAGTGATATTGGTTCCGCGGAAGGGCGGGAATGAAACAAGCTTGCCGGTATCCATCGAGAACATGCAGATTTGCGCGCTGGTGAGGCCGTTGGAGGGCCTGAAACAAGTGAACGCGATGCGCGAAGCGTCGGGGGACCAGCGGGGGGTAAGAGAGATGGATTTCAAGTTGGTGAGTTGGTGCTGGTTGGAGCCGTCGTAGTCCATGACCCAGATTTCTTTGGGGCCGCCGCGGGAGCTGACGAAGGCGATCTGCGTGCCGGCTACACCAGGGAGGCCACCGGAAAGCTTGCCGATGATTTCATCGGCGAACTGGTGGGCAAACTTGCGAACCTGCAGGTCTGTGGGAGCGCCACGATAGACTTTGCCAACGACGGCTTGGGAAGCGGGATTGCGCACATCATAGAGCCAGGCTTCGATAGCGACTTCGGAGGCGGATTCGGTGACGTTGCCGAAGCCGAGGAAATTGGCGTTGGTGGGGGGATCGATCCAAATAGCAGGTTTCAGTTCGGCGGGGACACTGGGTGCTTGAGGAGGATAGAAGCTGGGGCTAGGGACCTCGACAACCCCGGAGAACTGGAGATCGTCGCGGACGACCTGCGCAAAAAGGGCGGCGTGGGATTTGGTAGAGTCAGAACGGGCTGCGAAATCGGCGATGGCCACGCGGGGTTTGGCCTCGCCAAGTCCGGTGGCAATTCGGATGCGGTCTTGAGCAACCGCTGACTGTGCCATGAGCAAGATGGCCGCTGCCAACAACCGTCGCTTCAAACGGCTTCCATGATTCAACACATGCACCCCCCAGTCACTTGCAAAACGAAACTCTAGAACAGAGACCAAACTATTGCGTCAAAGACAGGTCGAAATCAAAGGTCACATCCACGTACGAGCCAATGTAGTCGTTGGGAAGAGGGCGGAATGAGTCAATGTTCTGAAGGGCTCTCAGAGCCGAATTGTCCACGGTTGAGTTCCCGCTAGTTTGGGACATACGAATGTTGGAAACGGACCCATTCGAACTGATTCTGAATGTAACCACGGCGTGGGCGCGGCGGGCGGCCCGGGTAGCTGGATCAATGGTGGATTGGTCCCATACTTGGCGAACCCTGTTGCGGACAGCATCGACGTACCAGGGGTAACGAGAACCAAAGTCTCCACCACCTTGTCCGATGGTGGCGACGCCTGGCGATCCTCCGGGAGACTGTGAAGGCCCTGTCGGAAGGTTAGGATTGCCGCCACCGCCGTAGGGCACGTCATTATCGTGGATAGGCGTCTTGTTCTCGAGAGTTCTGGATTTGGGTGAGGGCGGTAATCGCTGTTCTTTAGTGAATTTAGGGATCTTTTCGGCGTTGGTTTTCGGTTCAGGCGGTTTCGGAGGTTCTTCCTTGTGAAGGCCTTGGGTTGGATCCACGGCCTTGCTCTCGGTGACGTTCGGTTGCTTGGGCATCGGAATGCCAGAGTTGGGGACAAGGCTTACTTTCGTTCCGCCGAAATTGCCGCCGGGTCCTCCCCACTCCTGGCCGCGACGTTCGAGAAAGGAAGCGGTGAGGACGGCTCCGGTAAGCAGGGCATGAAACACCATGGAATAGATTAGGTAGCTTCGGAGCTGGAGATCGTCCGGATTGGCGACGGCGGTGGTCATTGCTATTGCGTCCGTGCACGCTCGGTGAGAGGTTCGGTGACAATGCTGATGTTGTTGATGCCGGATTGCCGCAAGGCGTCGATGACCGCGGCAAATGCGCCGAAGGGCACGGTTTCATCACATCTCAAGAAAACGCTTCGCTGAGTGCTTTTCGCTTGCGCGCGGATTCTTGTGCCAAGTTCGCGAATATTGACGGGATCATTGCCCAGGTAGATGCGTTGCGCCTTGTCCAGGGTGACGACGAGGCGGTCTTGATTGATGTCTTTGACGGTGCGGGTTTTGGGGACGTCGACTTCAATGCCGGACTGAAGGATGGGGGCGGTGATCATGAAAATGATCAAAAGGACGAGAACGACGTCCACGAAAGGGACCATGTTGATTTCGGAGAGCGAGGTCTGCGTCGATTTAGAGAGTTGCGGCATCGTTCCTGATTCCCTGGGTGCGACCGTGTGGGGACGGCCGCGAAATTCTAGTCAAATGTTTTTTCGACCTGCGCCGTGAATTCAAGAGCAAAAGTGTCGAGGCGCTGGGCGAGATCGCGGATCTTCTGTAAAAAATGATTATAGAAGATAACGGCGGGAATCGCCGCGCCCAATCCTGCGGCAGTGGTAAGCAGTGCTTCGGCGATGCCGGGCGCGACGGCGCGCAAGCTGGCGGCACCGGCGCTGCCCAGACCGGAAAACGCGTCAATGATGCCCCATACGGTGCCGAAGAGGCCGATGAAGGGCGTCACGGAACCGGTAGTCGCAAGCCAAGACATGCCTTTCTCGACGCGGCGGACTTCGTCGGCGGAGGCGAGTTGCATGCTGACGGTGACGGCTTGCAAACTTTTCAGTTTGGGGGGATGCGGATTGCCCGGGGCGCTGCCAACCTGGCTCTGGAGTTCGCGGTAGCCGGCGGCGTAAACGGTAGAGAATGGCGAGCCGGCGGTCGCCAGGGCTTGCGGATTGGCGACGCCACGGGTGGCGCGAAAAATACGAAGAAATTGGTCGCTCTCCCGGCGAATGCGGCTGAAAAGGCCCAGTTTCTGGAGAATCATGGCCCAGGAGACGATGGAAAACATTAGAAGGAGCAGCAGAACTCCGCGGGCGACCCAGCCGGTTTGCGTAAGGATGTTTCCGATATCGGTGACGAGAAAAGCGGTGAAAAGAAAAATGATGTACCCCTCAGTGAGAGCAGATGATATGTGACCGCGAGGCGGTCAACATTTTTCTGGGCTTAAGAAACGTAGCACACGCCTCCAGAGCACGCAAGAAATAGGATGCGTAAGTTTCTGATTTTGCTTGCCAGCTCAACCGGTCGATGCGACACCATCTAACCAGTTGATCCGACAATACTTCTTCCTAGAGAACCGAACTGTCCGGCCGTACTCAATCAGACCTAGCCAGGGTGGTGTCGGAGCCAACAGTCCGCTCCATAAGATCAGGTCTCACATGGCTGGATCGACAGTGCCCGCTGGTCCGACGCTCAATCCTCCAACCTATCTCAAAAAGAAGATTCGACAGTTCGACTTGGTCTTTCGCCCATGGACTGATCCTCTCGACCATTCCATCTGGTATCAAGTCCGTCCTCCAATGGTCCGTCGGCATTGTAAAGCGGTGCGAGACAGATCCCATGCCGCGCAGCAATCGTCTCCATTTCCTCGACCCGCTCCTGAGTGATGAATCCTCTTCCCTGAGAGAAAGGTTCGAACCGCCCCTCCAGGGCAAGAGCCATGCCTTCGAGTAGACAGCCATGAACTACATCGGGGAACGGATGCCGATTCAGAACTCCATGAAAATCTGGCGTGAACTTCATTCCGCCAGTGATTTGTCCCAGACCTCCGAAGAAGACTTTGGCGTCAAGCATCTCCGCCGTTGGAGACAAGTTCTTCGGGTAGCCCGCATCGCAAACGAGTGCGTGGGGCGCGATCCGGCCCAACAGAAGCGACGGGGACGCCAGACTCGCCGCGCAGATCACGACGTCGGCCTCTGCGGAGAATCGCTGGAGATCCGTCGCGATCTCCACCTGAACTCCATCGTCTTGCAACTCCGCTGCGAGCCTGCGTAGTCGCTCCACGTTGCGTGCGCTGAGCAGCACGCGCCTTACGAGTGGCGCCAGACAACGGGCACAGCCGGAACCCACATCTCCTGTTGCTCCCACGATGAGCAGCGTTGATCTTGAGAGGTTCCGGCCCTCCAGCGCGCACATCTTCTGGATACCCTGAACGATGAAAGCAACTGTCAACGTATTGCCTGTCGTAAAGACCGTATCGTGTCTTTCCGGAAGCTGATCGAAGTTGCCCTCGATCAGAATGGAGCTGAATCCGCCGAGACTCACGATCTTCGCTCCTGCCCGGATCGCGCAGGCGGCCGCCTTTCGAACGCGGGCGATGTTCTCATGTACGTAGGCAGCTTCCAGACGGTCGGGAGGAATGAAGGAGTCGATGTAGAGGCCGCGCGCATTCGCGCCGACGATCGAACCAATGTCGACATGGCAGACTGCTCGGGGCGGAATCCAAGGAAGAATGTCTTTGATCTCGTCGTCCGGCAGAGGCTCACGCTCGGGTCCGCGCAGGACAGCAAGCACGTCCGCAGCCGCTCGCCAACTTTCTTGATGCCCGATCAGAGCGAAATCGACACTTAGAGGCAAATCGACGTCGATCGTTCGCGCTGGCGCAGCTACACCGGCAACTGAGTGACCCATGTAAGTGTTACCTCCCCGGGTATCCCCAGCATGTCGAGCGTCTTCAGATACTGTTGCAGCGATGCTCCGCGAAGCTCGGCTGCCGACAAGCTGACCTCGAACAGTGATGGCTTCACACAGCTGGCGTGGCACACTTCGCAATGTCCATCTCTGCATTCCTTCGCCAGCATCTGCGCGAGGGTGGTCATCACATCCAGATGCAGCCGGTAGACTTTGTCGTCGAAGCGCTGCGCGTCTCGGGCTCGCTCCGCCCTGAGAATCGACATAGCGTGATCGACGTGCTCTCCTTCCTCAGCTGCGATGCGGGCAAAGGTCTCGCCTAGACTCCCCGGTCCCACCTTCCCGACGCGGGAATAGCTTGCGACGGCGAAGGATTCCAGCATGATTTCCTGGACGATCAGGCAGCCGATAAAGTCCCGCTCGGTGATGCAGCGCAGGAAGGCGTAGCGGAGCCGCTTCCAATGTTTTGCGTCGACGTTATTGCAGACCTCCACTCCAATCTTGCGGCCCTCGTCAGCGAACGCAGCGGCATGGCCCCGTTCACACTCCGAATGCTCCAAGGCATCGGCTACTTCCGCGGGATCGTCACAGATCTCCGATAAGGAGGTGTAGTTCATGGCGGCGAGGAGTTCCCCGGTCATTGCCTGTGCCAGGATGTCCTGCCAAATCGGAGCACTGGGCGAGAGAGAAGTACATTCCATCTTGGAGCAGCTAACATCGATAAGTGGTTCCATGTTTCCTCCTGACCATCGAATTAGACATTACAGCTGTGTTCCTACTCGTTTCTCATTGCGCGAAGCGTTGAATAAAGATTGCATGCCGATCAGATCGGTTCCCGATAGCGGCGCAGCCGCACCGCTGCGGCGAGGAATATCGCGGCGACTGCCAGCCCCACCCACAGGCCCGGCGTACTGAAGAATTGCACCGGAGTGAGGGCTGACATCATTTCCATCAGGTTTCCATTCCGCGCTGTGGAGGTGGAAGACTCCGGTCCGGTCAAGCGGTACTGCAGCATGCCGAGGAAATGCGAAGTTCTGAACGCAATTTTCTCGACTCCCCAGATCACGAACGGAGGCAAGAACGCCCATATAAACGGCGCGCGTGGTGCCCAAGCTGAAACCAGCAGCAACCAGCCGTAGAGGGGCGCGTACCAGAGGCCATGAACGGTCAGAATGTGGTAGAGCAGCATCAGTGTCATGTGGAAGAACGACATCCGTGCCCCGAGCGTCCCGACGCTTTGGCCACTGCCCAGCACGACTGCGCTGCTCAGCAGCATCATGACAAACTGCGTGACCACCGCGATAGCAAAGCTGAGCAGCGGCAGAATGATGAGGGGAATGGTGAACTTCGAGAGCACCGCGGTGAGGTCGGAAACTGGCAGAGACTTCCAGAACAGGATGCTGCGATCGCGGCGCTCTCCGTACAGCGCGTCGAGAGAGTAAAAAATCCCGACTATAAAACCTGTCCCCATGATCAGAACACCCGCGAATTCATACGGTACGTCGAGCGGTTGGTGCCGATGCGCCGGGCTGAGCATCAACCCAGTCAAGAAGCCGAACAGAGAAACAGCCGCGGCGGCCAGCGGGGCGATATAGATCGAACGGTGCTCCCACAATTCGCGCCGCACCGACCAGTACATGCGCCGACTGGCGGTGATGACCGCAGGCGCGGTGACTTGCGATTCGAGGGGAGACCCGGGCACGGTGTTTGATGGAGTACTCATCGAGCTCCTCCTTGGGCCGCGCCGCTTTGATTGCTGAGCACGGCAACGAACAAGTCGGCGATGCTGGGCTTGCGCACGTCGCCAAGCGCAGCGAGTTGCTGGCGCTCGACACGATCGAACAGCAGGATGCTGCGCCCGAACACTTGGCGTTCGTGCATCGGCCTGAGCGCCCGTGCTGCGGCGATCTGCTCGGGATTCACCATCACTTCCAGATAGCGCGACTCGAATTCTTCCATGCTGCAATCGAATACGATGCGGCCGCGGTTAATGAACATGACATCGGTCAGGACGTCCTGCATCTCTTCCACTTGATGGGTGGTCACGACGATGGTGCGGCTTCGATCGAAGTAGTCATTCAGCAGCGAATCGTAGAACTGCTTGCGATACAAAATATCCAGGCCAAGCGTCGGCTCGTCCAGTACCAGCAATTTCGCGTCAATGGCCATGACCAGAGCGAGGTGCAGTTGTGCCACCATGCCCTTCGACAGTTCCCTCACCTTGCTAGCGAGCTGGATGGTGGTCTTGGCGAGAAAACTTTCCGCCTTTGCGCGTTCGAATCGCGGATGCACCCCCGCGAAGTAGTCGAGAGCCTGCCAAACCCTCATCCAGCGCGGCAGCACGGCGACATCGGCAATGAAGCAGGCATCGCGCATGAGCTTTTCGCGCTCCGTCCAGGGGTCTCGTCCGAGCACCCTCAGCTCACCCTGATATGAGGTGAGGCCTAAAATCGCATTGAGCGCTGTGGTCTTGCCCGCCCCGTTGGGCCCGATAAGTCCGAGGATGCGGCCCTCTTCGACACGCAAATCGATACCGTCCACCGCGACCGTTGTTCCGAATGCCTTCCGCAGACCGCGTGCTTCTATGCATGCCATGGCTTCAGCGCTCCTTCTTTGGCGGATTCGACTCGGCGGGTTTTGCCTGTGCGTCATCCGCAGACGACCGGTGGGTTGCGCCGTTCATCAGTTCTTCCGCCTTCAGGCCGAGCCGCTCAATGGTTGCGCGGACCCGCGGCCATTCTTCGCCAAGAAACCTCTGTCGTTCGCCCTCGAGCAACAAACTGCGGGCGCCGGCATTGATGAACATGCCCAGGCCTCGTCTGCTCTCGACGAGCCCCTCGTCCACTAATTGCTGATAACCCTTCAGGACCGTAAGTGGATTTACCCGATACTCAGCGGCGACAGTGCGCACCGAAGGCAGCGCGTCGCCCTCCTTCAGGACACCGTCGAGGATCATCACGACCACTCGGTCCCGCAGTTGGCGGTAAATCGGCTGACTGTCGTTCCACTCACGGTCCATCATGTGTTCCAGATAGCCCTCACGAGAGATACCCTCGCGTCATTTTGTCCGCTGCAGGTCGACGTGCGCGTGGACCGGCTTGTCCCCCGGCATCATGTAAGTCCAGTCCTCGGTGTGATGGTTCGCGTCGATGATGGTGAACACCGCGTGGTACATGTGTCCGTACTTATTGCCGCCGGAAAGATCGGCAAAATCGAATTCCAGAGTCTTTCCGTCCGGCGATATTTTGCCGGTCATGCGCGGCCGGTTCCCCGCGTCGCAATAATGAACCAGCGTAAGCCGGTCTGCGTCAACGTCAACGTACAACATCGTGACGGGATGGTCGTATTTTGCGGGGTCCAGCGGCGTTCCTGCCTCCTGGAACTCGTGCACGAGGACGTTTCCCCGCGAGGTTACGCGCATCGAGACGTGCAGCGGCTTAATGTCCACTTTCGCTTCTACCGGCATGTCGGCCTTCACGGGGCCTTCCCAATCCCCCGCGAGGGTTTTCATGGTGTCGAAGGAAGTCTGCGCCTCGGACTTCGGCGCGGGAGCCTTGGGCTCAGCCATCTTGTGCGCGTCGGACTGCGCGAAAGCCATGGCGGAAAGCGACAACAGAGCAACGGGCAGCACATAACGAAGTGATTTCATGTGTCATTCTCCTTAACAAGTTTCATTTCTTCCTGATCTTGGGTCGGGGTTATTCGCTGATTCACAACTTGCGATCAATCAGCCTCAACGAACTTCCTCGTCCTGTACTGTTATAGCTAACTATAACACTATGTCAGATGTCAAGCGGTTTCTTACTCTTCCTTGCCCGCCGCTATCTACATAGGACAAAAGGTCTGGTGGTCGTTGGCTGAAGCAGGCAATTTGGCTCAATGAGAGTTCAGGCCTGCTCGCGTGGCGAAGGATCTAATCGCAGTTAATCGGTTTCCACGGCGGCATGTGACCGTGCACGCTCGGTACGTGTGACGGCGGGAAGGAGCTGGGGCGAGCGTGATTCGCGGTCGCAGGGGTCTGATCTATCCACGACGTGCAAAAAAAGGGCGCAAGTCTATCCAGCCCATTCGAGACCCATTCGCGTGAGAGGAATCACCACAAGATGGGTGCGCAAGGGTTGATAAGCTATGCTGGTTGCACTCGAGAGCAGACCCTTTCTCCGTCGTAGCCGCTTGCCGCTTTATTAGGGTTTTAATGTGCATGGAAGGTGAGATGCATGGCTAAGTTGATCTACTCAATGCTCATGTCGCTGGACGGTTACACGGAAGACGAGCACGGCCGCTTTGGCTGGGGCGCTCCGGAAGACGAAGAGTTGCACTCCTACATCAACGAGCTTGCGTCGTCATTCGGCACCTATCTCTACGGACGGAGGATGTACGACACAATGGTGTATTGGGAGACCGCGCACACGGTTCGCGATCAACCACAGTTCGTGCTCGACTTTGCGAGGCAGTGGCAGGAGGCGGAGAAGATCGTCTACTCCAGGACCCTCGTCGAACCGCGCAGCGCGCGGACAAGGATCGAGCGAGAATTCGATCCCGGCGCAGTCCGGCGGCTCAAGGCCAACGCCGAGCACGACATCACTGTTGACGGTCCTGAACTCGCCGCACAAGCGATAAGGGCCGCTCTTGTCGACGAGTTCCAAATGATTGTCTGCCCGGTGGTCGGCGGCAGCGGAAAGCGGTTCTTCTCGGATGGCGTGCGGCTGGATCTGGAGCTGGTCGAGGAACGGCGCTTCCGCAAAGGCGTGGTCGTTCTGCGGCACGCCGTCCCCGGCTGATCGAAGTGAAGCGGTGGAACGTCACCCGGCAACCGCGGCACCCGCGCATGCGGCGGTTGCCGGACAAGTCGGTCCTGGCACTCAAGCTACTGGTAGGGCGACGCAACCAGGCAATCAAGTGGAATTGGATCATCGCACCCAGAGCAGTTTGCAGGAACGTTTCTGCGAGCAATGCACTGTTGGGAAGGATTAATTCCGAGTGGCCCGTAATC